>CAZAEW010000001.1:0-356646 GCA_964484065.1 uncultured Bacillus sp.
AGACTACTACCTGAAGCTACTTCAAGAAGAGCTTCGTTGAATTACATCTTGCTGCCTTGCGACGAGCTGAAGATTAACATCTTCGAATATGCTATGGCGCAGGAGCAAATTTGATTTATCGCATTTTTTTGAAAGCGACAAATAGTATTATATAATTTTCTCTATCAATCTGTCAATAAAAAGTTTTTCGAGTTTACCAAAAACTTTTTATTGATGTTCTTCCCTTTCAAGAGGAACTTTATTATCATATCACTTGGATTGATTGGATGCAAGAAAAAATTTTATCCTGTTCAATTTTACCCTGAACAACATGCGAACAATTTTTGTACGGCTTGCAGCCGGGATGAATATAGTAGTATTGTTATCATTACACTTCATCAGGAAAGTTTGGGTAAACTATTTAACTTATTTAACTTATTTAACTGATAAAAACTGATATATTTCAAATATTCCATTGTAGAAAACAGGTTTCCATTCGGGATTTGTATCTCTTATACTGGAAAACGAGAAAACTTCACCGTTTTTATCATGAACAAACAATTCCGCGGTTTTTTCTTTTGTGTTGATCCTAAAATCTAACAATTTAACAGACAAAGGTATGTTTCTCAATGAAATAATCCCCCTGCCATCAATACTTGAGGCAATCATATTTTCTTTTGTAATAAAAAACATTTCCATGGTTTCATGTTCAAGGAAAACCTTCTTGGGATAAAAAATATGCTCCTTTCGTTCAATTGGTTCTAATAATTTTAGTCCCCGTAATTCTTGTGCCAGTTTTTCAATTTTTCCGTAATAAGAATTGGCTGAACTCTCTTTGGATGCTATTTGTATTAGTTTTTCTAAAGATAATCCTTCCATTTTTCTCACCCCTTTGATACTCTTGCATACTACTGCTTATGTTCGACGTTCATTCCCCCATTCCTTTCAACAATTTGGTGAACTCTGTGTTTAAGACAAATCCTCTAAAGTTTCCTCCTGCATCCAGTTTATCGAAACATAAATTTCAACAGAAAAACGGACGCCAGGCGTAACAATTAGAATAATTACCAGAACCTCAATACTCTACTAAAGTTGATTATTTGTTGATTTTCGCAATTAATCTTAGAACTTTAACACAGCACTACTACAGGAATAGGTTGAATGGATTTTGGGGAATGTTATGGATGTAAAATGAGGGGTATTTTTAATGAGGAAAGAAGAGGATGACTTTTCTGCTAAAGTCTTCCCTTTCTTGCCGTAACCGAATTCATGATAAAATAGCCAACAATTAAGATTAGAATGGCACCTGAATAAAGCAAGGTATAAACTGCATTATCATGATTTACAATGATAAGACGAATCATTGCCGTTATACCGATATATAGAAAATATCGGATTGGGAAATGATGGTGCTCCTTAAAATACTTTACAATCAGAGCTATAAATTCAAAATACAAAAAGAAAATCAAGATTGGTTCAAGTAACTGAGAGTGGCTCATCCCGCTTTTAATTAATAAAGAGCTATAGATAAAATAAACGAGTTCTCTTCCCAGTAAAAAGCACAATGTTAAAGCCAGAAAAATTAAGCCGATATTCAATACTCCCTGCAGAACAGTAGAAATCCATAAATTTGCATCTCTTAGTTTTTCATTTGGAAACATGGTTTCCTCTCCTCTATGATGTTTTTTATAGTATAACTTCTCCATGTAAAGTGAATTTAAATTACAAGTAAACATTTCTTAAGAATCTTGTATTGTTTTTTTTAATGGAATTTTTCGAATATTGGATTCTTTAAAATTCTTCATTCGTACCAGCTTTTCTGCTATACTAAAAGCGTTAACACAGAGGTGATATTATGGAAAAGGAAACAAACGGATATAGTACTGAGATTATTTATGATTTTAAGGAATATCCTGACAAAGTCAGCGGGCGTTGCGATAACTGCGGCAGCACATCATTTAAATCTTCTGTCTCCCATGGTGTTTTCTTGAGAGAATGCAAAAATTGCGGCATGAAAAAGAGTATTTAAATTTCCTTCTATGAATATAATTCAAATGCTTATTGATAAAGCCTAATTCATCCGAAAGCATACCTTCGAAGGACTATAATAGTTACGTGGAGGAATGAAAATGATGACTTATGAGGAAATTCAGGTTGGGATGTTATTGAGACTCGAAAAGACCCATAAATATGAACCAAGTTATATTGTAAGAGTTGTCGATAAATTTGCCAAAGTAATCAATGGTTATGAAGCACATTTTATCGTAATCGAAGACCCGGAGCAGCCAAATCAGTATATCAATATGCCTCCATATCTGTTTCAACCTTATTTTGAGCATACGGAAACCGTAAAAAAAGACACCCCTCTCTAAGTAGAAAGGGGTGTCTTTTTTGCTCATTTATCTCATAATTTCGAAATCAATGGTCTGTTGTTCTGCCAGATGACTTTTACAGGAAGATCAAAAAACTGCGTTAGCATTTCACTTGAAATCATGTCCTGTGTGGAGCCGGAGGAAAAAACTTGTCCTTCCTTAAGAAGCAATGTTTTATTAAAAACCGGTAAAATTTCCTCGACATGATGGGTGACATAAAGAATCGTCGGTGCTTCGGGCCTTTTAGCAATATTTTTAATTGATTCCAACAAATGTTCCCGCGCAATAAAGTCTAATCCGTTCGTCGGTTCATCAAGTATAAGCAAGGAAGGGTCAGCCATTAAAGCCCTGGCAATGAGGACCCGCTGCCGCTCACCCTGCGATAAAGTTTCATAGTTTTGATTAGCATATTTAAAGCAGCCCAGCTCTTTCAAAAGATCAATTGCCTTTGCTCTCATTTCGTCTGTCGGTGTTTCATATAAACCGATGCTTGCAAACCCTCCGCTCAAGACAATTTCAAAGGCATTATCTACCGGATAAAATTTTTGCTGAAGGGAAGATGAAACAATGCCAATCTTTCTGCGAAGTTTTTCACCAAGATAAGTTTTTCCAAATTCCATTCCCAGAACCGTTACTTTTCCTTTAGTCGGAAAATATTCTGCAGTCAGCATATTTAAGAGGGTTGATTTTCCAGCTCCGTTTAATCCGAATAATACCCAATGTTCACCTTTTTTAATTTGCCAATTCACATTTTGTAAAATCCATTTGCCTTCTCGCTTTAATGATACATCTTCTAGAAGTAATACCATCCTGATCGCTCCCCCGCTTTTAAAAAGAGGCAAAGAATTAGGCTTGTCCCTTTTTTCATTTTAGTAATGAATATTTTTTCAGAAACGTCCCATACTATTTTTAGGACTTGTAGCTCAATGGTCAGAGCAGCTGGCAGTTTCAAGGGTAACTGTTATGTTTTTTACGGGTTCGAATCCCGTCAAGTCCTTTTTCCTGCCTTTTATTCAGGTTTATATCCTAAACGACTGGATATCTTCTTTCCTACATCCATTAATTTATCCTTTAAGCCGTTAATTTTTTCATCAGTCATCCGCAGCGATGTGCCTGAAATACTTACAGCACCTGCCACTTCTCCCCGGTGATTAAAAATGGGAGCCGCTATACAAGTAATGCCTGGCTCATTTTCCTCCCTTTCAATACCATACCCTTGCTTTTTAATCATCGATAAGTTCTCCAACAAATCCTGCTCATTTGTAATCGTTTTTTCTGTATGCATAGGAAGCCCTTTTTGATGAATAATTTCAATCGTTTCGCCTCTTGGGATATGTGCTAAGATCACCTTGCCTGCACTTGTGCAGTGCATTGGGGCCCGCTTGCCTACCTGCGAATGCATCCTTAACGTTTCATTCCCCTCCAGCTTTTCAATATAAACCGCTTCTTTCTGAGAATAGATAACCAAATGAATGACTTCATTGGAAATTTCCTCAAGCTCCCTTAATAAAGGGATCGCTTCTTTACGAATATCAATGGACTCTAACAGCTTTGTACTTAACTCAAGGTATATGTACCCTAATTTATATTTTTTTGTTTCAGGATTCTGTTCGATAAAGCCTTTCGCAGTTAAAGTTGCCAGAATCCGAAAGATAGAGCTTTTATTTAAACCCAGCATTTCCGCCAGTTCTGTCACTCCGATTCCGTCCTTACGGGAACTGACAATCTTGATGATATTTAAGGCCCTGTCAATTGATTGAACCATATTCTCCCCCCTTTTGCATTTATGTCTATCAATCTTGTTTGCCGAATGAATTGTTTTAATAACTGAAATTTTAGTTTTCGGTAAAAGGTATCTACCGTTCATTATATCATTGTTCTTTCAAGGTGGGCATCCATCATGTAATAAACCTGTACCTGTACCTGTACCTGAACCATTCCGAGAAAATGACTGTTTATCCTCAAATCTCCACCAGAAGTAAAAGCCGGGTAAAGTTCCCGGCCATTTCCCGAATTATGACTTTTCAAAGTACTCCTTTAGCAGTTTTGGGTCCTTAACATTAGCTTTTGAAAAATAGGGATTATTTTCCGAAGCATCCTTTGGGTCCAAGTTTGTTTTAATCACAAGAGTTGGTCCAGGATTTCTTTCAGCAATAATCCGATCATTTAACTCACGGAAATCAGGCAATTGTCCATCTCCAGGCTTCTTTGACTCCATTGCAAACACCTCCTGCATATAGGGTGTACTTTACGGGCATCATCATTCCTATTAATATTTATAAAAAAGAAAAACTAGGAAGCAAGATCTTCCTAGTTATCGTTATTCCTCTTCAGAGCCGACTAAGAAATCTGGATTTAATTCTTCAAATTCTTCATCGTCAACATCCATGCCCCACTCATCGTCATCATCAGCATGGCATCCTTGCGGGTTGATTGCTACACAAACCTTTGTTTCTCCAATGACCTCGACAAGGAATTCTCTCTCCACATGTACAATAATTTTATTTCCATTTGGAGAAATAACCGCTTCAGTGCAATTGGGCTGCTGCAGAACCCGTGCGACAATTTCATTGTCTCCAAGAATATCATCGTCACGGTAGCGCAGTTTGATGATATCCGTATAAGAAACACGTTCCGTTACTACTTCTGTTTTTGTATTTTGGCTGTAAGAGTACCAAACGTTAATGTCATAGGATCCATGTATCTCTACTGTTTTTCCGACTTTTTTCGCTTCGTATTTATGATTGATGATCCAACATCCAAGGATACTCGTTGGATTATGCGCCGGGACGATCGTATGGCTGGACTGGGTGAATTTACGTCCTTTCGCTACGACCGCTTTCGTGATGATCTCTCTGTATTCTCCCATTTCAAGCGAACCCTCCTCATTCATTTTCATTTCATCCTATGCTAAATTTTAGACTAGTGTGCGATATATTTTTGGGTAATCTGGTTAAATGTTTAGTTCCATTCATTTTATGTGGGTTATTTGGGGATGTTCCGATGAGGGAATGATTTATCTAAAAAAAGAAAAACCAAGCGATGTTTCGCCTGGTTTTTGGTACAAATTAATCATGACAGTGATCATGTCCATGTTCACAGCCGCATTCGGAATTATTATTGACACTAGCGCCAGTTTCTCCTCGTAAAACATCTCCGCCGGTAGAAATAATAATCTCGTCAGTAACCGTATTTGAGATGGTGGAAGCAATAATTTGCAGCAAATCATTGACCTCTAGTTGAGATTGTTTAAACTGCTGCACAACCGGAATCTCGTCCAGCTCTTGTTCCAGAAAGGCAATTTTTTCTTCCACTTTTTTCAGCGCTTCTGGTTTGCCATAATGCTGCAGGTTTACGGCTTGTTTTTGCAGGCCCTTCATTTCAGAAATGATCATGGTGACTTTTTGATTTTGATGAATTTTCGCTTCTGCTTGCTTAAAAAAATCTACCTCTTCCGTTTCGGAAATCATCCTGGCTAGTTCCTTTGCCCGATTAACAATATCGTCTTTTGTGTATTTCGCCACTTATTTCACCTCTGCCGGTTCTTCAATCATTTCTCCATTCAATGACCATGTTTTTGCTTCGGTAATTTTAACTTTTACGATTTTTCCAATTGCGGTTTTTGGGCCTGTTAAGTTTACAAGTTTGTTTTTAGACGTGTAGCCAGCAAGGACATCTGGGTTATTCTTACTCTCGCCTTCTACTAAAACATCAACTGTTTGCCCTAGATATTTTTTCAGGGCTTCTGCAGACAATTCATTTACAACATCATTTAACCGTTGCAAGCGCTGCTTTTTAACCTCGAGAGGAACGTTATCCTGCATTTGCGCTGCCGGTGTGCCTTCACGCGGCGAATAGATGAACGTATAGGCTGATTCGTAACCAACTTCACGGTACAGTGATAGTGTCTCTTCAAATTGTTCTTCCGTTTCATTTGGATAACCGACAATAATATCCGTAGTCAGGGCAATGTCAGGTATCGCTGCCTTAATTTTTCGCACAAGCTCCAAATATTGCTCGCGGGTATATTTGCGGGCCATAATTTTTAGAATTTCCGTTGAACCTGACTGAACCGGCAAATGGATATGATTCATCAGATTTCCGCCTTTTGCAAGCACCTCAATCAAATGATCATCAAAATCACGGGGATGGCTTGTGGTAAAACGAATGCGCGGAATATCGATCTTACGCAATTCGTCCATTAAATCACCAAGACCATAATTCATATCTTCAAAGTCTTTTCCATAGGCATTGACGTTTTGCCCGAGCAATGTAACCTCTTGATATCCTTGTGCGGCAAGGTGACGCACCTCTTGAATGATTTCATCAGGGCGGCGGCTCCGCTCTTTTCCGCGGGTATACGGCACAATACAGTAGGTACAGAACTTGTCACAGCCATACATAATATTGACCCATGCTTTGATATTTCCACGGCGGACTTTTGGAAGATTTTCAATGACGTCCCCTTCTTTTGACCAAACTTCGATCACCATTTCCTTTGACATATATGCTTCGTTTAAAATATGCGGAAGCCGGTGGATATTATGGGTGCCAAAGATCATATCAACGTGGTGATGAGTCTTCAAAATTTTATTTACGACAGATTCTTCCTGTGACATACAGCCGCACACACCAAGTAATAGATCCGGTTTTTCCATTTTCAATGCTTTTAAATGGCCAATTTCCCCAAACACCTTATTTTCCGCATTTTCTCGGATCGCACAGGTATTTAGTAAGATTACATTTGCATTTTCGACTTCATCGGTAGGTTCGTATCCGAGCGCCATGAAGATACCTGACATTACTTCCGTATCATGTTCATTCATCTGGCATCCATAAGTCCGGATATAAAACTTACGGCCATCACCCATCCCTCTGAATTCCTCAGGGATCGCAAAATCATTGTGATAGTTTACTGCTTCTTTCCCGCGTTTTTTTGCCTCCTTCAAGGAAGGGGCAGTGATTACTTGTTCAAAATATTTTGAGTAATCTTTTGATCCTTTGTCAGACGCTTCGGATTTTTTGTCCGGTGTCTTAACGTGATCGGTTAGTTCTAATCGTTGTTTTTCATCCATTTCTTTTCTCCTGCCTAATTAAAAGTTTTTTTGCATTGATTTTGAGACATACAATAAATAATTATATACGTTATAAATGAAACAAACAATATCCTTACATTTGTACAAGATAACAACTTTTGTAAATTTTTGGCTATTCCTGCAAAAACAATAAAAAAAGGCAAAAAAGATCCCGCAAATTGAATTCGCGGGATTTTTTACTGCCTACATAAATTCAGAAACTAATTTATCGAAATATGCTTGGTCGAGTTTAAGGTCAGCCTTTGTTAATGGCTCTTCCGAATAACCTTGCACAAGCTCTTGATAAGATTTGCGCTCAGTGTTTTGGTAAATAAGACCGGTAACAAGACCGTTATGCTTCATTAATGTTTGCATAGCGTTTTCTTTGTTGGAAGGATCGTAGCCTTCAATGTCGCTTAATTTTGTAAGGTTTTCCTTAAACCAGTCATATGTGTTTACTTTATTGTAAGTTACACATGGGCTGAATACGTTGATGAGGGAGAACCCGTCATGGTTGATTCCAGCTTCGATTAAGGATGTAAGTTCCTTAAGGTCTGTAGAGAAACTTTGAGCAACGAAGGTTGCACCGACAGAAAGAGCAAGCTTCATTGGTGATACAGCTTCTTCAACAGATCCTTTTGGAGTTGATTTAGTTTTAAATCCCATACCTGAACGAGGAGAAGTTTGTCCTTTTGTTAAGCCATAGATTTGGTTATCCATTACGATATAAGTAATGTTGATGTTACGGCGAATCGCATGTACAGTGTGTCCCATACCGATTGCAAATCCGTCTCCGTCACCGCCGGCAGCGATAACCGTTAAGTCGCGGTTTGCCATTTTTACTCCTTGAGCAATTGGAAGGGCACGGCCATGGATACTGTGAACACCGTAAGAATTAATATAACCGGAGATACGGCCGGAACAGCCGATACCGGAAATAACTGCTAAATTTTCAGGCTCTAAACCAACGTTTGCAACCGCACGTTGAATTGCTGCTTGTACAGAGTAGTCACCACAGCCTGGGCACCAGTTCGGTTTTACATCATTACGAAAGTCTTTAAATGTGGCCATTTAGAACAACTCCTTACTTTTTGAATAAACTTCATGAGGAAGGAATGGATTTCCATCATATTTCACAAACTTATTTATCTTGTCAGCATTGCCAATATTCATTTTCATGATATTAGCTAATTGGCCGGTTGCGTTGTTTTCAACAACCAAGACTTTTTTAGCAGATTGAACAAGTTCCAATACTTCATCTGCCGGGAATGGATGAATCAAACGAATGTGCGCATGGTTTACTTTCATACCGTCAGCTTCCAGACGACCCATTGCTTCTTCAATCGCACCGCGTGTAGAGTTGAAACCAACAAGTAAAAGATCAGCTTCTTCATGTTTTGCGTTTTTATAAACAGGTGTATTGAAACGAATGTTTTCAAGTTTACGGAAACGTTTATCCATTTGCGCAATCCGGTTTGCAGGAGACTCAGAAGGTTTACCAGTCTCAGCATGTTCTACACCAGTTACATGGTGGATACCATTTTTCATACCAGGGATTACCCGTGGTGAAACACCGTCTTCTGTTACTTGGTAGCGTTTGAAATAACCGCCTACATGGTTTTCGTTTTCAGCAATTTCATGATCTACTAACTTACCGCGTCTAATTTCTACCTTATTAATATCAAGAGGTTCAACTGTTTGTTTACCTAATGAAAGCTGAAGGTCAGATAACACGATAACTGGGCACTGATATTCTTCAGCAAGGTTAAATGCTTCTGCTGTGTCATAGAATGCTTCTTCAACCGTACTTGGTGCCATAACGATTTTTGGAATTTCTCCGTGTGTTCCATAAATCATCGCCATTAAGTCTGATTGCTCTTGTTTTGTTGGCAATCCTGTTGAAGGACCTCCACGCTGTGTATCAACAATAACAAGTGGAGTTTCTGTCATACCAGATAATCCAATTGCTTCCATTTTAAGAGATAATCCAGGACCTGATGATGCAGTAATCGTACGAACGCCGCCATAGTTTCCGCCGATTGCCATTGTGCATGCAGCAATTTCGTCTTCCGTTTGAATAACAGCACCGCCAAGTTCAGGCAATGTTTTAATTAAATATTCCATAATTTCTGAAGCAGGAGTGATTGGGTAAGCAGCCATAAAACGGCAGCCTGCTGCAACTGCACCCATAGCAATTGCATCGTTACCAATCATGAACAAGCGTTTTGTGCCATCAGCTTTTTCAAGCTTCATGGTTACGCTGCCAAGTTTTTCTTTTGTATACTCATAACCCGCTTTGATTGCTTCCATGTTTTTCGCAACCACTTGAGCGCCTTTTTTACCGAAAATTTCATGAACTACTTCTTCGAAATCGTGAATGTCAAATTCAAGAACAGCACATGTAGCGCCAATTGCTACCATGTTTTTCATTAAAGAAGTACCTAATTCTGTAGCAATTTCAGTAAATGGAACCGCATACATATTTGCTTCAGTATCTTCCGGTTTCTTTGGATCAAACTTTGCATCTGCTAAAATAACACCGTCACGATGTAATTCTTTGTAGTTTAGATCGATTGTTTCTTGGTCAAAAGCGACAAGAATGTCTAAATCATCAGAAACGGTTCTTACTTGTGTTGTACTTACTCGGATTTTGTTGTTTGTGTGCCCACCCTTGATACGTGATGAAAAGTGGCGATACCCGTACAGATAGTAACCTAGGCGGTTAAGTGCAATTGCGAAAATTTCCCCTGTACTCTCAATGCCTTCCCCTTGTTGTCCGCCAACTTTCCAAGAAAGTTGATTGATCATGACTTACACCCCTTTAGATATGTAAAAATGTAAAGCAATATCGTCATTAGTATAGCACTTTCCCATCCTAATCTCGAAAATTCTAATCGAAAAATCATTTTTTTTGTTAAAAAATAGATTAATGGGAACGTACTAAACGCTTACAATTCTAGACCTATGTGGTAAAAAAAGCAACCCTTTCGACCTAAATTTTGTCTAAAATATGAATATTTTTTTATTTTTTTTAAAATACTAGTTATTTAGACATTTAATCTTGACAATTTCCACTATTATCCTAGTTATTTTAATCATAATTACCTAAATCATTAGGATTATTCCACTATTTGTCATTTTATGTATTTTAATGAAATCGCGTGCTTCCTTTTCTTTTCAGCTTTGATCATACAAAAAAACCTGCTTTATTTTAAAAGCAGGTAAGCATCCATATTCTGTTTCCTATTAACGCGGCTCCACGATTAATTTAATAGCAGTGCGTTCTTCGCCATCAATCTGAATATCGGTAAACGCCGGGATGCAAATTAAATCAACTCCGCTAGGTGCCACAAATCCTCGAGCAATTGCAACTGCCTTTACGGCTTGATTTAATGCACCCGCACCGATCGCCTGAATTTCTGCAGCGCCTCTTTCCCGCAGAACCCCGGCGAGTGCACCTGCTACAGAATTAGGATTAGATTTTGCTGAAACTTTTAATATTTCCATTCCTGGCTCCCCCTTGTATATCCCGATCCCGCATGAGCAGTTTCATGAACTAATCAGGAATATAAAATATTCCACTGCTACTATATTCATTCATGAAAAGACTTATGCCGGCTTGGACAAAAAAAGGCTTATTCAACTAAGAAAATTCTGTTTCAGCTTTTATGAATAAAAGGGGTGATCATCGTTTATTAAAATGGTCTGAATCTTTTTAGCGGTTCCCGTTTTCCGGTCGAGCTCGATCACGACTGCACTCAGCTGAGTTCTTCCGGTTTTTGTAACTTCAAACCGGACTGGAAGGTTCGTTAAAAACTTTTTAATGACAGCTTCTTTTTCAACGCCAAGAATGCCGTCGTAAGGTCCTGTCATTCCCACGTCAGTTAAATATGCTGTTCCCCCCGGGAGTGTCCGCTTATCGGCTGTTTGAACATGTGTGTGTGTACCTACAACAGCAGAAACCCTCCCATCTAAATACCAGCCCATCGCTTGTTTTTCACTGGTTACTTCCGCATGAAAATCAACAAAAATAAACGGAGTGCGCTCGCGAGCCTGTGCGACTAAATCATCTGCTTTTTTAAATGGACAGTCAATGGCACTCATAAACGTCCGCCCCTGCAGGTTGATTATCGCAACTTCTAAGTCATTAATTTTTACATAAACAATTCCCTTTCCCGGGGTACCTTCCGGAAAATTTGCAGGTCTCACCAAATACTTTGCATCATTTATAAATTCAAAAATCTCGCGATTATCCCATGCATGGTTTCCAAGGGTAACAGCTTGCGCCCCTGCTTCAAGGAATTCCCTGTAGATTTTTTCTGTTATACCTTTGCCTCCGGCTGCATTCTCCCCGTTGATGACCGTCAGATGAGGACGATATTTTTCCTTTAATTTTGGAAGATATTCCTTGACCATGTCCCGGCCAGGTGCACCGACAACATCTCCAATAAATAATAAAATCATTTCATTGCCCTTTCCGAAATGGATTCTTTTCGTTATTACACTTGGCATATTATGCCGGCTTTATCATTAAAAAAATAAAGCGATGCGTATGCACCGCTTTATTTTGCATATTCTACAGCTCGAGTTTCACGGATAACCGTCACTTTTATATGACCAGGGTAATCCAGTTCTTCCTCAATTTGCTTCCGAATATCCCTTGCCAATCGATGGGCAGCAAGATCATCAATTGCTTCTGGTCTGACAATAATGCGCACTTCACGTCCAGCCTGAATAGCAAATGACTTTTCCACACCCTCGTATGATTCTGAAATTTCTTCCAGCTTTTCAAGGCGACGGATATAGTTTTCAAGAGTTTCACTTCTTGCACCAGGGCGGGCAGCTGATAATGCATCAGCAGCAGCTACAAGCACAGCAATAACCGATGTAGGCTCTGTATCTCCATGGTGAGAGGCAATGCTGTTAATGACAACAGGGTGTTCCTTATATTTTGTTGCAAGTTCAACCCCGATCTCAACGTGGCTTCCTTCCACTTCATGGTCGATTGCTTTACCAATATCATGCAGTAATCCTGCACGTTTTGCGAGCGTCTGATCTTCTCCAAGCTCAGCAGCAAGCAGCCCAGATAATTGAGCAACCTCTATTGAGTGTTTTAAAACATTTTGTCCGTAACTTGTGCGGAACTTTAAGCGGCCAAGAATCTTAATCAGATCCGGATGCAGTCCATGTACACCTACTTCAAATGTGGTTTGTTCTCCCACCTCGCGAATGTATTCATCTACCTCACGGCGTGATTTTTCCACCATTTCTTCAATCCGGGCTGGATGAATGCGGCCATCTTGGACCAGCTTTTCAAGCGCTAAACGCGCTGTTTCACGACGGATAGGATCAAATCCTGAGAGAATAACAGCTTCAGGTGTATCATCGATAATTAAATCAATCCCTGTCAGTGTTTCCAGGGTACGAATATTACGTCCTTCACGGCCAATGATCCGGCCTTTCATCTCATCATTTGGAAGGTTGACAACAGAAACTGTTGTTTCTGCGACATGGTCAGCAGCGCAACGCTGGATTGCCAGCGATAAAATATCTTTTGCTTTCTTGTCAGCTTCCTCTTTAGCGCGGTTTTCAGTTTCTTTAATCATAACAGCAAGGTCATGCGCTAATTCCTTTTCTGTGCGTTCTAAAATGATCGATTTAGCTTCCTCGCGGTTCAAGTTCGAAATCCGTTCAAGTTCAGCTTGTTGCGTTCGTACCAACTCGTCCACTTTGCTTTCCATCTCTTCAATATGTTGTTGTCTTTGGTTAAGAGAATCATCCTTCTTTTCTAAAAGAATCTCACGTTTATTTAGCGAATCATCTTTTCGGTCTAAATTCTCTTCTCTTTGCAGTAAACGGTTTTCTTGTTTTTGGAGTTCATTTCTTCGTTCACGAACCTCACGTTCTGCCTCTGTCCGAAGCTTGTGAATTTCATCCTTTGCCTCTAGTAATGCTTCCTTTTTAACTGATTCTGCTTCACGTTTGGCATCCTCAAGAATTTGATCAGCAGCACCTCTGGCTCCTGCTATCTTTGCTTCTGCAATGGATTTCCTAATAAAATAGCCAACAACTGCACCGACGAATAGGCCAAGCAAAATGGAGATGATTGTAATTGGTTCCATCGTTACACCTCCTCTTGCTATGAACTTTTGTTACGTTTTTTAAGTGTCGGCATGTACATTGTTTAGACTCAACATACAGCAAGCACTAAGGCTTTTTAGCGTTGTAATATTACCAAAAATGTAAAATATACATGTTAATTGTAAAGGTGTGCCTATTTATTGTCAAGGGCTTGCCTTTGTAGCATTTTGGAATATTTAGTGTTCGTTCATACTTTATTCATCATGCGGGAATATAGGTTATGAGTAATTATACTTTTAGTTTTATTTTTATTCATATTTGGTCCCTTTTATAAAAAAAGAGTAAAACCCTTTAAGAAGGGCATTACTCTTATGATTTAATCCAGAAGTTCAATTTGTTCAGCATCGTCTTCAGATTCAGTAACGGTTTTTTCACCGTCTAAACCATAATGATCACGAATTTTTTGTGCAATCTCTTGACGGATTTGAGGGTTTTCCTTCAGGAACAGTTTTGCATTCTCCCGTCCTTGTCCTAACCGTTCATCATTATAGGAATACCATGCTCCACTTTTTTGGACGATGTCTAAATCGGATCCAAGGTCGATGATTTCTCCCTCTTTGGAGATACCTTCTCCATACATGATATCCACTTCAGCTGTACGGAAAGGAGGAGCTACCTTGTTTTTCACTACTTTAATCTTCGTTTTGTTACCTACCATATCATTGCCTTGCTTTAATGTTTCAGCACGACGCACTTCAAGCCGGATGGTTGAATAGAACTTGAGCGCGCGTCCGCCAGGTGTCGTCTCGGGGTTTCCAAACATAACCCCTACTTTTTCCCTGATTTGGTTAATGAATACAGCAATTGTTTTCGATTTGTTAATTGCACCGGAAAGCTTGCGAAGGGCTTGTGACATTAAGCGTGCTTGCAATCCTACATGGGTATCTCCCATTTCGCCTTCGATTTCCGCTTTTGGAACTAATGCTGCGACAGAGTCAATGACAATAATATCTACTGCTCCACTGCGTACAAGAGCCTCAGCAATTTCCAGGGCCTGTTCCCCTGTATCCGGCTGGGATAATAGCAGTTCATCTATATCGACACCGAGCTTATGTGCATAACTAGGGTCCAGGGCATGCTCAGCATCAATAAATGCCGCTTGGCCGCCTTTTGCCTGAACTTCCGCGATTGCGTGCAGGGCAACAGTTGTTTTACCAGAACTCTCCGGTCCATATATTTCAATAATCCGTCCTCTTGGATAGCCGCCTACTCCAAGTGCGGTATCAAGTGCTAAAGATCCACTTGGAACAGTTGAAATCTTTGTTTCAACTTGCTCACCCATTTTCATAATTGAACCTTTTCCAAATTGTTTTTCAATTTGCTTTAGCGCCATTTCTAAAGCAGCTTTACGATCACTCACGTAATTTTCCTCCTTCATTATATAAAAAACACACGTTTATTGATACAAACTATCAAATTTAAAACCTATCTATAATATAACTGCTTTCCTCCCTTTTGTCGAGAAAAAAATCGAACATCTATTCGCTCATTTTCGAACCTATTTTTAGTGAAAAAACGTATTATCACTAAGGAATTCGACCGTTTTCTCAGCACAATTTCCAGCAATTAATGTAATTACGTTATTATCTGACTATTTACTTGAAAAATGACCATTGCAAGCTGGTTTTCACCTATTATCTTTTCAAAAACAAAGGAATGCACACTTTCCGTGGGCATTCCTTTGTTTCTATTAATAGGTTATCTTAGGACTCATTTTGTGAATCTTGTAATTTTTTCAAAAGGAAATAGCATCCGGATTTTACGGTGCGGACGCGAATCGCATTTCGTGTACCGCTTAAATTCAGTCTCACTGCGGTCACCGGCTTCCCTTTTATGAAAATTCCGATAAACACGGTTCCAACTGGTTTCCCTTCCGACTCATCCGGTCCGGCAACTCCGGTAAAGCTGATGCCGATATCCGCATTAGTGAGCTTGGCAACATTTTCAGCCAGTTCTTTTGCGCATTGCTCACTCACTACGCCGTGCGTATCAATTGTTTCCTGTTCAACCTTCAAAACATTGTGTTTTACTTCATTTGTATAACAAACAATTCCTCCTTTTAAAATCGCACTTGTTCCGGGAATCGCCGTTATCTCCTGCTGAAACATACCGCCAGTTAAACTTTCAGCTGCTGCAATTGTTAACTTCTTTTCCTTTAAAGCCTTGACCAATTCTTCCGCAAGCGAAGTATGATCATAGCCATACAAAAATTCTCCAACCCGCGCCCTGATGGATTTTTCAATTTGATCCAGCATCGAAACAGCCGCAGTCTCATCGCTATGTTTTGCCGTGAGCCGCAAAGTGACCTCTCCATCTGCGGCAAGCGGCGCAATTGTCGGGTTGCTCTGCGAATCAATTAAATCCTCTATCTCTGTTTCCAATTGTGCTTCTCCTATTCCAAAGAAACGAAGCACACGGGAAACAATTTTGTCGGACGTTTTTATTTGCGCAGCAATGGCTGCACGGCCGTACATTAAAAACATCGGTTCCATTTCTTTTGGAGGCCCGGGAAGAAGCATATATGTATGACTGTTAGCGGCAAGCACCATTCCTGGTGCCATACCATGATCATTTGCAAGAACATGAGAACCTTCGAAAACGAGCGCTTGCTTCCGATTATTTTCGGTCATCGTCCGCTTTGTTTTACTAAAGTACATTTCGATTGAAGTTAATGCCTCTTGGTCAAGAACAAGACTGCAGCCGAGATGTGTAGCGATTGTCTCTTTTGTTAAATCATCCTTCGTAGGGCCGAGTCCTCCAGTGAAAATAAGCAGATCAGATCGTTTTTCAGCAATTTCAATTGCTGATTTCAGACGGTCAGGATTGTCCCCGACAACCG
Organism: uncultured Bacillus sp.; assembly: GCA_964484065.1. Taxonomy (GTDB): domain Bacteria; phylum Bacillota; class Bacilli; order Bacillales; family Cytobacillaceae; genus JAEVLT01. The sequence goes on from CAZAEW010000001.1 coordinate 16,407, forward strand.
TATGAAAATAAACATTAATCCCTAATTCCGCTAAATGCGAGGACAAAAAGCGGGCATTAGTATTGACAATTTGACCGAGAAGCAATTCCGAACCAACTGCAATAATTTCAGCGTTCATGCCCATCACACCTTGTAAGTTTTTCTTTTAATAAGGATTTACTTTGAATTTTTAAAAACATGCATGTTTTTCGAAAAATAATCCCATCCTGACCAAATGGTAAAGAACATGGATACCCATAATGCCAGCTGATCAAACCTAAATGGGATGGCTTCAAAGATGATGTTATGCAGCAGCAATGATGAAATGGCAATAATTTGCGTCCATGTTTTAATTTTGCCGAGCATATTTGCAGCGACAACCTCACCCTCACCGGCAAGAAGCAGACGCAGTCCCGTCACTGCAAACTCGCGGCTGATAATCACAATGACAATCCATGATGAAGCAAAGTGCATTTCGACTAAAACGATAAAGGCTGCCGAGACAAGGAGTTTATCAGCAAGCGGATCAAGAAATTTCCCCATATTGGTTACTAAATTATATTTTCGAGCCAGATGGCCGTCGATCCAATCAGTTGTTGAGGCAATAATAAAGACGAGCGCCCCAATAAGATGTGTGACAGGAAGGCTTGTTCCAAGAAGCTGAATATAGCCCCATTCAAAGGGAATCAGCATCACAATCATAAATAGCGGGATTAAGAGGATCCTCGATATAGTTATTTTATTAGGTAAATTCATTTTACGTTCTTCCTCCAAAAATTAATAAATAAAGAGAACTCGCCGATTGGCGAGCCCCATGGGCGAAAACAGACGTGACTATTTGTAATAGAAAAGAATAAATTCCCGTAAAAAATTGATTCTTTTCTATTAGCCGAGAAAAATAGTCATCTTTAGATGACTATTGGGTCTTCGGAACATATTGAATCGTAATGTTCTGGACAATTCCTTTGCTCGGCGGTATCGCATAGTCAATTTTTTTATCATTAACATAGATATCCGTAACATTTGCATTGCCAACCCTGATGACTGCCGCCGTATCACTTGATAAATCGACTGTTTGATTATCGGTTCCGCCAGCTTGAAGCACTCCTTGGAATTGTAATGCTCCTTTACTATTTTTAATACTTACCCATGTATTTCCTCTTGAGACTAGTTTGACAACAAATTTATCTGCATTGGTTACTTGGTAAGTAGTACTATTCCCGCTGACTTGGCCAGGGGTGATCGTTTGCGCAGTCGGTTCCGCTTTGGCTGTATCTTGAGGATTATCTTTGTTTTCAGCCTTTTTCGTGCTTTCTTTTTTCTTTTTCTCATCTCCTGAGCTTGCTTTAACTTTTTCAAGATTTTTTGATTTTTCAAACTTGACAGATTCATTTTGCTTTGGAGCAGCTTCGTTTGCACTTGAGCCGGCATGCTGCTGTAAAAAATAATAAACTAATGCCGCAGCACCAATCACAAATGCCGTAATTAAAAGCTTAGGAAGAAGATCAAATATTTTTGAGCTTCGTTCTGATATTGGTTTCCTTGTTTTTACCCTTGATAGCTGCTCAGGTAAATCTTCATTATGGGTAGAAGGTATTTCACTTTTATAAGTTTCAAAAATCTCTTCGGGATTAAGCTGTACAGCTTCTGCATATTGCTTGACAAAGGCCCGTACATAAAAATTCCCGGGCATAGACGAATAGTTCCCTTCTTCAATACCCACTAAATAACGTTTTTGAATTTTTGTGATTGTTTGTAAATCATCTAAACTTAAACCTTTGGCTAATCGGGCTTCTTTTAGTCGATTACCTAATTCTGTCAACGTCTAACACCTTCCAACATTTATCAAAAGTCAAAATCTCCAAAATCAGAACCGGAAAACAAATGGTTATTATTAACCAAATCATAGGTAATTTCTTCATCCGCATCATTACGCAACTCAATAATATAGTCGAAATCATCAAAAGTATATTCTGTATTATGGACGAATACGTCAGGATGTTCAATCACCTTTGTTGCCGGCAAACACATTATTTCCCTGACAAGCTGTGAATGGCGCTCGTTTGCTCTTCTCGTCGAAACAATACCGTCAATTATAAATAAATTATTAGGACTGTATTCATCTGCAATCAGCTGGTTTCGAATCGTCTGTTTTAAGAGGGTGGAAGATACAAACAGCCATCTTTTGCTGGCACATACACTTGCGGCAACAATCGATTCCGTTTTTCCTACCCGCGGCATTCCGCGAATGCCAATCAGCTTATGGCCATCTTGTTTGAACAATTCTGCCATAAAATCTACGAGCACCCCAAGCTCATTTCGAACAAAACGAAACGTCTTTTTATCGTCAGCATCCCTCTGAATATATCTGCCATGCCTAACAGCAAGACGGTCTCTAAGTTTAGGTTCACGAAGTTTAATTACTTTTATTGTGTCCATGGTGTGTAAAATTGACTCAAGTCTTTTTATTTGGTCGTCATCTTTTGCCAAGATTAAAAGGCCTCGTCTTCCTGCGTCCACTCCGTTAATCGTTACAATATTAATAGACAGCATCCCTAAAAGAGAAGAAATGTCTCCTAATAACCCAGGACGGTTTTTTTGAATTTCGTATTCTAAGTACCATTCCTTTTTTAACATAAAAAGCCTCCGATTTAGAAAAGCCATTGCCCCCTTGAAACAAGTAAAATTGGTTTCCGCAATGCTGTTTCTCAAGTATCATTCTTCGTATGAGTACCAATCTTGAAAATTGACACAGATCAGCAAACACTAAGGTGCCTGCTGCTTAACGAAAAAACGACAAATTTCTTGTTTGTTTATTCTATCCACTATAATAAATGATTTTGCAGGAAGATGAAAGGAAAAACAAGCATAAGGATGAGATATCAAAAATAATATGAAATGAGTGAGGATATAGAATTAGAATAATGGCGGTTCCCATGAAAGAAGGACCGCCATATATCAGTTGCAGTTAATTTTTTTGTGATTGCTTTAGATTTTCGTACATTTGGTTAAATCGTGCTTCAACTTTTGCAAAAATAGAGTCCTCAGGAAATTTCCCGTTTTGATCACGGATATTCCCGGCGTTAATACCCGTTAGAATTTCGATTCCCTCTGAAATATGACTAATCTCCCAAATATGGAATCTGCCCTCTTTCACAGCATTGACTACTTCCTCTTCAAGCATTAAGTTACTGGTATTTTGCTTTGGAATAATAACTCCTTGTTTTCCGGTCAGTCCTTTTTCCTTACAGGTTTGGTAGAATCCTTCTATTTTTTCATTGACCCCGCCGATCGGCTGTATTTCTCCCCATTGATTGACAGACCCTGTTACAGCAATTCCTTGATTAATGGGAACATCTGCAAGGGAAGATAACAATACATATAATTCCGTACTTGAAGCGCTGTCGCCGTCAATTTGCGTATAGGTCTGCTCAAATGTGATGCTGGCTGACAAAGGAATTGGACGGTTTTTCGCAAATTCACCGGAAAGAAATCCGGTTAGTATCAGCATTCCTTTGTTATGAATTTGACCGCTCAAGCTGGTTTCTCTTTCAATATTCATAATACCGCTTTTTCCTACAAAAGTTTGAGCTGTAATTTTTGTCGGAACACCAAAACTGGATTCACGTGTTCCCATCACTGCCAGACCATTGATTTGACCAACCCGGAACCCCTCCGTTTCGACCATGATCTTATCCTTGCTTATCATCTCCCGATATTGCTCGGAAATGTGATTGGACCGATGGATTTGCTCAGAGAGGGCTTGTTTGATATGCTGTTCATCAACGAAATCAGCATTGGCATTTTTGGCCCAGTAACTGGATTCCACAAGTATTTTGGTGATTTCCTGGAATCGGGTGGATAGTTTGTGCTGTTCCTCGACAAGGCGGGAGCTATAGTCAATTACTTTCGCAACTGCGCGTCGATGAAACGGCAATAATCCCTCCTGCTCAGAATAATTTTTAACGAAATGGGCCATTTTCAAGCTGTTTGCTTCATCTTTTTTCATTACAGTATCAAATTCAACTTTTACTTTAAAAAGTTTATGGAAGTCTTCATCGGCACTTGATAACAGCTCGTATAAATAATAGGAACCAATAATAATTACTTTGATGTTTAAAGAAATCGGTTCCGGCTTTAGACCGCTGGTTGGGAAAAGGCTCCTTTCTTCATAAGGATTTTCAATTTGGACATTTCCATTTTGTAAGGCTCCTTTTAACAACGCCCAAGCAAAAGGCTGCTGCAGCAGTTCAACTGCCTGAAGGATTAAATAGCCCCCGTTTGCTAAATGCAAAGCACCTGGTTTAATAAAGGTGAAATCGGTAAACCAGCTTCCTAGCGCTCCTTTATACTCTACTTTTCCAAATAAATTTTGAGGAGTAGGGTTCGTTTCATAGATAACCGGGGCCCCCTTCAAGTTTCTGTGATTAACAAATAAATTAACGGTATATCGATGAAGCTGCTGTTCTTTGGAACCTGTCAGCTTGCTCATAATATTGGTCTGTTCCTCTTCGTCAATAAAAAAGCTGAAGTGTTCTACAACATCATGTAAATAAGCTTCCAGGTAAGAATTGACTTTCTCGTTATCCTTATATGCCTCTTGCAGGGGCTGAAATAACCCTTCAATCGCCGCTGCCGCAGCACTTTTAGTAAACTGGTCAATGTTTTTTCGAAGCTGCCCATCAATTTTTCTAATTTGGTAAAGTGTTTCACGGATTTTTTCATCGACTTGCTTTTCTTTTGTCTTTAACAGTTCTTTATTTCCATCCGGCAAATTTTCAAAAGTCTGCCGATCCATCGGTCTTCCAAACAACAATGGAACGGTATTAATTCCAGTTGGAGTTCGTTCTATTTTAAAATTAAGCTCTAATGCGAACGCATCCGCATTATCCCAGAGCTCCTCCACTTTCGCCCGAAATTCTTCAATAATCATGCTTTTTCTTTTTTCGAAATCTTCACCGGTAAAGACTGAGCGGATTTCGCGTTCAATATCAATTAATAAAATTTCCATTCTACGCTGAAATTCCAAACCCTGTCCAGGCGGTAAAGTAATCACGAGCGGCCGGTCGGGATCTTCAAAATTATAGACATAGCAACAGTCCTTTGGAACAGAACGACATTTTGCCATCTTTTCAACACTGTCAAGTGTGTAAGTCATCCGTCCCGTCCCTGAGGGACCAACAACAAACAAATTGTAGCCTGTTTGTTCCACAGACAACCCAAATTTCATGGCACGCTCTGCACGCTCTTGCCCAATCATTTCATTTGGCCTGCTATCAATATCCGCTGTTGTTTCAAAACTGAATTGGTCACCATTGAACTCAGAGCGCAGCTTTGAGACAGGTACACGATGAATGGATAGAACATTTTCATATTCTTCGGAGTTCATATTTATCCCTACCTTTTTATTCATTCTTTAAGGACATGACAAATCACTTCTATCCTACCTATATGTAATTTGACAAAATTCTTCATATCCCTACTTTATTTGCCGAAATGTTCAAAAAAGTTCATTTAAAAAAATCTCTCCACTGCTGTGAAGAGATTTTTGTTTATAAAGTATATCATTGTTTTGCGACATTCTTGTCAGTGAGAACCATTATTTTGGATTAGTTTTACCATCATATTTGCGATGGCACGCTGCTCATTATCATCGGCAACACTCCAAAGATCCGATAGAACCCGCTGCTGCTCATTTTTAGGATCAACATGGTCTTGCAAATATCCTCCTATTTGGTAGGCAAGATCGGTTATTGCTTGTTGATTCATCCCCGCTGTTTGAGCGTGATGAAGACGATCTGCAAGAAAGTCTTCCCACTGTTTCCAATTATCTAAAACAGACATTTTTTTTCCTCCCTTTATAAAATGGTACAACGTTATTTTGTATCAAAGGGAAAAAAATATTCATTCAAATAAAAATTACGTGTACCAGCCCCCATTTATGGAAAGTACTTGTCCAGTAATATAAGAGGCCTCATCTGAAAGTAAAAAGGATACCCCGGCTGCAATTTCCTCAGGGGACCCCATTCTTCCCATTGGGATTTCATTTTCCAGTTCCTCGATTTCCTCATGGCTAAAGCGGCTCATCATCCCCGTATTAACTGCTCCCGGAGCAATCGCATTCACCCTTACTCCGCTAAGTGCTGTCTCTTTACTGAGAGCTTTTACGAAGGAAATCTGAGCTCCTTTTGCAGCAGAATAGGCAACCTCACACGATGCCCCTGTCTGACCCCATATGGAGGTTATCACAATGATGGAGCCTGACCTCTGACGCAGTAATTTTGGCAGCAGCTCTTTCGTGAGCATAACTGGGTTAAGTACATGAACATGCATTAAACTTTCCAATTCTTCGAGTTTGAGATCATTGAACATTCCATAATGGCTGTTTCCGCTGCAATGAACAATCCCATCAAGTGCAAATATTTGTTCTGTAATTTTTTTATATCCCTCTGATTCTAATAAATCAGCTGAAATCGGAAAATATTCTCCATGATATGGTTTCAGCTTTTCAAGTAAGTTTTTGATTGATGCTGCATTTTTGTTATAGTGCAAATACAGGTTGTATCCTTGTTTTGCCAGTTTCAGCGCCACTGCTTGGCCAATTCCCCCGCTTGCCCCGGTTATCAGTACATACTTTCCCATACTTCTCCTCTTTTCTATTTACTGCTTTCTAAAAGCTAAAAGCGCCGGCCGGCGCTTTGGAATGCTTACTTCTTTTTCGGCACGACTTGGCAGACGGAGAATCGCTCGTCAGCGATCACCTCTTTCGCCAATAAACTCACGTCGTCAAGCGTGATTTTTTCAAGCGTTGGGACTACATCGAACAAATTCATTCCATTAAAAGCATATCGGGTAAATTGGTTGGCAATATATTCGGGTGAATTAATGGCCCTTAGAAACGTTCCGATTTTTTTCTTTTTTGCACGTGATAATTGTTCATCGCTAAACAATTTGCCGTCTTTTGCCTCTGACAGGATGTTTTTTAATGCATCGGCAAGTTTATCCGGTTCCCTTGTGTCACCGCCGATCATTGCAAACCCAAATCCCTGCTCCTGCGTATAGTCATAGGAAAAGGTCTCGTCGATTAATCCTTCGTAATAAAGGCGGTTATAATTTTCCGAGCTTTTACCGAATAGCAAATCAAGCAGAACATTCATGGTTAGCTCATTTTTTAGCATTTCCCCGCCGGTTTGGTCGGTATGAAGGGCTTTGATTCCAACCAGACATTTGGAGGTTTGAACATTCATTTCCAGAACCTTTTTCTTTTCCGCGGCTTCGGGAGGCTCGTCTTCAAATTTCCGTTTAATTTCAGTCTGCTCTTTATAATCTTTTTTTGACTGATTCGTCCGAACCTGATCGATGATTGCTTTCGGTTCAACCGGGCCGACGATAAACAGCAGCATATTGCTTGGATGATAAAATGTGTTATAGCATTCGTAAAGCAGATCTTTATTAATATGAGAGATCGATTCTACCGTGCCTGCAATATCAATTTTCACCGGATGATTCTTGTATAAATTTTGAATCAGCCCGAAGTACAACCGCCAGTCCGGGTTGTCATCATACATTGTTATTTCCTGGCCAATAATTCCTTTTTCCTTTTCAACGGTCTTTTCGGAAAAATAAGGATCTTGAACGAAATCGACGAGTGTTTCCAAGTTTTTTTCGACATCAGATGTACTTGAAAAAAGATAAGCGGTCCGGGTGAAGGATGTAAAGGCATTAGCAGATGCCCCTTGCCGGCTAAATTGCTGAAACACATCGCCATCTTCTTTTTCAAATAATTTATGCTCTAAAAAATGGGCAATGCCATCGGGCACTTTCTTATATTCCTGCCCTCCAAGCGGGATGAAATGATTATCAACCGAACCATATTTGGTAGTAAATGTTGCAAATGTTTTATTAAAACCTTTTTTGGGGAGCACATATACATGCAGCCCATTTGCGAGTTTTTCAAAATATAGCTCTTCTTGGAGCTGGTCAAACGAAATTTTCTCCATTATTCACCCGCCTCCATTCCTGTTAAGAAATAAATAGTGTCCAGCTCAATCTTATCGGCTACAGCGACAATTTGTTCTTTCGTGACTTTTTGCATTTCACTTAAATACGTTTCCAAAGGAATATTGGTATTGGCGGCGACATTGTGATAAAGGATTTCAACTAATCCCCGGGCCGTATCAATGGTCTCAAGCATTTGATTTTGAATAACAGCTTTTGTTTGGTCCAATTCCTCGTTTGTAAAATCACCGTTTTTCATTGCATCCATTTGTTCATGGATGATTTTAACTGCTTGGTCATAGTTTTTTATATCAATTCCGGACATGACCATCATCAAGCCTTTATGACTTTCAAGACGGCTGGCAGCATAGTATGCCAGGCTCGCTTTTTCCCTGACGTTGATGAACAGCTTTGAATGGGAGAATCCTCCAAAGATTCCGTTAAAGACTTGAAGTGCATAATAGTCCTGGCCGCCGTAGACAATTTGAGTCCGGTAGCCGATATTCAGTTTCCCCTGCTTAACATCTTGCTGTTCTTTCACTTCATTTACCTTTCCAACCTGCTTATTTCTTTCCATTTTCACTCTTATGGGTGTGCGATTTTCAAAATGGAGCAGCTCAGAAGATATTTTTTTCACTTCTTCTTCCTCGACATCCCCAATAACATATAAATCGAGTTCATCTTCTTTAAAAGCTTTGAGGAAATATTCATAGAGGCTTTCCGGGGTAATCGGGTCAACATCCTCAGACTCCCCGTTTACCTGGAGACGATAGGGTTCATCTTTACACATTTCTTCAATAAGACGGGCATTGGAATAGCGCATTTTATCATCATAAACGGATTGTATCCTTTGCTTTAAAGCTCGTTTTTCTTGTTCCACCTTTTGAGGATCAAAAGCGTTATTTGTTATATGTGGATTTGTCAGTATTTCTGCTAAAAATTCAAACCCCTTTCTCAACAATGGGCTAGGGTCACTTAAAAACTTTTCATTGGCGATTTCCATTGAAAAACTCATGATATGGTATTCACCTTTTTTTGCTAAGTCGACAAAAAATAAGGCACCATATAAATCATCCAAATAAGATCGCAAGAGAGCAGTCGACGGGTACTTAGCTGAACTGCTTTGCAGGACTTGCGGCAGAAGAGCCCGAAGTGTAACATCTTCTTTTTTTAAAGGAGCTTTCATTTTCCAAACAATTGTATTGGTTTTGTATTTTTCAGTACTAATGATATGGAGCTTGTATCCTTGCATTTCCGTTATTTTTTCTGCTAACGAATCCATCTGCAGTCCTCCTTCAAATTTAAAAGCCCTATCCATAAATATGTATAAATGATTCGATTATTTCATATCTTTTCCTTCTAAATAAAACCCTATTCTCACTATAATTTGTTATGGTTGCGTTATACAAATATTTGAGCCTTTTTTACGCAAATACCCCGGCATCATTTGCCGGGGTGAAGGATTATCTGCTTCCTTTTATATAATGAACTCCATCTGCTTTTGGTGCCTCAGCACGGCCGATAAAACCGGTTAGAGCCAAGATGGTCAAAACATATGGGGCAATTAATAAATAGACGCTCGGGATGGTTTTTAAGAACGGCAAACTCGATCCGATAATACTTAAACTTTGGGCAAACCCAAAGAAGATTGCAGCCCCCATTGCCCCAAGCGGATGCCATTTTCCAAAAATCATTGCGGCCAACGCCATAAAGCCCTGTCCACTGATCGTTGCATGGCTAAAGTTGGAGGAAATCGCCTGAGCGTATACTCCCCCTCCAATTCCGCCCAGAGCCCCGGAAATGATAACACCTAAATAGCGCATTTTTGTTACGTTGATCCCCATCGTATCGGCAGCCATCGGATGCTCTCCAACTGAACGAAGGCGCAAGCCAAATGGGGTTTTATAAATAATATACCAGGCAATAATAGCAACAATAATCGCCAAAAAGGAAGTCCAATACGTGTTTTGGAAAAATAATTTTCCAAGGACGGGAATGTCTTTTAAAATCGGAATATCAATTTTATCGAAACCTTCTTTAATGGTGTCGGTTTCCCCTTTATTATAAATCAGCTTTACTAAAAACAGTGTTAACCCTGATGCCAATAAATTAATAGCCACCCCTGATACAGTATGGTCGGCGCGAAAGGTGATCGATGCCACTGCATGCAGAATGGAAAATAATGCACCTGCGACCATCGCTGCAAGCAATGCCACCCATGGTGTCCATGAGCCAAAGATATGAACAAAGGTCAAATTAAAAACAATCGATACAAAGGCACCAATCCACATTAAGCCTTCAAGCCCGATATTTACTACGCCTGACCGTTCGGAAAATACTCCGCCTAATGCAGTGAAAACAAGGGGGGCAGCCCAGAGCAATGTGGAAGGAATAATAATCATTAATACCTGCATCAAGCTCATTTATTTCGCCTCCTTTTTACTGATGCGCTCAAGAAACCAACGAATGATATAACTCGATGCAACAAAGAAAACAATTAAAGCAATAATGATATCGACTAGTTCATTTGGTACACCAGCCGTAAGTGGCATGTTCAGAGACCCGACGGTTAAGGAACCGAATAATAATGCGGCAAAAAACACCCCAAATGCGGTATTGCCTCCCAATAATGCCACGGCAATTCCGTTAAAACCTACACCGGTGAACGCGCTTTTAATGGCGATATAACCAAAGGTTCCCAATCCTTCCATGGCCCCTGCCAAACCGGCAAATGCTCCTGAGATAACCATAGACAAAATAATATTTTTATTCACACTCATCCCGGCATAATGGGCCGCATGCTGGTTAAAACCTACCGCACGCAATTCAAAGCCACGGGTTGTTTTTTCTAATAGGAACCACATAATAAAGCAGCAAATAATTGCCAGTATAATCCCCCAGTGCAGCCTGGAATATTGAGTAATACTTTGCAGCCATGGAGAAGCAAGTGAGGCCGAATCCGGAACTGTTGGTGTTCTGTCCTTGCTTTGGGTGATAACATTTTGAATAATATAATTGCATAAGTGTAAAGCTACGTAGTTCATCATAATTGTAACAATTACCTCATGAACTCGAAAACGTGCTTTAAGAAGGCCTGGAATAAAAGCCCATAGTGCACCCGCAACAATCGATGCGAGAATTGCCAATGGCAAATGAATGATTTTCGGCAGATGGAAAGCCAGTCCAACCCAGACAGAGGCAAGCCAACCGACTAAAAACTGACCCTCAACACCGATGTTAAACAAACCTACCCGAAATGCAAAGGCAACAGCTAATCCGGCAAGGATATATGGAGTTACCTGTCTGATCACTTCACCGATATAATATGGGCTGCCGAAAGCTCCTCCCCATAAAGCACTGTAAGCGGCAATTGGATTGTAGCCGCTGGCAACCATTATGATTGTCCCAACTAATATACCCAATAGCAAGGCAATAATAGGTGTTATTAAATTCCTTAATCGCTTAGACATGTGTTCCTTCCCCCGCTTCTTTTCTGCTCGAACCTGCCATTAACAGCCCTAATTCTTGCTCGGTTGTCTCTTTAGGGTTAACAACCGCAACGATCTTCCCTTCAAAGATGACGGCGATTCGATCACTTACGTTCATGATTTCATCTAATTCAAACGAAACAAGCAAGACCGCTTTACCATGATCCCGCTGTTCAATTAAGCGCTTGTGTATAAACTCAATAGCCCCAACATCAAGCCCGCGGGTTGGCTGAGCTGCAATTAGAAGATCCGGGTTCCGGTCAATCTCACGCCCAATAATGGCTTTTTGTTGATTTCCTCCCGATAATGCACGGGCAAGAGTATACTCACTTGGTGTCCGGACATCAAATTCGGTAATTAATTGTCTCGCTTTTTTATAAATCTCCGGGAAGTTCAGGATTCCCCGTTTAGAAAAAGGAGGTTTATAGTACGTTTCCAAAACCATGTTTTCGGCAATTGGGTAATTTAAAACCAAGCCATGCTTATGCCTGTCCTGCGGAATATGACCTACCCCTGATTCGGCAATTTTTCTCGGTGACAAGTGAATCAATTCCTTACCGTTAACCTTGATACTGCCGCTTTCTGACTTTCGAAGCCCGGTAACGGCTTCGATTAATTCCGATTGACCGTTTCCATCAACTCCTGCAATGCCGACAATTTCCCCCGAACGTACGGACAAACTGAGGCCATTTACCTCCGTTACACCGCGTGAATCTTTTACAACCAAGTCGTTTATTTCAAGAACCACTTGTTTCGGCTCTGCGGGTTTTTTTTCTGTTTTAAAAACGACTTCACGCCCAACCATTAAGCTGGCCAGTTCATTTGCATTTGTTTCGCTGACATTGACCGTTCCAATTCCTTTCCCCTTACGAATAACAGTACAGCGGTCACTGACTTCCATAATTTCTTTAAGTTTATGAGTGATCAGAATAATGGATTTCCCTTCTTTAATAAGGGTTTTCATAATTCCGATTAATTCTTTAATTTCCTGGGGTGTCAAAACGGCTGTTGGTTCATCAAAGATTAAAATTTCCGCACCGCGGTAAAGCGTTTTTAATATTTCAACCCTTTGCTGCATCCCCACTGATATATCAGATATCTTGGCTCTGGGGTCAACAGCTAAACCATAGCGTTCTGAAATTTCCCGAACCTCTTTTTCAGCTGCCTTTAAATCTATTCTTCCTCTTTTGGTTGTTTCACGGCCAAGTATAATGTTTTCCGTTACAGTAAAGACATCCACAAGCATAAAATGCTGATGAACCATTCCGATCCCCAGATCATTCGCAATATTCGGGTTTGTAATTTTTACCGATTTTCCTTTAACCCTGATTTCCCCTTGCTCAGGCTGATAAAGGCCAAACAAAACATTCATCAAGGTAGACTTTCCCGCTCCGTTTTCCCCTAAAAGAGCATGAATTTCCCCTTTTTTTACTTGCAGTGTGATATTATCATTCGCAACAATGCCCGGAAATTCTTTTCGAATGTTAAGCATTTCAATCACATATTCCATCTTTTTACACTCCTTGCAATAAGGTTAAGGAAATTACTAGATTCTATGCAGTAAGAGGTCAATTCACCTGCAGTTCTATTTAAGGATCCTCTATTAAAATCTTAAGTGAAAAGCAGAATAAGCTTCTGCTCTTCAATTAGGACATTAATTTAAATCAAGAAGGAAGCGGGCTAAAATAAAAGCCCGCATTCCATTGTTTATAGTAAAAATTGTGTAGTTGAACTTTGCATTTTGATTACTTTGCACTAAAGTTCTTTTCTTCAGCCTTTGTTGCAGGTATTTTTACATCGCCGGATTTAATCTTGTCTGTCCAATCTGCAACTGCTTTTTCAATTGCATCTTTATTAGGTACATCAGGATTAATCGGTGCCAATCCTACACCGTCTTCAGCTAAACCGTATACAGTTGTTTTTCCGCCTGGGAATTTGCCATTCATTGCTTTAGTTGAAATATCAACAACTGCGTTATCCACACGTTTCATAGCAGAGGTAATAATTGAGCTTGCCTTTTTCCCGTTGACCGTTACATCTCCAATACCAGTTAAATTTTGGTCAGAGTCTACACCGATTGTCCAAATTGCCTGATTAGGGTTTTTGCTTAAACGGTCATGAGCTTCTTTAAACATACCGTTTCCGGTTGCACCGGCTGCAGCGAAAATGACATCGTCGCCCGAGGAGTACATTCTCGAAGCGATTGCCTGACCTTTAGAGGCATCCGTAAAGCTTTCCGCATATTGAATATCAACTGTGGCATTTGGATTTGCAGCTTTTACGCCTGTTACAAATCCTGCTTCAAACCGTTCAATAACAGCACTTGTCTGCCCGCCGATAAAACCAATTTTATTGGATTTGGTAGTCATACCGGCAACAACCCCTGCTAAGAAAGAGGATTCATTTTCCTTAAAGAGAATGCTTGCCACGTTTGACTCTTTCACTTCTGCGTCAACAATTGCATATTTTGTCTTTGGCTGCTGTTTTGCAATTTTATCGACATCATTTTGCATCATGAAACCAATTCCATAAATTAAGTTAAAGTTTTGGTGAGTAAGTGTATTTAAATTTGTAGCATAATCCGCATCTGATTTTGATGCAAGATAATCATACCCGCCAACGCCTTTTTTCATATTATTTTTCTTACCAAAGTCTTGCAAACCTTTCCAAGCTGATTGGTTAAAGGATTTGTCATCAATACCGCCAACGTCCGTTACCATACCAACTGAGAATTTTGCGGTTTTGTCTTTGCCTCCGCCGGCATTATCAGTTTTATTTGCTGTTCCGCAACCACCCAATAGTGTTCCAGCTGCAAGTACCAATGTTAACGCAATACCAAATTTACGCTTTTTCAAAGTTGAGACCTCCTTAGTAATTGTTTGATTAGGAAGAATAGATTTTGGTAAGCTGAACAAATATCGTTTATCATTATGCTTGGAAAAAAGAAATTAATTTCTTTTCCGAAGCACACGAAAGCTGAAAATGTCCGCTTTAAAATAGTTTACCGAAAAAAGAACCGGTTCATCCATTTCATCATAGTGCATTTGCTTTAAAACAAGGAGTGCCGTTTCGGGTTCACAATCGAGGACTGGTGAAATTTTTTCGTGATAACCAAGCGGTTCAATTTGTGCAATCGCGTATGTAATTTTCCTGCCAGCCTGCTCCTCGAGAATGGTGAAAAGCGATTCTTCACCATGGGAAAAGGTTTCCGGGAGAATCCTTTCCGGTACCTTGTCTATGCAATAAACAACTGGTTTTCCATTAGCCGTTCTCACTCTCTCAATGACAACGATTCCTTCATCCGGCGAACAAGTAAAACGGCGAAGATCTTCCTCGGTAACACCAAGCGTTGATGAACTGAGAAGAATGGTACCTGGTTTCATGCCTGCCTCTTCAATCATCGTTGTGACACTTTTAAGCTGCTCAATCCCTGAGGTGAACAAAGGCTTGGCGTTAACAAAAGTTCCGACTCCGTGACGACGGATAATGACATTCTCTTCTTCAAGGATCCGCAACGCTTCCCGAAGAGTTGCCCTGCTAACACCAAGCTTCTTTGCAAGATCAAATTCAGAAGGCAATTTTTCTCTTTCTTTATAAATTCCTTCTTCAATATCTTTCTTCAAGCGATCAATTACTTGTAAATATAAATGTCTGCTATCTGATTTTATAGACATCCAGGTTCCTCCAGCTTTTTCGTACGACATCAGACCTCTGAAGTATTATCTTTCCTTCTCTAATCGAAAATACTATATCATTTTTCTTGTATAAAATAAATAGGGTTCACCAACTTTATCATTTTGCATAAGATTAATATTTAAAGCGTTTTCAATAGTATGTCACATTTCCCTAGAAAACTATATAGATAAAAGAAAAACACCGAATCAGCGCTAAACAATTCGGTGTTTTCACATAAATTTGACTTTATATTGATCGATCTTTTCTTAACTCGTTACAGCGAGCTCACATCATCCCTTGGTTTTGTGATCAGGACTGCACGGGGTTTGCTTCCTTCATATGGTCCAACAACTCCCCTTGCTTCCATTTCATCAATCAGACGTGCTGCCCGTGAGTAACCAATCCGAAAGCGCCGCTGCAGCATGGAAACAGAGGCTGTTTGCATTTCTACGATTAAATCAACTGCTTCCTCATATAAATTGTCATCAACTGCTCCTTTTACTTCTGGAAGATCATCAGGAATCATATTTTCCTGATACTGTGCTTTTTGCTGAGAGATGACAAAATTAACTGTCTCTTCAACTTCTTCATCCGATAAGAAAGCCCCTTGAACACGGATCGGCTTTGATGCCCCTACAGGCAAAAACAGCATGTCTCCGCGGCCAAGCAGTTTTTCTGCCCCGCCCATATCAAGAATGGTTCTTGAATCTGTTGAGCTTGAAACCGCAAAAGCTATTCTCGATGGGATATTGGCTTTGATAACGCCTGTAATAACATCAACAGACGGACGCTGTGTAGCGATGATTAGATGAATTCCCGCAGCGCGGGCCATCTGTGCAAGCCTTGTAATCGAATCCTCCACATCGGAAGAAGCGACCATCATTAAATCGGCCAGCTCATCGACGATCACAACAATAAAAGGCAAAAACGGCTGCTTGTCATTTTCCTCTAAGTTATGCCGTTTTACATGGTCATTATATCCTTCAATATTGCGGGTTCCGGTGTGGGAAAATAATTCATAGCGGCGCTCCATCTCACTGACGACTTTTTGCAGTGCCTGCGAAGCTTTTTTAGGGTTGGTCACAACCGGTGCAAGCAAATGCGGGATCCCGTTATACACGTTAAGCTCGACCATTTTCGGATCAATCATCATCAGCTTAACCTCATGAGGTTTTGCCCGCATTAACAGACTTGTAATAATGCCATTGATACAAACACTTTTTCCGCTCCCCGTCGCCCCTGCAACAAGTAAATGCGGCATCTTATTCAATTCAGCCAATACAGCTTCACCGGTAATATCCCTGCCTAAACCAATTAAAAGCTTCGAATCAGGCTTTTCATTTTGGGTAGCTTCCAGTACTTCGCGTAGAGAAACCATTGCTACCTCTGAATTTGGGACTTCAATGCCAATGGCTGATTTCCCCGGAATCGGGGCTTCCATTCGAATGTCTTTTGCGGCAAGCGCCAAAGCCAGATCGTCACTTAAGCTGACAATTTTACTTACTTTTACACCCACATCCGGATGGACCTCATATTTTGTTACAGCAGGGCCCAGGTGGACCTGAGTGACTCTTGCCTTTACACCAAAGCTTTGGAAGGTTCTTTCCAGCTTCGCGGCATTTTCATGAATTAATTCATATTCCCCGCTTTGGTCTGTTTTCCTTGGCAATTTCAGAAGTCTTAATGGAGGTAATTCATATGAAGCATTTTCCACTTCCGTAAATGTCATTGGTGCTGTTAAATCTTCGTCTTCCCCATCCGCATCTTTATCAGCAGGAATCCTCCCCAGTTCATGAATGGCTCCCGGCACAGCTTCTTCCACATAGGCACGATCAGCAAAGCTTGAAATAATCGGCTCAGGAGCCCTTAACTCTTCATGTTCTTCAACAACTGGTTGTTGATCTTGGTCCGGCTTAACCGGCGCCCTTGAACGTTGGGTTTTACGGTTCTCTTGCTGCAAACGTTTTTGCTCAGCCTTTTCCTGTTGTTTTACTTTCCATTCGGAAATATCGGCTTTAAAAGCTCCCCATTGATCCTTAGAAAAGTTAAAAATACCCGTCAATATTTTTCCGACAAAATCACCAAATGAACGGCCGGTAATTAAAATAAAACCAATCAGGATAAATACAAAGGCGATGATTTTGGCGCCAGATTCTGAAAATAAAAAGTAAAAAACTGCATATAATACCGCACCAGTCATTCCTCCTCCCAATAAATCCACTTTTGGAGTGATATGAAAGACTTCATCCTTCCACGCATTAAAGGTATGAATAATCACGCTTGGAGATTGTCCTGGCTTTAAACTCAAATGAAATGCTTTAATATGGGTAAGCAGTAACAACGAACAAACCTCAAGGTAAATTCCCACTAGCTTTGAATGGAAAAAGTAGGGGAGTGACCGTTTCCAAAGCAGATAAATGCTTAATATAAACAGTCCGATCAGTCCAAGCATATACCATCGCCCAAACCAAAATTCAAAAAACAAAACTGTCCAATATCCCAATTTACCAAGATTCGCCATCGAAATAATCGACAAGGCCAGTAAGGCTAATGCTGTTACTTCATATTGAATCGTCTTTTTTAACTGATTGTCTCTATTTTTTCGAGTTTGCCGACGTTTTTTTTTTGCCATTTTATCACCTTACGGAATTTAATCTTTATACGTTTAAAAAGCTAAATAAAGGAATAAAGCAGCCGATGATTGGCTGCTCTTGTATTTTATAGATTATTATACCATAAGAACGACTTAGTTTGAGGACAAACCTTCACGATTCAGCAAAGAAATTTTTGCCCCCGGGCAAAAACGGTTATCCAAAAAATGCTGCGGATCGCTGCTTAACACTCTTACAACCTGAAACGTTTGCGGGTCAGCTGGCTCCACGAGCAGCGGAACGCCATTATAGATAATCTTTATTTGCTTTTGGCAGTCCTCTTTTTCATATGGAAAAATGAGTTCATTTGGCATCATCGTGTATAGAATCATTGAATCAGCCCCTCATCCTTCTGTTTTTGAAGGTCTATTAATTCATTGAGTTTGCTCATCGCCTGACCAAGGCCACCCACCTCATCAATCAGCCCAATTTCAACCGCTTCGACTCCAATTACATTTGTTCCAATGTCTCTTGTCAAATTTCCTTTAGCAAACATCAAATCTTTAAATTTGTCTTCTGGAATTTTGGAATGTTTTTTCACAAAACTAACAACACGTTCCTGCATTTTATCAAGATATTCAAATGTTTGCGGCACTCCGATTACAAGCCCAGTCAATCGGATCGGGTGAATAGTCATCGTTGCAGTTTCGGCTATAAACGAGTAGTCGCACGAGACGGCAATAGGTACACCGATTGAATGGCCTCCGCCAAGGACAATGGAAACGGTCGGTTTGGATAATGTGGCCAGCATTTCGGATATCGCTAGGCCCGCTTCCACATCTCCGCCAACTGTATTTAAAATAACAAGTACTCCTTCAATATTCGGATTTTGCTCAATTGCCACTAATTGCGGCATAAGATGTTCATATTTCGTTGTTTTATTTTGCGGTGGCAGCGCCAGATGACCTTCAATTTGCCCCACAATCGTGAGACAGTGTATTTTAGAATCTGGTGAAAGCTGTGGAACATTGGTCTGGCCTAATTGCTGTATTTTTTCGACCAGTCCTGATGCTTGTTTTTCTTCTTTTTGCGGTTCCTGATCTTCTTGAGTGCTTATATGATCAATCCTGTAATCCTTATTCATTTTTTACACTCCCTTCAAGGATGATATACGTTAGTATTCTCCAGTCTGTACATTTCATCCCAAAATAAGAAAAGGATAAAAATCAACAAAAAAAGCATCGGGAATTTTCCCAATACTTTTTTGAAACGGTTAGACCTCCATGATGATTGGCAGGATCATTGGCCGTCTTTTCGTTTTTTCATATAGGTAACGGTTTAATCCGTCCCTGATGTCTTGTTTTAATGAAGACCAGTCAAAAACCTCTTTAGATGTATTCTTTTCAACAACTTCACGGACCAGCTTTGTAGATTCATCCATTAGTTTTTCAGATTCACGGACGTAAACAAATCCGCGCGAGATAATTTCAGGACCAGAGATTATTTTCTTCTCTTGCTTTGTTAACGTGACGACAACGATTAAGATCCCATCTTGTGATAAAAGCTTTCGGTCGCGAAGCACGATATTCCCAACATCCCCAACACCGATTCCGTCAATTAAGACATTTCCTGAAGGCACTTTTCCTCCCGGAGCTAACTTACCCTCTTTAATTTCAAGTATTTCCCCACGGTCAAGAATGTGGATCTGCTCATCCACCAGGCCGCACTCTTTAGCCACTTTGCGATGAGCTACAAGCATCCGGTATTCCCCATGGACAGGAACGAAGAATTTTGGCTTCATTAAATTGATCATCAGCTTAAGCTCTTCCTGACTGCCATGGCTAGAAACATGAACCGTGCGCTTGCCTGAAACAACATTTGCACCAGCTCGAAACAGCATATCAACCGTTTTTGTAATAAACAATTCACTGCCTCTAAATGGAGAGCCTGCAATGAGAACTGTATCCCCAGGGATGATATTCACTTGTTTGTGCGTTTGTTTCGCCATTTTTTGAAGTGCTTCAAGCGGTTCTCCCTGACTGCCAGTCATTAAAATCACGATTTCTTTTGGCTCATAATCGTTGATTTGAGAGATAGGGATTATTAAATCATCCTCTACTTCTAAATATCCTAAATCAAGAGCAATGTGATAGATTCTTTCTAAACTTTTCCCCACAACTGCCACTTTTCGTTTTGATTCTTTTGCCGCATCAAAAACATGTTGAATTCGATTAATGTCAGAAGCAAAACATGCAGCAATAATTCTCTCTGATGCATTATAAAATGCACTGGACATTTGCCGGGCAACAATTGCTTCTGATGTTGTGTACCCCGGTTTTTCTGCTTCGGTACTGTCCGAAAGAAGACATAAGACTCCTTGTTCTCCAAGTTGTGCCATTTTCCCAATTTCCGGTTTGTATAAATCCGTTGCCGCTTGATCGAATTTGAAATCCCCTGTATAGACAATCATGCCTTCCGAAGTATGTATACAAACACCCACTGAATCAGGAATACTGTGGTTTGTCCTAAAAAAGCTGACATTGGCGGATCCCATATCAAGGATTACCTCTGAATTTACTTCAATCATTTGGACAGGTCTCGAATAATCTTGCTCTTTCAATTTTGCGCTTGCAAGGGCTAACGTTAACTTTGTACCGTAAACAGGGACATTAATTTGACGAAGAACATAAGATAAGGCGCCAATATGATCCTCATGCCCATGTGTCAGAAAAACGGCTTTAACCCTTTCTTTATTTTCAATGAGGTAGGAAATATCAGGAATTACAATATCGATACCAAGCATTTCATCCTCGGGGAACATTAAACCGGCATCAATAATGAATATATCCTTGTCAACTTCAACAAGGTACATATTTTTCCCAATTTCTCCCACACCACCAAGAGCTATGAGCTTGATGGATTTATTTTTTCTTATAGTCAATTCTGTTGAACCTCCTGTATTGATGTTAGGCCGACCATAGATCAGTTATGATTATTATACTTGATATATGAAAACTATTACAACCAAATTCCTATTGTAAGCAAGAATGTTTACAGAATATTTAAAAAAATAAACCAACCGAGACTTGATCGGCTGGTTTATTTTAAATATAAAGGGAATTTACATATTTAAGAGCTTTGCTAATGTATTGCGTTCCTGTTCCGTTAGCGCTACAAGCGGCAGCCTTACTGAACCAACATCCAATCCCTTAAGCTGCAAAGCCGTCTTAACCGGTGTCGGATTAGGTGCGGCAAATAGGCCTTGCATAATCGGAAGGATTTTTTGATGGATTTTCGCAGCCTCTTGATGATTTCCATTAAGGAATGCTTGAACCATTTCCTGAATGTCTCTTCCGATGACATGTGAAGCAACGGAAATGACCCCTGTACCGCCAATTGAGAGGACAGGGAGCGTCATGCTGTCATCACCGCTGTAGAGCAGAAAATCTTCGTCTGTATTCGCAATAATTTTCGTCATGGCATTCAAATCGCCGCTTGCTTCTTTAACCGCAACAATATTTGGTATTTTGGAAAGTCTGATTACCGTATCAGGATGAATATTGACAACTGATCTGCTCGGAATATTATAGACCATTATCGGAAGTTTCGTTGATTCAGCAACAGCTTTAAAATGCTCATATAGACCTTCTTGGTTCGGTTTGTTGTAATAAGGTGCAACGATCATAATTGCATCAACACCAAGCTGTTCTGCTTTTTTTGTCAGTTCAATTGAAGCATAGGTGTTGTTACTTCCTGTGCCGGCGATAACCGGAACTCTTTTATCCACAACTTTGACAACATGTTCAAACAATGCCAGCTTTTCTTCTTTCGACAGTGTTGGTGATTCTCCTGTTGTTCCGGCAACAACGATTGATTCAGTGCCATTTTCAATTAAGTAATTTACAAGTTTGGTCGTTTTTGCAAAATCAACATGCCCTTTTATGTCAAAAGGGGTTACCATGGCTGTTGATACACGCCCAAAATAAACCATTATTTGTGCTCCTCCCCTACTGATAACCGACGACATTTCTTTATTAAAATAAATCGCCTCTGTTATACTCCATTGTTTCTTCTTCTAATTGAAAGGCATCATGCAAGGCATTAACACTGTTGTTTAAATCTTCCTGCTTGACTAATACCCAAATAGTGGTATGACTATCTGCTGATTGCAAAATCCGGATCCCCCGGTCAGACAGAGCTGTTACAATTTTGGAAGTTACACCGGGAACCCCTGCTATTCCGGCACCGACGACGGAAACCTTTGCACAATTTCTCTCAACAACCGGTTTATGACCAAGTTTCATTAATACCTCAATAGCAAGGTCCGTCATTTCGTCCGTAACTGTATAAACCACTCCATTTGGTGAAATGTTGATAAAATCGACGCTGATTTTTTCATTTGCCATCGCTTTAAACACTTCAGCCTGCAGGTTATATTGTTCTTTTTTGGCAAACACTTTTATTTGTGTCACATTGGAGACATGTGCAATCCCTGTAACTAAACGTTCATTGATGTCACTGCCCCGTTTACCCTTATTAAATGACGTAACAAGTGTCCCGAGATTATCCGTATATGTGGAGCGGATTCGGATCGGTATTTTTGACTGCATGGCAATTTCTACCGCTCTTGGATGAATCACTTTTGCCCCTTGATAGGCAAGGTTACACACTTCTGTGTAGGTTACAATTGATAAAGGACGGGCATTGTCTGCGATGCGTGGGTCTGCCGTCATTACTCCTTCTACATCTGTAAAAATGTCGATGAACTCAGCATTAAGGGCTGCCCCTAAGGCTGCCGCTGATGTATCGCTGCCGCCGCGTCCAATCGTTGTTACGTCTCCATTTTTGGCAATCCCCTGAAATCCGGCTACAACGACAACGTCTGCCTGTTCTAATTCTCTAAGCAATCTGTCGCATTTCATTTCAATAATTTTTGCATTTGTATGGTCATTGTTCGTACGGAATCCCGCTTGTGCCCCTGTTAAGGATACCGCATGAATTCCGTTTTCCAATAACATATTGGTAAAAACAATGCTGGAAATAACTTCGCCGCAAGATAAAAGTAAATCTTGTTCCCGTTTAGAGATTTTACTTAGGCTGCCGCCAACAAGCGAAAGAAAAGTATCCGTTGCATACGGATCTCCTTTTCTTCCCATTGCGGAAACAACAACCACTACTTTATAGCCTTCAGATAACGCTTTTTCGATATGGGCTTGAGCGTGCTTTCTGCTCTGATCATCCCTAACAGATGTTCCGCCAAACTTCTGAACAATGATTTTCATAGATGCTTTAAACCTGCCTTTATGACTATTCGTTTACACTAACAATTCCTAATCTGATCAAGCTTTCTGCAATTTGAACTGAATTCCAAGCAGCGCCTTTTAAAAGATTATCCGATACTACCCACATATGGAATCCGCGCTCTTCATCAAGATCTTTTCGAATTCGTCCCACATAGACATCATTGCTGCCGACACAATATGCAGGCATTGGGTAAATTTGATCCTCAGGTTCATCTTGTAAAACAACACCAGGGGCGTCTTTTAACAGTGCTTTTATTTCGCTTGCGCTGATACCATCTTCATTTACTTCAAAATAAACGGATTCGGAGTGTCCGACAGCGACAGGTAAACGAACGCATGTAGCGGCAACTTGAAGATCCTGCATATGCATAATTTTTTTCGTTTCGTTAATCATTTTCATTTCTTCATAAGTAAACCCATTATCTTGAAACTTATCAATTTGCGGAATCGCATTAAAGGCAATTTGATAATGTTTTTTATCTCCTTTAACCGGTAAAATTGCCGGTTCGAATGCTTCATCATTAATAATTGCTTTTGTTTGCTCCTTTAGTTCCTGAACAGCTGCAGCTCCTGCTCCGGAAACTGCTTGATAGGTTGATACAAGCACTTTCTTTAACCCAAATTTTTGACGGATTGGTTCTAATGCTACCACCATTTGGATTGTGGAGCAGTTTGGATTTGCGATTATTCCGTTATGTTTGAAAAGGTCATCTTCATTCACTTCAGGTACAACCAGCGGAATGTCTGGATCCATTCTAAAGGCACTAGTGTTGTCCACGACCACAGCACCGCGTTTCACTGCTTCAGGTGCAAGTTCCTTAGAGACGCCTCCTCCTGCAGAGAATAAAGCAATATCGATTCCTTCAAAGCTTTCAGGTTTTGCCTCCTCGATCGTGTATTCTTGGCCTTTAATCACAACTTTTTTTCCAGCTGAACGTGATGATGATAGCAAAGTTAATTTGCTGATTGGAAAATTCCGCTTGACTAAAGTTTCAATCATTTGTTGTCCTACAGCTCCTGTTGCTCCAACAACAGCAACATTAAATCCGTTTTGCTGACTCATTTCTTAGTGCCCCTTCCACTCTTTTAAGCATTTTTTTATCGATTTCCAGTCATCTCTATTTCAAAAGGAAATGGAATATTCACTTAATAGCAGACAGATGTCTGCCTGCTATTGGGCTGGAATTATTCATCTGTGTCCTTAAGCCTGAGTTAGAAATCGAAGCGCTATTCACGTTTCACCAAGCCGCAACGATTTACACCGTCTTGTGGTGGGTGTGATACTTCATTTTACCACATTCCCAAAAAGAAATAACCTTTTTGCTTTGATTGAGTGAAGGAAATTAATCACGATATCTTTCAACCAGAACCGGCTGAAGCTGTTTCCCAAGCATGGCGGTTTCAATTGTTTCATATAATAAAGACATTCTAGCCACCATTGAATTTGGTTTTTTCACAGGATCGTCTTGCCCAAATGGAATAAAAAAAAGGTTCTTTGTTGCCATTAATTTCATTAAATTAACCCCATTTAACCCTAATGCATCATTTGTTGAAATACCCAGAACAACGGGTTTGCCGTTTCTTAATGTTGCCTTTGCCGCCATAAGAACCGGGCTGTCCGTCATGGCGTTGGCAAGTTTGCTCATTGAATTTCCTGTTAATGGAGCGATGACCATACAATCAAGGGGTATTTTAGGTCCAAGCGGCTCTGCCTTTACAATCGAATCAATCACTTTATGTCCAGTTACTTCTTCAATTCGTTGAATCCAATCTTCCCCTTTTCCAAACCTTGTTTCTGTATTTTTTACTGTGAAAGTGACAACTGGAAGAACCTCTGCACCATCACGCACCAGCTTTTCTATTTCGGGGAACACAGCATCATAGGTGCAGTGGGAACCTGTAAGGCCAAACCCGATTCTAGTACCTTTTAAACTCATGTTGTTTTCTCCTTTCGTTTGGAAAGACCCTCCTGAAGAAGCTGTGCCAATACATCTGCAAGTATTTGACCTGCCGTCTTCGGTGCAACAATTCCCGGAAGGCTCGGGGCAAGCAATGCTTTTATTCCGCGTTTCTCAGCATATCGAAAATCAGTTCCGCCAGGTTTTGAGGCAATATCAATGATGAGCGTATGGGCAGGCATTTTTGAAATAACTGCCGCACTAACGATTGGAACAGGAACCGTATTAATTAAAATATCGGTATCTTTCACTTCATTTTCTAAATCATCTAATTGAAATGGAGCTAAAGCCATTTCTGTTATCCGAGCAAGATGTTCTGTTTTTCTGGCCCCTACTTTTACTTTTGCTCCAAGAGCATGCAAGGCTCTAGCGACGCTCATTCCGCATCTGCCCAAACCAAGAACAACAATGTTTGAGCCATGAATCGTAAAATCGGTATGTTGGATGGCCATCATAATCGTTCCTTCCACTGTTGGAATCGAATTATAGATAGCCACGTCATCCCTTTCAAACAATTTGACAAGTGTTCTTTGTTTTGTAATTTCATTTAAATAGTTATTGCTAATGCCGGAATAGATTGTGCAATGGTCAGGGGTCTTTAAGATAATATCCTCAGTTAAAATGACCTTTTCATTGGAAAAAATCGTTTCTACCTGGCCTTCCAAATTTGTGCCGGCAACAGGTAAAATAAATGCATCCATATGGGTAAAATCGACTTCATCGATTTTTTCCTTCGCGGCACCTGAAAAGGCATGGTCAAGCTGCTCGAATCCAATTAATGATAACTTTGCATCTAGTTCGGTCAGCTTCCGGATAATTTCCAGCTGTCTGGCATCTCCGCCAATCACGGCTATCTGCATCCCTGTCAGCATGAAAACATTCACCTTCTTTATTTAAAAATCCATCTCAAATATCAATCATTTCTTTGTTTTTACTTCCACATCTTATGTAAAAGAACAGGAATCGGTGCGTTCCTCGAGTCTCAATCATTAAAAAAAGCCCAAGCAAATAGATCTTTGCTTGGGCCTTCTTTACCTTTAAAGTTATTCATTTTCATCAGGAATATCAATGATAATCATGTCTGTGCCAATTTTTTTTATATAGGTCCATGGAACCCGGATTTCGTCTCCCTGTTTCCGAAGTCCAAACCATTTAACCGAAGGAATTAACAGGGCTTGGATTTGCCCGGTTTCTTCATTTATCTCCAAATCCGTCTGACCAAGTATCCCTAATCTTTCCGCTTTTTTTACATCGACAATTTCTTTTCCGCTCAATTCTTTCAGCCTCATTGACCAGCCCCCTTATTCTTTCTTGTACTAGTTTATAAGCGGAATTAAAAAATTAGAATAAATAAAAACAGTTCGGAGTCCGAACTGTTTGGTTATTTTACTTTACGCCTTTTGGAAACTCTCCATTTGGGCTAATGAGTGAAAGCGAATATTGGTCAGTGAAAATGTCATTGGCCAATTCATCTACCCCTTGCTTAGTGACCTGATCAATTTGTTCAATGATCTCATCTAAAGAACGGTGCCTTTTTAGAAGCAGTTCATTTTTCCCGTTTCTGCTCATCCGGCTGTTTGTGCTTTCAAGACTTAACATTAAACTTCCTTTTAATTGTTCCTTGCTATTGACCAATTCTTTTTCTGTAATCCCGTCCTGTTTTAATTTTTGCAAGGTTTCCTGAATGGTTTCAAAAAGTACATCCAGCTGCTGTGCGCCCGTTCCGCCGTAAATGGTGACAACGCCGCTCTCTTGATAGGCAGAATGGTAAGAAAAAACGGAGTAAGCCAATCCGCGCTGTTCACGGACTTCTTGGAATAAACGGCTGCTCATGCTGCCGCCAAGAATATTATTTAAAACAATGAGTGAATAAATATCTTCATGGCCGACTTGCAAGCCATTGTAACCGATACATAAATGAGCCTGTTCCGTCTCTTTCTTTCGAGAAATCCGATTGAAGTGGAAAGTCGATTTGTTTTCCGGAGTTTGTTTATTTTCTCCTTGATAGAATCCGAAGTATTTCTCCACTTCAGATATAAATGAATCTGAAATATTTCCAGCTACTGAAATAACGACATTTTCTGGAATATATCTTTCTTGAATATATTCCCTTAAGGTATCTCCGGTAAATGTATTTAAAGTTTCTTCCGTACCTAAAATCGGGTAGCCGAGCGGGTGATTCTCATATACAGCTTTGCTTAATAAGTCATGAACGATATCATCTGGGGTATCTTCATACATTTTAATTTCTTCAAGAACCACATTTTTTTCTTTTTTAAGCTCTTCTTCATCAAAAGTGGAATTAAAAAACATGTCAGCTAATACTTCCAGTGCATAGCTTGAATGGGTATCTAGTACTTTTGCATAATAACACGTATATTCCTTGGAAGTAAAAGCATTAACCTGTCCGCCTATACTGTCAAATGATTCTGCAATTTCCCGCGCGGATCTTGTTTTTGTTCCTTTAAAAAACATGTGCTCTAAAAAGTGGGAAATTCCGTTATTCTTTGGATTTTCATCCTTTGATCCTGTTCCAATCCAGACTCCAATGGCAACAGAACGAACTGTAGGAATATTTTCAAGTACAATTCTTACTCCATTTTGACATGTATATTTTTTAATCATCGAATTCCTCCTGTTTACTAACAACGGATGCTTGCTTTGTCTATTTATGTTATATCATATTGAATTAGTGTTTCCAATTCATAGAGTGTGTATCATCACTTTATTTGTTGAATTCGGTCTTCTTTCATTAGTTCTGTAACCGTTCCGATGGATAAATGTTTTTCCTCGATTAATGTGATCAGGCGATCTAAAGCTTTTGCAGTTGAGGCAGTTGGGTGCATGAGAATCAGTGAACCATTGCCGATCTTCCCCATTACGCGGCTGATCAGATCGCTGGGTTCAGGTTTTTGCCAATCAACCGTATCAACCGTCCACATGACGGTTTCCATCTTTAGGTCTTTTGCAACCTTCACAGTCATATCCTGATAACTGCCGCTGGGGGGGGCAAACCATTTGCACGTTTTCCCTGTAGTGGCTTCGATTACTTCATTCGTTTTAACCATTTCTGCTCTCGTCCGTCCCTCAGTCAGCCTCTTCATATCCGGGTGAGAATAAGAATGATTTCCCACTTCATGCCCTGCCTCCACAATCATTTTAGCAAGGTCGGGGTTTTTCTTTACCCAGTTGCCTTCCAAAAAGAAACTGGCCCTAATGTGATGTTTCTTTAATGTTGCTAGCATATCTGATAAATATTCATTTCCCCAAGCCACATTAATGATAAAACTGACCATTGGCTTTCCGGGGTTGCCCCTGTAAATCGGTGAAGGCGGTAAATCTTGAAGGTGCACCTTTGGTTTTATTTCTTTTAGAACTAGATCCTTTTCATTAAACTTTCCATCTTTTTTCATTTTATGGTAGGATTCGGGCACATCCACTTTTATCCCATTATAACCGGGTATTTTTTTCCAAACTCTATCGATAACAGCATCAGATGGATTCACTTCATATTTTTGAGCCTTCCTGCTGATTTCTTCATAAAGGGAATCCGTGGGTTTAGCTGTTTGAAGTGAATGATTTTGAATAAATTTAACATATGTAGAGACAAGCGAATCATTAACAATCATCCAAGCCGCAAAAAAGAAAAGCACGATCATACTGAACTTCCTCATTCTCCTCTGCCCCCTCCCTATACAAAGTATGTATTCTAGGGACAAGATAGAACGAAAAGAGGAGAGCCCCAGCTAGTGAAGGACTAAACGGCTCGGGCGATGACATGGAAAAAGCCAGGGTTACCCCTGACTTCTATAACTCCACTTTACAGAAATTATTTATTAATGTTTTTCCTCTGCTTTTTCACGCTGTTCTTTTAATACGGCTTTGCGTGAAAGATTCACACGGCCCTGCTTGTCAATTTCCGTAACCTTTACTAAAATTTCATCCCCAAGCTTAACAACGTCTTCGACTTTTCCAACACGTTCTTCAGCCAGTTCCGAAATATGGACTAACCCGTCCTTGCCGGCAAAGATTTCAACAAACGCACCGAATTTTTCAATCCGTTTTACTTTACCAAGGTAAAGCTGTCCAACTTCCACTTCACGAACAAGATCCTCAATGATTTTCTTCGCTTTTTCATTCATTTCTTGATTCGTTGAAGCAATGAAAATCGTACCATCTTGTTCAATATCAATCTTGACGCCGGTTTCCTCAATAATTTTATTGATTTGTTTACCGCTTGGTCCGATTACATCGCGAATCTTATCAGGATTAATGGTCATCGTCAGGATTTTAGGCGCATAGGCTGAAAGATTTTTTCTTGGCTCAGAAATGGTTGACAGCATATGTCCTAAAATTTGCATCCGGCCTTTTTTTGCTTGCTTTAAGGCCTCATCTAAAATTTCACGGGAAAGACCCTCAATTTTTATATCCATTTGCAATGCGGTAACCCCTTTGGCTGTTCCAGCAACTTTAAAGTCCATATCCCCAAGATGATCTTCCATTCCTTGAATATCCGTTAAGACGGTATAGTGCTCTCCGGATTTAACAAGTCCCATTGCGATTCCAGCCACCGGCGCTTTAATCGGTACCCCTGCATCCATCATCGCCAGTGTGCTTCCGCAAATACTTGCCTGTGAAGTGGAACCGTTTGATTCAAGAACTTCAGATACTAAACGAATGGTATAAGGAAAATCCTTTTCAGATGGAATAATTGGTTCCAACGCTCTTTCACCCAGAGCTCCATGCCCAATTTCACGGCGTCCCGGTCCCCGCATTGGACCAGTTTCTCCAACG
The DNA here is from genome assembly GCA_964484065.1 of uncultured Bacillus sp. Taxonomy (GTDB): domain Bacteria; phylum Bacillota; class Bacilli; order Bacillales; family Cytobacillaceae; genus JAEVLT01. Next base: position 46,193 of record CAZAEW010000001.1, read on the forward strand.
CTGTACGGCGGGAAATTATAATGGTGCATAAACCGTTTTTCTTCTTCAATTCCCAGGCCGTCTAAAATTTGCACATCACCCATTGCTCCAAGTGTACAAACGCTGAGAGCCTGAGTTTGTCCCCTGGTAAATAAGCCGGAACCATGGGTACGCGGAAGGATTCCCACTTGAGATGACAGCGGTCGGATTTCATCCACTTTCCTTCCGTCTGGACGAACCTTTTCCTCTGTGATCAAGCGGCGGACCTCGCCTTTGACAATCTTGTCCAAGATTTGTTTTATTTGCTTTAAGTCATCTTCAGTTGCTTCTTGTTCCTCATATTTTTCCATAACTTGATTTTTTACTGCCTTAATGGCATCTTCACGGGCATGCTTTTCCTGCACTTGGATAGCGCTCAGCATATCCGCTTCACAGATTGCCCTTACTTCCGCTTCAAGCTCTTTATCGATTTCGTATAAAGTTACTTCCATCTTTTCTTTGCCGATTTCAGCAACAATTTTTTCTTGGAAAGCAATTAAAGATTTGATTTCCTCGTGGCCAAACATGATCGCTTCAAGCATAATTTCTTCAGGAACTTCATTTGCCCCTGCTTCAACCATGTTGATAGCATCCTTTGTTCCGGCAACAGTTAAGTGAATATCACTATTTTCAGCTTGTTCAACAGTCGGATTGATGACGAACTCTCCATTTACCCGCCCTACGATTACACCGGCAATCGGGCCCTCAAAAGGGATATTTGATGTGCTCAATGCCAGTGACGAGCCAAACATAGCAGCCATTTCAGTTGAACAATCTTGGTCAACACTCATGACAACACTGACAACCTGAACATCATTGCGGAAACCATCTGCAAAAAGCGGACGGATGGGCCGGTCGATCAAGCGGCTTGCTAAAATGGCCTTTTCACTTGGACGCCCTTCACGTTTAATAAAGCCGCCCGGGATTTTACCGACAGCATATAATCTTTCTTCATAGTTTACCGTTAATGGAAAAAAATCAACGTTTTTTGGTTCTTTTGAAGCAGTAGCGGTGCTCAATACAGCTGTATCTCCATAACGGACTAAAACTGCCCCGTTTGCCTGCTTCGCTAATTGGCCGATTTCAACTGTCAGGTTGCGACCTGCCCAGTCAATGGAATAGACATGCTTATTTTGTTCCATATATGTTCTTTACCCCTCTCTACTAAATCACTGTGGAGGATGACGCGAAATTATTCTTTCGCTATTATCATCTTGCTTTATGATAAAACCATAACAGGTAATATTTAATTAAGAATTTATTATAGTATGCCCAAATAAATGGAGCATTAAAATATGTATGAAAATCTCTGCTTTTTTAAAGCTAACAAAAAAGCGGGAAAAATCCCGCTTCTGTGAATTATCGACGTAGACCAAGTTTGTTAATTAACACGCGGTAACGTTGAACGTCTTTGTTACGTAAGTAAGTTAACAAATTACGGCGTTTACCGACCATTTTCAAAAGACCGCGACGTGAGTGGTGATCTTTTTTATGAGTACGTAAGTGCTCATTCAAATTGTTAATTGATTCAGTAAGGACAGCGATTTGTACTTCTGCAGATCCAGTGTCGTTTTCATGAGTTTTATACTCATTGATAAGTTCATTTTTACGTTCTTGAGTGATTGCCATCCTGTTTCACCTCCTGTATGGCATGCGCTTGTCCATGCCTTATTATAATCGCCTGTTACTGAGCAAGCGTCGGAGACTCGACTTGCCAAGCAAAGGTTCTTTTTTAGTACGTTAATAAGAATACAACTTTTTTTATGAAAAAGCAAGCATATTAGCAGAACCGCCCGTTTTTCATTTGTTTTTCCCTTAAAACATGAAAGAACAAAGGTCATTTAATTTATTTCTTGAAAATACTGCAGGGCGTTTTGCTTGTCCTTTTCAATTTGGGAGACAAGCTCGGATATTCCAGAAAATTTTTGTTCTTTTCGCAAGTATTGATGCCATTCAACCTGGACAATCTGCCCATACAGATCACCATTAAAATCAAACAGATGGACTTCTATTGATGGTCTTGGAGCTGCTTCTTTATAAAATGTCGGTTTATTACCGACATTACAGACACCGTTCATCCATTCCCCGGATTCAGCTTTCAGGCGAACCGCATATACTCCAAGGGGAGGTACGATATAATCCTCCTCTATATCGACATTTGCAGTTGGAAAGCCTATCGTACGGCCCCTTTTATCGCCATGAATCACCTTGCCTGTGGTCGTATAGTATCTGCCAAGTAAAGCGGAAAGTGCATCCATCTGGCCTTCTTTAAGAAGTTTTCGGATCCAGGTTGAACTTACTTTTTCATCTCCGCTTGTATATTTTGGAATAGTGGTTGAAGTAAATTTTGCTCTTGAGTGGAACGGTAATGTTTCCATTGTTCCTTTCCCCATTCTTCCATAGGTATAATCAAAACCTGCTACAACATGCCTAACATTCAAATCGATGATATATTGATCAACAAACTCCTGCGGGAGAAGGTTGGCAAATTCATCCGTAAAATGAACAATAAAAAAATAATCAATCCCCAGCTCTGCTACAATCTGAATCTTTTCTTTGAGCGGAGTTATATAATGAGCATGCATATCGTTTTTTTTCAATACGACTGAAGGATGCGGGTCAAATGTCATCACAGCACTTTTTAATCCCAATTCTTCGGCTTTATTCTTTGCTTTAAGAATTACCTGTTGGTGCCCGCGATGGACTCCGTCAAAATAACCCAATGCCATTACAATGGGAGGTATTTCATTTTTGTCCATTTGGAGCGGAAAATCGAGCATCATTACTTCCACAATCAAACTCACCTTTTCTAATATGTAACTCTTATTTCCTTCGTTATTGGCGCAAAACCTTGACAGGTTTCATCAACCCTTGCTTAGTCGGATGCTTAGCGTAAATGGCTAAAGCAAAACCTTCTTCGTTTTCTGCAACAATCGGTCCGTCCCATAATTGGAACTGCTCCGGCAACGGTAAAACCATACCGTTTTTCACTTTCTCTGCTACTTTATCATTAATATAGAATTTCGGCAAATGAGACACTGCCCACTCGACCGGATATAAGGAATCTTCTAAAGTACCTTGTTCCATTTTTTCTTCAATTTCTGTGAAAGTTAAACAATTCTCCAATGAAAAGGATGCCGATCGAATCCGTTTCAATTTTGACATATGGGCGGGGAATCCTAGTTTTTCTCCTATCATAACGGCTAATGTACGAATATACGTTCCTTTGCTGCATTCTACTTGGAAGTGGAATGATACCGTCTCCCCAGAGAATTCCACCTGTTCATCCATTAGTGAAATCGAATAAATCTTAACCGTTCTTGATGGCCGCTCAACTTCAATTCCCTTTCTTGCGTATTCATATAATCGCTTCCCATTCACCTTAACAGCTGAATACATTGGCGGCGTCTGCGTAATTTCACCAACAAAGGACTGTAAAACATCAAGAATTTCTTTCCTTGTTATGACTCTGTCAACAATTTTTCTTTCTACAACCTCCCCGGAAGCATCCTCAGTCGCAGTGGAAAATCCAAGCGTTACCTCCCCTTCATACGCCTTTCCTGCATCGGTAATATACTCAGCTACTTTCGTTGCTCTTCCGATACAAATGGGGAGGACCCCTGTTACATCAGGATCAAGCGTCCCGGTGTGTCCCACTTTTTTTGTTTTTAAAATTTTCCGGAGTTTAAAAACACAATCATGAGACGTCATCCCCGCCGGTTTATATAATGGTAAAATTCCTTCCAATTTTGCTGCTCCTTTCATATGAAAGCGTTAGCGCTGAAGTGAAGATGTGCTCTAAAAAAAATGGATAGACAAGTGTCTATCCATTTACGCTTTTACTCACTTTCATGCGGTTTGCTTTCTGTATGCAATTGATGAATCAAGGATTCAATTCGATTGCCATAATCAATGGATTCATCAAATTCAAAGATAATTTCAGGTGTTTTACGCAGCCGAATCCGTTGTCCAATTTCAGAGCGGATAAAGCCCTTTGCTTTTGCAAGGCCTTTTAACGTATTCTCCTTTTGTTCATCATCACCCAATACAGAAATATAAACCTTTGCCTGTTGAAGATCTCCTGTGACTTGAACATCTGTGACCGTAACAAATCCAATTCTTGGATCTTTAATTTTCCGGCCGATAATGTCGCTCAATTCTTTTTTCATTTGTTCTCCAACACGGTTTGCCCTTAAGCTCATTTATATTCACCTCTTATTTTAAAGCCATTCTATGTCGGTGATCGCTCTTTCTATTTCTGGAAACGAGTCAATTAGTTTAAAAGCATTCTGCAATTCTCTCTCAGCAGAAACCTTGACAGGACCAACTGCAACAATCGCTATTTTTGTTCGCTGCCACACGTCCTGGTAGTCAACCTCGGAAACAGAAACATTAAATTGCTGCTTTAAACGGGATAGGATCCGCTGAAGCACAGCCCTTTTTTCCTTTAGAGAATGGGCATCGTAGATGATACATTCGACTGCGGCTGAGCCGATGATCACTTGCGTTCCACTTCTTCCATAACATAGGCTTCAATGATGTCTCCTTCTTTTACATCATTGAAATTTTTGATGGTAATCCCGCACTCATAGTTTTGCGCTACTTCTTTCACATCGTCCTTGAAACGCTTAAGTGCGTCGATTTCACCTTCATAAATGACTACTCCGTCTCGAATTACACGGACACCGCTGTCTCTGGTAATTTTTCCATCAGTCACGTAGGATCCAGCAATTGTTCCAATTTTTGATACTTTAAATGTTTGACGGACTTCTGCTTGACCGATAATTTTTTCTTCAAATTCAGGATCAAGCATTCCTTTCATAGCAGCTTCTATTTCTTCAATTACTTTATAAATAATCCGATGCAGACGGACATCGACTTTCTCTTCTTCTGCAGCACGTTTTGCATTGGCATCAGGGCGAACGTTAAAACCAATCACAATCGCGTTGGATGCAGCAGCAAGGCTAATATCTGATTCATTGATTGCACCGGCTGCACTGTGAATAATTTTAATGTTAACACCTTCGACTTCAATCTTTTGCAATGAAGCCGCAACTGCTTCAGCAGAACCTTGAACATCAGCTTTAATGATCACGTTCAAGTCTTTCATTTCACCTTGTTTCATTTGTTCAAACAAGGTTTCAAGACTAACACGGGCTTGACCTCCGCGATGTACAGCGAGTGCCTGCTGTGCCCGGGCTTCTCCAACATGGCGGGCTGTTTTTTCGTCATCAAATACAACAAACCGATCTCCAGCTTGCGGCACATCATTTAGTCCTGTAATTTCAACTGGTGTAGATGGACCCGCATCTTTCACACGGCGGCCAACATCATTTACCATCGCACGGACACGGCCATACGTATTTCCAACGACGATCGGATCGCCAATGCGAAGCGTTCCATTTTGAATTAGCAGTGTAGCAACAGGTCCGCGGCCTTTATCCAATTGAGCCTCGATTACTGTACCAACCGCATTGCGGTTAGGATTTGCTTTATATTCTTCTACTTCTCCGACAAGTAAAATCATTTCAAGAAGGTTGTCAATTCCTTCTCCGGTTTTTGCGGAAAGGGGAACAAAAATCGTGTCGCCGCCCCATGCCTCTGCAACAAGGCCGTACTCCGTCAATTCCTGCATAACACGGTCCGCGTTTGCTGCTTCTTTATCCATTTTGTTTACAGCCACAATAATCGGAACTTCAGCAGCTTTGGCATGATTGATGGCTTCGATTGTTTGCGGCATGACACCATCATCTGCAGCAACAACAAGGATCGTAATATCTGTTATTTTCGCACCGCGCGCACGCATGGTTGTAAAGGCAGCATGTCCGGGTGTATCAAGGAATGTAATTTTCTTCCCATTCTCCACTACTTGATAGGCACCGATATGCTGGGTAATCCCGCCTGCCTCACCTTCCGTTACCTTCGTATTACGAATGGAGTCAAGCAAAGTGGTTTTACCATGGTCAACGTGACCCATTATGGTTACAACAGATGGTCTTTCAACAAGATCTTCCGATGCATCCTCCGTGAAATAAACCTCAAGATCAGTTGCATCTATTTTGATTTCTTCTTCCACTTCAACACCGTATTCACCAGCTATTAATTCAATAGCATCTTTATCAAGACTTTGGTTAATTGTAGCCATTACTCCAAGCAAGAAAAGCTTCTTAATGATTTCAGAAGGCTCTCGGTGTAATTTTTTGCCAAGCTCTGCAACAGTTAAAGATTCACTAAATGTGATTTTAGCAGGTAGTTCCTTCTCCTTTTTCTTTTGCGGCTGAGCTTGCTGTACTGGGGTATGCTGCTTTTTGTTGTTATGGTTATTGTTTCGGTTTTGCTGTCCAGGCTTATGCTTAGCTTTTCCTTTATTGAATGCTTTATTTTCTTTTGATTGAAAATCTTGATCGTGTTTTTTGCCTTCTTTTGCCTTTGGAGGAACAACTTTTACTTTTGTTTGGACTGCAGCACTTGGTGCATCATCTTCTTCATATGCTTTAGCAGATGATTTTGACTGTACTTGAGGCTTTGCAGCAGGATTGGTCTGCTTTGGTTTTCCATTTTGATGCTGCTGCTCTTTCTTTACCTGATTATGTGTTTCTTTGCTAGCTTTTTTATTAAAAATCGCTTCAAGCTTCGCTAAATCAGCGTCTTCAATTGTAGCCATATGATTTGAAACTTCTACATTCATCTCTTTTAATTTTGCAATTACATCTTTACTAGAAACATTATATTTTTTTGCATATTCATAAACACGCGTTTTACCCATTCTTTCACCCCCGCTAGAATTAATCGAGCAACATTACCAGTTTATTGGCAAACCCATCATCCATAACAGCTACCACAACGCGGGCTTCTTTTCCAATCGCTTTTCCTAAAAGAAAACGATCTTCAACAATTTTATATGGAACTTGATACGATTGACACTTATCCATAATTTTTTTTGTTGTATTCACAGATGCATCTGCCGATAATAAAATGAGCTTTGCTTTTCCGTTTCGGATTTCCTTCACGGTCAGCTCCTCACCGGAAATAATCTTTCGTGCCCGATTAGCCAAACCAAGCAATGACATCCATTGATTTGATTTCATTGGATATCAGTTCTCCTTCTCTATTAGCTCTAAGAGCTCGTCATAAAGCTTATCATCAATCGTAACTTCTAAATGGTTCGATAAAACGTTTTTTTTCTTTGCTAAAAGGACTGCTTCTCTGTCTTTAGAAAGATACGCTCCTCTGCCGTTTTTCTTTCCAGTTAAATCAATCGAGACAATGCCTTCCTTGCTGCGAACGATGCGAACGAGTTCTTTTTTCGGTTTCATTTCACCGGTTGCCACACACTTGCGCATTGGAACTTTTTTAGGTTTGTTCACGATCATTCACCCCATCTGTTATTCATCTTCTAATTCATGTTCAAAAACAGTATCATCTTCAAAAAGCTTGATCGAATCTTCACGCGGATAAATACCTATTTCACGTGCTTCTGTTTCTGATTTGATATCGATTTTCCAGCCTGTTAATTTTGCTGCTAACCGAGCGTTTTGTCCTCTTTTTCCAATTGCTAATGACAGCTGATAGTCAGGAACGACCACTGTTGTTGCTTTATCATTTTCATTCACCATTACATCCAGCACCTTTGAAGGGCTTAAAGAATTGGCAACGAAGACAACGGGATCATCTGACCATTTAACAATGTCAATTTTTTCTCCTTTTAGTTCAGTCACAACTGCCTGAACCCGGGTTCCTTTTGGTCCGACGCAGGAACCAACCGGATCGACCTCGGGATTGTCTGAATGAACGGAGATCTTTGAACGGTCTCCTGCTTCTCGTGCTACCGATTTAATTTCCACTGTTCCATCATAGATTTCAGGAACTTCAATTTCAAACAAACGTTTTAATAAACCAGGATGTGTTCTTGACACGAAAATTTGCGGTCCTTTTGTTGTTTTTTCCACTTTCGTGATAAAGACTTTAATACGATCGTGCGGCTTATACCGTTCATTGGGCATCTGTTCGTTAACAGGCAAAAGGGCTTCAATCTTACCCAGGCTGACGTAAATAAATTTAGAATCAAGCCGCTGCACGATGCCTGTCATAATATCTTCTTCGCGATCAATAAACTCTGAATAAATAATTCCGCGTTCAGCTTCTCTTACCCTCTGGGTAACGACCTGCTTTGCCGTTTGTGCAGCAATCCGGCCAAAGTTTTTAGGTGTTACTTCCAGTTCAACCACATCTTCAACTTGATAGTTTGGATTAATCCTTTTTGCCTCATCAATCGAAATTTCCAATCTTGGATCAAAGACCTCATCGACTACTTCTTTTCTGGCAAAGACTCTCATCGAACCAGTCTGTAAATTCAAATCGATCCTTACATTTTGTGCTTGATTAAAGTTACGGCGATATGCCGATACAAGCGCCGCCTCAATCGCATCAATCAACACATCTCTGGAAATACCTTTTTCTTTTTCCAGCAGGTTAAGAGCATCTAATAATTCGCTGCTCATTGATCTAATCCCCCTTAACTTCCGATTCAATTAAATCTTATGAAAAGCTGACCGCCAAACGGGCACTTGCCACTTTTTCATAAGGAATTTCAAACGTTTTCTTGCGAGTTTTCATTTTCACTTCGATTGATACGATATTTCCATCAAATTTTGTTAAAATTCCTTCAAAGGTTTTTTCACCATCAATCGGCTCATAGGTTTTAACAAAAACGTTTTTACCAATCGCTTTTTCAAAATCTTTTTCCTTTTTTAAAGGCCGTTCAGCCCCAGGAGAAGATACCTCTAAAAAATAATTATGGGGAATCGGATCAACCTCATCGAGTTTTTCGCTGAGTCTTTCACTTACAAGCCCGCATTCTTCAATATCAACGCCAAGTTCCTTATCAATGTAGATACGAAGAAACCAATCTTTGCCTTCTTTGAGATATTCAACCTCGACCAGCTCTAATCCGAGCTCTGCGATAATTGGCGCAGCCAGTTCTTCTACGACCTCGGTCACTTTACTCATGCTAGACCTCCTTCCGAAATTTTTCACCCATAGTTTGTACGTGGTTTAACGGGAAAATCTTTTATTGGCTTCAAGGTTTTCCATCATATAAATTGTAAAAAACCATTGCAAACAAGACAAAAGAGCGGGTTTCCCCACTCTTACACATCCGAGAGTATTTCTTAGTATTTCCAATAAAACTATACCATAACCAAATAATAGTTGCAAATGAAATCATGATAAAGTCAGGGTTTACAAGCCGATTTGTATTAGAATAGTGACAGCTGGTTTTGTTCAGGCAAATCACCTAGACAGCCCTGGCTATCCAAATATTCAAGAATGGTTTTGGACACCTTTCCCCGCTGTTGAAGATCTTCTTTTGATAAAAACTCTCCAGCTTTCCTTGCCTTTACAATATTGACAGCAGCATTTGTTCCTAAACCTGGAATGGCATTAAACGGAGGAATTAAAGTGTTTCCTTCAATGATAAATTCGGCAGAAGCGGACTTATATAAATTAATTTTTTGGAAGGAATATCCTCTTTCCGTCATTTCCAGTGCGAGCTCCAGAACGGTCAATAAGCTTTTTTCTTTATTTGACGCATCAAGACCTTTTGCGTTGATTTCAACTATTTTGGCCCGAATAGCCTCCGCTCCATTTGCCATTGCCTCTACATCAAAATCTTCAGCTCTGACTGTAAAATAGGCTGCATAGTAAAGAAGAGGATGATGCACTTTAAAATAAGCAATTCGGACAGCCATTAAAACATAGGCTGCAGCGTGCGCCTTCGGAAACATATATTTTATTTTTTTGCAGGAATCAATATACCATTCCGGAACTTCGTTTCTCCTCATTTCAGCTTCCATTTCTTCTGTTAAACCTTTTCCTTTACGTACGGATTCCATAATTTTAAATGCAAATGAAGGCTCAAGTCCTTGGTAAATCAGATAAACCATAATGTCATCGCGGCAGCCGATCACTTCACTGAGGGTGCAAATATTTTGCTGAATCAACTCCTGCGCATTTCCCAGCCACACATCGGTCCCGTGTGATAAGCCGGATATTTGGACCAGTTCCGAGAACGTCGTCGGCTTTGTGTCCTCAAGCATCTGGCGGACAAACCGGGTTCCAAACTCAGGAATTCCAAGTGTTCCTGTTTTACACATTATTTGCTCTTCGGTTACGCCAAGAGATTCCGTTCCGCTGAATATTTTCATAACTTCCGGATCATCCGTTGGGATTGTTTTGGGATCCATTCCGCTCAAATCCTGAAGCATCCTGATGACAGTCGGGTCATCGTGTCCCAGTATATCCAGCTTCAAAACATTATCATGAATCGAATGGAAGTCAAAATGTGTTGTCCTCCATTCACTTGTTCGGTCGTCAGCGGGAAATTGAATGGGCGAAAAATCAAAAACATCCATATAATCCGGGATAACGATGATTCCCCCTGGATGCTGTCCAGTTGTCCTTTTTACCCCCGTACAGCCCGCAGCAAGCCGGTCGATTTCCGCTCCGCGGTAATGAAGGTTGTTATCCTGCTGATAGGCCTTTACATAACCATAGGCAGTTTTATCAGCAACGGTACCAATCGTTCCTGCCCTGAAGACATTATCTCCGCCGAATAGAACTTTGGTGTAGTCGTGGGCTCGCGGCTGATATTCCCCCGAGAAATTCAAGTCAATATCAGGAACCTTGTCCCCTTTAAAGCCCAGGAAAGTTTCAAAGGGAATATCATGGCCGTCTTTCTTATATTTTGCTCCGCAGTTTGGACAATCTTTATCAGGCAGATCAAAACCTGAACCGACCGATCCATCTGCAATAAATTCGGAATGCTTGCATTCCGGACATACATAGTGCGGCGGCAATGGATTTACTTCCGTAATGTCTGACATGGTGGCAACGAGGGAGGAACCGACAGAACCCCGTGATCCTACTAAGTAGCCATCATCAAGCGACTTTTTAACGAGCTTATGGGCGATTAAATAAATAACTGAAAATCCATTGCTGATAATACTGTTTAATTCTTTTTCCAGCCGGGCTTCAACGATTTCCGGCAATGGTTCACCATAAATTTTCCGGGCTCTCGTGTAGCTGAGCTCCCTCATTTCCTCCTCGGCCCCTTCAATTTTAGGTGTATACAAATCGTCCTTGACAGGTTTGATTTCATCAATCATATCTGCAATTTTATTTGTATTGGTTACAACAACTTCCTTTGCTTTTTCAGCCCCTAAAAAAGAAAATTCCTTTAGCATTTCATCCGTTGTCCGGAAATGAACATCCGGCAGTTTATGGCGGTTAAGAGGGTTTGCGCCTCCTTGAGAATTAATCAAGATTTTTCGGTAGATTTTATCCGTTTCATTCAGATAGTGGACATTTCCGGTCGCAACCACCGGTAGGCCAAGTTTATCCCCAAGTTTAACGATATTGCCGATAATTTCTTCGAGCGCTTTTTCATCGCGGACAAGCTCCATTTCAATTAATGGGGCATATATCGGTTTCGGCATCACTTCCAGATAATCATAAAAACCGGCCAATGGCTCCACTTCTTCAGGAGATTTTTGCATCATTCCTTCAAAAATCTCACCTTTATCACAGGCGGAACCGACGAGAATACCTTCGCGATACTTTTGAAGTAACGATCTTGGAATTCTTGGGACACGATAAAAATACTCAATCTGGGATATGGAAACAAGCTTAAACAAATTCTTCAAGCCATCATCGTTTTGGGCAAGCAACGTACAATGATAAGGTCTTGCCCGCTGGTAAGAGTTTCCCTTACCCATGTTGTCATTTAACTGGTCGTGGTACTCAATTCCTTTTTCCAGGGCATCTTTAAGCATTTTCAGCAACAGATACCCTGTAGCTTCAGCATCATAAATGGCCCTGTGATGCTGCGTTAATTCGATATCGAACTTTTTCGCTAATGTATTTAAACGATGATTTTTCATCTCGGGATAAAGAAACCGGCCGAGTTCGAGCGTATCAATAACAGGATTTTTCGCTTTCTCAAAACCGATTTTTTTGTACCCTTCGTTTAGAAAGCCCATATCAAATGAGGCATTGTGGGCTACTAATACATCGTTGCCAATCCAATCATAAAATCGTTTGAAGACCTCTTCCGGGTCCGGTGCATTTTGGACCATATCATCCGTAATACCGGTTAGGTTTATTGTCGTTGCCGAGAGACGATGGTGCGGATTGGCAAACGATTCAAACCGGTCGATGATTTCTCCGCCGCGAATTTTAACAGCAGCCAGTTCAATGACCGTATCATAATAAGCAGATAATCCGGTTGTTTCAACGTCAAAAACCACATACGTATCATCAGCGAGCAGACGATGTGCTTCATTATAGGCAATCGGTACTCCGTCATCCACTAAATTTGCCTCGATCCCGTAAAGGATTTTAATCTTATTTTTTTTGCCGGCGCTAAACGCCTCCGGAAATGATTGTCCAACAGCATGGTCGGTTATCGCAATTGCTTTATGCCCCCATTTTGCAGCCTGGGAAACAAGCGCAGCAACAGGCGTTACAGCATCCATTTGACTCATCGGTGTATGCAGATGCAGTTCCACCCGTTTACTGTCTTCAGGAGCCGTATCTTTCCGGCCTGGCTGCTTTATCTCATTGACATCATTTCCTATCATAATTAAATCACGGACAAATGTATCGTTTTGGATGCTTCCCCGCACCTTTACCCACATACCTTTTTTAACATGCTGATAAAGGGCTGCATCCTCTTTATCCCGTGAAAACATTTTAACAAGAATCGAACTGGTGTAGTCGGTCATTTTAAAGGTTAACAGTGTCCGGCCGCTTCTTAGTTCCTTAATATCAACATCAAAGATATAACCTTCAATCACAATGCGTCTTTCTTCATCAACGATATCGATTAAATTACGCAATTCGGCGTCATCTTTAATTGTGAGGCCGATTGTGAGTGGTCCCTCCACTTCAGCGCTTGCATTTTGGGCTTTTTCCGCCTCTTTCTTCGCCATTTCTACCATGGCCAGCTGAGCCCGTTCCTGATCTTCTTTTTGCTTTGCTATCATAAATTGCTCGTATTCATCGCTTTTTTCATCTGATTTTACAGCTGTATCAATCATGATCACAGGGAATCCAAACGATTGATAAATACCGTCTATCACAGATGCGTATTTCTTTTTCAAAGCCAGGCCTTCTGTTTCATTGCGGACTGAAATCGTTACTTTATTCCCATGAACATCAGGGAATTGCTCATTTAGCAGCTTTAAAAGCGGCGGGGCAATCCCGTCAAGCTGCTGAATGGATGCATTCCAGTACTCTATAAATAATTCAGGTGTAAAGCTTTGATCGCCAACTTGTATATGATAAGAAATCGCGGCAATGTGGGAATACGCTTTTTCTAACAAAGCAGTAAAACGGGTATACACCCGAAAAGGTAAAATCTTCTCGAAGTAAAAGCGAAAATGCCATTTACGTGCCTTTTTTTCAACAACTACTTTATCCATTGCTGCGTTTTGAAAATAGACTACCTCAGCATCTTCTTTCATTTGTATTTGCTGGAGCAAGATTTGGAAAAGCTTTTTATCACCTGCGGCAAATTCGCTCATCATTCTCTCTCCCATCTATCCAATAAATCTCTTTATATTTCATCCAAAATGTAATTATAACATATGCCCATAAGTGAAGCGGGCAAATTTCGACAGAAATAATTAACAAAAAAGGGTACCAGCATATGGCACCCCTTTGTCTTTATAGTGTATTGATTATTTCAGCTATTTTACCAAAAAGTTCATCCTTGTTCACTTCGATTACTTCTCCGGTTTTCCGTACCTTTAGTTCGACGATTCCTTCAGATGCCTTTTTGCCAACGGTAATTCGAATTGGCAAACCGATTAGGTCTGAATCAGCAAATTTTACACCAGGGCGTTCCTGTCGGTCATCAAATAACACTTCATATCTTTGAGCTAAGCATTGTTTATAAAGGTCTTCAGCTAGTTCAGTCTGGGTTGCATCCTTCATATTAACAGCAATTAAATGAAGCTGGTAAGGAGCGATATTCACTGGCCAAACAAGACCTTTTTCATCATTAAACTGTTCTGCTATCGCAGCAACTGTCCGGGAAACCCCAATGCCATAGCATCCCATGATCATTGGCTGTGATTTGCCGTTCTCATCAAGGTAAACGGCGTTCATTGCTTCACTGTAACGTGTGCCGAGCTTAAAGACGTGGCCGACTTCAATTCCCTTAGCAAACAAAATTTCACCTTCTCCGTCAGGCGATGGATCTCCTTCTTGTATGAAACGTAAATCGGCATAATCGTTTACCTTAAAATCGCGTTCCGGATTTACATTGATAAAGTGATAATGCTCTTCGTTAGCTCCGCACACTCCGTTGACGATAGCTTTTACTGCATGATCGGCGATTATCTCCACGTTTTTAACTCCAATTGGACCAAGTGAACCCACAGTGCATCCCAGCACTTCATTTGTTTCTGCAGGGTCTGCCAATTCAACAACACCTGCTTCAAACAAGTTTTTAACTTTAATATCATTCACTTCATGGTCCCCGCGGACAAGGACAAGAACATTTTTATCGTCCACTTTAAATAGCAGCGTTTTGATCAGTTTGTCCGCCGGTACATTGAGAAAAGAGGATACTTCCTCAATTGTTTTTTTGTTCTCAGTCCGAACCTTTTCAAGCTGGCCTTCCGGTTCAGAGGACTTTGGATATTCAGTAATAACCGGAGCCATTTCAATATTGGCTGCATAATTGGATGTATCAGAATAAGCGATCGTATCTTCTCCAATTTCCGATAATACCATAAATTCGTGAGTGTCCTTTCCACCCATTGCTCCGGAATCAGCAATGACAGCACGGAAATTTAATCCGCAGCGTCGGAACACATTGGAATAGGCATTAAATAAATCTTGATAAACCTCATCAAGGCTTTCATAATTAGCATGGAACGAATAAGCATCTTTCATGACAAACTCACGTCCGCGCAGGAGACCAAAACGCGGGCGCTTTTCATCCCTGAATTTTGTTTGAATTTGATATAAAGTCAGCGGTAAACGTTTATAGCTCTTTACCTCATCACGCACGAGGCTTGTAATAACCTCCTCATGAGTTGCACCCAAAGCAAATTCACGATCGTGGCGGTCTTTTAACCGCATTAATTCCGGACCATATGTATACCAGCGCCCTGATTCCTGCCACAATTCAGCTGCTTGGAGAGCCGGCATTAGTAATTCCACCGCACCAGCCTGGTCCATTTCTTCGCGGACAATTTTTTCGACTTTTTGTAAGACTCTTTTTCCCAGCGGCATAAAACTGTATACTCCGCTTGCATTCTGCCTAATAAATCCTGCTCTTAGCAATAATTGATGACTTTTCGTATCTGCATCTGCAGGGATTTCGCGCAAAGTTGGAATTAATGTTTTGGTTTGTTTCATTTAACATAACACCTCATTTTGTTTATCACATCATAGGGAAACCCCCGTTAAGCAAACAGGGGTGTTTTCCTTTTATTTCAAAAAGAATCGCTGGATATCATTCCAGGTGACAACCAACATCAATAACATCAGCAAGGCAAAGCCAATAAAATGGACCATTCCTTCTTTTTGCTTGTCGATTGGTTTTCCTCTTAACGCTTCAAATGCAAAAAACATCAGCCTGCCGCCATCCAATGCCGGAATGGGCAGAAGATTCATGATTCCAAGGTTAATGCTGAGGATTCCTCCCCATTTCATTAAGTAATAGATTCCCGATTTTGCAACCGTGTCTGTCGAAACATAAATGCCAACCGGGCCTGAAAGCATATTGATGGAAAATTGTCCAGTCACCAATTTCCCTAACATGGTAAAAATCTGGGTTGTCCAAAAGTACGTTTCTTTAGCTGCTGAAGTAATGGCCTGAATAGGAGATTTTTCCACCGGACTGTATACCCCTATAATTCCGATATTCTTACCATCTGCCTTTTGTTCTTTTGGTGTAACTTGAATATCCATATCCTTGCCATTGCGAGTGATAAAAAAATCAAGCTTCTTATTTGGGTTGTGACGGATGATGTCAACAACATCCGTCCAGCTCGATACCTCTGAGCCACTGATGCTTTGGACAATATCCCCCTGTTTCAATCCGGCAGTTTTTGCGGCACCGTCCGGGGTTATTTCACCGAGTTTCGGATCATTCGTCGGCACCCCCTGCAAAATGGCAATGATCGCAAAAACCACAAATGCTAAAACAAAGTTCATCATCGGCCCCGCAAAAATGGTCAAGGTTCTTTGCCAAAGTGTTTTATGGCCAAACTGGCGGTCAAGCGGAGCAATTTGTGTTTCCTGCCCATTTTCAACTATGACCGCTTTGGGGCTGAGTTTAAAGGTCTGCATGTTGTCTGGATCATCTTCGGGGAAACCCTTAATATAAAGATCTTTTTCAAGATCGGCTTGCTCTACTTCAACAATCCGGCATTTCGGAAATTTTTCTTTGTTATTTAAAATCATTTTTGTCACTTGGTCCTGATCAAATAACAATCCAATCCGATATCCAGGTTTTAGCTCAATCATTTCAGGGTCTTCACCGGCCATACGGACAAATCCACCTATTGGCAATAACCGGATATTATATCTGGTTTCTCCTTTTTTAAAGGAAAAAATTTTGGGACCAAATCCAATTGCAAACTCCCGGCAAAGAATTCCCGCTCTTTTTGCAAAATAAAAATGTCCCCATTCATGAAAGAAAACGAGCGCGCCAAAGATTATAATAAAGGCAATAATTGTACTCAAATAGAAAACCACCTTTTTTTATAGAAGTGAATGTACAAACCGTCTCGTTTCCTCGTCAACTTCGCGGATAATTTCAAGGCTTGGTTTTTTGACCGATTGATGGTTTGACAGTGCTTTTTCCACGAGATCTTCAATTTGCAGGAAACGAATTTTCCCTGCCAAAAATGCAGCTGAAGCAATTTCGTTGGCAGCGTTTAGTACCGTTGTCATCGTTCCGCCTATTCTTCCAGCTTCGTAAGCAAACTTTAAACAGCGAAAACGTTCGAAATCCATTTCCCGAAAATGAAGCTTTCCTACCTGAGCTAAGTTTAATTTTTTTGCAGATTTAAGAGGGAGCCGGTCAGGATACGTCAGTGCGTACTGAATCGGCACTCTCATGTCAGGTGAACCTAACTGAGCTATGATACTGCTATCATGAAATTCAACCATCGAATGGATAATACTTTCTTTATGCAGGAGAACATCAATTTTTTCATAGCCAATATTAAAAAGCCAATGTGCTTCAATGACTTCGAGACCTTTATTCATCATTGTTGCCGAGTCAATTGTTATTTTAGCCCCCATCGACCAATTCGGATGATTTAACGCCTCGCTCACCGTAACATTTTCAAGTTCCTCGCGGGTTCGGTCGCGAAAGCTTCCGCCGGAAGCTGTTAAAATCAAACGCTCAATGTTTTTCATCTTTTCGCCTTGAAGCGCCTGAAAAATAGCTGAGTGCTCACTGTCAACGGGAAGGAGCGGTACGTTGTTTCTCTCGGCAGCCTCTATTACCAAATGTCCGGCCGTTACAAGGGTTTCTTTATTAGCAATTGCTATCGCTTTTCCGCTTTCAATTGCCTGCAGAGTTGGATTAAGTCCAACACTGCCGAGGACAGCATTAACTAACACATCGGATTTTTCATAAATGGCTGTCTCGACAAGCCCCTCATCTCCAAAGGTAAATTTTGTGTTTGGAAATTCAGCTTTTAGTGTATCACAAAGGTCCTTTTCCTGAACTGAAACAAGCTCAGGCTGAAAATCCGTAATGATTTTTCGTGTTAGGTTTTTATTTCTGCCTGCAGACATTGCCGCTAACTTAAATTCATCAGGATGCTCCTTGATGATATCTAATGTTTGTGTACCAATCGAACCGGTTGCACCCAATAAACTAATCAACTTCACTTTATTCATCTCCAATAAGCCCATGCATTGTCAAAACAAGCTTTTATTGATTATATAATATGAAAAATATGCAATAAAGGCCAAACAAATAACAAACTGTCAAAACGGTCAAGAATTCCGCCATGCCCGGGAAGGATTTTCCCCGAATCTTTCACATTATAATGACGCTTAAAGGCAGATTCAGCTAAATCACCAATTTGTCCAAAAACAGATAGAACCAATGTTGTTGCCAAAAAGGACAAAACCGATGCGTGAATGTCCGTTAAGAAAATGAACAGGACAGCAACTATCAAAGCACTAACAATGCCGCCGATTGAACCTTCAACTGTTTTGTTGGGACTGATTTCAGGCCAAAGCTTTCTTTTTCCAAGTGCTCTTCCGATAAAATAAGCCCCCGAGTCTGTTGCCCACATGATAAATAATGAGTAAAAAATATAAACAAGTCCGGCGTTACGCGTCTCCATAAAAAAGAAAAATCCGATTCCCACGTAAACTGCCGATAAGCCGCAAAATGCTGCTTCATCAAAAGTAAAATGATTTTTCGTTAAAACTGTGTAGGTTAACAGCAATAAAACCAAGATTACTCCAAGGTCTGTTTTAGAAAGATGAAAAACGGAAAGTATACCCGTATATTGCTTTGGTAAAAGGATCACCCAAAGGAAGATGAGCGATAAAATTCCATGGAACGAAAAAATGCTTAACTTCCGCATTTTTAGTAATTCGTATAAACCAATACTCGCAAGTAAATAAGTTAACAATACAAACGGAAGGCCTCCAAAAAAAACAATTGGCAAGAATAGCGCTGCTGCTACAACTGCTGTTATGATTCTTGTCTTCACTTAATTCAACACCTTTATTAACGTTCTTTTGCTAAAAAACCAATCAAGTGGTATATGCAAAGGAACCCACTGTTTTGCACCATGCCAAGTTTTAGTCAGCCTTTAATCCCTCCGAAACGGCGCTGCCGTTTCTGGAATGCTTCTACTGCTTCGAGCAAATGCTCTTCACTAAAATCAGGCCATAATACATCAGTAAACCAAAATTCAGTATAAGCCAACTGCCACAGCATAAAATTGCTCAACCGAATTTCACCGCTTGTACGGATTAGAAGGTCTGGGTCTGCCAGGTTTGAAGTCATTAAATACGAAGAAAAAAGATTTTCGTCTAAATCACTTTCATTTATTATACCACTTTTACAATCTTTTAAGACGTGTTTAACTGCGTCAATAATCTCAGCTCTACTACCATAGTTAAGGGCAAAATTTAAAATGAGACCGTCATTGTTTTTCGTATCTTCAATTGCTTTATCAATTGCTTTAAGTGTATGTACGGGAAGCATTTCCTTGTAACCCATCATTCGCACTTGGACATTTTCTTCGATTAATTCCGGAAGGAAGGTACCTAAAAATTCCTCTGGGAGCCTCATTAAATAATCAACTTCATTTTTTGGCCTTTTCCAATTTTCCGTTGAAAAAGCGTATAAAGTTAATGCTTTAATCCCTAACTCATTTGCCAGCATGGTTGTTTTACGGACTACTTTCATTCCTTCATAGTGCCCAGCGATTCGAGGCAACGCCCGTTTTTTGGCCCATCTACCATTCCCATCCATAATAATGGCTACATGCTGGGGTATGGTTAATTTTTTCATCTCTTCTATTCTGTCTCGGAGTGTGGAAGAGGGATTTTGTTTCTTCCAAAGCTTTATTTTATCTAACATGATACTTCTCCTCCAAGTTAATATTCATTTCTTCCTCCGAATAAGATAGCTTGCCCGTTACTTCATGTAGATTTTGTTTATTTTTTCGCATGAGACTATCATACCAAAAAAGAAAAAAGATATCTCTATTAAATAACATATGTAATTAAAAGAAAAAAACAAATATGTTTAAAAAGAGAAAAAACCCCCTAAAAAGAGGGTCTGGTCTTAAACTTCCATAATTTCTTTCTCTTTATCTTTTGTAATTTGGTCTATTTTCGCAATATATTCATCCGTCAGTTTTTGGATATCATCAGCATATCCGTGCAGCGCATCTTCAGTTATTTCACCATTTTTCTCCAATTTTTTCAAATCATCATTGGCATCACGGCGAATATTACGGACTGCGACTTTTGCTTCTTCCGATTCTTTTTTAACAACCTTTGCCAGCTCTTTACGGCGTTCCTCTGTTAACTGAGGAATCGCAATTCTGATGATGGATCCATCATTTGATGGATTTAAGCCTAAATCGGATTTAAGGATGGCTCTTTCTATTTCACCAAGGATGGATTTATCGTATGGCTGAATGACCAGAAGCCGGGCTTCAGGAGTAGAAATACCTGCAAGCTGATTCACTGGAGTTGGTGCTCCATAATAGTCAACTGTAACTCTGTCAAGTAATGATGCGCTTGCTCTGCCCGCACGAATAGTTGCAAGTTCGCGGGTATAGGAATGAATGGCTTTTGTCATTTTTTCTTTTGCACTCTCAATCACTTGTTTTGGCATTAATTTTTCCCCCTTACAATGGTTCCAATTTTTTCGCCCATTACGGCTCGTTTAATATTACCTTGTTCCATGATCGAAAAAACAATCAAAGGAATATCATTATCCATACATAAAGAAGAGGCCGTTGAATCCATTACTGCTAATCCGCCCTTAATTACGTCTAAGTAAGAAAGTTCCTCATATTTTGTTGCAGTTGCATCCACACGCGGGTCCGCTGAATAGACACCATCGACATTATTTTTTGCCATTAAGATCACTTCAGCTTCAATTTCCGCCGCTCTTAATGCAGCGGTTGTATCTGTTGAAAAATAAGGGTTTCCTGTGCCGGCCGCAAAAATGACGACACGTTTTTTCTCAAGATGCCGAATGGCCCTTCTTCTAATATATGGCTCTGCAACCTGACGCATTTCAATAGAAGTTTGCACACGCGTTTCAATCCCAAGCTGCTCAAGGCTGTCTTGCAATGCCAATGAATTCATGACGGTTGCAAGCATTCCCATATAATCAGCAGTCGCCCGATCCATTCCCATTTCACTGCCGATTTTACCTCGCCATATGTTGCCGCCGCCAACTACAACTGCAGCTTCCACACCAAGTTCAGCTATTTCTTTTACTTGCCTTGCAATTGATTTGATCACCTCGGGATTGATTCCGAAGCTGGACTCTCCAGCAAGTGCTTCTCCGCTCAATTTTAACACAACACGTTTGTATTTAGGGGTGCTCATAGGAACCTCCGAATGTAGTTTCTTTCAATTGATTTGTCTTTCAAAAAATAGGGAACACAGTGTGTTCCCTTCTTTAGTAAAATTCCTCTGATATTCACAAATCACATTTTATTTTTTAATTTGATTCATTACTTCTTCAGCAAAGTTATCTTCACGTTTTTCAAGGCCTTCTCCTACTTCGAAACGTACAAATTCACGAAGAGTTGCACCTTTAGATTCAACAAATTGGCGAACTTTTTGATCAGGATTTTTAACGAATGCCTGGTCAAGTACACAAACATCTTCAAAATATTTTCCTAAACGGCCTTCAACCATTTTTTCAACGATTTTTTCAGGCTTCCCTTCGTTGAGTGCCTGTTGAGTTAATACTTGACGCTCATGCTCAATTTCCTCTTGTGACACTTGATCACGGGATACATATTTAGGATTTAATGCAGCAATATGCATAGAAACATCTTTAGCAGCAGCAGAATCAGTTGTTCCTTCAAGCACAGTTAAAACGCTGATGCGTCCGCCCATATGAAGGTATGCACCAAATGCATCATTATCTGTTTTTGATACCACAGCAAAACGGCGAAGAGAGATTTTCTCACCAATTTTTGCAACAGCAGCGTTAATATGGTCTGCAACAGTTGCACCATTTTCCATCGCTTGTGTTAATGCTTCTTCTACACTAGCAGGTTTATTTTTCAATAGGTGAGCAGACAATTCTTTTACAAGTGTCTGGAAGCCTTCATTTTTTGCTACAAAATCAGTTTCAGAGTTTACTTCAAGGATTACTGCGTCATTGCCTTCTGTTTCAATATTAGTGATACCTTCAGCAGCAATACGGTCAGATTTTTTCGCAGCTTTTGCGATTCCTTTTTCACGAAGGAAATCAATTGCTTTTTCCATGTCACCGTCAGTTTCTTGTAATGCTTTTTTGCAGTCCATCATACCGGCACCAGTTTTTTCACGTAGTTCTTTTACCATTTGTGCTGTAATTGCCATAATCGCACATCCTCCTTAAATTAATTTCCTATGTATTCTATAACATATCATTACCAATTAGTTCCAAACTAAACAATCTTTAAAAAAAGGTGATAAAGGGGCTCCCTCTTATCACCTTTTTTAAAAAAATTTCTTTATTGAGCAGCCTCTACAGCATCTTCGCCTTGCTTCGCTTCTAACATAGCGTCTGCCATTTTTCCTGTTAATAGTTTAACGGCGCGGATTGCGTCATCGTTTGCAGGGATTACAACATCGATTTCATCCGGATCACAGTTTGTATCAACGATACCTACGATAGGAATGTTTAATTTGTGAGCTTCAGCTACTGCAATGCGCTCTTTACGAGGATCAACAATAAATAAAGCATCTGGAAGCTGTTTCATATCTTTAATTCCGCCAAGGAATTTTTCAAGACGTTCTTGTTCTTTTCTTAATTGAACAACTTCTTTTTTAGGTAAAACGTCGAAAGTTCCGTCTTCAGCCATTCTTTCGATATCTTTAAGGCGTCCAATACGCTTTTGAATGGTTTCAAAGTTTGTTAATGTACCGCCTAACCAACGTTGGTTAACATAGTATTGACCTGAACGGATTGCTTCTTCTTTAACTGAATCTTGCGCTTGTTTCTTTGTACCAACGAAAAGCATTGTACCTCCGTTAGCAGCAAGTTCTTTCACCCAGTTATAAGCTTCTTCAACCTTCTTAACTGTTTTTTGAAGGTCAATGATGTAGATACCGTTACGCTCAGTGAAGATATATTTCTTCATCTTAGGGTTCCAGCGGCGAGTTTGGTGTCCGAAATGCACACCAGCTTCAAGCAATTGCTTCATAGAAATAACTGACATATTTAATTTCCTCCTAGGTTTGTTTTCCTCCGCCCACTTCTCATTTGACAGAAACTGTATCCAAACAGCACCTACTGTTCAAATCCATGAGCGTGTGTTTTTAACACCATCAAATAATATAGCATATTGAAAGTTAACAATCAAGTGAAGTTTGCACCATCAGCCAAATTTCAATAATAACTCAATTTCTGTTTTTCCTTTATTCAGTTTTTTAGCGATGTCATCAACAGAGTAACCGCGTTTTTGCAAAATCTTAACCTGATTTACAAATAAGTCCCGATAAATCTCCTCATCAGAGGTTTCCGTTTCTTTTTGTCCTGACTGTTTTTCGGCCTCACTATTTCCCGCGTCTTCTTTTAAGTTCTCTTCGGTTGATGGATGCGGATCCGTTTTTTTCGCCGCATTGTTTTGGTAAGCCTTCACAGCTTGCTTTTTAAAGGCCTTTCCGGCTTTGTCACTCCAGTCATTTGCCTCGGCAGCGTCTTCCATTACTGGAGCCGTTTTGATTGTCGATGTTGGATTTGCAGGAACGTTTGCAGAATTTCCTTCCGTGGATGGAACTGGGTGCAGTTGTTGAAAACGTTTGATAAATGCTTCATTTTCCTCTTTCATTTCGATTAGATAAGAAGAGAGCGCTTCTTCCATTTCTTTCATCATTTGTTCTTGATTTTTTTCAACCTCAACCAAACGATTTTGCCGTGTATACAAAATCATGATTAAAAAAATCGCTACTCCATTTAATATGAGGCTAATTGCTAATAAAAATGCAGTCATCTTATCCCTCTATCCGCTGAAATCCAGGAAATTGCCTTTATATGGGTGTTTTTCGGCTTTTGTCTGGTTTCCTTTCTTCGGCTGTTTTCCATCCTGTTGATTCTGCCCCTGATTTCCCTTACCATTTTGAAGAAAACGGGCAGTTTCTTTTTGCTCTTGTTTTAAGACAGTCGTTCTTTGTTTAACCTCTTGCTGTTGAAGCTGCCCATGGGCTTGTTCATTTTGAATATGCCCCTTTTGTAATTGCTGATCATGGAGTTTTGAAGCATCAATTGACCTTGGCAATGCGATTTGCATTTCAACTGATTTTAGACTCATTTTGATCACTTCTTATATAATAATTTTTTCTAGCGCATGGCGCAGTTTAAAAAGTGCTTTTGAATGGATTTGTGAAATTCTCGATGTAGAAAGATTTAAAACTTGTCCGATCTCTGTTAATGTTAATTCCTCTTGATAAAAAAGACTGATGATGATTTGTTCCTTTTCAGATAAACTTTCGATAATAGAGGTCAGCTCATCTAACAATTCATCCTTTGCCATTTTCTCCTCGGGGATAACCGCTTTTTTATCTCTTAATGTAAAAAAGGCAGTTTCTTTCTCATCATTTTCCTGCGGCTGTTCATCGATTGACAATACATTTGCAAAGAATTGTTCATTCATTATAGAGTAGACCTCTTCTTTTGTCATGTTTAACTCATTTGCAATGTCTGATACCTTCACTTTTCCCATATTTTGCTGTTCAAGTTTTTCAATTGCGATATCAATTTTTTTTGATTTGTCTCTTGTGCTTCGTGGCAGCCAATCCTCTTTTCTCAGCCCATCTAATATGGCTCCTCTAATCCGAAAGGACGCATACGTATCAAATTTTAGATCTCTTGAATAGTCAAATTTCTCGAGAGCATCGTATAACCCGATTAAACCGAGACTGCGTAAATCATCCCTTGAAACACTTTTCGGTAAACTGACTGAAATCCTTTGAACATGGTAAGACACTAACGGCAAATATTTTTTTACAAGATAATTTCCCGACTCCATGTCACGGGTTTCAATCCATTTTTGCCAGTTTAATTGTTCTTCCATTGTCGGTGTCTGCGCCATGGTTTACCTCCTTACCATACTGTTAAAAATCGAGAATCCTTTAAAGCTGTTTCATTTCAACTGCCACATTTTCTATTTTGAACAGCTTGATTTTATATTTTTTTTGTTCCCTGATTAACCGTCTTAATCTCCAATAAACCGTCTTCCGGATTAAATTCAATAGTTCTGCCGCTATTGCCGCCGACATCTTCGCTTACTAAACAGATATGGAGCCGTGCCAATTCTTTCCTTACGGCTTCAACATTTCTGGGACCAATTCGCATCATTTCATTATTCGCGGCAAATTGAAACATCTGTGCACCGCCAGCCATTTTTGCCTTTAAGGCAAATTTTCTCGCCCCATCTGCAATCAGCTGCGAAACAAGAATTTCCACTGCCGTATCCGCATACTTGGCCGGATTAAAATTACTGACCCTGGATAATGAGGATTCCGGAAGCATAACATGGGCAAGCCCGGCAACTTTTTTATCAATATCATATATAACAAGACCGACACAAGAGCCCAAACCTGCGGTTCGAATTCGATCAGGCGTTTTCACAAGCTTCATGTCGGCAATTCCTACCTTTACAATTTGAATCTCACTCAGCATCTCCAGGTACTCCTAAACTGTTAAAAAGAATCTTAAATGAATCCGGGTCAGGCAACAAAAAGAAATGTCCCTTCACTGTCTCAGATTGTTTTGTACCGTCCTCATTTAACGCTGTATCAATCACGATCACATAGTCGCTTACTTGAGAATGCTCAATCAGCCCAAAACTAATGATTGCTCCAATCATGTCAATTCCAAGGGCGGGAACAGACGGATAGAGAGAAAGATTGGTAAAGTCCGCCAAAGCAGTTAAGTAAGATCCGCTGAGAATATTCCCCAATTCTTGAAGGGCAGAAAGAGCCAATTCATTATAAGGAGGTTCTTTGAATGAAAAAGTTAAATCCCCGATCATTTGCCGAATAAAATGGGCGGCTTGCTCAAGCGGTAAAACAAAAAACATACTGCCGGGTGCATCACCTTCTATCCGCAAAAAAACGCTCGCAACCACATTTTCTGAACCGCCTGCCAGCTCAACCATTTCATCAAAACTGACGATTTTAACATTTGGAACCGTCATGTTAATTTTTTTGTTCAGCAGGCTGGAAAGGGCTGTTGCCGCATGTCCAGCTCCGATGTTTCCGATTTCTTTTAAAAAATCTAGATGGAGGGAGGTGAATTGATCCATAAATGTCATTGGCTTTTACCCATAACCCTTCTAATTAATTTTTTCGTTCAAAACGGTTTCAAGATCCAATAAGATCAATAACCGTTTGCCTGCTTTGACAACGCCGTTAATATATTCTGCCTCTGTACCGCCTATAATTTCCGGCGGAGGTTCGATTGCTGCGATTTGAATATCAAGAACATCATTGGCAGCATCAACGATAAGACCAACCTCCAGCTGATCAAGAACGGCAATAATGATCCTTGAATGCTCAGAATAATCTGTGTCTTCAATCCCAAAACGGTTACGCAGATCAATAATCGGTGTTACCAGACCGCGAAGGTTGATCACTCCCTTTATATACGGAGCAACACCGGGTACTCTTGTAATGTGCTGGATCTTTTCAATCGATCGGACTTTCTCTACTGGAATCGCATATTCTTTATCTTTTAATTGAAAAGCAATTATTTTATATTCAGAAACGCTTGTTTCTGTCATAAACGGTTCACCCCTGCATCCTATAATCTTGGTTCAAGACCTTGCACTGCAGCCGATACGTTTTATTTTATCAGGGCATTGCAATCAATAATTAACGCTACTTGTCCATCCCCAAGAATAGTAGCTCCAGAGATCGCAAACACATTCGTGAGGTAGTTTCCCAGGGATTTTAAAACGATCTCCTGCTGGCCGATAAAGGAATCGACCACAAGACCAGCCATTTTATCGCCTTTACGGACAATAACCACAGAATAAAAATCGTAATTATTTTCGATTGGAGGAACATCAAAAATATCTTTTAAGAAAAGGAGCGGAACAACCTTGCCGCGGAAATCGATTACCTTTTGGCTATGTGCATTTAAGACATCTTCTTTTTTCACAATGGCCGTTTCAATAATGGAAGAAAGCGGAATGGCAAATTTTTCTGACTGAATACCAACAAGCATCGCAGAAATGATTGATAATGTTAACGGCAATTGAACTGAAAATACCGAACCTTTTCCATACTCCGAGTCAATTGTCACAGAGCCTCCAAGTGATTCAATTGTATTTTTTACAACATCGAGTCCGACACCGCGCCCGGAAATATCCGAAACCTTTTCCGCAGTTGAGAATCCAGAGGCAAAAATTAACTCATAGACTTGTTTGTCAGTCAGACTTGCTGCTGTTTCTGCCGAAATAAGATTTTTGCTGATTGCTTTTGAAAGGATTTTTTCTCTGTTTATCCCTGCACCATCATCTTCTAACTCGATAAAGACATGGTTTCCGCTATGGTATGCCTTCAAACGGACATTCCCTTCTTCGGGCTTTCCATTTGCTTTTCGGACTTCCGGCGTTTCAATTCCGTGATCAAGTGCATTTCGGATTAAGTGAACAAGCGGATCTCCTATTTCATCAATGACGGTCCGATCAAGTTCCGTTTCCGCACCTATAATTTCAAGATTGATTTTCTTATTTAAATCTCTTGCCAGCTGCCGGACCATCCGCGGAAAACGATTAAAAACCGTTTCAACAGGAACCATTCGCATGTTTAAGATGATATTTTGGAGATCACCTGAAATTCTCGACATCCGCTCTACCGTTTCATGGAGAGCGGGGTCATTTAAATCACGGGAGATTTGTTCGAGCCTTCCCCGGTCTATGACAAGTTCTTCAAAAAGGTTCATTAATACATCTAATCTTTCAATATTGACACGAATTGTTTTATTAACTGCATTTGCTTTACTTCCGGATTGTTTCTTTTCATCGTGTTGTTCAGCTTGTATGTCTGATTCTTGATTCTCATGAATCGGTTTTTCAACTTCCAATTTTTGCGGTTCAATTTCTTCATTCTGTTTGGAAAATTGCGTACGAATTTCTTCTAATTGAACGTTCAATGTTTTTACAGATTCAATCTCAGAAATATTCATTATTTGCTGAGTAATGGCCGCTGCTTCCTCCCTTGAAATAAACGTGACCGTAAATTGTTGGTCAAACTGTTCTTCCTCAAGCTGTTCCACAGGCGGGCAACTTTTAATGACCTCACCAAGAGAATCGAGTGCTTCAAAGATCATGTACACTCTTGCTGTTTTGAGCAGGCAATCAGCTCTTAATGTAATGGTAATTTCGTATGTATGAAAACCTTGCTCCGCCGATTGCTGTAATACGGTAAATTCAAATTCATCATAAATAACTTGAGTGCTATTTTCAGGAACTTCTACCGCAGCAGCGCTTTCCTTTTTGGCCGGCTCCAGTCTGTTAGGACTCTCCCCTTTTTCAATACGCTTAAATTGTTCAATAACATCTGCAACATTGCATTTTCCATCTCCGCCTTCAGAAATGGACTGAATCATTTCTTCGAGATGGTCGGTGGCTAAAAAAACAATATCCAATAATTCAGGTGTTACCGTTAATTTCTTTTGGCGAATAGCATCGAGGATATTTTCCATCTGGTGGGTTAAGCTGGCAAGGTCTTCATACCCCATCGTGGCAGACATTCCTTTTAGCGTATGGGCAGAGCGGAAAATTTCATTCACAATTGTCAGATCATCGGGTTTTTTCTCTAATTCCAACAAATGTTCGTTGCATGCTTGCAAATGTTCTTTGCTTTCTTCAATGAAGACCTCTAAATATTGACTCATATCCATGTGCTTTTGCCCCCTCGACATTAAACATATTTCATAATGGTTTTCGCTATATCCTCGACATTTTGCACTTCACTAACCAAATTAGTTGATATAGCCGCTTTCGGCATTCCAAATACAACAGCCGTTTCCTCTGATTCAGCAATGGCTTTCAGTTTACCCATTTTATGCAGGTGAATCAGCCCCTCTGTACCGTCTGCACCCATGCCGGTCATAATAACTGCTATTTTGGCGTAATCTGAAATCATTCCTGCTGATTCAAACAAAAGATCAACTGATGGACGATGCCCGCTTCTGAGTTCGGATTGATTAAGTTCAATCACCAAACTGTTTCCTGTTCTCTTCACCTTCAGATGATATCCTCCCGGTGCCAGATAGGCTATTCCGTTCTTTAATTTCTCTCCGTCTTCCGCTTCTTTTACGGTAATCCTTGAATGAGAATTCAATCTGTCTGCAAGGGATTTCGTAAATCCTGCAGGCATATGCTGAACCACCAGTATCGGCGCCTGAATATCTTCAGGTAGTTTACTTAAAACCGTTTGCAGTGCCCGCGGACCTCCTGTCGATGTTCCGATACAGACCAATTTTTTTAGCCCTGGTTCCCAGGCATCAGCTGTTTGTTGCTGTAAGTCCGTTGGTTCTAGTTCTATTTTACTACATTTCCCCTGCGATGAAGGTGAAACTTTTTTCTCATTTCGAATTCCGGATAATCCCCGCAAATTCGCTTTGCTGGCAGAAATCACCTTTTCAATTATTTCAGCACTGATTTTTTTTAAATCCAAGGAAATGGTGCCGGATGGCTTCGCAATAAAATCAACGGCTCCATTTTGAATCGCTAAAAAGGTATTTTCAGCTCCCTCTTTCGTAGTGCTTGAAAGCATTACAACCGGGACAGGCATCTCTGTCATAATTCTTTTTAACGCATCAATCCCATTTAAAATGGGCATTTCTACATCCATTGTCACTACATTTGGTTTTAGTTCTAGAACTTTCTTAACGGCGTCTTCCCCATTTCGTGCTGTCCCGACAATTTCAATTCGATTTGAACCCAGTAGAATTTCTTGGATCAGTTTCCGCATAAAAGCCGAATCATCAGCGACAAGTACTTTTACTTTTTCCATAAGGTTCCTTACCTTTCAAACAGAAATTTCTTTAACCTCGAGATAAATGAAATAGAGAGATGAGATGGCTGCTGTGTACCTTGCTGGATAAAGCGGTCAACAAGCTCATCCAGTGCAAGCGATGCTTTCGATTTAGGATTATAGGTGACAAACGGAATCTGCCTGCTGACAGCTAGCTGAACATTACGGTCATCCGGCAGGATTCCAAGTGAAAAGGACTCCCGATCCAGGAATCTTTTCAAAACCTCTGAAAGCCTTTTAATGGTATCCGCACCTTCCTTAACAGAATGTGCACGATTGGCGACTAAATGAAATGGAAGATTTGGGTCAAGGATGTGTAAATATTTCATCATTGCATACGCATCCATCACTGCGGTTGGCTCAGGTGTTGTGATCACAATAATTTCATGAACAGATAAAAGAAATTTTAAAGAATCAGCATTTATTCCGGCTCCCATATCAAAAATGAGATAGTCATATACCTCAAAAAAAGAATCCAGTTCTCCGGCAAGCGAACTTAACCGGTCCAGTTTTACAATTTGACTTAAGCCAGTTCCTCCGCCAATATATTTAATTCCCTCTGGTCCATCCATGATGACATCCTTTAAAACAACATTCCCTTGCAGATAGTCTACGATGGTTTTCTCTGATGATACGCCCATTAAAATATCTAAATTCCCCATTCCAACATCCATATCAAACAATAAAACTCTAAAGCCGCGCTTTGAAAGTGATATGGCAAAATTCAAAGAGAAATTTGATTTGCCGACCCCGCCTTTTCCGCTAACAACTGCAATCGCCTGCGTACTAGGTCTTAATCCATGTCTTCTTTCTAATTTCACACGTAAGAGCTCTGCCTGGTCCCTCATATTATTCTGCCCCTATTAGAAAGTTTGTCATGGTCTCAGGACTTGCAATCAGGAAATCATCCGGCACATTTTGGCCGTTTGTAATATAGGCGGCACCGGTATTATACTTTTCTGTAAGATTCAACATGGGGCCATAAACAGATGTTTCATCCGCTTTCGTAAAAATAAATTTATCAATTTTTATGGAAGAAAACTGCTTGAATATTTCTTCCATATCTTTTTGTTTTGAAGTTAAAGCAAGGACAAGATATGTTTCCATTTCAATTTTAAAATCGAGCACATTAAATAGATCGTCAACATATTGTTTATTTCGAAAATTTCTTCCCGATGTATCAATAAGGACGATATCATAGGATGAAAATTTTTGGGCTGCTGACTGGAAATCTTCAAGGCTATAACATACTTCAATCGGGATATTGAGAATTTGTGCATACGTCTTTAACTGATCAATGGCAGCGATTCGGTACGTATCAGTTGTAATAAAGGCAACTTTTTTCTGATGTTTCAAGATACAATCAGCAGCAATTTTTGCAAGTGTCGTTGTTTTTCCAACACCCGTAGGGCCTATGACATTTACAAATTTTTTCTTCAGGGAAATTCCTCCGAACGGTTTATCAGCTAATAATCCCACCATTTCTTTTTTTAGAAATTCCCTCATCTGCTCATAGGAATGGTTTGACCCTTCTGTTGAAAACCAGTGTTCTATTAATGCCGAAGCCAGTTTTTCTTTTATAGGTGCGGAAAGTTCCTGTTCATTCATCAAATTGACCAGCTTCTGAACCGGCTCTGGATACTGTGCTGAAGCAATTGCTGACTGAAAAGATTGGGTTTTTATCATTTCTTTCAGTGCACTGATTTCCTTTAATATTTGTTCCGATTGTTTTGGATTTCCAGTTTGGCCGTTTTCCTTCTTGGCCAAACTTGTCACATTCCCATCATCACTCTGCAATAGAGTGGGTTGAACAGGTATTTTTTGTTTTTCCTTTACCACTGACTTCATTTCTTGTCTAGCTTGCGGATCTGCAGCGGCAATCACTTCTATATTTTTTTTTCTAAAAAAGCCGAAAAATCCGCCGCTAAAAACCGTTCGGGAGTTGAGAATGACCGCATCATTTCCCAGCTCTATCCTGACACTTTTCATCGCTTCCTGCATTGAAGGTGCCGTAAATTTTTTCACTTTCAATCCACATTCACCACCCCGATACTTTGAACTTCCACGTTTGCTTCTAATTCATTATAGGATAGGATCGGTACCTTTGGAAAATAGCGCTCCGTCAGCTGTCTCACGTACATCCGCACAGCGGGGGAACAGAGCACAATCGGCGTTTGTTCCAGCATGGAGAATTGTTCAAGATGCGCTGCAATGGATTCTAATATTTTCTGGGAAATGGTTGGTTCCAATGATAGATAATTTCCATGCTCCGTTTGTTGGATCGCATCTGCAATCGTTTTTTCCGCCCTGCCTGAAAGAGTTGCCACCTTTAAAGTTTCCCCCTGTCCCACGTACTGGCTTGTGATTTGCCTGGCCAGAGCCTGTCTGACGTATTCTGCAAGGATATCCGTGTCGCTTGTGACTTTACCAAAGTCGGCCAACGTCTCAAAAATAACCGGCAAGTTCCGAATCGAGACATTTTCCTTCAACAATTTAGCCAGGACTTTCTGAACCTCGCCTACAGCAAGCGGATTTGGAGTAACTTCCTCAATTAAGATTGGATAACTCTCTTTCAAATGATCAATCAGCTGTTTCGTCTCTTGCCGTCCTAATAGTTCATACGCGTTGGATTTGATTATTTCGGTGATATGGGTTGAAACAACGGAAGGCGGGTCTACAACCGTGTATCCAAAAATCTCGGCCCTTTCCTTCATTTCCTCCGTAATCCATTTTGCCGGCAAACCAAAGGACGGTTCAATCGTATCAATTCCTTCAATTGAATCTTCTTCAATCCCCGGGCTCATTGCCAAATAGTGATCAAGGAGAAGTTCTCCTCTCGCCATCTCATTGCCTTTAATTTTTAGGCGGTATTCATTGGGCTGCAGCTGAATATTATCACGGATTCTCACGACTGGGATAACAAGTCCCAGTTCGATCGCCAATTGCCGCCGGATCATGACAATCCGGTCTAATAAGTCACCGCCTTGATTGGCATCTGCAAGCGGGATTAATCCGTAGCCAAACTCAAACTCAATTGGATCCATATTTAACAGATTAATTACACTTTCTGGACTTTTCATTTCATCCGTTTGAATATTATCTTCCATTTGCTCCAACTGAAGTTTATCCGTTTCTGGTACCCTAGAGAACATATAGCCTCCCAAGATAAGCATTCCCGCTACAGGAATCGTTAATATATCATTGATTGGGGTGAACAAACCTAAAAGAAAAATCGTACCACCTGCAACATAAAGCATCTTTGGATAGGCAAAGAGCTGAGAAGTAATTTCCCTGCCAAGATTGCCTTCAGAAGCAGCTCTTGTTACCACAATTCCCGTTGAAGTCGAAATCAGCAATGCCGGAACTTGACTGACAATTCCATCCCCTACCGATAATAGTGAAAAATGCTTTGCGGCATCAGCCAAACCCAT
Source organism: uncultured Bacillus sp. (assembly GCA_964484065.1). GTDB lineage: Bacteria > Bacillota > Bacilli > Bacillales > Cytobacillaceae > JAEVLT01. The sequence goes on from CAZAEW010000001.1 coordinate 79,432, forward strand.
TCCCTGCTGAAGCATTCCAATAACAATCCCGGCAATAAGGTTTATAAAGACAATGATGATACTTGCAATTGCATCACCCTTTACAAACTTACTTGCTCCATCCATTGCCCCGTAGAAATCTGCTTCTCTTGATACCTTTTCACGGCGTTCCCTCGCCTGCTGCTCTGAAATCATCCCAGCGTTTAAGTCGGCATCAATACTCATTTGCTTACCCGGCATGGCGTCAAGTGTAAATCTGGCTGCTACTTCTGAAACACGCTCTGCTCCTTTTGTAATGACCACAAATTGAATAATGATTAAGATTAAAAATAAAATAAGTCCGACAACGACGTTGCCTCCAACTACGAATGTTCCGAATGTCTCGACGACACCGCCTGCATCCCCATGGGAAAGAATTGCCCTCGTCGTCGATACGTTTAAGCCAAGCCGATACAGCGTTAATAATAAAAGGAGAGAAGGGAAGACAGAAAACTGAAGCGGTTCGGTCATATTCATGGAAACAAGCAAAACCAAAAGCGCTAATGTAATATTTAAAATAATCAGGATACTAAGCAGCCAAGTTGGGAACGGAATAATTAACATCGCCACAATCAAAATGACACTTAATAATACTGACAAATCTCTTGCTGACATACTACTCTCTCCCTCAATACTCTTTTGGCGAAAACAGTCCGCTGCCTGAAATTAAACTTTATTTTTTGCCCGGTACACATAGGCCAAAATTTCGGCAACAGCTTTAAAAAATTCTTCCGGAATGGTATCTCCAATTTCAGTCTGGCTATATAAAGCCCTTGCTAGCGGGCGATTTTCCACAGTCATTACTTCATTTTCTTTCGCAACCAGCTTAATTTTTTGCGCGGTATAATCGACTCCCTTTGCAACAACAAAAGGAGCATCCCGTTTTTCTTCATCATATCGAATGGCAACAGCATAGTGAGTCGGGTTCGTAATAACAACATCTGCCTTTGGCACTTCCTGCATCATTCTCCGCATTGCCATCTCGCGCTGTCTTTGCTTAATCCGCGATTTGATTAACGGATCACCCTCGGTGTTCTTATATTCATCCTTAATATCTTGTTTGGACATCCGAATGCTTTTCTCAAAATCATACTTCTGATAAAGAAAATCCAAAATGGCTAAAAATAAGAGGGCGCCTGAGGCATAAAGGCCCATTTGTACAGATAAGCTTCCTAAAATAACAAGATCTGCACCAATTGTTTTTTGAGAGAGTACGAGTATATCAGGCATTCTCTGCCACAAAACAGTAAACGTTACAATTCCAACAAAGCTAATTTTCAATAGGGATTTTACGAGTTCAACAATTGACCTTATTGAAAAAATCCGTTTAAAACCGCTGATCGGGTTAATTTTTTCTAATTTTGGCTGAAGTGCTTCGCTTGTAAACATAAATCCTACCTGTGCCAAATTTGCGGCAACCCCTGCTATGAGTGCCACAAGTAAAATTGGCCCCAAATATAAGGCAAGATTTTTTAAAATCGATAAAAAAATAATCCGAAGATTCCCTGAAGTCGGGTCCATCAGCATATAATCCTGAAAGGAATTTTTAAACAAGGTGAAAATTCCTGTCTTTAAATAATTTCCTGCCATCAGCAAAAACAGAAAAACGGCTAGCAGTACTGCGGCTGTCGAGATATCCTGACTTTTTGCAGTCTGTCCTTTTTTTCTGGCATCCTGCCGTTTTTTGGGTGTTGCTTTCTCGGTTTTTTCACCAGCAAATAATTGCAAATTAAGTTGCAGCAGCATTACTAAGAACCTCCAAGCAGTTCCATCATATCGCGCATCGTGGCCAGCATTGTTTCAAATACATGGGAAACAAGGGACACCATCACACCCATAACCGCAATAAGAACGATAAAGCTTACAATTATTTTTACCGGCAATCCGACAACAAAAATATTAAGCTGCGGCACTGTTCTAGCGACAATCCCAAGAGCAATGTCGACAAGAAAGAGACTTCCCACAATCGGAATTGCCATCTGAAAAGCGACAACAAACATAGAACTAAAAGAACGGACCATGTATTCAGCAACATTGCTATTTCCCAGAGGCAGCCAAGGCTGGTTAATCGGTATAAATCGGTAGCTGTTATAAATCCCATCAATTAATAAATGATGGCCGTTTATTGAAAGCAGGAATAGCAGACCCAATGTATATAGATATTGACCCATTAACGGGCTTTGCGCACCCGTCTGCGGATCAATGACATTAGCAATGGCAAATCCCATTTGGAAGTCAATTAATCCACCTGCTATTTGGATTGCCGCCAAAATCAAATACGCTGTAAAGCCAATCAGCAATCCAACCAAGGCCTCCTTCAAAATCAGAAAAAAGTAGGTGCCGTTTATTTCAAGTGCAGGCGGCTCTATTGCATAGAAAATCAGCCATGACAAAAAAAATCCTAAGCCAATTTTATGAACCGTCGGAATAGTACGGTAGGAAAACAAAGGCATCATGACAAAAAATGACGTTACCCGGACTAAGATTAATAAAAAAGCCGGAAATTTAGGTAAAAGCTGATTAAATTCAATCATTTTTCATCAGCCTACAAATCTCGTTAAATTAGAAAATATTTCATTTGCATACGAAAGCATATGGCTGATCATCCACGGTCCAAAGATAACGATGCCTACCAATACAGCAATTATTTTTGGTACGAAAGCAAGCGTTTGCTCCTGTATTTGTGTAGTAGCCTGAATTATGCTGATAATAAGTCCAACAACCAATGCGATCAGTATAATTGGCCCGCTCACCATTAATACCGTGTAGATACCTTGTTCTGCGATCCGAATAACCATTTCTTCATTCATCTAAGTTCACCCTCTTAAAAGCTCTCTAGTAGGGATTTTACAACCAAATACCAGCCGTCAACCATCACGAATAATAGTATTTTAAAAGGCAGCGAAATCATTACCGGCGGAAGCATCATCATTCCCATAGACATTAAAACGCTCGCTACGACCAAATCAATGACCAAAAAAGGAATAAAAATCATAAAGCCAATTTGAAAGGCTGTCTTAATTTCACTAATGGCAAAGGCCGGAACAAGTGTCGTTAACGGAATATCCTGAATCGTTTTCGGCTTGTCTTCCTTTGCATAGTCAAGAAACAGCTGAAGGTCCTTTTGCCGGGTATGGGCGCTCATAAACTCCTTAAATGGCACTGACGCTCGGTCGTACGCCTCATCAAGGGTTATCTTTTCGTTAAAAAGAGGTGTCAGAGCTTTTTGATTTACTTCATGAAAAGTAGGCGCCATAATAAAAAACGTTAAAAATAAGGATAACCCAACTATTACCTGGTTAGGCGGCATTTGCTGAGTAGCAAGTGCCGTTCTGACAAAGGAAAGAACAATGACAATTCTCGTAAAGCATGTCATTAGGATTAAAATACTGGGTGCTAACGAAAGAACGGTTAGGAGCAGCAGCAATTTAACGGAAGTAGATACATTTTCAGGCGAATTGCTGCTAAAAAAATCGATAAACTGATTCATTGTTTGTCTGACCCTTTCTTCTCCATCTCATCAAATAGCCGTTTACGGCCTTTCGATAGCTCATCAAGCTGCGCTTTGAGTAATGACGCAAACGATGCATCTTTTTTATTCGGAAATTGCCGGTTTTTTGTTTTTTCCAAAATCTTCGTCACAATGTCGCTTGGCTGTGACATCTGCTCTAACCGATTGTTATAGTCTGATAGAATTCGCTGACGCTCTTCTGGATCCTCAATTTCTTTTAATAGCTGTACATTTTCGCCAACACCAACGATAAACAATTCATCCCCAATTTTTACGATCTGAATAGAACGATTTGCCCCGAGTGCGGTTCCTCCCAAATTCTCCACCAATTGGGTCGATTTAAAATTTCTGCTTTTTTTATTAATAAATTTTAATAAGAAGTAAAGAAGTGCTACAACAAAAGCAGTGGCAAAAATCATCCGGATAAAATCCCAAATGGTGATCCCCACTTGTGCTGCTCCATCTTTTTGCGAGGCAGCTTTACTGGGGCTTGCATTTGTATCCTTGCATTTTTCAGGATGCTGAATACAATCTTTTACACTATTATTTAAGTCATCGGCAAAGGCAATCTGCTGTGTACTCATGAGGGTAACAAAAACAATACATATGATCTTTACCCATGTTTGAAAGTTTCTCAAAGCGCGGCACCTCTAATTATCATTGTCTATCCAAGGGTTTTGGAAATGGCTTCAAGAACACGGTCAGCCTGGAAAGGTTTTACAATAAAGTCTTTTGCTCCGGCTTGAATAGCATCAATGACCATCGCCTGCTGGCCCATTGCTGAGCACATAATCACTTTTACATTTGGGTTTACCTTTTTAATTTCTTTTAATGCTGTAATTCCATCCATTTCAGGCATGGTAATATCCATTGTGATCAAGTCTGGATTTGTTTCTTTATATTTTTCAATTGCCTGAACTCCATCAGCAGCTTCTCCCACTACCTGGAAACCGTTTTTTGTGAGAATATCTTTAATCATCATTCTCATAAATGCTGCATCATCTACAACTAAAATTCTATTTGCCATGCTTGTGCCCCCCATTATCATCGCAACTTTTTAAGTCTATCTTTTTGACTAATAATATCTGTCACCCTGACACCAAAGTTTTCATCAATTACAACAACTTCCCCTTTGGCAACCAGGCGATTGTTTACGAGAATATCCACCGGTTCTCCGGCCAGTTTATCTAATTCAATAATCGAACCGGAAGAGAGATCCAGTATTTCTTTTACCGATTTTTTTGTGCTGCCCAATTCTACGGTTACCTGCAAAGGAATATCCAAGAGCATATCCAAATTTTTTGTTTCTGCAGCTTGTACCGTTTGTTGTTCAAAGTTTGAAAAAATGGCAGGCTGGATATTTGGCTGTTCTCTCCCCGGAAGGACTGTCCCGACATGCTGATGAGCATGTACAAACTCTTGTCCTGCTGAACTGTGATGCAAACTGTTTTCAGGCTGATGTGCTGAATAAGCTGAATTCACTGATTGCGGACTACCTGCAGGTTTTCCTGCTGTCCCCTGAGGAGAATAATTTGACACCCCATTGTTTGTCTGTGCTGATCGGCTGGAAACATCTTCTGTCAAGTAACTGTTTTGACCGCTTAATGGCTCTGGCTGTCCCCCTCCAGGGTTCATCAGTTCACCAACTAACTTTTTGGAAAAATCAAGCGGTAATATCTGCATGATGGATGAATTAATTAAATTTCCAACCTTTAATCTGAATGAAACCTTTACAAGCAGCTCATCTTCAGGAAGATTCTCAGTTCCCTGCCCCTGCTGAACATCAAGGAGATCGACAGTTGGCGGAGATATATCTACTCTTTTATTAAAAACTGTTGACATAGAGGTTGCCGCTGACCCCATCATCTGATTCATAGCCTCTTGAACGGCGCTGATTTGAATCTCGTCCATCACTTCAGGAGGATTTGTTCCATCCCCGCCTAGCATTAAATCTACAATCACGGCTGCGTCACTTGTTTTCATAATTAAGAGATTATTTCCGGTGAATCCTTGCGTGTAGCGTACCTGAACAGCAATATATGGTACAGGAAATTCATCACTTAAATTGGCTTTTTTGATAACTGAAACAGTCGGTGTTGTAATTTCAACTTTTTGATTTAAGAGCGTAGACAAAGCAGTGGCAGAACTTCCAAACGAAATATTCCCTATTTCCCCTAACGCATCTTTTTCAATTGGTGATAAATAATGTTCTGTTAATTCTGCTTTTTCTTGGTCAAGACCATTTTCATCATCTGTTCCCCGCAAAAGGGCATCTATCTCATCTTGAGAGAGCATTTCATCACTCATCATCCTTTTCTCCCTCCTTCAAGGATCCCAAAACTTGGATGGCTAATTTTTTATTTACTTTACCAGGTTGACCAATAAATTTCGGTATACCACCAATTTTTATTAATAAAGGATTGGTTATTTGCTGATTTAACTCAATGACATCTCCTGCATCAAGTGAGAGAAATTCCTGAATGGAAATATCAGCAGTTCCCAGTTCGACTGCTACTGGAACATTTGCCATTTGAATATTTTTTTCGATGATCGCCACTTCTTTTGGTTCTCTTTCTTTTTTATCCGCCTGCATCCAGTAATGAACAGAAAGTTTTGGGATAATTGGCTCGAGAACAACATGAGGCAGACAGATATTAATCATTCCGCTTGTTTCTCCAATCACTGTATTTAAAGAAATGACCACTACGGTTTCATTTGGTGAAACCATTTGGAGAAATTGCGGGTTTACCTCAAAATTTGTCAGCATGGGATCGATTTCAGCTAAATCCGCCCAAGTTTCACGTAAATTCTCAATTGCCCGTTCAAACATGTTGGACATGATTTTTGTTTCAATTTCCGTCAAATTATTGATTTTATTGACGCTCATTCCCTTGCCGCCCAGCATGCGGTCTAACATGGCATAAGCTATATTGGGATTGACCTCCAATAAAATTCTACCTTCAAGCGGAGGTACCTCAAAAACATTGAGAATCGTCATATTCGGTATGGACCGAATAAACTCCTCGTATGGAATTTGATCTGATGATGCTACGGAAATTTGCACATAGGTACGAAGCTGGGCAGAAAAAAAAGTTGTTAATAGTCTAGCAAAATTTTCATGTATTCTTGTAAGGCTTCTAATCTGGTCTTTAGAAAAACGAAGGGCACGTTTAAAATCGTACACTCTGACTTTTTTCTCTGATTGTTCCTTTTTAAGCTCGTCCGCATCCATTTCACCCGTTGAAAGGGCTGAAAGCAGGGCATCTATTTCACTTTGCGATAATACTTCTCCAGACAATCATTCCCACCTCCACTTTTGGACACGATTGAATCAGTTCTGGTATTTTATTGGATGAGTGACTCGGTTATATAAACCTTCTCAATTTTACCATTCTGCATGATCTCGTTGATTTTGTCTCTCAGTACATTTTCAAGTTTCACTTTTCCCACTTTTCCTTCTAAATCCTTGGCGGTTGTATTGGAAAGCTCTTCAATCATAATATTGCGAACTTGAAATTCCCGTTTCGTCAGCTCTGCAGCAGCATCTTTACTATCGGTTTGAATTTTAAATGACATTTTTACAAAATTGCCGCCTGCCAGATTTGTGGTGAATTCTGTTACATCCACTGAATCTTTTATGATTTCATCAATCGTTGGACCTTTATTAGAACTGTTCTTTTGCTGTTGAAGTAAATAATAAACAGTGCCTGAACCGGCTAAAATGACGACAACTAAGATGATGAGCATTGTTTTTAGCGTCTTATTACTCATAATCATCTTCCTCCTCTGACGGTTGTTGTCCAATCAAGTTTACAGACTGGTAAAACGCTCTCACCAACCTGACTGTTTCTTCTTCCGTCTCCTTGACAACATATTTTCGTCCATTCGTTAAGGTAATCGTGGTATCTGGAAAAGACTCAATTGTTTCTATATATATGGCATTTAATATAAACGTTTTTCCATTTAGACGTGTTACTTTAATCACGTTATTTTTTCAGGGTCAAATCGAGCAACTTGACTTGACCCTGCTCCTCCCTAAGCTTATCGTTTTAAGTTTACTAATTCTTGTAAAATATCATCTGATGTAGTAATGATCTTGGTGTTAGCCTGGAACCCCCGCTGTGCGGTAATCATTTCTGTAAATTCCTGCGATAGGTCTACATTTGACATTTCTAGTGAACCAGGCATGATTGTCCCCCGTCCGTTTCCTGCTATATCAATGTTTGCAATGCCAGAGTTAGCGGATTGGCGAAATAAATTTCCGCCTGCATTTTCTAAACCGGATGGATTGCTAAATTTTGCAAGTGCTAATTTACCTAACTCCAGGACTAAGCCATTTGAGAAAACCCCATTTATATCACCGGAAGAACCAATGTTAAAACTCTCAAGCGTCCCTTGAGTATTCCCATCCACAACCGCCTGTGCGTCCATGCTGCCTGCTTTATTCGATAAATTTTTGGTTGATAGATTCACATCATACGGTACTGGATTTCCGGTACCATCATTAAGCATTAATGTTATAGGAGTATCAGCAGCAGTTGGATCTACCTTAATTAATTCTGGACCAGTTGTCACTGGGTTATCCAATGTGTTGTCTGCAAAGTATAATTCCCATTGGCTATTTGCTGGATCAACCGGCTTAATCGTCATCTCTACGGTATGTGCGACCCCTTGATTATCAACAACTTGGATTTGCTGTACAAGGGTTGCCTCGCCTTTAGCATCTGTCGGCAGATTCCCTTGCAACGTTAATGTTGTTGATTCTTTCGCCGGCAGCAGTGAGTTTACATTAATGGTTACATCCTGCAATAATCCGTTATTGAAGGACTGTACCTTCATCCCGTCAGCATTTACAAGCGTGCCATTGTTATCAAGATAAAAGTTCCCGGCACGCGTGTAATAATTAGCACCGTTATTTTTGACGATAAAATAACCATCACCGGAAATGGCAAGATCCAGCGCACGTCCGGTTGATTGTGTGCTCCCTTGCGTTTGATCAGTACTGATGGAAGCAATGGCTGAACCTAACCCTACCTGCATAGGATTAGTTCCGCCCCGGCCGTTTTGGGCTGCACTGGCTCCTGCAACCATTTGGTTCATCATGTCTTTAAAGTTGACAACCCCTTTTTTAAAACCGGTCGTACTTACATTGGCGATATTATTGCCAATAACGTCTAACTTTGTTTGGAAATTTTTCATCCCGCTAATACCTGAGTACATTGAACGAAGCATTCTGTTCTCTCCCTTCTTTATAGCTGCTTCTGTCGGTCAGCAGCTAATGGCTTCCAAACCTGGTCCAGCCATGCCGTTATTCTAAAACAATGGTTCCATTTATGTTCGTAAAAATTTTTGAAGATGCTTCTTGTCTATCTAATGCTGTGATAACCGTTCCATTTTTCGCACTAACAACTAATGCAGCATTCTTTAACAATACAAGCGAATCTGTAACACCTTTCTTTTTTGCCTCAGATACCTTTTCTTCAATTTTTGCCCAGTGGTCTTCCGAGATGGAAATATTTCTTTCCATTAATCGTTCCTGTGCATGCTTACTGACAACTAATTTATTGGTTGATTCGATTGCTGCCTTTAATTGAGCCGCAAATGTCTGATTGTTACTCGGACTAACTTGCGTGGCATTGTACAATTTGGAGTTTGCTTTACTAATCGGTGCTCCTATTGGACGGAACTGGGAATAATCCATTTCACCACTTCCAATTCATTATTCAATTTTCGTTATTTGCGACGAGGAAATATTCGTTCCTGCTTCATCATCGAGCTGGAAATTCGTTAGTCCATTCTTTAGAGAAACAGATTTCACGACTGCCGAATTTTCTTCCCCGTTTTCATCTAAATATGTCACTGTTTTTCCGATCATCAATGCAGACTGTATAAATTGATTTTGCTGCCCCTGCTTAATAAAGCTGTCAATGGAACTGTTCAGATTTGTCATTTGTTCCAGTGAAGAAAAATTAGCCATTTGTGAAATAAATTCAGTATCTTGCATTGGATTAAGCGGATCCTGATTCTGAAGCTGTGTCATCAAGATTTTCAAAAAGTCATCTTTTCCAAGTGAGTTTGTCCCTGTTTTATTTGCTTGATTTTGATTGTTATTTAGAAAATACGTGGAATCAATCGTATTTGCCATTTTCATCACCTATTCCTGATTGGTTAAAGCTTCTTCAAGCGTTAGTGTAAACCCGGTATCGGCTTCATCGCTGAGAAATTCTTCTTGTTTTGGCTCTTGTTTTTCCTGCTGCTGATTCTGGTGGTTACGATTGGAACGTTCTTGCTGGAAGCCTGATTGCTGCTGATTAATTTCGATTGTTTCTACTTTAATGTTTTGTGACTCAAACGCATGCCTTAAAGTATGTAAATGAGATTCAAGCGCATGTTTAGCAGCGTCCGTTGTTGTTAAAATTCTGGCAGCAATCAATTCACCTTTTTGAATAAGTTCAATTCGCAATGAGCCTAGATTTTCCGGGAAAAGCTTGATCGACAGTTTTTGAATTCCGTCTCCTTTTGAAAATTGACTTTTGGCTAAAATCGATTCAAATTGTGAAATCAAATCATTGGGAGAAACAGATTTTTGTGTTCCTGCCAGCATGACGGTCAGCTGTTCAGGCCTTGACATATGCTGGAATACAGGAAAGGTTCCATTGTCCCCTGTTAATCTTCCGGCTGTTTTTATTTCATCTGTTTGAGTTGAACCAGCATTGGTCCGTACATCTTTTAAAACCTGTGAAAACGTATTTTGAAGATACTGCAGCTTTGAATTGCTTTTACCCGTTTGCAGCAACGTCTCCAGTTGATCCTGAACAGAATCGAGTAATCCAGTTAAATATTGTTGATTAGGAGTATTCTGATCCGAAAGTAAATGATACAGCTTTGCTGCTTTCAAAAAGAGGACAGCATCCTCGTTAGGATTAGATAATAATTGGCTTACGTTCAATCCAGAAAACCCGGCGATGAACATTTCAATGTCGTCTAATCCATTATCCTTCTTTTTATTTGCATTTTTCTGGAGCCCATCGAGAATTTCCGACCATTTTTCATCGCTTATTCCTAACAAATCTTTAATGGCCGTCAAAAGACCTTGATGGGAATCCAGAACGGCTGTCTTGCCCCCCGTTAATTGCTGCAGATTATTGTTTTCAAGGTACGACAGCAAGTCTTGAATACTTTGTGTCTCGTTATTGGTTTGGAGCAAATTGTCCTCGCTGAGATTTGAACTTTTCCCGCAGACAGCTTTTGTTAACAATTGATGAAAACCGCCTGCTTTGTTGGTGGGCGCTTCAGTGAAATTTTTTGTTGTTAAAATATTACCTACCCCGGCAACCTCCATTTCTTCACCTCCTTTCAAGGAAATTTTCAACCTATTAGCTGGAACTGTCTTTGTTTGTATTTGTCATTAGTTCTGTAAATCTGGCTGCCTGAGTTGGGTCCATGTTTTCCATAATGGCGGCAAGGATTTCCGGCTTGATCGCTGTTAAAATTTTTAAAGCCTCTGTATCCGGCATATTTGCGATAATCATTGCTGCTTTTTTGGGTGACATGGTTTCGTACGTACTTACAATGTCTTTAAGGGCCCGTGTACTATTCTTTTGATTTGCAAGCGCATCGTCAACTTCTTGCTGCAGCTGACTGTTTTTTAATTGAGCCTGTGCCAATTCCTCACTTCTCTTATTAAGCTGTGACTGGAGCTCTGATATTTGCTTTTCCTTGTCTTTAAGATCTGCTTGAAGCTGAGAAGCAGTTGGACCGGTTGTATCTTTCCTGCCGCTATTGGTCTCTTTAGAAAAGAGACTGGATACCAAAGGAATTTTTTGGCTGATATTTTTTGCTTCATTCACGACGTTTACTCCTGCAAGTGTCGCGACGATCAAGGCAACGATCAAAGCAACTAAAAGCGGGATGACTCCCAAAAAGACAACCTTCTGAATGGGCTTGGCTTTTTTAACTTGTTTTTCCTCGAGTTCTTTATTCATTTGTTGTGCCACTATTAATACCCCCGACTCATGTATGCTTGAATCGAGATATCATCCATTTGTTTTGCCTCGATAAATTTCATGCCTTCCAAATACTGCAAAAATCCTTTTTCTTTCATTTTTGTATATTTCTTTACTTCTATATTTGTTTCAATCAGTTTATCTTGATAGAGATTCATTCGGTTTCGAGCATTGATAACCATTTTTTGATAATATTCAATGCTTTTTTGAAGATTCACAATGAATTGCTGATGATGGCGGATTTCTTGAACGGCTAGCCCGCTAACTAATCGAGAAGATTGATAGGATTCCAGATCCTCTTTTTTCTTTAAAAGCTCGTATAATTTTTCTGCGGCTTCTTCAAATTTTCGGACAGCGACATGATATTCCGCCAAAGCATCGCCTTTTTCTTTTTCTTTGATTTGAAGGATTTTATCAAATTTGTATTGATAACTCACGTCTACTCACCTTTTCCTAATAACTGAAATAAACGACCCAGCCCTTCCTCCATTGAAACCTTATCCTCCGTTCCTTGCTTCAGAAAAGAAATGATTTGCGGATACATTCGGATTGCTTCATCAATTTCTTTCGAGGAACCTTTTTTGTAAGCTCCAATGTTGATCAGATCCTCTGAATTAATGTAGGTGCTTAACAATTCTCTTAATTTCTCTGCGGCACGAATGTGTTCTTTTGTGACGATATTATTCATAATCCGGCTGATGCTTTTGAGAACGTCAATGGCAGGATACTGACCTTTATTGGCAAGTTCTCTCGATAACACAAAATGTCCGTCAAGAATTCCCCTGACCGTATCAGCTATCGGTTCATTCATGTCATCTCCATCGACTAACACCGTGTAAAATCCGGTTATTGAGCCGTACTGATTGGTTCCGGTCCTCTCCAATAGTTTAGGAAGGATGGCAAAAACGGAAGGGGTATATCCTTTTGTAGTCGGAGGTTCGCCTACTGCCAGTCCCACCTCGCGTTGTGCCATAGCTACACGTGTAACAGAATCCATCATCATCATAACGTTAAGCCCTTTGTCACGGAAATATTCGGCAATGGCTGTAGCCGTAAAGGCTCCTTTAATTCTCATCAAAGCCGGCTGATCGGACGTTGCAACAACAACGATCGAACGCTTTAAGCCTTCTTCTCCTAAATCCCGTTCAATAAATTCCCTGACTTCCCGGCCGCGCTCACCAATCAAGGCAATAACATTTAGATCCGCTTTTGTGTTGCGTGCTATCATACCAAGTAACGTGCTTTTTCCGACACCGCTCCCGGCAAAAATACCAACCCGCTGTCCGCTTCCGACCGTTAGAAGGCTGTCAATTATTCTTACCCCAACCTCGATTGTTTCTGTGATTGGCGGTCTTTGCATCGGATTTGGCGGGGACTGTTCCGTTGGCACCGATGATAACCCTTTTGGCAGCAGAGAGTTGTCCAACGGCTGTCCCAGTGAATCAATGACCATCCCGAGAAGACCATCACCCACCTTTATTTCAAGAGGTTTTAAGGTGGCTTCAACTAGACTTCCAGGTGAGATATCTTGTATCGATGTATATGGCATTAAAATGACATTTTCATCTTTGAACCCGACAACCTCCGCTTGAATTTTCCTTTTTTTATGAAAACCGACGTAAATATAGCAAACATCACCGATTGAACTTTCAGGTCCCTGGGATTCGATCATGAGCCCTACAACCCTTTTCACCTTGCCGTATCTTTTATAGGAATCCAAAGCGCCTATTTGATCAACCACATTGGCAAGATTCATCTTTCTTCACTCTCCAAAAGCTCAATCAGTTTTCGCTTCAATTCTTCAAGCTGGCTGTCGATACTTGCATCGATTCTGCCATTTGCCGATTCAATAATACAGGAGTTATTTGATAGTTCATCATTCGGAAAAATATACAGATCTCTTTCATGAGGAAAAATGGCCTTTAATTCTTCTTTTCTTGATAAAAGAAATTCGTAATGGCAAGGACTAACATGCAGTTCTACATCCAGATACTCCCGTGCTTCCTTTAATGCCCGCTTCACAACCGATAAAAATCCATCTTCCGTTCCTAATTTTTCACCAAGAATTTTTTCAGCTACTTTTAAACCAATTTGCAGAATCGTTTTTTCCGATGATTCAACTTGGTGCTGATAATCTTTTTTTGCGTTCTTGATCACTTCTTGCGCAAATAGGATGTTTTTTTGGTACTCTTTGTACCCCTGGTCTTTACCCTCGTTGAAGCCACTTGAAAAACCTTCCTGCTTTGCAGACTCGATTAATTGTTCTTTTTCCTGCTTCCAGGCCTCTTTTTCATCAGAAATTCGGCTATGAATGGAATCCGCTAATCGTTTTGCCTCTTCAATAATTCTTTGAGCTTCCTGATGGGCATGGGCAATGATTTCCTTTTGCTCTTCTGCCGTATAGAGAAAATCCTGAGGATCTTCTTCATGATTCTTCTGTTTCAGGATTTTAATGGCAATGATTTTTTGCTGATCTGCTAAATGGGATGCCCATTGCGATTTAATGATGTTAGACAATAATATCATCACCTCCGCCGCGGGCCACGACAATTTCACCAGCATCTTCTAAGCGCCGGATAACAGCAACAATCCTTGATTGCGCTTCTTCCACATCTCGAAGCCGTACTGGTCCCATGTATTCCATTTCATCTTTAAATGTTTCTACCATGCGCTGAGACATATTTTTAAAGACAATTTCTTTAACTTCTTCACTTGACACTTTAAGTGAAAGAAGGAGATCTTCATTTTCACAATCACGGATAACCCGTTGGATCGCACGATTATCGAGAGTGACAATATCCTCAAAGACAAACATTCTTTTCTTGATTTCTTCAGCCAGCTCCGGATCCTGAATCTCAAGAGCATCCAAAATGGTCCGCTCTGTTGCACGGTCAACACCATTTAAAACTTCTACGACAGCCTCGATGCCTCCGGTATTGGTGTAATCCTGAGTTACTGTCGCTGACAGCTTTCTTTCAAGAATTTGTTCTACCTCATTGATAATCTCCGGAGATGTGCTGTCCATTACGGCAATCCTTCTCGCAATGTCCGCTTGCACATCTTGAGGCAGCTCGGACAGAATTTTACCGGCTTGAGCTGCGTCAAGATACGAGAGAATTAATGCTATCGTTTGCGGGTGTTCATTCTGAATAAAATTTAATATTTGAGCAGGATCCGCCTTTCTTGCAAAATCAAACGGACGGACCTGCAGGGAGGATGTTAGGCGATTAATAATAACCAATGCCTGGTCTGTTCCCAATGCCTTTTCGAGAATGGTTTTTGCATACCCGATTCCGCCTTGGGAGATATAATCCTGTGCAAGAGCAATATTATGAAATTCCTCCAATATTTCCTCTTTTGCACCTGCTTCCACTTTTTTTATTCCTGATATTTCTAATGTAAGTTTTTCAATTTCCTCTTCATTTAAATGCTTGTAAACGCTCGCCGATACATCTGGTCCAAGGGAAATAAGGAGGATAGCGGCTTTTTGCTTTCCGGATAGCCCTTTTTGTTCTCTCTTTGCCATATCAATCTCTCCTCCTTACAGTCAATCTTCTGCAATCCATGTTCGAAGTAATTTTGCAAAATCTTCAGGATGTTCTTTCGCCATTTTCTCCAGCTGCTTTCTTCGCACCGTACCTTCATTTTCCTGTTCCTCATTTACATCAGGAACATAGATTGGTTCTGGCGGCAAGTCCTGTTCTAAATACTCATCATCGTTTCTCTTTCTTAAACGCATAAATAACAATACCAATAAAACAATAACTGCCAGGAGCAGTATTCCTCCTGCTGTGTAAACCCACCATGGGATTGAAGTTTGAGTGCTTTGGGTTGTTGCTGTCTTTCCATTGAACTTCTGGACAGAAACCACGACTTTATTTTTTATATCCTTGTCCGTCAATGTCTTTCCTGTACTGCTTTTATCAATTGTTGTTCTTACAATCGTACCCAAGATATTTGAAATATCATTGATCGTTGACTTAGGAAGCGATTTAGGATTACTAGAAGTCGGAGGTTCAACCATTACTTGAATCCCTAAATCCCTTATTTTATAAGGACTCTCGACAATTTGTTTGCGAACACGGTTAACTTCGTAATTCACTTTATCATCTGTTTTTTGATAGTCCCCATTGGACCCGCTGCCTGACACATAACTCGAACCAAGTGAATCACTTGTGGTTCCTGATTGAGGTGTTCCTCCAGCTGCTGCACCATTGCCGGTAAAAGTTTCTTTGATATTCTCAGCACTTACAGCTATCCCCTTCATATTGTCTTTATCAACAGGAGTAACTAGATTTTCTTCTCGATTTTCTTGTGTAAAGTCGATGTCAGCTGACACGGATACTACGACTTTATCCGGACCCATCAAAGTTGACAGCATGGTTTGGACTTGTCTTTGAATATCGCGTTCAATTTGTTTTTTAATCTCGTTATTAGTTGTGTAGGCTGAAGCAGTTAAAGAAGTATTATTATTATTTAAATCATAGTACTCAAAATATTGGTTCATGATGACGATATTATCTGTAGGAAGGTTTGGCACACTTTTTGAAACCAATTGATAAAGCCCTTTAAGTTGGGCATCGCTAAATTGATATCCCGGTTTTACCGTTAACACAATTGAAGCTGAGGCTGATTCTCCTTTATCCGTCACAAAAATGCCTTTTTCGGGCAGGTTGATCATCACTTTTGCATCCTGGACACCGTCAATTCCCTTGATTAAATTAGATAGTTCCGTCTGCATGGCATCCAGTTTAATCATATTGAATTCGTTGTCGGTTGTTCCAAGACCGGCATTTTGGCTAAAAAAGGAGTAATCAATATTTCCCGTTTTCGGTAAGCCCTCAGAAGCAAGCTCTACTTTCATCGTATCTACGACATCATCAGGAACCTTAATCGTCGTTCCGCCATCAGCAAGTTCGTACTTAACTCCTTTAGTGTCCAGGCTTTGCTTAACAGTTCCCGCTTCAGAAGGAGATAGATTGCTATATAAAGGAACATAGGTCGTTCTTGATGAAAAATAAGACGCAATTCCAATGACCGCAATCAGCAAAATAGCTGAACCAAGAAAAATTCCTTTCTGCTTTTTGGTTCGGCTTTGCCAGTAAGTTTTTATGGTGTTTATGTACTTCTTTAGAAAATCATTCATGTTATTCTCCCGGTTACTCTGTCTTGAATCGGCAGTATATAACCGCTTCATTCTTTAGTTTTTGCCTAAAAGCTATTAAACTTGCATTCTCATTATTTCTTGATAGGCGTCGATTACTTTATTTCGAACCTCTACAGCTGCCTGCAGCGTAATATTGGCCTTCTGCTGTGCAATCATGACCTGGGAAAGATCAACATTTTGACCGCTTGCTAATTTGGCTGTCATTTGATCTGAATCAAACTGTGATTTATTAATTTCGTTAATTGAATCTTTTAATACGGACGCAAAACTCTTTTGCGTTTCGAATGGTGTAGTAGTCTTAGAAACTTTATTATTATTTGATGATGGCAAAATTTGTTGCACAGACTGAAAATTGATCGTATTCATTTACGTTCTCCTTTATTTTCCGATTTCCAATGCCTTCATCATCATTCCTTTAGTGGCATTTAAAACCGTTACGTTGGCTTCGTAAGATCTTGTTGCACTAATTAAATCAGTCATTTCCCGAAGAGGGTCCACATTTGGTAGACGCACATATCCGCTTGCATCTGCATCAGGATTTTCAGGATCATAGACTGTTTTAAATGGAGTAGTGGTATCTTCTTCTATTTTTGAAACAACCACTCCGTCTCCTGCTGAAGATAATCCGTTCGGATTCATTGCATTTTGCAGAAAAGAGGAAAATGAGCCCCCGCTTGGCTGCAAAACAACCGTTTTTCTTCTGTACGGCTCCCATTTCCCATCAACCAGCTTTGCCCGAGTTGTATCCGCATTCGCCATATTGGAAGAAATGACGTCCATTCTTAGCCGCCCGGCAGTCAGGGCTGATGCCGTTGTATTTATATTTTGAAAAATACCCGCCATGTTTATTTACCTCCGCGTATTACAGTCTGGAGCGCAGAAAATTTGCCGTTCATCTGCTCAATCAGGGCATCATAATAGATTTGATTTGCTGCTAAATCTGACATTTCCTGATCCATATCTACACTATTGCCATTGTTATTGTATTGAACATTTTGCCGTGTAATAATTGCGGACTGAGATTCAGTATTGTCGGAAAAATCAATATGCCTGCTATCTGTTCGGTTCGTCTCGAAGTTTTGGCCAAGCTCATTTTGTAAGATTGATTTGAAACTTACGTCCTGTGCTTTATAGTTCGGAGTATCTACATTTGCGATGTTTTGAGATATGACTTTTTGCTTAAGCGAAGAGTAAGTTAGTGCCTGATCCAACAGGTTGAAAGTATTCGAAAATAATTTCAAAAAAAATCACTTCTTTCGACAAATTTCAAACAGTATAATTATGAAAATTAAAAATAGATAACCAGCTTCTTCATTTATTTTAATGAATATAAAAGTATATGTCTATGTAAGTTAATGCAATTTTTTATTCACTCTCCTCATTTTCCATCCAAAAAAATATAAATTTCCCCCATTTAGAAAAATGTGGAATCCTGTCGAATTATCATGTTATTTTTTGACACTATTGACATAGTATTATATTTCGAAACAAATGGCATAGGCACTTTTGCCTATTTTTATTACAAAATTATTAATAAAAAAAACCCTGATTCCAATTTCCTATTAGAATCAGGGTTTTTCTATAGTTTCCAGCTTTAAAAAAGCTGTTTTTTAAGAATATGCACTTTTCTTAGTTAGCACGTAATTTATCTAATTCAACAAGAAACTTATCGTTTAAAACTTTAATATACGTACCTTTCATACCCAGCGAACGTGATTCAATAACACCGGCACTTTCAAGTTTTCTTAATGCATTCACGATCACTGATCTTGTAATCCCAACGCGGTCAGCAATTTTAGAAGCAACTAATAATCCTTCATGCCCATTTAATTCTTCAAAAATATGCTCAATTGCTTCTAATTCACTGTAGGAAAGTGAACTGATTGCCATTTGAACAACCGCTTTGCTTCTAGCTTCTTCCTCAATTTCTTCTGCTTTTTCACGAAGGATTTCCATACCGACAACGGTTGCGCCGTATTCAGCAAGAATGAGGTCATCATCATCGAATGCGCCATGTAACCTGGCAAGGATTAAAGTACCTAGACGCTCACCGCCGCCGATAATTGGAACAATCGTTGTTAAACCATCATGAAATAATTCACTATTTTCAACCGGGAAAGCTGTATATTCACTTTCGATTGTCAGATTTGGAGAAGTTTCTTGAATATTAAATAATCCCCTCGTATATGCTTCCGGAAATTGCCGTTCCTCAAACATTTTGTTCATGCGCTCATTTTCAATCTGCTGGTTGATGGCAAAACCTAATAATTTCCCGCGTCTGCTTACAACAAAGGTGTTAGAGTCGATAATTTCACTTAATGTCTCAGACATTTCTTTAAAATTCACCGGTTTTCCTGCTGCCTTTTGCAATAAAGCGTTAATCTTTCTTGTTTTTGTCAATAAATCCATTTGTTTGTTCCTCCTAGTTAACTGCAAACATTATGCTGTTGTCATTTCTTTATGTGGTAGTAGGATACTTATTATATCAAAAACTATAGAATAAATTGGCTAAGATCTTTATTTTTTGAGATAGCTTCTAGTTTTTCATCTACATATTGAGGTGTGATCATCACTTTCTCCATTGAAATATCAGGTGCCTCAAAAGAAAGATCCTCGAGAAGCTTTTCAAGAATAGTATGAAGACGTCTTGCGCCAATATTATCCGTACTTTGATTTACCTCATAAGCTACTTCTGCTAACCTACGAATAGCATCGTCAGAAAATTCAATTTGTATACCTTCAGTTTCCAGTAATGCCTGATATTGTTTTATTAAAGCATTGTCCGGCTCGATTAAGATTCTGAAGAAATCCTCTACGGTAAGCTTCGTTAGTTCAACACGAATCGGGAAGCGCCCCTGCAATTCAGGAATTAGATCAGATGGTTTTGCCATATGAAATGCTCCTGCTGCAATGAACAAAATATGATCGGTTTTTACTGAACCATATTTCGTTACGACTGTTGAACCTTCAACAACAGGTAAAATATCTCTTTGAACTCCTTCACGGGAAACATCCGCTGAAGAGCCCCCTGTGTTTTTGCTGGCAATTTTGTCAATTTCATCGATAAAGATAATACCTGTCTGTTCCGCTCGATACACGGCATCTTGCGTCACTTCATCCATATCAATTAATTTCTGGGCTTCCTCGTTCGTTAACACTTTCCGTGCTTCACGAACCGTTAATTTCCTTTTTTTACGTTTTTTCGGGATTAACCCTTGGAGTGCATCCTGCATGTTCATCCCCATTTGCTCCATACCTGAACCTTGGAGCAAATCGAACATAGAAGGAGTCTGCTCTTCAACCTCCACTGAAACGATTGTCTCTTCAAGCTGACCAAGTGCAAGCTGCTCTTTCACAATTTTTCTTTTTTCGTTTGTTGAATATTCATCAGAGTTGTCTGTTTCAGGTTCAGATTGGGTACTTCCTCCCCCAAAGAGCATTTCCAGCGGATTTTTATAACTGGTTGTTTTCTTTGCAGTTGGAACAAGCAAATCTACCAAACGGCGGTTCGCACTTTCCTCGGCACGTTCTTTAACACTTTGCATCTTTTCTTCTTTCACTAATCGGACTGATGTTTCAACGAGGTCTCTGACCATTGATTCAACATCTCTGCCGACATAACCGACTTCCGTAAATTTTGTTGCTTCGACCTTTATAAAAGGAGCGCCGACTAATTTTGCCATTCTGCGGGCAATTTCTGTTTTTCCAACACCAGTAGGACCAATCATTAATATATTCTTTGGAATAATTTCGTCTCTAAGCTTTTCTGAGAGCAATCCCCTCCGGTAGCGGTTACGAAGTGCGACAGCAACAGCCTTTTTGGCATCTTTCTGACCAATTATATATTGATCAAGCTTTTCAACAATTTGGCGGGGGGTTAAATTCGTTGTTTTTGCCATGAATTCCATTCTCCTTCCCGTTTATAACTCTTCCACAATAATGTTATGATTGGTGTATACGCATATATTCGCGGCAATTTCCAAAGAAGCTTTTGCAATTTCTTTTGCCGACAAATGATCGCCTGCATATTGTTTCAATGCACGCCCTGCCGCTAATGCGTAATTCCCACCTGAACCTATCGCCAAAATCCCATCATCCGGTTCAATAACTTCGCCTGTTCCTGAAACAAGCAACAAGTCATCTTGATTCATCACAATCAACATTGCTTCGAGTTTACGAAGAACTTTATCACTCCGCCATTGCTGGGCAAGCTCGACAGCAGCCCTTTGCAGATTGCCGTTATACTCCTGTAATTTTCCTTCAAACATTTCAAAAAGAGTAAAAGCATCTGCAACCGAACCAGCAAAACCAGCCAATACTCTTCCATTAAATATTTTTCTGACTTTTTTTGCTGTGTGTTTCATCACAACCGCATTGCCAAATGTAACTTGGCCGTCGCCAGCCATGGAGCATCCTCCATTATGTTTAATAGCAAATATAGTCGTTGCATGAAATTCTGACATGATCATATTCCTCCTTTATAAGAAAAGCGGAAGAGCTGAGATTGACATTCCTCCAGATCAAAACGTTATACTTTCTTAATCTTTTTTAGTAAAAGCTAAGTGTGCCCGTTTTCAAAACTGTCATCATTTATGCCCTTGGATGATGTTCCATATACGTCTTTCTTAAACGTTCGTTTGTTACATGAGTATATACCTGTGTTGATGACAAGTATGCATGCCCCAATAATTCCTGAACGGTGCGTAAATCAGCACCATTATTCAGCAAGTGGGTAGCAAATGAATGCCTTAGCATATGGGGATGAATGGTTCCATTTAATGCTGATTTTTCAATCATACTATTTAAAATTTTACTTACTCCCCTTGTTGATAAGCGCCCTCCGCGATGATTTACAAACAATCCATCATGATTTTCTTTTCCCTTAACAAGCTTTTTCCTGCCGCTGGTTATGTAAAGATCCAACGCTTCTTTGGCTTTACTCCCAAAAGGAACATATCGCTCTTTGCTGCCTTTCCCGTGAATTAAAACAGTCGACAGGTAGAAATCAATTTCCGAAATACGTATTTGGCAGCATTCACTGACACGGATGCCGGTTGCATAAATAAGCTCGAGCAATGCCTTATTACGCTGTCCAAGCGGGGTTTCCGTTTCACACGATTGAAAAAGTAACTCCAGTTCGCTTTCATAAAAAAATTGCGGAAGCCTCTTTTCAGCCTTGGGGATTGTGACAAGAGCGAAAGGGTTTGTATCGACAAGTTTTTCACGAAGTAAAAACTTATAAAAGCTTCTTAAACAGGAGATTTTTTTAGCAATCGTTTTTTTAGCAAGCTTTTTTTCGTAAAGCTTTGTTAAATAAAGCCTAGCATCTGAATATTGAACATTGTTAACGTTTTCGATTGCTTGCTCAGCTATGAACATAAAAAAATCCCTAATGTCATGATGATAATGTTCAATTGTATATTTTGAATAATTCTTCTCCATTTGTAAATATTCAATAAATAACTTTAATAAAACGTCCATATTTGCCAATACTTTCACCTCGCAAGGGCTCCTAAATCGTATCACACTTACCTATACCACGCAATAAATTTTACAAAACCTTCACAAAGTTCTGAATTGTTTCTAACGCCCGATTAGCATGCTGCAAATATCTTTCTTGTTTCCCCTTGATTCTTACCGGTAATTCAGGAAATAAACCAAAGTTCGCATTCATCGGTTGGAAATGTTTGGCGTTTGTTGTAGTGATATATTTTGCCATGCTTCCCATTGATGTTTCGGCAGGAAATTCAAGCGGCTGTTCTCCAAGAACCAGTCTTGCCGCATTTATACCAGCGATCAAACCGCTTGCCGCTGATTCCACATACCCCTCAACACCTGTCATTTGTCCGGCAAAAAATAAATCTTCCCGATTTCTGAATTGATAGGTTGCCTTTAATACCTTGGGCGAGTTAATAAACGTATTGCGGTGCATGACCCCGTAACGGACAATTTCTGCATTCTCCAGCCCTGGAATAAGCCTGAATACTTCTTTTTGGGCTCCCCATTTCATATGAGTTTGGAATCCGACAATATTATAAAGAGTACCGGCAGCATCATCCTGCCTAAGCTGCACAACGGCGAAAGGTCTTTTGCCCGTGCGCGGATCTTCCAGACCAACCGGTTTCATAGGTCCAAACAGCATTGTTTTCTTTCCTCTTTTAGCCATTACCTCAATCGGCATGCAGCCTTCAAAAAAGATTTTCTTTTCAAACTCTTTTAAAGCAGCTGTTTCCGCGTTGATCAAGGCTTCATAAAACTGGTTGAATTCCTCTTCTGTCATCGGACAGTTTAAATAGGCGGCTTCCCCTTTATCGTAACGCGATTTCAAATATACCTTATCCATGTTTATGCTGTCTTTTTCGATGATAGGTGCAGCAGCATCATAAAAATACAAATAATCTTCACCTGTCAGTTCTTTCAGCTGTGAAGACAATTCAGGACTCGTCAGCGGACCTGTTGCAATAACGGTTGGACCATCCGGAATCTTTGTTACCTCTTCATGGATGACGGTTATATTTTCATGTCCTTTAAGTGTTTCGGTCACCTTTGCTGAAAACTCGTGGCGGTCCACAGCCAGCGCACCCCCCGCAGGGACAGAACATTCATCTGCAGATTGGATAATAACTGAATTAAGTTTTCGCATTTCTTCTTTTAATACTCCGACTGCATTTGTCAGGGTATTAGCCCGTAAAGAATTGCTGCAAACCAGTTCTGCAAATTGATCGGTGTGATGTGCGGGGGTCTGCTTTACCGGTCTCATTTCGTAGAGACGGACCTTCACACCTCTGCACGCAATCTGCCATGCTGCCTCACTGCCTGCCAGCCCGGCGCCAATAACATTTATCGTTAAATCACTCATTATAAAACCTCCAAATATTATAAAAATCTGCTGTCAATTAAATACAAAAGGTGAGCACTGCTCACCTTTTAACTTTGCGGCTCTTCCTTGTAATCGCACTTAATGCATTGCACTTGGACACCTTTTTTTAACTTCTTCTCAACAAGTAGCCCTTCACATTTAGGACAGCTTCTTGGCAATGGTTTATCCCAAGATAAGAAATCGCATTCAGGGAAGCGGGTGCAGCCGTAAAAAAGCCTTTTTTTCTTGCTTCTCCGCTCAATAATCTGCCCCTCATGACAATTCGGACATGTGACACCAATCTCTTTTACGATCGGTTTCGTGTTTCGGCAATCCGGAAAATTGCTGCAGGCCATAAATTTACCATAACGGCCCATTTTAAAGACCATCGGGCTGCCGCACAGCTCACAATCTTCCCCGGCCGGTTCATCTTTGATTTCAACCGACTGCATTTCTTTTTCGGCTATTTCCAGATGCTTTGCAAATTCCTGGTAAAATTCATCGATAATCTTGACCCAGCGAACTTTGCCTTCTTCCACATTATCCAGGTCTTGTTCCATTTTTGCGGTAAATTCCACATCAAGTACATCCGGGAAAAACTCCAGCATGATTTCATTTACAATTTCCCCAAGTTCTGTTGGGACAAACCGTTTATTATCAAGGGCCACATAGCCTCTTTTTTGGATCGTATCCAATGTCGGGGCATATGTTGAAGGCCGTCCGATTCCCAGTTCTTCAAGCGTTTTTACAAGCCTCGCTTCTGTATACCTTGGCGGAGGCTGAGTGAAGTGCTGTTTTGGATCGATGTCCTTAAAAAAGACTTCATCTTCTTCCTTTAGGTCGGGAAGCATATTTTCTTTTTCTTCAACCTGGTCATCAGTACCTTCGACATACAACTTCATAAAGCCCGGGAACTTCACTTTGGAGCCTGTTGCCCGGAAAGTGATTGGCCCATTTTCTAAGTCGACACTCATCGTATCCATTACAGCCGGGGCCATCTGGCTCGCCAAAAAACGATCCCATATTAATTTATATAATCGAAATTGATCTCTTGAAAGAAAATTTTTGATGCCGTTTGGATCACGATTGGCACTTGACGGACGAATCGCTTCGTGTGCATCCTGGGCGTTCGTTTGCTTCTTTTCCTTTAAGGGATCTTCCCTTAAATATGCCTCTCCAAACTCTGTTTTAATATAGCCAGCTGCCTCAGCTTGGGCAACTTCAGAAATCCGGGTTGAATCGGTTCTCATATAGGTAATTAAACCAACGGTCCCCTCTTTCCCCAGTTCAATCCCTTCATAAAGCTGCTGGGCGAGCATCATCGTTTTCTTTGCCCGAAAATTCAGCTTTCTGGCAGCTTCCTGCTGCAAAGAAGAGGTTGTAAAAGCCGGGGCAGGATTTCGTCTCCGTTCCTTTTTGGTTACAGATACAACTTTGAACGTTTTTCCTTGCAGCTGATTTAGAACATTCTTGACCTCTTCCTCTGACTTAAGCTCCGTTTTCACCTTGTTAAATCCGTAAAAAGAAGCGCTAAAGCGGTCTTTTCCTTTTAAAAAATCTCCTTCAATAGTCCAATATTCCTCTGGAACGAATTGTTCAATTTCCTTTTCTCTGTCAATAATAAGCCGTACTGAAACAGATTGAACACGTCCGGCACTTAAGCCTTTTTTCACTTTTTTCCACAGAAGCGGACTGATATTGTATCCCACAAGCCGATCAAGTACTCTGCGGGCTTGCTGCGCATCAACTAAATCCATATTAATAGGCCGGGGATGCTTAAAAGACTCTTTTATCGCATCCTTTGTGATTTCATTAAAAACTACCCGGCAGTCTGAATGAATATCAACAGAGAGGCTATGGGCCAAATGCCAGGCAATCGCTTCCCCTTCACGGTCCGGGTCAGCCGCGAGAAATACTTTTTTGGCTTTTTTGGCAGCTGATTTTAATTCTTTTAAAACAGGACCCTTCCCCCGAATCGTAATATACTTTAGATCGAAGTTATTTTCTACATCAACGCCCATTTGGCTTCTAGGCAGATCCCTAACATGTCCCATGGATGCTTTTACCTTATATTTTTTCCCAAGATATCGTTCAATCGTTTTGGCTTTTGCCGGTGATTCAACGATGACAAGAAAATCTGACATCCAGTCATCCTCCTTAAGAGGGATAGAAGAATTATATACAAGATTTCATTTGTGGAAGCTTTAGTAAAGATACATATTTTTGAAAAGTTTTCTTTAATACTCATTCTGAAAAAACGTACCGAAGAAAATACTTAACACAAATGTCTATTCCCCAATTTTTTCGCTATATCCTTTTTTTAACAACTATTTAGCAAAATTATACTTTTTTCAAAGAATAAATTTTCCATTATTATTGAATAATCATAAGTCTTTGTCAATAAAAAGCAATAATCATCGTAATCGTTTTCAAAATCTGCATATTGACAAACCGTGTTTTTTTCGGATATCTGTTGCAAAATGTATAACATAACGAAGATAATTTCAACCTTTTTTTATGAAAAACCAACTAAAAATGATCCAATTCAATCAAATAGGAAAAAATAGTCATAATTTGTTCATGACTGAACCCACTTCTTAAACCCTCATTTCCTCCCAAATATCTTCAGCCTTCATTACCAGCTTTGCCCCCTGCTGGATTAGTTCATTTGCTCCAGCCGAGCACGCATTAAAAATACTCCCCGGTAAAGCAAAAACTTCCCGGCCTTCGTTCAAAGCAAAACTTGCTGTTATCAACGACCCGCTTTTTTGTTTTGCTTCTATTATTAATGTTCCTTCTGAAAGTCCGCTTATAATGCGATTTCGCACAGGGAAATGCCATCGTTCCGGTTTTGTGTCAGGCGGATATTCCGAAAGAATAAGCTGATTTTTCATCATTCTTAGCGACAGGCTTTCATTTTCCTTAGGATAGATATGATACAGTCCCCCTGCGATCACCGCAATTGTTTTCCCATTATTTTCAATGGCCGTTTCATGTGCTATTGTGTCAATCCCACGGGCCAGACCGCTGACAATGACAGCACCTCTAGAAAGCAAGTCCGGGAACATCAAATGAATTGCATTTTTTCCGTAGGTAGTAGCCTGTCGTGAACCAACGACGGCAAGCTTCGGTTTTTTTTGCAGAAGGGATAGATCCCCTCTGCAAAAAAGCGCCCACGGCGGCTGATATATTTGCTTTAGCAAGTGAGGATATTCTTTATCCATAATCGTGATCACTTGGATTTCGTTCGTTTTATATTGTTGAATTTGTTCGTGAATCATTTCGAAAAGCTGATTTTTTTGGAGTGAAGTTTGGAACGAATTTAAGGGCGGGAATGATGAATTTGATTGAAGCTCATATGACTGAAGACTGTAAAGGGAGGAGAGAGTGGGGTCTTTTTTTAGGATCCGAAATACGGTGTTCCAGGAAACCCTAGGGTAATGGAGCAGTTGAATCAATTTTTCATTAAAATCATTCAATGTACATACCTCCAATGTTCTCTTTTTTCCATTTCAGTTTAACAGAAACAGCCCCTCAAAAGGAAGAGGGGCTGTTATTTCGACGAAAATGTTTCATCTTATCCAGCAGATGGAAGTTTCACTTTAATTCGTTTTACATTTTTCGAATATACCTTTTTCTTTTAAAATGCGAATTAATGTTTCCCCCATTACAGCCGGCGTCTCTGCCACTTGAATACCAGCTTCTGTCATGACGCGGATTTTTTCATCGGCAGTTCCTTTTCCCCCGGAAATAATCGCACCAGCGTGCCCCATCCGTTTTCCCGGAGGTGCGGTGCGGCCGCCGATAAAACCGACAACCGGTTTTGTCATATTCGCTTTGACCCACTGTGCAGCTTCTTCTTCTGCTGTACCGCCAATTTCACCGATCATGATAACGGCATACGTTTCAGGGTCTTCATTGAATGCTTTTAAGACATCAATGAAATTGGTTCCGTTGACCGGGTCACCGCCAATTCCAACAGCTGTCGTTTGACCGAGGCCTGCCTGTGTTAGTTGATGTACGGCTTCATACGTTAGTGTACCGGAGCGGGAAACAACGCCAATATGGCCCTTTGTGTGGATGTAGCCAGGCATAATCCCAATTTTGCATTCATCCGCCGTAATGACTCCTGGACAGTTTGGTCCGACTAAGCGGGTCTTTTTCCCTTCCATATACCGTTTAACCTTAACCATGTCCAACACGGGAATGTGCTCAGTAATACAAATCGTTAAATCCAGATTGGCATCCACCGCTTCGACGATCGCATCTGCTGCAAACGGCGCCGGAACATAAATAACCGAAGCAGTAGCTCCTGTTGCATCCACCGCGTCCTGCAGCGTATTAAAAACAGGGACACCTTCCACTTCTTGGCCCGCTTTTCCCGGTGATGTTCCTCCAACAATTTTCGTCCCGTACTCAAGCATCTGTTTTGTATGAAAACGGGCTGTTGCTCCCGTAATCCCCTGAACTATCACTTTGGTATTTTTATCGATAAAAATGCTCACGTTCATTCTCCTTTCTTACGATCCTATTTCACTAATGAAACGATTTTTTGTGCGCCGACAGCCATGGATTCGGCAGCAACGATATTTAAACCTGACTCAGCAAGGATTTTCTTGCCCAGGTCAACATTCGTTCCTTCTAAGCGGACTACAAGCGGTATGTTAAGCCCTACCTGTTTAGCCGCCTCTACCACTCCATCGGCTATCACATCACATTTCATGATTCCGCCAAAGATATTGACAAAAATCCCTTTCACGTTAGGATCTGAAAGGATAATTTTAAAAGCTTCCGTTACCTTTTCGGTCGTTGCCCCGCCCCCTACATCAAGGAAATTAGCTGGGTCTCCGCCATAATGTTTAATGATATCCATCGTTGACATCGCCAGTCCCGCACCGTTAACCATACAGCCAATATTTCCATCTAAAGCAACATAGCTTAAATCGTATTTGGATGCCTCAATTTCCTTGGGATCCTCTTCTTCCAGATCACGGTATTGCACGACAGCCTGCTGGCGGAATAACGCATTCCCGTCAAAGTTCAACTTTGCATCCAATGCGATTACTTTGCCGTCACCTGTTACAACGAGCGGATTTATCTCAGCAATTGAGCAATCTTTTTCAATATAAGCCTGGTAAAGCCCCATCATAAACTTTACTGCTTGGTTAATGCATTCATAAGGAATGTTAATTTTAAAAGCAATTCGGCGCGCCTGAAACGGCATTAATCCAATTACAGGATCAATTTCTTCTTTAAAAATTTTCTCGGGTGTTTTTTCAGCGACTTCCTCTATTTCTGTTCCGCCTTCCTCTGACGCCATCAAAACAACCCGTGACGTTGATCGGTCAAGAACAAGTCCTACATAATATTCTTTTTTAATATCGCAGCCTTCTTCGATTAACAGCCGTTTTACTTCTTTCCCTTCCGGACCTGTTTGATGTGTAACCAATGTCTTGCCAAGTATTTCACCGGCATATGTACGCACATCATCGAGATTTTTGGCTACTTTAACACCGCCTGCTTTTCCCCGTCCTCCTGCATGAATTTGCGCTTTTACAACGCACACGCCGGCACCTAGGTCCTTTGCTGCTTCAACGGCTTCTTCAACAGTAAATGCAACTTTCCCATTTGGAACCGAAACTCCGTATTTTCTGAGGATCTCTTTCCCTTGATACTCATGGATATTCATTTTCCATCCTCCTAACAAGCTTTCTATAGATAGACTGCATTTTAATTTTATACAAAATAATGCTGGCTTGTCCACAAAGTTAACTGCTTTATAGGAATCTGTTTTTTTACCAATATAGTATACTATTCATCAAATTTTTTAAAATTCGACCTATACCGCTCAATTTCTACGGTGCGTTTTTCGGTTATTCTTAAGAGTTTTTATTTCTTTCTGAAGCTTTTTTATCCGCTTGATAGATAAATGCAAAAACTTCTGCAACCGCCTGATATAATTCCTCAGGGATGCTTTGGCTGACCTGAAGCTGACTTAATAACTCTGCCAAAGAAGGATCCTCATGAATCGGAATTTGATTCTCCTCCGCTTTTTCAATAATTGACTCCGCTATTTTTCCCTTTCCTTTTGCTGTGACAGCCGGTGCCTCCATTGTATCGTGGTAGCTTAATGCAACGGCTGTTTTCCTAGTAAACTTTTCTTCTTGATTCATATTCGTATGTCCACCCCCGATACACGGTTGGAATCCATTGTTGTCCGATCATTTTTTTTGATCAGAGCTTTCAACGGCTTATTACTGACAGGCTGCTCAATTTTAATAGGACCAAGTTGATAATTTAATTTTTGCAGACTTTCTTTTAATATAACAATTTGTGATTCAATGATATCATTTAGGCCTGGTGTTCCATTCATTAAGGTTATCGACAGGTTTCGATTTTGAAATTGCAAAACGGCAAGGATTTCCCCGATATTTTTTAGTTCTAAATAAAAAAGAATCCGGCAGTCATTCGGGTCTATTTTTTCATTTTCTTGTTTGCGGCCATTCCATTGTATTGTTACTTCAGCAGTATCTGAACCTAATTGAACAGGCACTTGGGTAACAAACTGTTCAACAGCTCCTTCATAATGAGGATTGTTAATGACAGTCTCTTCTACAGCTCCTTTCGAGTGAAGCGGGAGAGAATCCGCCAGGTTACCTTTGATTAGTTTCAGATGAATCTTTTCATCACCAGGCTGCACTTGAAAATAGTATTGTTGGTTTAAGCTTAGAGAGGTTTCAAGTTTGGCAACGAACCGAGCGGAACCAATTTGGATTTCAGCCAGTTGATCCGGCAGCATTTTGACAATTTTCCCACTGATAATTTGACCAGGACGAAGCTTTAATAAATGATCTCGTACTGGCACGTTCTCACTTTGTTTCCAAATGGATTTAAGAAAGCTTAACGGATCCATCCATTTTGACCCCTTCCTAGTTTTCTTCCATCATGTCCTTTATTGGCTGAAAGCTTTTCCGATGGCAGGGTGTAATCCCGTACTTATGAATGGCATCAATATGCTCTTTTGTTCCATATCCCATATTTTGGTCAAAGCCATACTGAGGATAGTTTTGAGATAATTCCTTCATTAGTCTGTCTCTTGCAACTTTCGCTACAACGGATGCAGCAGCGATGGAAATACTTTTGGCATCGCCCTTAATGATCGATTCAGTTGGATATGGAGTTTCCAGTTTCATCGCATCAATGAGAATAAGATCAGGCTTGGGATTTAAACCGGCAATCGCTGCTTTCATTGCTTTTTTCGTTGCTTCATAGATATTATATTGATCAATTTCAGCTGCTGAAATCATGGAAATACCAATTGCAAGTGCTTCATTATGAATCGTTTTACTATATTCTTCACGTTTTTTTTCGGACAATTTTTTTGAATCATCAAGCCCCGGCAGAAAAAAATTATCGGGCAGAATAACAGCTGCTGCTGCGACAGGCCCTGCAAGCGGACCTCTGCCGACTTCATCTACCCCTGCAATCAATTGAAAGCCCTGGCCCCGATATTTTCGTTCAAAATGGCTCATTTCTTCAAATTTTTGCTGAAGGAGGCGGACTTTTTCTTTTTCTTTTCTCCATTTATCAATCAGATTCTGGACGCCTTTACGCTCATCATTTTTGATCTCTGAAAAAAATGGATCGTCTTCATCTTCTATCATCATCAGTCGTGACCGGACATGCTCGATTGTCAATTTCCCCATTGTCATCACCTTTTTTATTATGTAATAAATAAAGCCCTCCTAACGGAGAGCTCGTTTATGGTTCAGCGATTTGGTCTGAATCTAATTCTTCAGGAATGTCAAATGTCAGCGGGCCAAACTTTTCAGACCGGATTTCCCTTACAACCAACTCAGCTGTTTTGTCATAATCAATGAGACCTCCGCCTGCCCTGCAGCCTCTCAGCATACCGATATGGTCAAAAAGCTCGACAGTCTCTTCTGGAACCTTTTCAAATTGATATCGTTCCTTTAAACGCTCAGGATAAGCCCTTTCCAAAAACCTTAGTGAATATAAGGCTAGATCTTGAAGATTTAAGAGAGTATCTTTAATGGCTCCAGTAACAGCCAGTTTCATTCCAATTTCCTGATCTTCAAATTTAGGCCATAAAATTCCCGGAGTATCCAATAATTCTAGCTCTTTACCAACTTTAATCCATTGCTGCGCTTTTGTCACGCCGGGTGTATTTCCTGTTTTGGCAATATTTCTCTTTGCAAGCCGATTAATCAGCGTCGATTTCCCCACATTTGGAATGCCGACAATCATGGCACGAATCGCCCTCGGTTTAACCCCTTTTGCCTTCAGTCTGTCAAATTTTTCTTTCAGCAATTGATTGGAAGCTTGAACGATATCGCGCAAGCCTTGACCTTCTTGCGCATTAATAGCCAGTGCTTTTATGCCTTGATCTGCAAAAAAATGAATCCATTCTTTTGTCCGCTCTTTGTCAGCCATATCGGCTTTATTCAACAGCAAAAGTCTCGGCTTGTGTTGGATAATCTCATCAATCATTGGGTTTCGTGATGAAAAAGGAATTCTGGCATCTACTAATTCATAAATAATATCAACCAATTTTAGTTTTTCGGTGACCTCTCTGCGGGCCTTCGCCATATGCCCCGGAAACCATTGGATCGTCACAATACCACCTTCATTCCATACCTTTAAAATCTTTCTTTCACAATATGTGCATCTTTTATTGGCCAGTAGACAATGCTTGTTTTCCCTACTACTTTGCTCATCGGGATCGTACCAATATGGCGGCTGTCTTTACTAAAGCGGCGGTTGTCTCCCATAACAAAAAGTTCACCTTTTGGAACGGTTTCCTTGCCAATTTTTTCTTTTAGTGTGAATGGATCTGTCAGCGGCCCATCTACCAGCTGTTTCTTATACTCGTTCAAATATGGTTCTTTATACGCTTTCCCATTTACATATAATGTATCATTTTTATATTCAATTTGATCTCCTGGGAGACCAATTACCCGTTTAATGTAATCTTTTCCTTCAGGAGCATGGAAAACGATAATATCAAAGCGCTGTGGCTTCCCAATTTCATAGCTTAATTTATTTACAATCATCCGGTCCTGGTCGTGCAATGTCGGCATCATTGACAATCCATCAACGACAATCGGTGCAAATAAAAAGTAACGAATGATTCCTGCCAATATGACGGCAATTAATAATGCTTTTGTCCATTCCCAAAGTTCATTTTTCTTTTTTGTCATCCATGTTCCCACCAATCCAAGCAAATAATAGTTTCCACACTTTATTTTACATAAACAATAACCGATTAAACACGATGGGGTCCACTTTTTAATCAAACTTTAATAAATCGTCTAAATACGGATATTCTATATACGAAAAAAGAGCTTGCAGAGCAAGCTCTTTTCATTGTTTTATTAGCGAATTTCTTTAATACGAGCTTTTTTACCACGTAATTGACGCAGATAGTAAAGTTTCGCACGGCGGACTTTACCGCGGCGGATTACTTCAAGCTTCGCAATTTTTGGTGTGTGTACAGGGAAAGTACGCTCAACGCCCACTCCGTAAGAAACTTTACGAACTGTGAAAGTTTCGCTGATTCCACCACCACGACGCTTAATCACAACACCTTCAAACAACTGAATACGCTCGCGAGTTCCTTCAATAACTTTTACGTGAACACGTACAGTATCTCCAGGACGGAAAGCAGGAAGATCAGTGCGAAGTTGTTCTTTTGTGATTTCTTCGATAATTTTATGCATCGTTTTCAACTCCTTCCAACAGATGCTCTTGCAGATCTTTCATTCTCTTTGCAGCGGAACATCGTTATCAAACTTAAACGGTATTCGCTTAAGTCACAAGATGTATCATACCATAATTAAAGCTATCACGCAATAACTACTTCAGCTCTTTTTTGATTTCATTAAGCCAAACCAGCTGTTGTTTTGTTAATTCAATCTTCTCAAGCAAATCCGGCCGGCGCAAAAGCGTTCTTCTTAAAGATTCTTTTACGCGCCATTCCTCGATTAACTTATGATTCCCTGAAATAAGAATGTCCGGAACCTTGATCCCGCGAAAATCAGCCGGCCTCGTGTAGTGCGGGTGTTCAAGCAGACCCGTGCTGAAGGAATCCAGCTGATGAGATTCCTCACTCCCTAAAACCTCGGGAAGAAGGCGGACGACGCTGTCAATCACCACCATTGCCCCGAGCTCCCCCCCGGTAAGAACGTAATCTCCAATCGATATTTCATCTGTTACTAAATGAGTACGAATTCTTTCATCATACCCTTCATAGTGGCCACAGATAAAAATCAAATGTTCTTCCTGCGCGAGCTCTTCCGCTTTTTTTTGATTGTATGTTTCTCCTTGAGGACAAAGGAGAATAATTCTTGGTCTCTTTTCTTCGGACTGTTCTTTTATAGCGGCAACAGCATCAAAAATCGGCTGTGGCTTAAGAACCATGCCTGCTCCCCCGCCATAAGGATAGTCGTCAACGGTATGGTGTTTGTTATCCGCGTAATCGCGAAAATTGATCAATCTGTAACTGACTACTGATTTTTCAGCTGCCCTGTTTAAGATCGATTGTCCGAGAACACCGGAAAACATTTCTGGAAAAAGAGTCAAAATATCAATCTTCATCATGAAAGCAAGCCTTCCATTGGATCAATTAAAATGACTTTCTCCTTAACATCGACTTTTACCACGATATCCTTTATATAAGGAATTAAAAATTCCTTGCCTTTTTGACCCTTTACAACCCAGACATCATTAGCTCCCGGTGTCAAGATTTCGGTTACCTTTCCAACTTCTTCTCCGTGTTTCGTAAAAACGAGACAGCCAATGATTTCATGAAAATAATATTCGTCTTCTTTCAGCTCTCCCAGCTGTGATTCAGGAACCTTAATGACCGCATCCCGAAATTTTTCGACTTCATTAATATTTTCATACCCTTCAAACAAAAGCAAATCAAAATTCTTATGTTTGCGATGGCTTTTGATGGTTAGTTGGATTGGCGCATCTTGTTTCGGCAGGAAAAGATATATTGTATTCCCCTTTTTATATCTTTCCTCAGGAAAATCTGTGGTCGATATTACCCTGACCTCTCCTTTTATGCCTTGTGTGTTTACGATTTTTCCGACATTGAACCATTTTTCCATACTCGTTTTCACCTCTATCGTATTTCCGCAATAATCCCATCCTTTATGAGGATGGTAGGCTGTCCAAGCTTTTCTTCCCAATTATCCCCAACTTTTATCTCAATTAAAGCCTGAACTTCTTTTTCCTTTAATTCACTTCCAAGCGGCAGCAATTCAAGCTGCTCAAGCTGAAAATCAAGAAGCTTTTCCTTCTCTTGCCGTTTTTGAATTTCTTTTTCAAAATGATTTTTCAGACCGCTTATTTGAAACTTTTTTGTTTTTTCAAGCCGTTTCAGCTCAAAGTGAAGCTGATCACATTCTTTTTGCAGCTGCAGTTTTCTGGCGGAATAATTATCATGAAGCTCTTGTTTACTTTTTTCCGTTAAGATTTGTTTCACCACAACCGTTTGAAGAATCTTCATCACAGCACCCCCCAAAATAGCCATTAATTCTATCATTATTGACTAATATGTAATAATAATAGCAAAAAAGGAGGGTTTTACCCCTCCTCCTAAGCGTTTCATGCTACTCGCCAATTTCTAAAAAAATCTTTTTGTTCTGTGATGATCCTGCTGCATAAACAACCGTTCTAATCGCTTTTGCAACGCGGCCCTGCTTTCCAATCACTTTCCCCATATCGGTTTTGTTGACAGAAAGCTGATAGGTGACGCGCTGATCTTCTTCAATGACATCTACTTTTACGTCTTCCGGAAAATCAACAAGCGGCTTGACAATTGTCTCAATTAATTCTTTCATCGTATTTTCTCGCAATTACTTGCTTAATTTGGCATTATGGAATTTTTCCATGATACCTTGATTAGAGAAAAGGTTACGAACAGTATCAGATGGTTTTGCACCATTTTGTAACCATTGAAGTGCAAGTTCTTCATTGATTTCAACTTGAGCTGGTACAGCAACTGGGTTGTATGTTCCAACTGTTTCAATGAAACGTCCATCACGCGGTGAACGAGAATCTGCTACTACAATACGATAGAAAGGAGTTTTTTTAGCTCCCATACGTTTTAAACGAATTTTAACTGCCATTTTAAATAAGCACCTCCGAATAGTTTCACACAAGATAGAATAATATCAATTCTTTAAACGTTTGTAAAGTGTTTTCTCTTTACAAACTTAATTCCATTTTTTAGAAAGGTTTAAAAGGGAATTTCATGCCGCCAAAGCCGCCTTTTTTCTTGGCTTTTTGCTGCATTCCCGCCATTTGCTTCATCATCTTTTTCATATCTTCAAACTGCTTCAGCAAACGGTTGACTTCCGGAACAGTACGTCCGCTTCCTTTTGCAATCCGTTTCTTTCGGTTTGCACTAATGATTTCAGGATGATTTTTTTCTTCCTTCGTCATCGACTGGATAATAGCCTCAACGTGCGAAATTTGTTTCTCATCAACTTGGATATTGTTCAAGCCTTTGATTTTGTTTGCCCCCGGCATCATTTTCAGCAGTTCATCGAGCGGCCCCAGCTTGCGGACCTGACCAAGCTGATCCAGGAAATCTTCGAGGGTAAAGGTTGCAGTACGCATTTTTTGTTCAAGCTCTTTGGCCTTTTCTTCATCGACCGTTGCCTGAGCCTTTTCAATTAAGGTGAGCACATCGCCCATTCCAAGGATTCTTGAGGCCATCCGTTCAGGATGAAAAGCTTCAAGCGCATCCATTTTCTCGCCAAGACCGACAAATTTAATCGGCGTGCTGGTTACTGCCCGGATCGAGAGGGCGGCACCTCCGCGTGTATCTCCATCAAGCTTAGTCAGGACTACCCCGGTTAAACCAAGCTGCTCATTAAAGCTTTGAGCAACATTAACTGCATCCTGTCCTGTCATGGCATCAACGACAAGGAAAATTTCGTTTGGTTTTGTCAGTTCTTTAATATCTTTCAGCTCATCCATTAACGCTTCATCAATGTGAAGGCGGCCGGCTGTGTCAATCAGGACATAGTCATGATGCTCTTCTTTTGCCTGGACAATCGCCTGTCTGGCAATCTCAACCGGGCTTACTTGATCGCCGAGCGAGAATACCGGCATGTTTAATTGCTTTCCAAGCGTTTGGAGCTGTTTGATGGCCGCTGGACGGTAAATATCGGCAGCCACAAGCAAAGGATTACGATTATACTTTTTCCTAAGCAAATTGGCGAGTTTTCCGGTGGTTGTCGTTTTACCGGCACCTTGCAGCCCAACCATCATAATGACAGTCGGCGGACGGTTTGAAACGGCGATTTTACTTTGTTCTCCGCCCATTAATTCGGTTAATTCTTCCTGAACGACTTTAATGACCTGTTGGCCAGGTGTTAAACTTTTCAGAACTTCCTGCCCAACTGCGCGTTCACTGACTTTTTTTACAAAGTCTTTTACAACCTTAAAGTTGACGTCCGCTTCCAGTAAAGCAAGCCGGACTTCCCTCATCATTTCTTTTACATCCGCTTCTGTTACCTTCCCTTTTCCGCGGATTTTATTAATCGTATTTTGCAGACGGTCGGCTAAACCCTCAAATGCCATATTGGCCGCCTCCTAATCTAATTTCTCAAGCTCAGCAATCGTTTCCAGTATTGCCTGCTTCGAATGGGGATTTTCATTAAGCAATTCTTTTAAACGTGCAAACAGCGTGCCGCGCTTTTGAAATTTTTCAAACAAACACAGCTTTTCCTCATACTCCTCGAGCATTGCTTCGGTCCGCTTAATATTATCATAAACTGCCTGACGGCTGATATCGTACTCTTGGGCAATTTCACCGAGTGAGTAGTCGTCTAAATAATAGAGTGACATATAGCTTTGCTGCTTAGGAGTTAACAATGAGCAGTAAAAGTCATAAAGATAATTCATTCTTGTCGTCTTTTCAAGCATGCTCATCCCTCCTTGTTAAGTGAAAAGCCTTTACAAAAGTAAAGTTTACACATTTCATTCATGTCTGTCAAGTTAATATCTTTACATCACTATTCCTCTGTTTTTTCCACTTGGTCGGCAAATAGTCCATAAACGTATTTTTCTGCATCAAATTCTTGGAGATCGTCCATTTTTTCTCCAAGTCCGACAAATTTTACAGGGATATTCAATTCATTTCGGATCGCTAACACAATCCCGCCTTTTGCCGTTCCATCCAGTTTGGAGAGGACGATTCCGGTGACATTCGTTGATTCCTTAAAGGTTTTCGCTTGAATAAGAGCATTTTGCCCTGTTGTTGCGTCTAACACAAGCAGAACCTCATGAGGTGCACCTTGAACTTCCCGCTCGATCACTCGTTTAACTTTTTCTAATTCTTTCATCAGATTTACTTTGTTCTGAAGGCGTCCGGCTGTATCGCAGAGAAGAATATCGACGTTTCTTGATTTTGCCGCTTGAATCGCATCAAACATGACCGCTGCAGGGTCTGATCCTTCCGCTTGTTTGATCACATCTACACCGACTCGCTCGCCCCATACCTCCAGTTGTTCAATCGCCCCTGCACGGAACGTGTCACCGGCTGCAAGAAGCACTGTTTTTCCTTCACTTTTAAACCTATGGGCAAGTTTTCCAATTGTGGTTGTTTTTCCTACACCATTAACACCGACAAACAAAATAACCGTCATTGCATCTTTTTGAATATTGATTTCTTTGGATTGTTCCCCGCTGCTGTTATAGATATCAACAAGCTTCTCAGAAATGACGCTCTGAACGTCCTTCGGATCCTGAATATTTCGGCGCTTAACCTCCATCTTCAGTTCATCAATGAGCTCCATTACGGTTTGAAAGCCGACATCCGCTTGAATGAGGATTTCTTCCAATTCTTCGAAAAAGTCCTCATCAACCTTTCTATATCTGGCAACAAGGTCGTTTACCTTACCGGAAAAATTGTTCCGCGTTTTTGCCAAACCTTCTTTAAATTTCTCGGTGACAGCATCGGTCTGTTTCGTGATTTTTTCTTTTAATCTTTTAAAAAAGCTCATACAGTCACTTCCTTCATTTTACGATTCTATTAACTCTTTCGTCTCTTCCAATCTGACGGACACGAGCTTCGAGACTCCGGATTCCTGCATCGTCACACCGTATAAGACATCGGCTTCTTCCATTGTCCCTTTCCGGTGGGTGATCACGATAAACTGGGTCTCCTTGCTGTATCTTTTCAAATACTGGCTAAAACGGAAGACATTTGCTTCATCAAGAGCAGCTTCAACTTCATCAAGTATACAAAACGGAACAGGACGGACTTTTAAAATGGAAAACAGCAATGCAATCGCCGTCAATGCCCGCTCCCCGCCGGAAAGCAGCCCTAAATTTTGCAATTTTTTGCCTGGAGGCTGCGCTACGATTTCAACACCTGTATTTAAAAGATCCTCAGGCTGGGTTAATTTTAAATCGGCCCTTCCTCCGCCAAATAAAGCACGGAAGACTGGTTCAAAGTGGGAGCGGATCCCCGAGAATGTTTGTTCAAACCGCCGCTTCATTTCATCGTCCATTTCGTCAATCACTTTATAGAGCGTGTCTTTGGCTTCCTGCAGGTCGGTTTTTTGCTCAAGCAAAAACTCGTACCGTTCCGAGACGCGTTCATATTCTTCAATCGCACCAAGGTTTACATTTCCTAGTTCTTCAATAGCACGCCTGATTAATTTCACTTTTTTCCGTGCTTCCTCAACCGGAATTTGCAGAGGATATTGCTGCTTGGCAGCATCAAATGATAATAAATATTCTTCCCGCAAGTGTGCCAGCCTGTTTTCAAGCTCCACATCCAAACGATTAATTTTTACTTCTTCATCCTTTAGGACCTCTATCATTCCTTTATGAAGCCGCCTATACTCTTTTGCCTCCTGCTCGAGGTCTTCAAGCGATGTCTGCACTCCGAGGCGCTCCTGCCTTCTCGCAGAAATAAGCTTGATCGTCTCTTCTTTATCGTGCTGTTTCTGCTTTGCATCAACCTCAAGCTGTTCTTCCCCGGAGGCACTGTTCGTCATTTCATTTGTCAAAAGCTCCAGATCTGCTGAAAAGTCATTCAGCTTCTGGCTGCTGTCTTTATACTCATTTTCAATAATGATTAACCGTTCTTTTGCATTAAGATACTGTTCATTTTTAGCTGCAAATTCTACCTTCAAATCATTTATATCAGAATTCAGCTTTTCTTTTGAAGTTAAATCATTTGTTTTTTGTTTCGTCAATTCGGCAATCTGTTTGTCAAGCGATGCAATTCTTCTTTGGAAGAGGGCAAGCTCTTCTTCAAGCTTTGCCTGTCTTTCTTTCAATTGTTTTTTTTCTTCAGTAAATTGCTCTTTTTCAATATCATAAATCTCAAGCCGTTCATTCACATTTTTCTCTTCCAGTTCAGCCTCACGAAGGTTTCCTTTTATCGCCTGTTCTTTTAACCTTAATTCTTCACCGTTTTTACGCAGTGCCTCGAGATCGCGTTCCTGGTTTTGAACATCCGCTTTCATGTTTTTTACGGTCTCTTCAAGCTTCGCCGTTTTTGTTTCCATGTCAGCGATTTTCCCTTTTAATTCGTCCAGCTCTCCCTTTCTTGTCAGCAAAGAAGTGGTTTTTTGTTTGAGGGCACCTCCTGTCATCGAACCGCCGGGATTAACAACATCTCCATCGAGTGTAACCATTCTCGAACGGTACTGCAGAACCTTTGCCAGCTCGTTTGCCCCTTTTAAATCTTTTGTAATGACAACATTTCCGAGAAGATTGTTGATTACTTCCTGATACTTTAATTCAAACTTAACCAAGCCTGCTGCCGTGCCAATGTATGCGGGATGATCTTGAATTGCCGCCAGCTGTGCGGGAGATAATGGCCTTCCCTTTATAACATTCAACGGTAAAAATGTTGCTCTTCCGTACGAATGCTGTTTTAAAAACTGGATCGCCGTTCGTGCGCTTTGTTCTGTGTCAACAACAATGTGCTGCAGGGAGGCGCCTAGGGCCGTTTCAATCGCTGTTTCATATTCTTTTGGAACATGCACAAGCTCCGCAACAGCCCCCTCAATTCCATGAAGCCTGCTCCCGCGTGCTTTTAAGATTTCTTTTACGCCTTGAAAGAAACCGGAATAGTCCTCTTCCATTTCCTCCAGCATTTGCTTGCGTGATTTTGCCTGCTGTAAAAACTGATAGGCCTGGTAAAGAGTTTTTTCTTGTTTTTGATATTGGTTTTTCAGCAGCTCCAGCTTATGATGAAACTCGCGGTAAGCAACGATTTGCTGATCGATCAGCTGCTGAATTTCCCCCAGGGACTCCTGGATTTGAGCTCTTTTCCTTTCAGCCAGCTTGCGGCTGTCGATAAATTTACTGTTTTCTTCATCAAGCTTTCTGCTTTTTCTTTCTTGAAGTTCCAGCTGCTGCTCGATATGTCTTTGTTCGTTTTTGGCACCGGCCTGCTCATTTAACGTTTCGATGTATTCGCCTTTTAATGCTTCAATCGTTTCTTCAATATTCTCAGAGAATAATTGAAGCTCTTCTTGTTTTTCTTTTAATTGGGCCTGCAGATGAGAAGCCTGCCCGCTTAACAGTTTAACCGTTTCCGTTTGTTGATCCCGCTGTCCGGCCAGTTGTGCGAGTTTTTCAGATAGCTCTTGAATGTTTTTTTCAAGCTGGCCCTTGTTTTGCGAAGCATTCTTCTTGCGCTCCTTCAGCACTTCTTTGCGCCCTTCAAGTTTTTCCAGCTCTTCGCTTGCATGGAGAAGTACATTTTGCAAATCCTGAATCGATTCATCAAGAGCGCTAAGCTGATCACGCGATTCTTCAATTTTCGCTTCCCGTTTTTGTACTTCCGCAGACAGCTTTACTTCTTCTCTTTTATGTTCTTCTAATTGTTTGGAAAGCATGTCCCATTTTTGATGAAGATCTTCAATTTCATAGACGGTTAACGCAACTTCAATTTTTTCAAGTTCGTCTTTTTTCTCCAAATAATCTTTGGCGATTGACGCCTGAATTTTTAAAGGCTCGACTTGGCTTTCCAATTCATGAAGTATATCGTTGACACGATTTAGGTTTTCTTGCGTTTCCGCGAGCTTTACCTCGGCTTTTTTCTTGCGATTTTTATATTTTAAAACACCGGCGGCTTCTTCAAAAATCGTTCTTCGATCCTCTGCCTTGCTGTTTAAGATTTCTTCTACTTTCCCTTGACTGATAATCGAAAACGCTTCCCTGCCAAGCCCGGAATCCATAAATAAGTCAATAATATCCTTCAAACGGCACGACTGTTTATTGATGAAAAATTCACTTT
Organism: uncultured Bacillus sp.; assembly: GCA_964484065.1. GTDB lineage: Bacteria > Bacillota > Bacilli > Bacillales > Cytobacillaceae > JAEVLT01. Next base: position 121,297 of record CAZAEW010000001.1, read on the forward strand.
CGCCTGAACGGAAGACACGGCGGGTCACACTCACCTCGTTATAATCAATCGAAAGTCCCTGGCTTTCATTATCTAGAGTAAGCGTTACCTCGGCAAAATTAAGCGGTTTTCTCGTTTCACTTCCGGCGAAAATAATATCCTCCATTTTCGAACCCCTTAGTGACTTGGCTGATTGTTCTCCGAGAACCCAGCGGATCGCATCCGTAATATTGCTTTTCCCGCTTCCATTTGGACCGACAACAGCTGTTACTCCTTGCACAAAATCTACTCCGATTCGGTCGGCAAAAGATTTAAAACCAAAACAATCTAACCGTTTTAAATACATTCTATTTCCTCCCAATGCTGGCCTTTTCTAAGTTGTTTGGTCAGGTTACAGGGTCGACCTTTGCCTTTATTTTAGCTAACGCCACCTGTGCTGCATGCTGTTCTGCTTCTTTTTTTGATTTTCCCGTTCCAGTTCCTAATTCTTCCCCGTTGAGAGAAACCCTGGAGATAAATTCACGGTTATGTGCAGGTCCTTTTTCATGAAGGACACGGTATTCAATTACACCTGAACCGCCTCTTTGAACCAACTCCTGCAATTGGCTCTTAAAATCCATCACATGAGAAAAAGCACCAGCATTTACTTTTGGAAAAACTACTTTTTCCAGGAATTCAATGACAATGTCAATTCCTTTGTCCAAAAAGAGAGCACCGATAAACGCTTCGAAAACGTCCGCAAGCAATGCAGGACGTTCTCTCCCCCCTGTCAGCTCCTCCCCTTTTCCGAGCAGAATAAGTTTTCCAAAAGAAAGCTCGTTTGCAAAAGCAACAAGGGATGGTTCACAGACAATCGCTGCTCTTAACTTTGTCAGCTCTCCTTCGCTCATAAGCGGATACTTTTTGAATAAGAATTGTGAAACAGTCAGTTCAAGGACAGCATCTCCCAAAAACTCAAGCCTCTCATTATCTTCATGAGGCTTTCTGCGATGCTCATTCACATAGGATGAATGAGTGAAAGCTTGTTTTAACATTTTTTCATTATCAAAAAAAACACCAATTCTTTTTTGAAATTCTTTAAATTTATTTTCAATTGCGCGATTTGTATTCATATACATTTCCTTTCCATTTTTGCGCATTCCTCTTGCCACCTTACTGCTAATTTCCATATCATTACTAGTTTAAAAAAATTGCTGTGAAAAGGCAAAGGTACTTTTCAGTAATTTGCCCGTTTCTTTAATAAAAATCTATATTAAACTTGACTGTTGATTTCTGCTGTAAACAAAAAAATGATCATTCCAGATAGAGCTGCCATCAACAATAAAATTTATGATCACTTTACAAAAAATTCACTCAAATACAGAAGAAAGCCCCGTTTGGGAAACGGAGCTTTGCAAAGAAATCTAACGATTACTTCTTGCTATTTATGTAATTAACAGCGTCACCAACTGTGATGATCTTTTCAGCATCGTCGTCAGAGATTTCCATATCGAACTCATCTTCTAATTCCATTACTAACTCAACTACGTCAAGGGAATCTGCACCAAGGTCATCTTTGAAAGAAGCTTCAAGAGTGATTGCTGACTCTTCAACTCCTAAACGGTCAATGATGATCTTTGTTACACGTTCTAATACATCTGCCATGCTTGTTCACCTCCCCTCAAGCTATTATAGAGTATAACATAAAATAAAGAAAGAATAGCAAGATAAAAAGTTTTCATTTACATTACCATGCCGCCATCGATATGGAGGGTTTGACCTGTCATATAGGAACTGTCATCAGAAGCAAGGAAAGCAGCAGCTTTTGCAATGTCCTTTGGCTCCCCAAACCGGGCTAAAGGAATCTGTTTTAACATTTCTGTCTTTACCTCTTCCGTCAGCTTATCGGTCATATCCGTTGAAATGAAGCCTGGTGCCAGTGCATTGACTGTAATGCCCCTTGAAGCCAGCTCTTTTGCAGTTGTTTTCGTCAAACCGATCACTCCTGCTTTGGCTGCCACATAATTTGCTTGTCCTGGGTTGCCGCAGACGCCGACGATGGAAGCGATATTAATAATTCTTCCTGACCGTTGCTTCATCATTTGTCTTGTCACGGCTTTTGTACACAGGAAGACACCTTTTAGGTTGGTGTTGATGACATCATCCCATTCTTCTTCCTTCATTCGCATCAGCAGATTATCCTTAGTGATTCCAGCATTGTTGACAAGAATATCAAGATGCCCAAAACGGTCGACTGTTTCCTTGACCATTGCCGCTACCTCTTCGGAATTTGAGACATTGCACTTAACCGCAAACGCCTCTCGGCCCAGCTTTTTAATTTCATCCACTACTTCGTTTGCTTTTGCTTCGCTGCCGGCATAATTGACAGCAACATTTGCTCCACGACTTGCAAGTTCAAGAGCTATTTCCCTGCCAATTCCTCTTGATGCGCCTGTTACAAGGGCCGTTTTGCCTTCTAAACTCATCGGTTTTCCTCCTTCAATGCTTCCATTACAGCAAGTGCTGTTTCCTCATCTGAAACAGAATAGGTCTTCGCTTCACGGCTGATTTTTTTCACCAATCCGGATAAAACCTTGCCGGGACCAATTTCGATGAATGTATCAACGCCAAGCTCCACCATCTTTTGGACAGAATCCTCCCAAAGTACCGGCGAATAAAGCTGCTCAATTAATTTTTCTTTTATTTCACCAGCATCCTGCATTGGTTCAGCCGTAACATTGGCAATAACCGGTTTTTGCGTATCTTTCATGTTAATCTTATCAAGTTCTTCTTTTAATTGGCCTGCTGCCGGTTTCATCAGCGAAGAGTGAAACGGTCCGCTGACTACTAATGGAAGAGCTCTTTTTGCTCCAGCCTGTTTTGCTTGCGCAGATGCTAATTCAACCCCTTTTGCTGTTCCGGAAATGACAATTTGCCCCGGGCAATTAAGATTAGCAAGCTGGACGGAAAATCCAGAGGCTGTTACTTCATCCGTCACTTCTTTAAGACGGTCTCTGTCGAGCCCAAGGATTGCTGCCATTGTTCCTTCACCGTTTGGAACAGCTTTCTCCATAAATTCTCCGCGCTTGCGGACAAGGTATACCCCTTCTTCAAAAGTTAATGCCCCTGCAGCAACCAATGCCGTATACTCACCAAGGCTGTGCCCTGCTAAATAGTCAGGTTCAATGCCTGATTGCCGAAAAAATTCAAGCACGGCAATGCTTGTGGTCAGCAAGGCTGGCTGCGCATTAATGGTTAATGTTAATTCCTCCTGCGGACCTTCAAAAATAAGTTCGCTTAATTGATCATTCAGCTTTTCGTCTGCACGATCAAAGATTGCTTTTATGTTCGGATGGCTCTCTGCAAGACTTTTCCCCATTCCTACAGCCTGAGAGCCTTGTCCAGGAAACAAAAATGCCGTTTTTCCCATGTTAATGTTAACACCTCTTTATAATGATGATTTTTCTTTCTGTTCGATGGAGCTTTTGATTAATCCAGTTACATTTTTTTCAACCATTTCCCTCGCCTGGCGGACAGCACTATATATTGCCTGTGCGTCGGAAGAGCCATGCGCCTTAATGACAGGGGCTTTCAGGCCAAACAAACCGGCACCGCCGTATTCTGAATAATCCATCTTATTTTTCAGCTGATAGAGATCAGGTTTTAATACGGCAGCTGCCAGCTTCGTCTTTAAGCTGCTCATTAAAGCTGTCTTTAACATTTTAAAGATGGAAAGGGCAGTACCTTCAAGTGTTTTTAATACCATGTTGCCCGTAAAACCATCCGTAATAACAACATCAGCGGCTCCTTCAAGAAGATCCCTTGCTTCCACATTGCCAATGAAGTTAAGATTTGATGCCTTTAACAAGCCAAAAGCCTGTTTGGTTAATTCATTTCCTTTTTTCTCTTCGGTTCCAATATTTAATAAGCCTACCCTTGGACCAGCGATACCTCGTACTTTTTCACTGTAAATGGATCCCATAATCGCATATTGGAGCAGGTGCTCCGGCTTGGCATCTGCATTGGCGCCGACATCCAGAAGCAGGAATCCTTCGCCTCCGATTGTCGGGAGGGTCGGAGATAGTGCCGGCCGTTCAATACCTTCAATTCGGCCGATCACAAAAAGACCTGCAGCCATCAACGCTCCAGTATTACCAGCCGAAATGCAGGCATCTGCATTTCCATCTGCTACTTGCTGCGCAGCGAGAACCATTGAAGCTGTTTTTTTACGGCGGACTGCCCGAACAGGTTCGTCCGTTCCAAGTATTACTTCATCAGTATGGATTATCGCAATTCTGTTATGCTCTTTTAAATGTTCCTTAATTTTTTGTTCATCCCCGACAAGAGTAATACTTAAATCCGGGAAGGCGTCAACAGCTTTCATTGCGCCAAGAACAATTTCTTTCGGGGCATTGTCGCCGCCCATAGCGTCTATTGCCAGTTTCATCCTACTCATCCTTTTATTATGTGTTGGCGGTACATTTCAAACTCTCCTGAAAAAACAAGTTCGTTATTAACATAGCTGTTCACTTCAACAAACGTCCGTCCGCTTTCTTCATCTATTTTTACAACCTTTGCTTTCGCGACGACACGTTCATTTATTTTAACAGCACGCTTAAATTGAATATTTGCTTTAGCTGTTAAGGCTAACTCATCATTAATGACAGCAACCGCAAGTGAGTTTGCCTGGGCAAAAACGTGATGCCCCCGGGCAATACGATTCCGCTTAAAGACATGTTCCTGTCTGACATCAAAGATTGAGATCGCACTTTGATCTAAATTAATATCAATAATTTCACCGATAATTTCTTCCAGCGGCAATGAGCGCACTTCATCCTCAAAACGCTTTTCCGCTACATTTTTGATCCGCTCACGCAGCTCCGGAATCGATAATTCTAGCCGGTCAAGACGGATGGTTTGTACACTAACGGAGAATTTTTCGGCAAGCTCCTCATCGGTAATAAATGGATTTTCGATAATCGTGGCAGTTAATAATTTTTGCCGTTCTCGTTTATTTATCCTCATTTTATAAACACCGTCCGAGATCTTATGACTAGGTACTAATAGTAGTATAAAATTTGAGGTATCAGATTGCAAGAAAAGATTGTAAAAATGAGACTCGATTGTACCTTTATTTGAAGAAAAGCATGCCTTAATCCAGCTTTTCTCCCTTCATCACACCTGATTCCTCAAGTACCTTTCGCAATTGCAGATATTCATCAGATGTCCAAAACTGATCTGATTGAATCAGAATTGCAGCATCATTCCGCGCTGTCTCAAGAGCCTTATAATCATGGACAACATCTGCTACTTTAAATTCAGGCATTCCGCTCTGTTTTTTACCAAAAAAGTCTCCCGGCCCCCTGAGCTCCAAATCTTTTTCACTTAAAACAAAACCATCAGAGGTTTCTGTCATAATCTTCATTCTTTCTTTTCCAACCTCGGATTTCGGATCTGCCAGCAGGATGCAATAAGATTGTTCGCTTCCTCGGCCGACACGGCCGCGAAGCTGGTGAAGCTGTGACAAACCAAAGCGCTCAGCATCGTAAATCACCATCATGGTTGCGTTTGGAACATTGACACCGACTTCAACAACCGTTGTTGAAACAAGCACCTGTACCTCATTTCGGGTAAATGCTTCCATGACGGCATCCTTCTCATCCGCACTTAAGCGCCCATGCATTAATCCGACTTTAAAGCGGTTTTGAAAATAGAATGTTAATGTGCTGTGAACATCAATGGCATTTTGGACATCCAATTTTTCGGACTCTTCAATCAGCGGACAAATTACATAGCTTTGCCGCCCTTTGATTAATTCTTTTTCCATAAACGCAAGTACGCGCTCAAGCATTTCCTGCTTGGCCCAATAGGTTTCAATTGTTTTTCGGCCGGCCGGCATCTCATCGATGATGGAAACATCCATTTCTCCAAAAACCGTAATGGCCAGCGTTCTTGGAATCGGCGTTGCCGTCATAAACAACACATCGGGATTTTCTCCTTTTTCACGCAAAATCCTGCGCTGTTCAACCCCAAAGCGATGCTGTTCATCGGTAATCACAAATCCCAATTTACTGAATGTTACTTCCTCCTGAATGAGTGCATGCGTGCCGATTAAAACATCCACTTTTCCTTCAGCAAGTCTTGCCAGCATCTCTTTTCGCTGTTTTCCTTTGACAGAGCTTGTCAGCAATTCGCAGCATACTCCAAACGGTTCCAATAGCGATTTTAGGGACTGGGCATGCTGTTCGGCTAATATTTCAGTCGGAACCATTAACGCTCCTTGGAAACCGGCTGTTACACTCGCATAAAGTCCCACCGCAGCTACGGCTGTTTTACCTGATCCTACATCCCCCTGCAGAAGGCGGTTCATGCGAAAGGGAGATTTTAAATCTGTAAGGATTTCATTGACCACTCTCTTTTGTGCATTTGTCAGCGGAAATGGCAATGAGGCAATAAATGATTTTAACTTTTGCAAGTCATAACTTTGCTTAAGCCCTTGTGAATGTTCCCGTTCAAATTTACGTAATGCCTGCATCTTCAACTGGAAAGCAAGAAACTCTTCGTAAACAATCCGCCTTCGTGCCTGTCTGACATCCTCCTCATTTACGGGAAAATGCATGGCCCGGCAGGCGTCCCGGCGGCTTAATAGCTTGTACTTCTTTAAAAAAACTTCCGGAAGCGGATCCGACATGAAATGGCCAAATTGATGAAAAGCGAGATTAATAAATTTACGAATCCCTTTCATCGTCATTTTCCCTTTAAGAAAATAAACCGGTTCATAGTCTTTATTTTTGGCATATGGACCGATTTGCATTTCATTTCCTGTAATCATCTGACGATGCTGGTCCCATTTACCAGTTACTGTAATCGTTTCATTTATGGTAAGTTTTGATTTTAGATAAGGCTGGTTAAAAAAGACAACTTGGATCAAGTAGCGGCCCACCAAAAGCCGGATTGTTAACCGGGATTTTTTTCTCCCATAATAGACAAGAGAAGGCTCACTATGAACCTTCCCTTCAACCGTCACTTTTTCCTCATGGTTTACATCAGCCAAATCGCGAAGACGGTAATCTTCATAACGAAAAGGAAAATACATTAAAAGATCTTCTATAGTATAGATATTCATCTCAGCAAGGGATTCAGCTGTTTCTTCCCCAATCCCCTTTAATACGGTTACAGATTGTTTAAGGTTATCGATCACTATCTTTTTGCGGAACCCCGAAGATCCTTTCTTTATAGGCCTTTCCTGCCGGAGTTGCCGCCAACCCTCCCTGCGCTGTTTCTTTAAGCTTTATTGGCATTAATTGTCCGATATTAAACATAGCTTCTATCACTTCATCACACGGTATTCTGCTTGTGATTCCTGCAAGAGCCATATCTGCCGCAACCATTGCGTTTGCCGCCCCTATTGCATTTCTTTTAACACATGGCACTTCGACAAGACCTGCCACAGGATCACAGACTAAACCAAGCATATTTTTTAATGTTATAGCCATTGCCTCAGCAGATTGAGCCGGGGTTCCTCCTGCCAGTTCAACAATAGCGGCAGCTGCCATTCCAGCCGCAGAACCAACTTCCGCCTGACAGCCGCCAGCTGCACCTGAAATGGAAGCATTATTGGCCACAACAAATCCGAAAGCTCCAGCAGTGAATAAAAACGAGATCATTTGGTCACGGGTTGGATTTAAACGTTTCTGTAACGCAAATAATGTTCCAGGCACTACACCTGCAGATCCCGCTGTTGGGGTTGCGCATATCATCCCCATCGCAGCATTAACTTCATTTGTCGCAACTGCTTTACTGACGGCATCAAGCAAGGTTTCTCCTGACAAAAAACTGCCTTTTTCGATATAGGTTTGGAGCAAAAGCGCATCTCCTCCGGTTAAACCAGACCGTGATTTCACCCCGTTTAATCCCCGCTCTACAGCTGCTTCCATGATCTGCAGATTATGATCCATTTGGAAAATAATCTCTTCTCTATTTCTTCCTGATATTCGCATTTCTTGTTCTATCATAAGTTCTGATATTTTTTTCTCTTGCTTTTCCGCCAATTCAACTAATTCAGCAACATTGCGAAACATTTAAGCGTCCTCCTTGATGTATTTCTAAGATGAAATGAATGGCTAATCAACAATTTTTGTGACTCTTAAGACGTGCGTAAGTTTTTCTAAATCACGGAGGACCGTTTCATCTATATTTTGATCGACTTCGATTGTCATCAGAGCGAGTTTGCCTTGTTCTTTTCTGGAAACCTCCATATGGCCAATATTTATTTCATATCTGGCAAGAACGTTTGCTACACCTGCAATCGCACCATAGCGGTCATTATGTTCAACGAGAATGGCCGGATGGTTGCCTGAGAGTTTAAGTTCAAATCCATTTAATTCGGTAATTTCAATTTTTCCGCCGCCGATCGAAATTCCAACCATTTCAAGTTCCCCTAAGTCGTCACCAATGATCACTTTGGCTGTGTTGGGATGGTTTGGAATGGCGCTTTCTTCATAAAATTGAATATTAATCCCGCGTTGTTTGGCATTTTGAATCGAATCAATGATCCGATTGTCATCTGTTTCAAAATCCAAAATACCGCCGACCAAAGCCACATCCGTTCCATGGCCTTTGTAGGTTTGAGCAAAAGAACCATAAAAGGAAATTTTAGCCCATTTTGGTTCACGGCCAAAAAGGCTCCTTGCCACTCTGCCAATTCTCGCCGCTCCTGCTGTATGTGAACTCGATGGACCAATCATGACCGGCCCAATAATGTCAAAGACACTTTTATATTTCACGGATATATTCCTCCAATTATCGATGCTGTCTTCATAATTTCAGGTTTGAAGGATTGATAGGTTAAAATGTTTCAAAAGTTGAATAAAAAAAGAAAATAGAAGGAATGACTCCTTCTATTTTAACTTTTCCTTACTCTATTGAAAAGATATATGAATAAAGCGGCTGCTGGCCATTGTGAACCTCAACTTCCACATGTTCAAAATGTTCCTCGATATAATCAGTAAGGTTTTTCAATTCGGAATCGGTAACATCTTCACCATAGATAACGGTAACAATTTCTGAATCCTCATTGATCATTTTACCGAGCAGCTCTTCGGCAGCCTTTATTTTTTCTTTACTTTTGACAACAATCTTGCCTTCTTCGATTCCCATAAAATCATTTTTTTCAATTTCAAGCCCGTCGATACTCGTATCCCGGACCGCAAAGGTAATTTGGCCGGTTTTTACATTCGATAATGCTTCCTTCATCGCAGCTGCATTTGCCTTTGGTTCAGAGACCGGGTTAAAAGCGAGAAGCGCAGAAAGGCCCTGTGGAACTGTTTTCGAAGGGATTACATAAACTTCTGCTTCGCTGACTTCTGCAGCTTGTTCAGCAGCCATAATAATATTTTTATTATTTGGCAAAATAAACGTTTTTTTCGCATTAACCTCTTTTATTGCCTTGACGATATCCTCCGTACTCGGGTTCATCGTTTGACCGCCTTCAATGACAGCATGCGCGCCAATGCTTCGGAAAAGATCGGCAATTCCGGCTCCCATCGAAACGGTTATTATACCGTATTCCTGCTGTTCCTTTTGAGCAGACGGATTGGCAGTAACAAGAGGCGTATGGGATTCACCAACAATATTGGTATGCTGCTGCCTCATGTTTTCAATTTTAATATTGATTAGACTTCCGTATTGCTGACCGTAGCTTATAACAGTACCCGGCTGTTCGGAATGAACATGCACTTTTACCAGCTCATCGTCAGCAATGACTAATAATGAATCTCCCAGCTTGCTAAGATCATTTCGGAATGTTTCTTCCTCAAACGGATGCTTCGCCAATTTATCGTTTTCAAACTTCACCATGAATTCCGTACAATACCCAAATTCAATATCCTCTGTATTGATATGGCTTTGTACGCTGCGCTGATGAGTTGCGTTCACCAATTCCTCCATTGCTGGCGGTGCCTCAGGAGAAGATGGAAGTTTGTTTCCGGATAATTCTGCATAGAAGCCTTCATATACGAGAACAAGCCCTTGGCCGCCGCTGTCAACCACACCAACTTCCTTTAATACGGGAAGGAGCTCCGGAGTACGTTTCAGTGAAGCTCTTGCTTCCACTAATACATCCTCCATGATTTTAACAATATCATCATTTTTCTGTGAGGCTTGAACACCTTTCTTTGCAGCGTCCTTCGCAACTGTTAAAATCGTTCCTTCCACGGGCTTCATTACTGCTTTATAGGCCGTAGCAACACCCGATTCAAGTGCAAGGGCAAACTCCTTGCCATTAATCACTGCTTTATTTTCAATTGCTTTTGCAAAACCTCTGAATAATTGAGACAGAATAACTCCTGAATTTCCCCGTGCCCCCATTAATAGTCCCTTCGAAAGGGCCACTCCGACATTTCCAATATGCTCTTGAATATTATTTTTTACTTCCTTTGCTCCGGAAGTAATGGATAAATTCATATTTGTACCGGTATCACCATCAGGGACGGGAAATACATTTAACGCATCGACCATTTTCGCATTCGCCGCTAGATGATTGGCTCCTTGTATCACCATCTCTGCAAATCGTTTTCCATCTAAAGCTGTAATTGACACAAAACCTTCCTCCTCACTACGGGTGGGTAACGCGAACTCCTTGGACAAAAATATTAACCGAGTCGACAGCAAGTCCCACAGTCTTATCTAATGTATATTTAACTTTTGACTGCACATTATGGGCAACCTCTGAAATCTTTGTTCCATAGCTGACAATGATATACATGTCAATATGCACTTCATCATTTTGCTGGCGGACAATGACGCCTCTCGTAAAGTTATCTTTTCGTAAGATTTCTGTTAAGCCGTCTTTAATCTGATTCTTCGAGGCCATTCCTACGATTCCGTAGCAATCAATTGCTGCCCCTCCTGCAATTGTTGCAACTACTTCATTTGATATATCAATTTGTCCGAGCTTCGTTTTTAATTCAATTGACATGAATCGTTCCCCCTTCGAATTGCTCCATAGCTAAGGTCATTTTACTATAGTATATTCAAATTTGAAAGACATACTTATCCTTGTCTCACTTACACCTGCTCCGTATTCCTATGTCAAGGAAATTTTCTTGAAAGCTTCCCGTTCAACTATTGCAATCAGACTTGTCTTATGTTAAATTATTAAGGTATCTTTTAGGCAGGAAATTATGGTGAGCCATATTTTTCTTTATGAAAGCCTTGGCAGCGTCTAAAATTTTGTCTTTACAAAGCATAAATGCTTATGGTGATTAAGGAGGGGAAATATATATGCCACGTAAATGTGTTGTAACTGGAAAGAAAACAACAACTGGTAACTCACGTTCTCACGCAATGAACGCAAACAAGCGTACATGGGGTGCTAACCTTCAAAAAGTGCGTATTCTTGTTGATGGAAAACCTAAGCGTGTTTGGGTTTCTGCAAGAGCTCTAAGATCTGGGAAAGTAGAACGCGTTTAAAATGAGCTGACACTCTAAAATAGAGTGTCTTTTTTTTTGTGGAAAAAGGGCGGAGCTGCGCAAAAGTCATGTTGTTTTTAACCAGCCAAAGCGAGGACCAGGATCTTCTTCTTTGAAGAGGTTCAACTTTGCTCCGCTCACATCGCCTTTTTTATGTTGGTGTATTGCTCATACTTTTTTTCTTTCCATACATTGGTTGGAGTCATGTATGTATGTTTGTTTGAGGGGACTAAATGCCATGAAATGTAAAAAGCACCCAAAAGGGTGCGAAAACATTTGTAAGTTAGGGTATCAATGTTCCTTTAATTTAATCGTTTTTCTTAAAGGCTCCAATCATCGCCCGGACAAGTCCGCCTAAGAATCTTGGAAGTTTGATTGTATAAAATTTCATATTGTCCCTCCTCACCATCTTACACTGCTCCACTTTTCGTGCGCGCCCTACCATATTATTCAAAGGAAAGAAATAAGTACTCAATTTTACTATTTAATCACTGCTTCTTACCACTATTAATATGCCTTCGGAAAAAGAAAAAGTACCACAATCCGAAATAAGCTCATTACTGATACATAGTGTTGATCCGATTGAAATATGACAATCCGTTAATGGATATTTAAATCCTTTCAGTGTTATTCCTTCTACGTTTGTGGTAACAGGAATAAATGAAATATAGGGATGGCTTGGCCTTTTTTCAATCTGATAACTTCCAGGGCTCTTTACAAAAATGATATTTCGATTGTCGATAAGATAAATCTCCGTTTCACTCCCTGCTAAAACCGGCCTGATTAATAATTGAACATTGGCGAGAAAATGATCCAGTCTTCCGCCGCTCGCTCCAAACAAGCGAATCACATCAGGTTTTTGCTCAATCGCCCAATTTAAACACAATTCCATATCTGTTTCATCTTTTTCCGGCATAAATTTCTTCAGTTGTTTTACCTGTTTCTCGATTTCAAATAACTCATCTTTGGACACAGAATCAAAATCACCAAACGCGATTTCAGGATGCAGTCCGTTACGAAGGAGAGTATAAACGCCTCTGTCCACGCCAACCCATATACTGTCTTCGTCATTATATTGATTTAAATTTGGGAGCAGTTCCAAAGGCCCTCCTCCTAAAATGTTGATAATCATCATTGACCTCCCCAATATAGAAAAAAGCCAGCATGCGCCGGCTTTCACCTTATTCCCTTAAATCTTGAATCGCTTTTTGCCGATCTTCTTTGTTATAGACGGCTGAACCTGCAACAAGTACCGTTGCCCCAGCCTCAACACAAAGCTTAGCTGTTTCCGAATTTACACCGCCATCAATTTCAATTTCGATCGAAACCCCTTTTTCCTCAGCCATTTCTTTTACTTTTCTGATTTTCGGCAAGACTTCAGGAATAAACTTTTGTCCGCCAAAACCAGGGTTTACCGACATCAGCAATACCATATCAACATCAGCAATAATATGTTGAATCGATTCAACGGGTGTAGCCGGATTTAACACAACACCTGCTTTAACCCCCAGCGACTTGATATAGTGTATCGTGCGGTGAAGGTGGCGGCATGCTTCGACATGCACTGTAATATAATCAGCACCTGCTTTCGCAAATTCTTCAATGTACAAGTCAGGATTTTCAATCATCAAATGCACATCAAGCGGAAGCTTTGTAACTGGACGGATGGCTTTCACAACGAGCGGTCCAATGGTAATATTCGGTACAAAATGTCCATCCATTACATCGACATGGATCCAATCTGCCCCCCCTCGATCGACAGCTGCGACTTCTTCCCCTAATTTTGCGAAATCTGCTGATAATATGGATGGTGCTATTTTAACCATTTTTAGTACCTCGGCTTTCTATCTTTAATCTCTTGTAAAAAATCTAAATAGTGTTCGTAGCGGTAACTTGGGATCTCCCCTGCTTCTACCGCTGCTTTTACTCCGCATTTTGGTTCCTTTAAATGAAGACATCCTCTGAATTTGCAATTTTCCGATGCCTTTTGAAGCTCTGGAAAACAAAAAGTCAGATCTTCTGCTTCAATTTCCGTAAAATCGAGGGAACTAAAACCTGGAGTATCCGCAACAAGCCCATTGCCAATATTGATTAATTCTACATGGCGGGTTGTATGCTTCCCTCTTCCAAGATGGGCAGAAATATCATTTGTTTTTAATCCCAGTTCAGGTCTTAATGCGTTTAGCAGCGATGATTTCCCGACACCTGACTGTCCGGCAAACACAGAAATTTTATGTTCCAGATGAGGATGAAGCTGTTCAATGCCAACTTCCTTTTCACTCGATGTTAATGCAACTTGATAACCCGCTGAACGATATTCTTTCGCATATTGTTCAATTTCATGATGCTGTTCTGTTGTTGCCAAATCAAGTTTTGTAATACAAATAAATGGTTCAATCCGGTTATACTCTACCAAAACAAGAAAACGGTCTAAAAGAACTGTGCTAAAACCAGGTTCCACTGCTGAAAAAACAAGGATGGCTTGATCGACGTTGGCAATCGGCGGTCTTACCAATTCGTTTTTTCTTTCTTTCACTTCAAGTATATAACCTTCCAGTTCATTTTCAGCCTGATAAACAACCTCATCACCGACAAGAGGAGTAACCTTTTTCTTACGGAATACGCCCCGTCCCCGGCATTGAATGATTTTTTCATCATGAAGAACATAATAAAAACCGCTTAATGCTTTGACAATTTTTCCTTCAGGCATACTCACACTCCTTGCCCGTTTAGCTTAAGTTGGCCTTCCTTTTGAACGGAAAGCCAACTCCTGTCAGCGAAATTTTGACAAAACCAATATACCAGGTCTCCTTCACCATTACGGTACTGAATCATAGTCGATTGTCTCATCAATGTATACTTTACCATCACGCATGACTTTATATTCTGCCGTTTTTCCCTCTTCAATTGTAAGTTCAATATCCTTTTTCAATGTCTGCGTAATATAGATTGTATCGCCCGATGGTTCCGTAACGGAGTGATTCATATCTCCAATGTAGATTTGAACCGCCTGCGGCTGCCCGGGAACCGTTGGCTCATATGGAATGTTTAATTCTTTCGTTATGGTTTTTGGCGGTTTTTCTTCTTTCCCTTTTGATATGACAACCGTTATTTTATCTCCTTTATGCATTTCCGTACCAGCTGGAGGCGATTGCGTTATAACCATTCCTTTAGGAATGGTATCACTGTATTGTTCCTGGCTCATGTCAATCGTTAAACCGGCTGATTGCGCATAATCCTGGGCTGCGGCGGAATTATAAACAGTAAGGTCTTTTAAAATCATTTTTTTCTGACCTTTGCTGACCTTAAAGGTAATAACCGTGCTTTCAGGAACTACCTTTTCCCCTCCGGGAGGATCCTGGCTGATAATGGTTCCAGGGTCGCTGTCATCATAAACTTCTTTTTTGATAATATCTTTAAAATTTTTATTTCCCAAAAGGGTAAAAACCTCTTCATACTGCCGCCCTGTATAATCACTGAGGGTATATTTCGCTTTTCCGGATGATTTATAGATAATGATTTTCGATCCTTCCTTTGCCGTCGTTCCTGCCTCAGGAGCGGTTCGAATTACTTTGCCTTTTTCCACCTTATCATCCGGAATATCTTTTGTTTTATCAATAACAAATCCTTTTGAAACAAGAGCTGTTACCGCTTCATCCAGTTTTAATCCGCTGACATCAGGGACTTTAACATCTTTTGCTGAGATTAAGCTCGGTAATACGGTGACACCCAAAATTCC
Source organism: uncultured Bacillus sp. (assembly GCA_964484065.1). Taxonomy (GTDB): domain Bacteria; phylum Bacillota; class Bacilli; order Bacillales; family Cytobacillaceae; genus JAEVLT01. The sequence continues at coordinate 136,466 of CAZAEW010000001.1, forward strand.
GAGTATAATTAAGGCAGCAAAAGTAGAAATTAAAATGATTGGCCATTTCTTACGCTTTTTCTTTTTGTCATTTCCTTTAGAAGCATTTTTCCCAGCGTTCTCCGGAGTTTTATGAATAATCGTTTCATCCATGCTTTGGACCGGTTTGTCATTTGTGATTATCGGAATAGCTTTTGTTGCTTCATCGTCAATCGGAATGGTAAACTTAGGCTCATTCATCCGTTCCGGGTCCAGTGCTGTTCGAAGGTCTGCTTCCATTTCTTCAACACTATCATAACGGTGGAATTGATCTTTCGCTGTTGCTTTTAGAACTATGTTTTCAACACTTTGCGGAATATCCGGATTCCATCTTCTGACAGACGGAGTTTCTGACTGCAAATGTTTTAAGGCAATGGACACAGCTGATTCCCCTGAAAAAGGGAGTCTTCCTGTTAAAAGCTCAAACATAACAATCCCCAGGGAGTAAATATCGGATTTCTTATTTGCCATCCCTCCGCGAGCCTGCTCCGGTGATAAATAATGAACTGAACCGAGAACAGAATTTGTTTGTGTGATACTTGTTGCGCTTAATGCCATCGCAATTCCAAAATCCGTAATTTTTACATTTCCTTCCCGGTCAATTAAAATATTATGCGGTTTTATATCCCTGTGAACGATATGATTTTGATGGGCATGCGTAATTGCTGATGTCAGCTGCTTCATAATTTCAATTGCTTCTTCAACCCGCAGCGGAGAATGTTCCTGTATGTATTGTTTTAAGGTCTGCCCATCGACGTGTTCCATAACAATATAGTAAATATCATCTTCTTCGCCAACGTCATAAATGTTGACTATATTGGGATGGTTCAGGCTTGTAGCAGACTGTGCTTCCCTATGAAAACGGCGAATAAATTCTTCATCATTTGTTAAATCAAGACGGAGCATTTTCACCGCAACATTTCGGTCAAGGATCATGTCATGCGCCAAATAAACATTCGCCATGCCCCCGCCGCCGATGATGTCTAAAATTTTATAACGGCCGCTAATTCTTTTCCCGATCATCATTTATTCCACACCCTCAACTTGTTCAGAAAACTCCACAATGGCCAGGGTAATGTTATCTTCGCCGCCATACTCATTGGCAAGGGATATAAGTTTCTCGGCTTTTTGCTCCAGGTCTGCATCGTTTGCGAGTATTTCTTTTAATTCTAGTTCATTTACTTTGTTGGACAAACCATCTGAACATAATAACAGGTAGTCGCCTTCTTCAAACATAATGGTCTTAATATCCATTTCAACATTTTCCTCCGTTCCCAAGGCGCGAAGCAAAACATTTTTGCGTGGATGATGTTCGGCATCTTCCTTCGTGATTTGCCCGAAACGGACGAGCTCATTTACTAGAGAATGGTCTTCCGTCACTTGTTTAAATCCGGATTCATTTAACAAATAGCAGCGGCTGTCGCCGATGTTAGCAACAGTCGCAAAATGTTCCGTGCTTAAGGCGGCGACAATAGTTGTTCCCATTCCATCACATTCAGAATTATTTTGGGCATGATCATACAGCAGACTGTTTACTTTTAAAATATTTTCTTTCAGCCATTTTTCGGCTTTATCTGCCGTTGTGATCCCTTTTGTGTTTTCCCATTGCTTTTTTAATTCCAAAAGAGTCATTCCGCTTGCTACATCCCCGGCACGGTGTCCGCCCATTCCATCAGCTACAATCGCCAGACGGTGACCATCAAGGTTTTGGAAAATCCCGCCTGAATCTTCATTATGCTGCCTGACCCTTCCCTGGTCTGTCATAAAAACAGCTTTCACTTAAGTCACCTCGTCTCCTCTTTCCGCTCCTTCGCACGAAGTTGTCCACATGCTGCGTCGATATCATGCCCGTGCTCTCTGCGAATAGTAACATTGATGCCATTATTTTTTAATGCCTTTTCAAAGGCGAAAATTTTATTCCGCGGTGTTCTGACATAATTCCGTTCAGGTACGTAGTTTACTGGTATGAGATTAACATGACATTTGATCCCTTTTAATAGGTGCGCCAGTTCTTCTGCGTGTTCAACAGAATCGTTCACTCCGCCAAACAGACCATATTCAAAACTTATTCGACGCCCGGTCTTACCGATATAATACCGCACCGCTTCCATTAAGTCATCAAGTTTATAAGCTTTATTAATCGGCATTAATCTTGATCTTAATTCTGTATTCGGCGCGTGCAATGATATAGCAAAATTTATTTGCATATCTTCATCGGCAAATTGATAAATCTTTGGTATAATCCCGCTTGTTGAGACCGTAATATGGCGGGCTCCGATACTTAAGCCCTTTTCATGGTTGATAATTTTTAAAAAGGATAACATGTTATCGTAATTATCAAACGGTTCCCCAATGCCCATAATCACGATTGAGCTGACGCGTTCATCTGATTCATCTAATGCTTTTTGAACATTGACCACTTGGGCAACGATTTCTCCTGCTTCAAGATGGCGTTTTAACCCTCCTAATGTGGAGGCACAGAATGTGCACCCAATTCTGCAGCCCACCTGAGTCGTGACGCAGACAGAATTTCCATAATCATGACGCATTAATACCGTTTCAATCGAGTATCCATCATGGAGCTCAAATAAAAACTTAATCGTCCCATCAGAGGAGGTTTGCTTAATAATTGTTTTTAAGGTCGTTATTTCAAAGTTTTCTGCTAATTTATCTCTTAAACCTTTTGATAAATTGCTCATCTCATCAAAGGAAGAAACTCGTTTTTTATAAAGCCAATCAAAAATTTGTTCAGCTCTAAAAGGTTTCTCCCCATTTTCCTTCAGCCAGTCCTTCCATTCATGCAGCTGCAAAGAATAAATCGAAGTTTTTTTCTTTTCCGCTGTTTTAAGATCCTCCAACTATTACACCTTCTTTCTTAAACAAGCAATATAAAAACCATCCGAACCAAAATCCTGCGGAAACACCTGAAGGTCATAATCGTTTATGAAAGGTTGAACCGTTTCAGGCATTCTTTCTTTAAAACCGCTGTCACCCTCAAACTGAGGATTATTTTTCAAAAAGGTTTTGATTGTCTGTTCATTTTCTTCACGGTCTACTGTACATGTGCTGTAAACCAAAATGCCGCCCTTTTTAACAAGGGTTGCAACGGATTCGAGCAAGGATTGCTGAATCGTGCTAAGCTGCTTTATATCTTGTTCTTTTTTTGTATACTTTATATCCGGCTTTCTCCTCATAACCCCAAGTCCTGAGCATGGTGCATCGAGGAGAACACGATCGAAGCTTTCCGGCTGAAAATGTTCCTGAGCTTTGCGGCTGTCCAATGCTTTTGCTTCAATATTATTTAACCCAAGCCGTTTCGCATTATCACGAATTAATTTCACTTTATGTTCGTGAAGATCCAAGGAAATCACTTTTCCAGTATTGTTTAGTTTTTCAGCAATATGGGTAGATTTGCCGCCGGGGGCAGCACAGGCATCGAGCACTGTTTCGTTTTGCTTCACACCCAATGCATATGCAGCGAGCATGGAACTTTCATCTTGAATGGTCAAAAGTCCTGTCTTAAAAGCAGCGGACGAAGCCAAATTACCTTTTAAACTTCTGACAGCCTCAGGAATAACGGAACTTAATTCGATTAAATATCCTTCTTCCTCAAGCTCTTTGGCACAGGCTTCTCTTGTTGTTTTTGATAAATTCACCCTTGCTGTTTGGAGCGAAGCAGTTAAATTCATTTCACACATGCTTTTTGTTTTTTCAAATCCAAATTGAGCTGCCCACCTTCTTACAAGCCAATCAGGGTGACTGGTCGCAATGGAGAGCCTTTCCACCGGGTCGCTGATTTCATCAAGAGAAGGAAGCCCCTCGCGCTGAATGCTTCTTAAGACACCGTTGACCATGCCGGCAATACCTTTGTGACCGCGCTTTTTTGCTATTTCCACGGCTTCATAGATAGCTGCACGATCCGGTATTTTATCAAGATAAACCATTTGATAAACGGTAAGACGAAGCAAATACATGACCCAGGTTTCAATCTTTTTTGCTTTTTTCAAAAAAGGATTTAGAAAATAGTCCAAGGCCATTTTTCTCTGCAAAGTGCCATAGGTTAATTCCGTTAACAGCCCGATATCCTTTGCAGGCAATTGGCGCTTTTCAATTGCATGATTCAAAAGCAAATTGCTGTAGGATTGATTTTTTTCAACTGCTTCAAGCAATTCCAATGCCGTTTCACGTACATTTTTTTTATTTGAATTCATTTTACTCTCCCAGCTTTAAACCCTTGTTGATATTTGACCCTGCACCTCTTAAAAAGTCCTCAACAGACATTTTCGTTTTACCGGAGGGCTGAAGTTCCTTAATTTGAATGAATGTTTCATTTCCGGTTGAAACGGTAATTCCGTGCTTTGTTATTTCAACTATGGTTCCCGGCTCAGTTTTTTGGTGACCGGTAATTTTTTCAGCACGCCAAATCTTAACCACTTTCTCCTCCAAAATGGTAAAGGCAACCGGCCAAGGATTTAACCCGCGAATGTGGTTATAAATTTCTTCTCCCGTTTTCGTCCAATCAATTTTTTCTTGTTCACGCTTAATATTCGAGGCAAAGGTTGCCAGCGTATCATCTTGGGGAATGGGGGTAAGCTTATCAGCCAGCAATAAGGGCAATGTTTCGGACAGCAGCTTAGCTCCTGCAGCGCTGAGTTTGTCATGTAATGTTCCAACATTGTCCTCTTCTGTGATCGGCACTTCCACCTGTGTCAAAATATCGCCCGCATCTAATTTTTCTGCCATGTACATAATGGTAATTCCCGTTTTCTTTTTCCCTTGCAAAAGAGCATAATGGATTGGCGCCCCGCCGCGAAGTTCAGGCAAGAGGGAGGCATGTACATTGATGCATCCGTGTTCGGGTGCTTCTAACAGTTCCTTAGGTAAAATTTGCCCATAAGCTGCGGTAATAATCAAATCTGGATTTAAAACCAATATCTTTTCCAATTCTTCCATATTTCGGATTTTTTCAGGCTGGAAAACCGGAAGCCCCTGTTTCAGTGCTTCAACCTTTATTGGAGGGGGAGTCAGCACTTTTTTCCTTCCAACCGGTCGGTCAGGCTGAGTGACAACACCAATTACTTCATAACCATCTTGCAGGACTTGACGCAGTACCGGGACAGAGAAATCCGGAGTGCCCATAAAAATGATTCTTGTCATCTTTTTTCCTCCCCTTCGAGTTCTTCTTCCGTTAAATATCTTGTTACTAGCGAAGTGAAAAGTTTTCCGTACAAATGATCAATCTCATGTATGATTGCCCGTGCCAAAAACCCTTCTGCCTTCTGCGTAAATTTTCTACCTTTACGGTCATTTGCTTCAATCTTTACAAACAAAGGTCTTTTTACTTCCCCAAAAATACCTGGAAAACTAAGGCAGCCTTCCGGTCCAATCTGCTCCCCGGAAGTTTCTAGGACACGAGGATTGATCATTTCAATGGTTCCGTGCCCATCATCAATATCCACAATGGCAATTTGCATATCTACCCCAATTTGTGGTGCAGCCAGTCCCACTCCGTCATATTCAATCATCGTATCATACATATCATCAAGCAGTTTTCCTAGCTTCTTGTCAAACTTCGTTACTTCCCTGCAGGGAGTCTCCAAAATGTCAGCTGGATAAGTTACTATTTTTTTGATCGCCAAAACAGATCCTCCATTTTCTCCTTTTATTAACCGAATTTAACTTAATTTTCTAATCTTTATCATTTTCGCCTAAAAAAAAGGCTTTCAAAACAAAAGAATACCTTCTTGTTATTTTACATCAACAGGAAAGGATTCATATCAGCCGAAACCTGAAGTCCATTCGGAACATCTTTCTGATATTGATTAAGAACGTTTTTTATGGTCTCGGCCAAATTCGGCTCCTGTTTATACTTTATAAGACACTGATAACGGTAACGATTGTTGATGCGCGGGATGGGTGAAGCTGTCGGGCCTAAAATAACGGCTCTGTTTGAAAGCCGGGAACGGACATAATTGGTGATTTTTTCGGTCACCGAAACAGCCTTCATTAATTGTTCATGGCTGACAGTTATTAATGTAAGATAATAAAACGGCGGGTATTGATGTACTTTCCGCACCATCATTTCTTTTTGATAAAAAAGATCATAGTCCTGTTGCCCGGCTAATTCGATACTGTAATGCTCGGGAGTATACGTTTGTATGACAACTTCTCCAGGGAGTTTGTGCCTTCCCGCACGACCGCTTACTTGCGTTAATAATTGAAACGTTTTTTCCGATGACCTGAAATCAGGCAGATGAAGCATTGTATCCGCCGAAAGGACACCCACAAGCGTAATGTTTGGAAAATCAAGCCCTTTTGCAATCATTTGTGTACCCAATAAAATATCGGCTTTTCCTTCCTGAAAATCCTGCAGCAGCTTTTCATGCGATCCTTTTCGGCCTGTTGTATCTACATCCATTCGGATAACCTTTGCATCAGGGAGAATCCTTCCAAGTTCATCCTCCACTTTTTGCGTTCCGGTTCCAAAATAACGAATATGCTCACTCGAACATTCCGGACACACTGCCGGGACATGACCCTCAAATCCGCAGTAATGGCATTTCATCTGCTGTGAGACGCGGTGATAAGTTAGGGAAATATCGCAATTCGGACAGTTTACCACATAACCGCAATCCCTGCACATGACAAACGAGGAATAGCCCCTTTTATTTAAAAAGAGAACCGTTTGCTCTTTTTTTTCCAGCCTTTCTTTCAGCTTTTCAAAAAGGGATGCTGAAAACATTGAGCGGTTGCCGTTCCGAAGTTCTTCACGCATATCGACAATTTCCACGGAAGGCAAGGCATGATTATTCATCCTGTTCGGAAGGATTAGCAGTTTATAGACTCCTTTTTGCGCTCTTGCAAAGGTTTCAAGAGAAGGCGTTGCGCTCCCTAATACAACAGGGCAGCGATAATTTTTTGCCCTTTCAATGGCAACATCCCTCGCGTGATAGCGTGGCATATCCTCTTGTTTATAACTAGTTTCATGTTCTTCATCAATAATAATGATTCCGAGATTTTCAAAGGGTGCAAAAATGGCCGATCTGGCTCCAACCACAACTTTTACTTCCTTGCGCTGAATCTTCCGCCATTCATCATACTTTTCCCCGGCCGATAAGCCGCTGTGCAGGACGGCAACCATATTGCCAAACCTGCCTTTAAAGCGATTGACCATCTGCGGGGTCAACGCAATCTCCGGAACGAGAACAATGGCTTCTTTTCCTTTAGTAATGACATCATGAATGGACTGCAAATAAATTTCGGTTTTTCCGCTGCCGGTAACTCCATAAAGCAAAAAAACGTTATGCTGATTCTCTTCAATGGAATCAAGAATCGGTCCTATCGCACTTGTTTGTGCCTCAGTCAAGGGAAGCGGTTTAGTTTGTCCAAATTCCCGATTTCCATAAGGATCACGGTAAACCTCCATATCCTTTTCTTCGATAAACCCTTTAGCTGCAAGTGCCTTCACCGTCGAGGAAGTAAAACCAATCTCTGAAAGTTTCCTTAATTCTACAGGACTTGGATGCCCGGCAAACCAATTTAACAGTTCTTTTTGTTTTTTCGCAGCTGACGGGAGCTGCTTCATTTTCTCTTCAACCTCTTCGAGCGAAATGAGAAAATGGATGTATTTCAGCTTTTTCTTTTTCAGCCTTTCTTTTACTTCGTATACTACTTCGACATGTCCTTTGGCTGCTTCTTTATGCATGGACCGTTCAAGATGATTCTTTAATACCTCTTCCCATGAAACGTCTGTTGAATTTTTGAAGAACAGCTGCAATTCTTCCGGGAGTTCTGCCCATGAGTGATGCGGCGAAAGAATGACTTTTTTTTCATATTTTGCTTTCAAAGCAGCTGGAAGCATGGCTTGATAGGTTAGTATTTTAAAACTGAGTGTATGATCCGTCAGCCAATGTCCAAGCTGCAGAAGTTCGTCATTTAAAACGGGCACCAAATCAATTGGCTCCGAAATTTCCTTTAATGACTGAAATTCGGAGTGTGCTTTTGTTTCGATTACAAATCCTTGTATTTTTCTGGGGCCAAACGGGACAACTACCCTAATTCCCGGTTTAATAATATCCGCCCACTTATCGGGAATGAGATAATCAAATGCGCGGTCGGTCTGCTTGGCCGGCACGTCTACGATGACACTGGCAATGTTCATTTCTTCAAGTCCTTTAAGAGGATTGAAATTTCTTCAATAATTTTTTCTGCTACTTCTTGTTTTTGCATGAGAGGCAAATTTTTACTCGATCCATCCCTCCGAAAGAAAGTGACGATGTTTGTATCGGTTCCAAAACCTGCTCCCTCTGTTTTAACATTATTTGCGACGATCATATCCGCATTTTTTTCCCGGAGTTTTTTTACTGCATATTCTTCTAAATGATCGGTCTCCGCAGCAAAACCAATTAGAACTTGTTCTTTTTTTCTTGCCCCCAGTTCCTTAAGAATATCCTTCGTTCTTTCGAGTTCAATGATCGAATCCCCAGGCTGTTTTTTAATTTTGTGATCATATGATATTTTTGGACGATAGTCAGCAACAGCGGCTGTTTTTATGACAACATCCGCACTGTCAAACTCAGCCATTGCAGCGTCATACATTTCCTGCGCACTTTCCACCTTGACAGTTTTAACCCCGGATGGGACTGTTAAAGCAACTGGGCCGGAAATTAACACGACTTCTGCACCAGCTTGTTTTGCTGCCTCTGCAAGGGCATAGCCCATTTTTCCAGTGGAATGATTCGAAATAAACCGGACAGGATCAATTTTTTCTCTCGTAGGTCCCGCTGTGATGATGACTCTTTTCCCTTTCAAACTTAACCGGTCCTTTTGAAAAAAATCCCTGATAAGCTCAACCATTTTTTCAGGCTCCTCAAGACGGCCTTTACCAACATATCCGCACGCTAAAAATCCTTCCCCGGGTTCAATGAATTGATATCCGTATTCAGATAAAACACCCAGGTTTTTTTTGACGGCCGGATGGTCGTACATGTGTACATTCATTGCAGGCGCAATCCATACAGGCGCACATGTTGCCAGCAAGGTTGTTGTGATCATATTGTCTGCTATTCCAGAGGCAATTTTTCCAATCGTATTGGCTGTTGCCGGAGCCACTACGACAAGATCCGGCCAGTCGGCAAGATCGATATGGGCAATTACACTTGGGTTCTTTTCATCAAATGTATCAATGTAAACATCATTGCGTGATAAAGCTTGAAAGGTCAATGGGGTGACGAACTTCGCAGCGGAATCACTCATGATTACTTTAACTTGAGCTCCTGTTTGAACAAGCTTACTAGTTAATGCGGCTGCTTTATAGGCTGCTATTCCCCCTGTTACGCATAACAAAATCTTTTTATCTTTCACCATCTATGCCCCCTCTTCTATTAAACGTCTCTGTCTTTCCATTATGATTGATAATAAAACATTTTTCACCTTTTTCGACAATCCTTTAAGAAAAATAAAGAAACTCGCCGATTGGCGAGCCTTATTCTTCCACTGTGTTTGTATGTTCAAAAGGTACTTCAGCTTTTCTCGAAATACGGTATGTTAACTCACCGCTGTAGATTTCCTCCAAAGCTTTGCCGACGCATTTATGAGAAACATACTTTGGCAGTCTCTCATCTTTTGCTTGCTGCATTACTCGTGCACGCTTCGCAGCAACAGAAACAAGTGAATATTTTGAATCAATCTTTTCCAGCAATCTGTCAATAGATGGATATAGCATGAATTAATCCGCCTCCAGTAATTTTTTATAGCGATGTTCCACTCTTTGCCTGCGGCAATGCTCGGCGACAATAATCGCTTTTACTTTTTCACAGGCATGTTCAACATAATCATTTTCGATTACATAATCATATAAACTCATCATTTCAATTTCTTCACGGGCCGAGAGCATCCGATTGTGAATTAAATCCTCAGTCTCTGTGCCTCTTGTAACAATTCGATTCTTCAGCTCATCTAAACTTGGCGGCATCAAAAAGATAAATAAGCCGTCAGGAAACTTTTCCCGAACTTGGCGGGCACCCTTAACTTCAATCTCCAAGAAGACATCCTTGCCTGAATCAAGTGTTTCGCGGACATAATCAACCGGGGTTCCATAGTAGTTGCCGACGAATTCAGCATACTCCAGCAGTTTCCCTTGTTCAATCAGTTCCTCAAATTCCTCTCTCTTTTTAAAGAAATAGTCAACCCCGTCTACTTCTCCTTCGCGCGGGACTCTGGTTGTCATCGAAATGGAATAGACAAAGTCATTATTTGGATGGGAAAAAATTTCTTTTCGAACCGTCCCTTTCCCAACCCCTGAGGGACCGGAAAGGACGATAAGCAATCCTTTTTCCTGCATGGTTTTAGTCCTTCCCTTCATCAGTAATTTCATCCGGACCCGTTAGGCGATTTGCCACCGTTTCCGGCTGTACCGCTGAGAGGATCACATGATCACTGTCCATAATAATCACAGCACGAGTTCTTCTCCCATATGTTGCATCTATTAATGACCCCTGGTCTCGGGCGTCTTGGATGATCCTTTTAATCGGAGCGGATTCAGGACTAACGATGGAAATGATCCGATTTGCGGAAACGATATTTCCATATCCGATATTAATCAATTTAATTGACATGTTGATCCCCCGATCTATCCTTATATTTTGGCCGTGTCTGCCATTTTCTAAACTAGTATTATTCTATATTTTGAATCTGTTCTTTCAATTTCTCAAGCAAACTTTTTATATCCACCACTTTTTTGGCAATCGATGAATCATTTGCCTTCGAACCAATCGTATTCGCTTCCCGGTTCATTTCTTGAACTAAGAAATCCAGCTTTCGGCCAATCGGTTCATTGTCTTCCAATGTTTTTGTGAATTGCTGGATATGGCTGACCAGCCTTGTTATTTCTTCATTAATATCGGCTTTATCAGCAAAAACTGCTACTTCTGTCAGGATTCTGGCCTCATCCACTTGCCCGTTTAAAAACTCCTGCATCCGTTTTGTTAAACGTTCCTGGTAGGCCTCAATCACCCGGGGAGAATCATTGCGAAGATCATGAACAACTGTATCAATTTGCTGTAAGTTGGCGGTTATATCCTTCTTCAATGCTTTTCCTTCAGCAATCCGCATCTCCTCCATCATCAAAGCTGCACTTTCGATAGCGGAAAGAACCAAGTTTTCAAGCTCTTCGTTACCTGTTTCACTTTCTTCGATATGTATAAGTTCTTCGCGATTTAATAAATCCTGAAGGGTAACATTCCCGTCAATGCCGTATTTTTCTTTCGCTTCACGAAGAAAAAGGTGGTACTCTTCTATAAGCTTCCAGTCGACAAGGACTTTCCGGGTGATGGTTCCTTCCCCTTCGAGGGTTACAAATACCTCTACACGGCCGCGCCGAATATGTTGAGTCAAGGCCTTTTTCATTTTTTCTTCTATTTTTAAAAGCTGGCGGGGCATTCTGATATGAAACTCACAGAAACGGTGATTAACGGTTTTAATTTCCACTGTTACGGAAAATGCTCCCGATTCTGCCCTGCTCCTTCCGAAACCAGTCATACTGATAACCATCTTCAGCACATCCAATCTATTATGAAGACAAGTAAATAAAAGGTAATAGAGTGCACTCTACTACCTTTTGGATTATATCATAATTTACTTTGATTTTCTTGCCAAAAATGAACCTGCTAGTAAAAAAGTTGGGATTGAGGACAAACCAACGATTAACAGCCAGTCCTTTGCTGCAATCGGAAGGGTATGGAAAACAGGCTGAAGCGGCGGATAATAAATGACCGCAACCACTAAAGCAAGCGATGAGATAACGGACCATACAAGAAATTTATTGCCAAATGGATTTCTGGATAAAACGGACCTTTCACTGCGGCAGTCAAATACGTGAATTAATTGCGCCATTACGAGAGTTGCAAAGGCAACCGTCTGGGCATATGAAAGCTTAGACGGATCATTGTTATAGATAATGATAAATGAAAGCAATGTAACGACTCCGATTAAAAAACCACGTGAGATGACTTTCCAGCCAAGACCTCTTGCAAAAACCCCTTCTTTCGGGCTCCTCGGTTTCCGTTTCATCACATTTTCTTCCGGTTGATCAACCCCAAGCGCCATAGCAGGCAATCCATCTGTTACTAAGTTAACCCAAAGAATTTGAATCGGCACAAGCGGCAAGGGCAATCCTAATATCATCGCAAATAACATAACCAAAATTTCTCCTACGTTTGAGGCGAGTAAATAACGGATAAATTTACGGATATTTTCATATATATTTCTGCCTTCTTTGATAGCTGCTTTGATGGTTGCAAAATTATCATCCAAAAGAATGAGAGCAGATGCTTCCTTTGCAACGTCTGTTCCTGTTATTCCCATTGCAACACCGATATCCGCCGCTTTAATGGCAGGAGCATCATTTACACCATCGCCTGTCATCGCAACAATATGTCCGCGGTTTTGCAGGGCTTTTACAATTTTTAATTTATGCTCCGGTGAAACCCTGGCAAATACAGACACGTCTGTGACCATTTCTTCAAGCTTTTCAACTGTCATGTCTTCCAAAGCCTTCCCGTCTAATACTTTGCTTTTATTTGTATAAATCCCCAGCTGAGTAGCGATAGCCTTGGCCGTAATCACATGGTCCCCTGTAATCATTACGGTCTTGATGCCTGCATCCTTACATTCTTTAACAGCCTGTTTAATTTCCGGCCTTGGCGGATCGATCATCCCTTGAATACCAATAAATGTTAAGCTTTTTTCAGCTTCCGATTCGCTTAAAATCAACGTGTTATCAGGAATCGGTTTAAAGGCAATCGCAATCGTCCTTAATGCTTTCGAGGCAAGTCCATTAACTGCTTCTTGAACCTTCTGCTGCATTTCATTCCCTAAAAATTGGTTTTTACCATTCCAAAGTATGGATTCACTAACCCCCAATAAAACATCAGGCGCTCCTTTTGTGACGATGAAATTCCTTCCTTGTCTATCTTTCACATGGATACTCATCATTTTTCTTGAAGAATCAAAAGGAAATTCATTTAGAATCGTAAATTCATTTAATAGACTGCTCCGGTCAAATCCTGCCTTCATGGCACTGACAAGGAGCGCACCCTCTGTCGGATCGCCATCAAGTGAAATATCATCATCCTTCATAATTAAATTGGAATGATTGCAGAGCATCCCAAAAACGAGCATCTGCTGCAAAGCCTTCTCCTCTTTTATTTGAATGGTCTTTTCTTCAAAGAAAAATTTCCCTTTCGGCTCATACCCTACCCCATCGACTGTCCACGTTTTTCCGCTGCTCCAAAGATGAGTGACGGTCATTTTGTTTTGTGTTAAGGTACCTGTTTTATCAGAGCAAATAACGGATGCACAGCCCAGTGTTTCTACAGCCGGGAGCTTCCGGACAATTGCATTTTTCCTGATCATTTTTTGAACCCCAAGCGACAAAGCAACTGTCACAATCGCTGGCAGCCCCTCAGGTATTGCTGCAACAGCTAATGAAACTCCTGCTAAAAACATCGTGTACAGGTCATGTCCTTGAATAACACCAATGACCACCACAAGCACGGTCAAAAACAGAGCAGCAACAATTAAAATTTTCCCCAGCTGCTCTAACCGGCGCTGAAGCGGGGTTAAGGTAGAGTCTGCATTTTGCAGCAGGTCGGCAATTTGTCCCATTGCCGTTTTCATTCCGGTTCCAATGGCAACTCCTGTACCGCTTCCCCTTGTTGCCATTGTTCCCATAAAGGCTGTATTTTCCATATCGCCAATCCCAGGATTTTCAGTAAATAAAGGGTTGCTGTGCTTTGCAACAGGTACAGATTCCCCAGTAAGAGCTGATTCTTCAATTTCTAAACTATTTGATTCGATGATCCGAACATCTGCACCAATACGGTCCCCGCTCGAAAAGCGCAAAATGTCTCCAAGGACTATTTCTTTTGAAGGGATTTTTATCCATTCCCCATCTCTTAGGACAAATGTCTGCGGTGCAGACAATTCCTTCAAGGCTGCCAAAGACTTTTCTGCTTTCCTCTCCTGAAAAAAACCGAGGAAACCATTTGTTATAATAATGGCGATAATGGCAATCGCATCAATATACTCCCCCAGTAAACCGGAGATTAATGTTGCTGCCAACAGGACAAGGACCATAAAATCCTTAAATTGACTAAAAAATAAGAGCAAAGCCGATTGCTTTTCTCCTTCATCCAGTTCATTATAGCCATGCTGTTTTATTCTTTTCGCTGCCTCATGTCTTGATAATCCGGACGAAAAGTCAGTATCGAGTGCTTTTTCCACTTCGTTCGTTTTCATTGCATGAAATTTCATTCCGACAACCACATCCTCTTAAAATATTCATCCAGAGTGTATCTCTCAAGAAAGCTTATTCAGCCCTGTCCAAAAAAATGCTATTATGGATTAAACGAATCATAAATTGCATGGGCAGCTAAAATCCCATGAAAACGATAGAAAAGGATGTTTTTTCGATGTCATTTGATGGGTTATTTACAAAGGCCATGACTGCTGAGCTTCAAAGCTCACTTAAGGGAGGACGGATTAATAAAGTCCATCAGCCTTATAAAAACGAAGTAATCTTAACGATCCGCGCTGGCGGGATCAATCATAAACTTCTTTTATCGGCACACCCGAGCTATGCGCGTGTCCAGCTGACAAATGAAGCATATGACAATCCAAGCGAACCACCGATGTTTTGTATGCTATTAAGAAAGCATCTGGAAGGATACATTTTAGAAGATGTTTATCAAGTAGAAAATGATCGAATTGTTATTTTTGAGATCCGCGGACGCAATGAAATTGGCGACATCAGCCATAAGCAGCTTGTAGTGGAAATAATGGGCAAACATAGCAATATCATTTTAGTTGATAAGTCCCGCAATCTCATTTTAGACAGTGTGAAGCACGTTTCGTTTGCCGTCAACAGCCATCGGGCCATTTTACCCGGTCAGCCTTATATCGCTCCTCCCGGGCAAGATAAGCTTGATCCTTTTTCTGCAACAGAAGAGGATATACTGAAAGTGCTGGATTTCATTGGGGGCAAGATTGATAAACAATTGGTCGATCATTTCGCAGGAGTCTCTCCCTTATTTGCAAAAGAAGTGATTTTTAAAAGCGGTCTTGCTAACCGAATTACAGTTCCGAAAACATTTATCGCTCAATTGAACATCATTAAAAGCGGAGGGATTTCCCCAACAATTACAATATCGGGAAATAAAGAAGCCTTTTATTTATTCCCGCTTGAGCACTTGAAGGGGGAATATAAAACATTTGAACTTTTAAGTGAGATGCTTGACCGCTATTATTTTGGCAAAGCAGAGCGCGATCGTGTGAAGCAATTTTCCCATGACTTGGAAAGGCTGATCGTCAATGAGAAAGAAAAAAATGAAAAGAAAATTGTGAAGCTTGAAGAAACCTTACAGGAAGCAGAGCACGCTGAACAGTTCCAGCGCTATGGCGAACTGCTGACAGCGAACCTCTATGCTGCCAAAAAAGGGATGCAACAAATTGAAGTCATCAATTATTATGATGAAAATGGTGCGATGGTTGTCATTCCGCTTGACCCGAGAAAAACTCCGTCCGAAAATGCACAGAAGTATTTTGCAAAATACCAGAAAGCCAAAAATGCTCTTATAGTAGTAGAAGAACAAATTGAATTAGCCCGCGGCGAAGCAGCGTATTTTGAAACTTTGCTCCAGCAGGTACAGGCTGCGGCTCCAAAGGATATCGAAGGAATCCGCGAGGAGCTTGTTGAGGGAGGATATCTTCGCGACAGACAGAAAAAAAACAACAGGAAAGGGCAAAATCTTAAACCCAGCCTTGATCATTTTTTTGCCACTGACGGCACAGAAATTATTGTTGGCAAAAACAATAAACAAAATGATTATTTAACTAATAAGCTTGCTGCCCGCGATGAAATTTGGCTGCATACGAAGGACATTCCAGGATCACATGTAGTTATCCGCAGCAAGGAGCCTGCAGCGGAGACAATTCTTGAAGCAGCAAAACTGGCCGCTTATTTTAGCAAAGCCCGCGATTCAAGCGCTGTTCCGGTGGATTATACAAGAGTACGATATGTGAAAAAGCCGAACGGAGCGAAGCCTGGTTTTGTCATCTATGAAAATCAGCAAACTGTATATGTAACACCGGATGAAGAAACCGTACTGAAATTAAAAGGATAAATGTAAAAAAACGACTTGCTGTCATTTTGCAAGTCGTTTTTGGTATCCATTATTAGTTTGAAACACCGCCATGGCGGAGGCTCCATTCTGATGGATTTTTACTCCAGTCGAGGAGGCTCTGCTGATCATCCTGGCTGATATATCCATTTTTAATTGCTGCTTCCACTAATGTTGGAAAGTTTGTTAATGATTCTGTTTTAATATCGGCTTCTTGAAGAAGCTGTTTCCCTTTTTCAAGACCATATGTAAAGATGGAAACAGCACCAAGCACTTCACAGCCAGCTTCTCTTAAAGCTTGAACAGCCGTAATTACGCTTCCGCCGGTGGAGATTAAATCCTCAACAACGACAACCTTTTGCCCTTTTTCAGCTTTTCCTTCAATTTGGTTTCCTTTGCCGTGCCCTTTTGCCTTTGACCGAACATAACACATTGGCAAATCCATCAGTTCACTCACCCAGGCAGCATGCGGAATCCCCGCAGTAGCAGTTCCTGCAATGATTTCCGCTTCAGGAAAGTGCTCAATGATCAGCTTTTTCAGGCCCGCAGCTATTTCTTTTCTGACAGCCGGGTAAGATAGTGTTAAACGGTTATCGCAATAAATCGGGGAACGCATCCCAGACGTCCATGTAAACGGGTCGTTTGGTTTTAAGGCAACCGCATTGATTTCTAATAGTTTTTTTGCAATTAATTGTTTCATCCTTTTTCACCTTTCCATGCTTTGATCCATTGCTGATAACTTGCTAACGGATCTGCAGCTCTTGTAATCGAACGCCCAACAACAATGGCAGATACACCTGCATTTCGAGCAAATTCCGGCGTGGCAACACGTTTTTGGTCCTGCACCTGATCGGATTCCATTCGGATCCCCGGTGTCACCATATGAAAAGAATCACCTAAACGCTTTCGAATCGAGCCTGCTTCAAGAGCAGAACAAACAACACCGTCTAAACCGGCACTTTTTGCCAGTGCTGCATAGTGCAGTACCGATTCTTTTAAGGCTACCTGAATTAACTGTTCTTTGTTCATTTGTTCTTCAGATGTGCTCGTTAATTGGGTGACAGCAATACAAAGCGGGCGTTTTCTCCCGGCACTTGTTCCTGCATCAAGGCCCTCAATGGCAGCTTCCATCATTTCTACGCCTCCGGCGGCATGGACATTAACGAGATCGCATTCCAATCCGGCCAGATTTTTCATCGCACTTTTCACCGTGTTTGGAATATCATGGAGCTTTAAATCGAGAAAAATTTGATGCCCGGATTCTTTAAGTGTATGAATAATCGATGGACCTTCTTTATAAAACAGCTCCATCCCCACTTTTAAGTAAAGCTTTTGGTTTCCGAACTGTTTTAAAAATTCAGCTACCTCAAGTCCATTTGCAAAATCCAGGGCAATAATCAGCTCGTTATTCATCTTCCCCAGCTCCTTCCTCTGCATTCGGAAATATGGTCAAATCCTAATTTATCCAGAAGCTCCGGCAATTCATCAATGATCGTCGGACAAACATAAGGATCAACAAAATTAGCTGTGCCAACCGCGACCGCGCTCGCGCCCGCATAGAAAAATTCAATCACGTCTGCTGCTGATTCAATTCCGCCCATACCGATAATCGGAAGATCAACCGCTTGGCTGACTTCATAAATCATTCGGATTGCAACAGGCTTAATGGCAGGACCTGACAGCCCGCCTGTCCGGTTTGCTAAAATCGGCTTTCCTGTTTTTAGATCCAGTCTCATCCCAACAAGTGTGTTAATCATTGTTAGGCCATCTGCTCCTCCGTCTGCTACAGCTCTTGCCATCTCAACAATATTGGTGACATTCGGAGAAAGCTTTACATAAACAGGGACCTCAGACACTTCTTTTACTTTCTTTGTTAATTCTTTTGCTGTTTCTGCAACCGTTCCAAATGCAATTCCGCCCACTTTGACATTTGGACAGGAAATATTTAATTCAAGAGCATGAACATTCGGTGCCTTTGAAATTTCTTTGGCAACTTCAACGTAGTCTTCCTCCAAAGAACCCGCTACATTAGCAATGATCGGCACATCAAATTTAGAAAGCCTTGGCAATTCCTCTGAGACCACTTTTTCCAGACCGGGATTTTGCAAACCGATCGCATTCAGCATCCCTGCTGCTGTTTCGGCAACGCGTGGTGTTGGATTCCCAAATCTTGGCTCTAACGTGGTTGCTTTAATCATAATGGCTCCGAGCAGGCTTAAATCATAAAACTCACTGTATTCTTTACCAAAACCAAAGCATCCGGAAGCTGGCATTACTGGATTTTTCAAGCTTAAGCCTGGCAGTTCAACATTTAGTCGATTGCTCACAATACTACCTCCCCTGCGCGGAATACCGGTCCGTCACTGCATACTTTTTTATAGGAAGCACCATTGGAGTCCGCAGGAGTTTTGCACACACAGGCATAGCAGGCTCCAATCCCGCAGCCCATTCGCTCTTCAAGGGATAAAAATACTTTTTTATCCGGAAAACCCTGTTCCAGCGCTTTTAACATTGGCAGCGGACCGCATGAATATAACACATCAAACTCAAGCTTTTTATCGTTGATCACGTCTGTGACAAAACCCTTTGATCCATGTGTTCCATCGACAGTAACCACATAAGTTTCTCCATTAGCAGAAAACTCTTTTTCGTAAAAAACAACTGATTCTGTTTGAAAACCGAGGACATGTTTGACCTTTACCCCTTTTGCTTTCAGCTGTTTTGACAGTTCATAAAGGGGAGGAACTCCAATCCCTCCGCCTACTAGCAAAGCAGTTTCCCCAACGTTTGCTTCACTGACAGGAAAACCGTGTCCTAAAGGTCCAAGGACATCAAGCTCCATTCCCGATTCCTTCTCAGAAAGCAAGGACGTGCCGCGCCCGTCCTTGCGATAAATCATCGTAAACTGCTGCTTTTGTTTATCATAGGATGAAATACTAATCGGTCTTCGCAAGAGCGGCTCATGGCTGCTCGCTGCTTTAATATGAACAAATTGTCCAGGTGATTCGATTTCGCTTGTAAGTTCACCTTTCACCACTAATTCATAGATATCGGCTGCAATTTCTTTTTGGCTGATAATTTTGCACAATTCCTTCTGTTTCATGCAAAAACAGCCTCCTTATTCGGTGCATCCATTGCTTCTGCCGAAAAATTCATCGATTCAATGACTTTTAGAATTGCATCTGCCGTATCCAGGGAAGTTAAGCACGGGATTCCGTTTTCCACCGCTTCACGGCGGATTCCGAAACCGTCTCTTTCCGGCTGTTTGCCTTTTGTCAACGTGTTAATAATGAACTGTACCTTGCCTTGATGGATCACATCGATCAATGTTGTACCTTCAGCGCCAATTTTACCGACAACCTCGACAGGAAGACCGGCACTTTTCAGGAATGCAGCTGTACCGTTTGTAGCCATGAGGCGATACCCGTTGGCTGCAAATCTCCTTGCAAGTCCGAGTGCTTCCTGCTTATCCTTATCAGCAACCGTAAATAAAACAGTCCCAAATTTTTGGATGCTGATGCCCGAAGCAACCAAGCCTTTGTATAAGGCTTTTTCAAGCGTCTGGTCTTTGCCCATAACTTCCCCGGTCGATTTCATTTCCGGTCCAAGGGTAGTATCAACACTTCTTAATTTTGCAAAAGAGAACACTGGTACTTTAACAAACACCCCGTCTTTTTCCGGGTGCAGGCCAGAAGAGTAGCCTTGTTCAGCAAGCGAAACACCAAGGATCACTTTTGTCGCAATCTTCGCCATTGGCACGTTTGTAATTTTACTTAGGAACGGCACCGTCCGGCTGGAGCGCGGGTTCACTTCCAAAACATATACTTGGCCTTCAGAGAGTACATATTGAATATTTAAGAGACCAATGATATTTAATCCTTTTGCCATTCGCTGAGTATAGTCAACCAGCGTTTGCTTGACTTCAGCTGAGAGTGTTTGCGAAGGATATACAGCGATAGAGTCACCGGAGTGAACTCCTGCCCGCTCAATATGCTCCATGATTCCCGGAATCAGCACATCTTTTCCATCGGAAATGGCATCCACTTCGATTTCTTTTCCTGTTAAATAACGGTCAATGAGAACAGGATGCTCTGGATTTACTCTTACCGCATTTTCCATATAATGCAGTAATTCTTCTTCACGGTAAACAATTTCCATCGCCCTTCCGCCAAGGACGTAGGATGGACGGACAAGAACCGGATAACCAATTTCTTTTCCGATCACAAGCGCTTCTTCAACAGAAAGGGCTGTTTTTCCGAGCGGCATTGGAATGTCCAGATCTCGAAGTGCCTGCTCAAACTTATCGCGATCCTCCGCTCTGTCTAAATCCTCCAAGCCTGTTCCGAGGATTTTTACTCCATTTGCCTGCAGTTTTGCTGCTAGATTGATAGCCGTTTGACCGCCAAACTGAACGACAACACCCATTGGCTGTTCAAGATCAATGATATTCATGACATCTTCAATCGTCAGCGGTTCAAAATAAAGCTTATCGGAAATACTGAAGTCAGTTGATACGGTCTCTGGATTGCTGTTAATAATAATGGCTTCATACCCTGCTTCTTTAATGGCTTTTACCGAGTGAACAGTAGCATAGTCAAACTCGATCCCTTGCCCGATCCGGATTGGACCGGAGCCAAGAACAATGACACTGTTTCGTTCTGTTCGAACCGATTCGTTTTCCTCTTCATATGTTCCATAGTAATAAGGTGTTTCAGATTCAAACTCGGAAGCACATGTATCAACCATCTTGTAGACAGGGATAATGCCTGCTTCTTTTCGGAATTGATAGATCTCCGCTTCGGTTGACTTCCATAGTTCCGCTACTTTCCGATCAGAAAAACCTCTTTGTTTTGCTTTTTTAAGAATATCTTTATTGAATGGATTTTTAGAAATCTCCGCTTCTAATTTAATAATCCCTTCCAATTTCTTCAAGAAAAATAAATCAATCTTGCTCCATTCATGGATCGTTTCAATTGTTACCCCGCGTTTTAAAGCTTCAGCGATGTAAAATAAACGTTCATCACCTGCTTTTTTAATCCGTTTTTCAATGAGTTCATCATCAATGCTTTGAGCGCCTTTCAGTTCAAAATGATAGACACCAGCCTCAAGCGAACGGATTGCTTTTAACAGCGATTCTTCAAAAGTACGGCCGATAGCCATTACTTCACCAGTTGCTTTCATTTGCGTTCCAAGTGAACGGTTTCCTTTTTCAAACTTATCAAATGGCCAGCGCGGGATCTTGGATACAACATAATCCAGTGCCGGTTCAAAGCTTGCGTACGTTTTTCCAGTTACAGGGTTCATCATTTCATCAAGGGTTAAACCAACAGCAATTTTCGCTGCAAGCTTAGCAATTGGATATCCGGTTGCTTTTGAAGCAAGGGCTGATGAGCGGCTGACCCTTGGATTTACTTCGATGATGTAATAATTGAAGCTGTATGGGTCAAGAGCAAGCTGCACATTACATCCGCCTTCAATTCCAAGCGCGCGGATAATTTTCAGCGAAACATTGCGTAACAGCTGGTATTCTCTGTCACTTAAGGTCTGGCTTGGCGCAACTACAATTGAATCGCCTGTATGAACCCCGACAGGGTCAATATTTTCCATGTTACAGACAACGATTGCATTATCGTTGGAATCGCGCATGACTTCGTACTCAATTTCTTTGTAACCGGCAATACTTTTTTCAAGCAAGCATTGGTGAACCGGACTGTGTTTCAATCCACTTGTAACAATTTCCTCCAGTTCAGCGTCATTACGGCAAATACCGCCGCCTGTTCCGCCAAGAGTGTAAGCTGGACGGACAATTACCGGGAAGCCGACAGTTTCAACAAATGTTTTTGCTTCAGCGAGTTCATGGATAATTTCACTATCCGGTACCGGTTCATTTAATTCATTCATTAACGTCCTGAATAAATCACGGTCTTCCGCTTTTTCGATCGCGGACAGCTTTGTTCCAAGAATTTCAACACTACATTCTTCAAGAACGCCCGATTTCGCCAATTCAACCGTTAAATTCAAACCGGTTTGGCCTCCCAGTGTTCCGAGCAAGGCATCTGGGCGTTCCTTGCGGATAATCCGGCTTACAAATTCCAATGTTAATGGTTCAATATAAACTGTATCCGCAATTTCCGTATCTGTCATAATCGTTGCCGGGTTCGAGTTGACAAGAATAACCCGGTATCCTTCTTCCTTTAATGCAATACAAGCCTGAGTGCCTGCATAATCAAATTCCGCTGCCTGTCCAATAATGATTGGGCCAGAACCGATGACAAGAATGCTTTTTATATCTGAACGTTTTGGCATGCCGCAACAACCCCCTGTTTTTTTGAATCAATTAACTGCATGAACTGGTCGAATAAATAGTTGGCATCTTCCGGCCCCGGCGATGCTTCCGGATGATACTGAACAGTGAATGCCGGATAATCCTTATGCTCCAATCCCTCTACTGTCCCATCATTTAATGCGATATGGGTTACATTTAAATTTGTTTTTTCAATCGAGTCCATGGTTACGGTATAGCCATGGTTTTGTGATGTAATGGCAATTTTGCCTGTTTTTAAATCCTTAACCGGATGGTTTGAACCGCGGTGACCAAATTTCATTTTTTCCGTATCAGCGCCACAGGCAAGTGCAAATAATTGGTGACCCAGGCATATTCCAAAGAGAGGAGCCTTCCCCAGTACTCCTTTAATCATTTCAATTGCTTCCTGTACACTTTTCGGATCCCCAGGTCCGTTTGAAAGCATAATTCCGTCCGGACGAAGCTGGAGCACTTCTTCGGCTGTTGTATTATACGGAACCACGATCACGTCACAATCACGGCTGTTTAATTCCCGGAGAATTCCATGTTTCATCCCAAAATCAACCAGTACTACTCTTTTGCCGCGGCCCGGGCTTGGATATGGGTTTTTCGTTGATACTTGATGAACTTGGTCCGTAGGGAGATCCGTTTTCTTTAAATCGGCAATCACCTGTTTCGGATCAGCGTTGATGCTGCAAATAGCTCCTTTAAGTGTTCCGTATTGACGAATAATCCGCGTTAATTTTCGTGTATCAATTCCGGCAATACCCGGGATTTTTTTCATTTGAAAATATTCATCAATGGTAAATTCATTTCGCCAGTTGGATGGAAAATCTGCTGCTTCCTTGACGATAAATCCCTTTACAGCCGGGGTAATCGATTCGAAGTCATCACGGTTAATCCCATAATTTCCAATCAACGGGTAGGTTAATGTGACAATCTGACCGCAATATGAAGGGTCGGAAAGAATTTCTTGATAGCCTGTCATACCTGTATTAAAGACGACTTCCCCTACCGAATCAGCATCGCTGCCAAATCCTTCACCGATAAAAACTGTACCATCCTCTAAAATAAGCTGCTTTTTCATACAGTTACACATCCTTCTCCCAAGCAATTTTTCCATCGACAATCGTCATGACCGGCCAGCCTTTACATTTCCAGCCATTAAATGGTGTATTTTTTCCTTTTGATAAAAATTCGTTTGGATCAATGGAACGTTCCTCATTTAAATCCAGCAAGACAAGATCTGCCGGCGCATCTAATTCTATTTTACCGTATTGCAAGCCAAAAGCCTCAGCAGGATTACTTGTTAAGTAAGCGATTAATTGTGATAGCGTCATTTTGTTTTCCAAAACAAAGTTTGTATAAAGAAGAGGGAATGCCGTTTCCAAGCCGACAATTCCAAATGGAGCTAATTGCATCCCTTCGCTTTTTTCCTCTGCAGTATGGGGCGCATGATCTGTCGCAATAAAATCAATCGTTCCATCTAAAAGCCCTTCGATCAGAGCCGTCCTGTCTTCCTTGCCTCTTAGCGGCGGATTCATTTTAAAATTTGCATCAAGTCCCGGAATATCTTCATCTGTTAACAGTAAATGATGCGGTGTGACTTCTGCTGTTACATGAATGCCGGCACGTTTTGCATCCCTTACTGCTCTGACTGATTCTTTTGTACTGATATGGCACACATGGTAATGACAGCTGGCAGCTTCCGCGAGCAGAACATCCCTGACAATTTGCACACTCTCACAAACCGAAGGAATTCCGTTTAATTGATTCTTTTTTGAAAAGGACCCTTCATGAACACAGCCTTTGTTGATCAGCGTATTTTCTTCACAGTGGGCGACAATGGCCATATCTGCTTCAGCTGCTTTTTTCATTGCCTCGAGCATCATTGCTGCGGACTGAACACCGACTCCGTCATCTGAAAAAGCAAATGCACCTGCATCTTTTAATGCTGCAAAATCCGTTAAATCCTGTCCTAATTCCCTGACTGTTATCGAAGCGTAAGGAAGGACCCGTACATGTGCTGTCTCCTGAATTTGTTTGTTAAGCCATTCCAGTTGCTCCTTTGAATCCGGAACAGGTCTGGTATTAGGCATTGCGGCAATAGTGGTAAAACCTCCATGTGCCGCTGCCAATGTCCCCGTCGCAATGGTTTCTTTTTTCTCACCGCCGGGCTCCCGCAAATGGACATGCAGGTCGATAAATCCCGGTGCCACGAGCAGGCCTGCAGCATCTATTGTTCGTTCAGCCTTCGCAGTCAAGGCAGAACCGATTTCTTTAATTCTGCCATTTTCGATCAAAATATCCCCTTGTTTGACTGCCCCATCTTTAGTTATGTAACGCGAATTCTGAATCAGAAGATTCATTTTTAGTACCCCCTTGTATGCTTTCAAGTGATCGTTTTATCGCCGCCATCCTCACAAAAACGCCGTTCTTCATTTGTTTAAATATTCTTGAACGCTGACATTCCACAAGGCTATCTGCTATTTCCACACCGCGGTTAACCGGCCCCGGATGCATAATAATGCTGTGCGGCTTCATTTTTCTTTCCCTCTCAAGCGTTAATCCAAATTCTTGGTGATATTCCGAGAGAGAGAAATCATCATTTTCACGATGGCGTTCATGCTGAATTCTAAGCAGCATAACAACGTCCGAGCTGGACATAGCAGAATCAATCTGTTCAAATTGCCCCTTGCCAGTTATTTCTTGGTCAAACCACTGTTCAGGTCCCGAGAAAACAACCTCTGCCCCAAGTCTTGTTAACACATCGGCATTAGAACGGGCAACGCGGCTGTGGCTGATATCACCGATAATGGCAACTTTTAACCCGGCAAATCGGCCAAATTCCTGGTGAATCGTAAGCAAATCCAGAAGAGATTGGGTTGGATGATGGCCGCAGCCATCCCCTGCATTAATAACAGGAATGTTTATTTTTCCTTTCAATTCCTCAAAATATCGGTCAATGTAATGCCGAATCACAACTGCGTTAATTCCAATTGATTCGAGGGTTTTAACGGTATCATAAAGGGTTTCTCCTTTTTGAACGCTTGATGTTTTCACTTCAAATGGAATGACATTTAACCCCAGCCTTCTTTCTGCCACTTCAAAGCTGCTTTTTGTCCTTGTACTTGGCTCAAAGAAAAGGTTGGCAGCAAAGATTGGACTGGTTGGCTGCCACTGTTTGCCTTCTGCAAACTCCTGCGCCTCTGTGATTATGTCCATCACCTCTTCAATCTTCAATTCCGCTGTTGTAAGTAAATGCTTCACCATTAATCCCTCCACTTTGTTTTTTATTAGAAAAGCGTAAGCGCCTTGATCAGCCCCGACTGGCAAATGTTCTTCGGCTAAAAAAGTCCGCACTTTGACTTTTTTAGCCGAAGGTTATTTGAACCCGAGGGGCTAGGCGCTGGAGCCAGACAATTCTCAAATTTCAACTAAACTTTCTTAATTTTTTAGCAAAAAAGCACCCAAATCCAATGATCAGGGTGCTTTTAAATGATGTGCTTCTGGCGTTGCGTTTCATACTTGCCCCTGCACAATCTTAAATTAAAAAGCCTGCACCCTTATATGTCTCTCTGGACCTATTTAAAAGGTTTCAACTCATCTTACATTCTCTTTTAATTCCAGCGATTCT
This sequence comes from uncultured Bacillus sp., assembly GCA_964484065.1. GTDB lineage: Bacteria > Bacillota > Bacilli > Bacillales > Cytobacillaceae > JAEVLT01. The sequence continues at coordinate 162,603 of CAZAEW010000001.1, forward strand.
TCCTGGTCTTCCGCGTCAAACATGTCTTCAGAAGAAACGGATTTTCCTGGTAAAACCAGGTTGAGCAAAATCCCGCATATGGCTGCTAATGCCATTCCCTGAATTTGAAATTGGTCAGAAATTTTTATATATGCTCCGCCAATACCGATTACCAGAATGACAGATGAAATAACAAGATTGCGTTTATCCCCAAAATCAATTTTACTGTCAACAAGCATTCTTAACCCTGATGATGCTATGATTCCAAACAGAAGGATGGATACACCGCCCATGACTGGAGTAGGGATTGAATGAATTAAGGCAGTTATTTTTCCTATAAAGCCAAACACAATTGCTGCCACGGCAGCGCCAGCTATTACGTAAACACTGTATACTCTCGTAATGGCCAGCACCCCAATATTTTCGCCATAGGTTGTTTTGGGAGGTCCGCCAACCAAAGCTGAAATGAGAGTAGCTGTTCCGTCACCAAGAATGGAGCGCTGCAGTCCCGGATCTTTAATATAGTTTTTGCCAACAACTTTACTTAAAACAAGCTGATGCCCGATATGCTCAGACAAGGTTACAACCGCAACCGGCACCATCAGTAAAACAATATCTAATGTTAACTTTACTTTATAACTAACGAACGGAAAAATAAAGGAAGGAACCTCAAACCATTTTGCTTCCAAGACCGGTTTAAAGTCTACGATGCCAACAATCAATGAGTAGATATATCCTATAATAATTCCTGCAAGAATTGGGATAATACTTAGCATCCCTTTAAAGTAAACCGAGAATATGATCGTCGCGGCAAGTGTCACTAAGGCTACAGAGAAATGGAGCAGGCTGTATTTTCCAGCAGGGTTATTCATTGCCATTCCGACAGCCGTTCCTGATAGAGCTAAACCAATAACAATAATAACAGGGCCTACAACTACTGGCGGAAGCAGTTTCATAATCCACTGATACCCCGCCTTTTTAATAATAAGTGCGACTAGAGTATAGACGATACCAGCAAGAAAGGTCCCTACCATCGCCGCCCCTGGCCCGCCATGTGCTTTTGCAGCAATGATGGGCGCAATATAGGCAAATGAAGATCCTAAATATGCAGGAACTTTCCATTTTGTTAATAAAAGAAAAGCTAATGTTCCTAATCCGCTTGAAATTAACGCAATCGCCGGACTTAAACCAACGAGATAAGGAACCAGAATTGTCGCTCCAAACATTGCAAATAAGTGCTGTAAGCTTAATGTGATCCATTGACCGGGTTTTGGAATGTCATTCACGCCTAAAATCGGATTGTTATTCATTTGTCTGCCTCCTATAATGGGTAAAACTTTTTTCTCTATTTTTTATGATAATCCTTTTAAATACAAAAAACCTCTTCGTCCTAGTGATTACAAAGAGGTAGAATTTGCCCTGGTAATAATTCATGGCACTTCCCCTTTGTCAGCCTCACTGGACTACGTTTAAAAGGGCTATTTATTTATCATAGATACTCACTTGATCAGTTTTGTCGATTTCAGTCAGTTCAACAACAATTTTTTCAGAACTGGAAGTCGGTATATTTTTCCCAACATAATCTGCCCGGATTGGCAGCTCGCGATGCCCTCTGTCAACCAATACTGCGAGCTGGATAGATGAAGGCCGCCCCAGGTCCATAAGGGCATCCATTCCAGCCCTGACTGTCCTGCCTGTATATAAAACATCATCCACAAGAATAATGATTTTATCCGTAATTTCTACGGGAATATCTGACCCTTTCACCAAAGGCTCTTGATCCACTGTTTTTTTCGTTAAATCATCACGGTATAGGGTAATATCGAGTTCGCCGACAGCTATGGAACGTCCTTCGATCTCTTCAATTCTTTCAGCGAGTCGTCTGGCTATGTATATTCCTCTCGTGCGAATTCCGACAAGAACGCATTCCTCAATCCCTTTATTTTTTTCAATAATTTGGTGGGAAATTCGCGTTAATGCTCTGCGAATGGCTTGATCATCAAGGACAATTGCTTTTTGCGTCATTATTACCATGCTCCTTTTTCGAAGGCTTCCGCTTTTTAAATAAAAAACCTCTCACCATTAGACGAGAGGTTGACAAGTTCATTAAAGCAAAATAGAGAGGTAAATCACTCTATTTCTAAACCGTTTCCTTCTCAGCCTCACGGGACTGATTTTAAAGGCATATTTAACTATTGATATCTTACTTTACATCGTAGTTTATGTCAATCGTTAAATTCTTAAGTGCTCGAGAAGCCGGACAAACTCGGAAGGAAGCGGAGCCTCGAATTCCATATATTCACCGCTTCTCGGATGAGTAAATCCAAGGATACCTGCATGCAAAGCCTGTCCATCAATATCCAAAGTTTTTTTGGGGCCGTATTTTGGGTCCCCCGCAAGCGGATAACCGATATACTTCATATGGACGCGAATTTGGTGGGTGCGGCCTGTTTCCAGCTGACATTCAATAAATGTGTAATCTTTAAACCGCTCCAACACGTGAAAATGAGTAACGGCATGTTTGCCATCATCGACTACAGTCATACTTTGGCGATCCTTTTGATCACGTCCGAGCGGGGCATCAATTGTTCCAAAATCATGGGGAATGACTCCATGAACAATCGCTTTATATTTTCGTGTAACGGTTTTATTCACCAGCTGATTGACAAGACTTTCATGAGCCATATCATTTTTGGCCACCATTAACAAGCCGGATGTGTCTTTATCAATGCGGTGAACAATGCCCGGGCGCATGATGCCATTTATCCCGGATAAATCTTTACAGTGGGCCATCAGCCCATTCACAAGGGTACCTGTCGTATGACCCGGCGCCGGATGAACAACCATTCCGCGCGGTTTGTTAACAACAAGTACATCCTTATCCTCATAATAAATATCGAGATCCATACTTTCCGGGAGAACGTCCAGAATTTCAGGTTCAGGAATAGAAATTTCAATTTGATCATTGATGCTGCATTTATAATTTGTTTTAACCTGCTTACCATTAACAAGCACAAACCCATCCTTAATCCACTGCTGGACTTGTGTTCTTGACCACTCTTCATTTAAGGAAGAAACAGCTTTATCAATCCTGTCTCCTTTTTGTTCCTCAAGAATGATGTGTTCCATTTTTTCCATATGCTTTCTCCTTTGTTTCTCTCTCGTCCCGCAGCATGACAATCATTAAAAGAATGACACCAATCACTAATGAAGAGTCCGCGATATTAAAGACCGGGAAATTGTAGCCAAAAATATACGTATGAATAAAATCAACAACTTCTTTCCGGACTGCACGGTCGATAAAATTTCCAATTGCCCCGCCCAGCATTAAGCCGAGAGAAACGCCCAACAGACTTTTTCCTTTTGCTTTTTGAATATAATAGACGATTGCGCAAATGACAATGATGGTAATCACGTAGAAAAGCCACATTTGTCCTTGCAGTATCCCCCATGCTGCGCCTCGATTACGGTGGGAAGTAATATAAAGGACATTCTCAATAATCGTGATACTTTCTCCAAATTGCATTTTGCTTACGATCAGCCATTTTGTAATTTGATCCACTAAAATAACAAATAGTGCGATAAGATAAAAAAACACTAAGAAAACCTCCACATCTGCTCTGTGACCTCCTTAGCATTTTAGCACACTCTGTATCTTACCGACAATTAAGAGTGAAATTGAATGGGTTTTCGATAGAACGATTCCAAATTGGAAACATCATTAACCGTCTTAATGGTTGGTATCAGTTTTAATAAATCCGCAGGAATCATTTCCCCGGATATCTCACATAAGCCATAATTTCCGTTTGCCGCTTTTTGAAGGGCCAATCGGATGTCAGCCAATTCATCTTCCAAAATTCCTTTGATCTGAATGTTTGAATCAATTTTTTGCAATGACTGGAGGATTTCTTCCTCGGATTGACGGAGTTCTTCTAACAGCATTTTGTGCATTTTTAGTAACCTCCGCAAACTTAATTTTTTATATTATCTCCTTGGAATGAATCCGGACACAGATAAACATTTGACAACTACTGCAACAATTAGTGAATGAGGATTTTTTTTCAAAAAAAAAAGGATAACCCCAATGGATTATCCTCTAAGCTTTAATAATTTTCTTTTACAACGTCTGCGCAGCGTTTGCAAAGGGTTGGGTGCTCCGATACCTGGCCGACTTCAGGAGTCACAGTCCAGCATCTCTCACAAGTTTCACCCTCAGCTTTTGTGATAACAATCGCTGACGATTCTAATTTTACAGCATCAGCAGGTGCGTCGGCGTATGTTCCGGCAACTTCAAAATCAGACACAATAAAGAGCTGTTTGACGCTTTCTTGGATCGAATCAAGAAGCTTGCCTGTTTTTTCTTTTACATATAACGTTACTTTGGCTGTTAACGATTTACCGATAAGCTTTTGATTCCGGGCTTCTTCAAGCGCTTTTAACACATCATCGCGCAGATTTAAGAATGCACTCCACTTTTCTTCAAGCTGTTGTGCATTTTCAAATTCTTTGTATTCCGGCATATCCGTTAATTGAACACTTTCTTCATTAACATCAGGAATGAATTTCCAAACTTCATCCGCAGTATGGGACAGAATAGGTGCTGTCAGCTTCGTTAAACTTACCAGACTCTCATATAATACCGTTTGGATCGAGCGGCGTTCGTGATTGTCTTTTGCCTCAATGTAAAGGACATCTTTTGCAAAATCCAGGTAAAACGCACTTAAATCAAGGGTACAGAAATTATTGACATCATGGTAAATGGCGGCAAACTCATAATTTTCATATGCGTTTCGCACATTTTTAATTAATTTATTTAATTTCACGAGCATAAACTGATCGACTTCGCGTAATTTTTCATATGGTACCGCATCTTTTTCAGGTGTGAAATCCGCTAAATTTCCAAGTAAGAAGCGGAAAGTGTTACGAATTTTGCGATATACTTCGGCAACCTGTTTCAAAATTGCATCTGACACGCGGACATCTGCCTGATAATCAACTGATGCCACCCACAGACGCAGAATATCAGCGCCAAGCTGATTCATGACTTTTGCAGGAACGACTGTGTTACCAAGCGACTTACTCATTTTTCTGCCCTCACCGTCAAGAGCAAAGCCGTGGCTTAATACCCCTTTATAAGGAGCTTTACCTGTAACGGCAACAGCTGTTGATAAGGAAGAGTTAAACCAGCCGCGATATTGGTCAGAGCCTTCAAGATAAAGGTCTGCAGGGCGCTGTAAATCATCTCTTTCCTCCAAAACCGCCTGATGGGAGGAGCCGGAATCAAACCAAACATCCATGATATCTGTTTCTTTTGTAAAAATACCATTTGGGCTGCTTGGATGCGTAAATCCTTCAGGAAGCAAGTCCTTTGCATCGCGCTCAAACCAAATATTGGATCCGTGTTCACGGAAAAGGTCAGAAACATGGCTAATCGTTTCATCGTTGATAATTGCATCGCCATTTTCCGCATAAAATACGGGAATTGGCACACCCCAGGCCCGCTGGCGGGAAATACACCAATCTCCCCGGTCACGAACCATGTTGTAAAGACGTGTTTCTCCCCATGCCGGAACCCATTTCGTTTTCTTCACCGCTTCTAACAGTTCACTGCGGAAATCTTTAATCGAAGCGAACCATTGGGCTGTCGCTCTAAAAATAACCGGCTTTTTCGTTCTCCAGTCATGCGGATAGGAGTGTGTGATAAACGACAGCTTTAATAATGCACCGGCATCCTCTAATGCTTGTGTAATCGGTTTGTTAGCTTCATCATAAAAAAGATTAGCAAAGCCCGGTGCTTCATCTGTCATCATTCCTTTGTCATCTACAGGGCAAAGGACATCCAGGCCATATTTTTGGCCTACATAGAAGTCATCTTCCCCATGTCCGGGTGCTGTGTGAACGCAGCCAGTACCGGCATCTGTTGTAACATGCTCACCGAGCATCACAAGGGAATCACGATGATAGAGCGGATGTTCCGCAATCAGATTTTCAAGCTCCGTGCCATTTACTTTTTGAACCACTTCTGGATTTTCCCAGCCGATTTCTGCTGTAACCTGTTCCAATAAAGCTTCAGCAACTAAATATTTCTTATCATTCGTCTTCACGACAACATAAGTTAAGTCAGGATGAACAGAAATACCAAGGTTAGCAGGAATTGTCCAAGGTGTCGTTGTCCAAATAACAATATTTGTTTCTGTATCTAAAACGCCTTTTCCGTCTTTTACTTTAAATGCAACATAAATGGAAGCAGAGCGTTTATCTTGGTATTCAATTTCAGCTTCTGCAAGGGCTGATTCACTCGAAGGAGACCAATAGACAGGCTTTTTCCCTTTATAAATGTAGCCTTTCTTCGCCATTTCCCCGAATACTTTTATTTGCTGTGCTTCATATTCCGGTTTCAAGGTAATATATGGCTTTTCCCAATCACCGCGGACACCCAGCCGTTTAAATTGACTGCGCTGATTTTCAACCTGTTGAAGAGCATATTCCATACATAATTTCCGGAATTCCGCAACGGACATTTCTTTCCGCTTAACCCCTTTGTTAGTCAAAGCCTGTTCAATTGGCAGGCCGTGGGTATCCCATCCAGGTACATATGGTGCATGAAAACCGCTCATTGATTTAAAACGGACAATAAAATCCTTTAAAATCTTGTTAAGGGCATGACCCATGTGGATGTCACCATTTGCATATGGAGGTCCATCATGCAAAATAAACATTGGACGTCCCTTTGTCCGCTCCTGCACCTTTTGATAAATATTCATTTCTTCCCATCTCGCCTGAATTTCCGGTTCTCTTTGCGGAAGATTCCCCCGCATCGGGAAGTCTGTTTTCGGCATTAATAACGTATCTTTGTAATCCATTTTTCTTCCTCCTGTATTTCAACTACTGATAACAGAATAGACGTACATTTAAATAAAAAAACCTTCTCATCCCAAAATAGGGACGAGAAGGTTGTTCCCGCGGTACCACCCTGATAGACAGCGATTCCTTTGCTATCCACTTTCGACCATTCGTAACGTGAATTACCCGCCAAAGCTTACTCACCTGTTCAGCTTGGAACTCCAGGGTGATTTTCCATTTCTCCGACTTTTACCAGGCTCTCACCATTCCCGATTCGCTGCTTAAAAAGTATTTGGAAAATGTACTGTCCCCTTCAACGTAAATGTCCATTCTATTTTACTTTTAGGTATTATATGCGATACAATCCAAAACGTCAAGCTAATGAATCTTCTGTTTCAGAAGCCTTTAATTCAGCTGCGTCAATTTCATATTCAAGCAAATGATCCCAATCATCATTATTCAGCAAATCCAATTGTGCTTCAACCAGCATTTTAAACCTTGTTCTAAATACCTTCGATTGTTTTTTCAAATCTTCAATTTCCAGGGCAATTTTTCTTGCCTTCGTAAGAGATTCGTTAATAATCCGGTCAGCATTTTTTTCCGCTTCTTTAATGATCAGCTTTGCTTCTTTTTGGGCATTTCGTTTTACTTCTTCGCCTGCCTCCTGAGCAATAACGATCGACTTATTCAACGTTTCTTCAATATTATTAAAATGACCCAAACGGTCTTTCATTTCGTTTAAACGTTCTTCTAACTCTTTTTTCTCTCTTAGGACTAATTCATAATCCTTGATCACTTGATCGAGGAATTCATTTACCTCGTCCTCATCATAGCCTCTAAATCCTTTATTAAATTCTTTATTGTGTATATCCAACGGCGTTAATGGCATTATGCCACCTCCATAATTTTTGTCTGTATCTTTATGTATATTGAGTTTTCGACAAAATCCTTTGAATTCCTGCTGTTAAAACGAATTATTTTTGTTTGCCTGCAACGATCCGCCACTTTTCTTTCTTGGTTTTCCCATCAATTGACAATATCTTCAATCTTCCATATCCTCTTGCTGAAATCATATCACCTTCTTGGCATTCAAAAGATGGATTTTCAATCAATGACCAATTAACCTTTACAAGCCCATGCTCGATCAAGGTTTGGGATTTCTGGCGGGACAAATGATGGATTCCCGAAAGCACGGTATCTAACCGGAGGGAGGAAACGGTTAGGATCTCTTCTCTCCAATCATTTTCTGCCGACAGCGCCATTTCAAGATCCAGTTTTGCTAAATGTACAGCTGCCTTGCCAATCGACTGTACATTCAGCATAATATAGTCACTTACATCATTGCTGGCAAAAAATTGGGCCCGCTTGTCTTCAATCAGGATATCGCCAAATTTCCCTCGCTTTACTCCTAAACCCATTAAAGTTCCTAAAACCTGAGGATGTTCGATCGTATAAAACTTAACTGGATATTCAACTTCAAACAGAGTGATTTCATAATCTTTTTGATCTCCAGTTCCATATTCAGGTATTAGCAGAGCCCGCTTTCTTTCCGCATTTATGCCTCCGCCAAAAAACTCCACCTTCACATCCGAGTGAGTGCCGATCACTTTCTTCAGGATGTGCTGTTCCCGAGGATCAAGGAAATCGGTAAGTTTTGAGGTAAAGGTCTTTTCAACAAAATTTCGCCAGTTTAACACCTGGTCAATAAATGCTTTTTCTTCAGGACGGAAATGCTGATATATATTCATGAATGACCCCTTCAAATATTAAATCAGGAATTTTACTGATTTTTATATGAGCCATCGATAAATTTGATCAAGACCTGCTGTTGCGCCTCTTAAAACAAAGTAGGCAACAATGGGGGAGATATCCATCATTCCAATCGGCGGAATGATTCTCCTGAACGGCTCAAGAAACGGCTCGCAAATTCTTGCCAAAAATCGGCCAATTGAAGAATCCCTGGCATTAGGAAACCAAGATAATAAGATATAGATAAATAATGTCCATGAGTAGATTCCAATCAATCTTGATAAAATGTCAAATAATAACTGCATTAGCGTTTACCACCTCGTATTTTGAAAATCTTCATCCTGAATCAACTCAGAAATATTTCCGGAAATTTCTACATTATCGGGAGTACAGAGAAAAATGCTCAGACCCACTTTTTGAATATCTCCGCCAATAGCATATACCGTTCCGCTTAAGAAATCGACAATCCTTTTTGCTTGATCGTGTTCGATCCGCTGAAGATTGACAATGACCGCCCTGCGATTTTTCAAATGATCAGCAATTTCTTGTGCTTCTGAATAAACCCTCGGCTCCATTAAAATAACTTTGGAGGTTTTTTGAATGCTTTGCAGACTGACAACATTTTGTGCCTTGGCAGGCTGCTTCTGCTGCTTAGCGGGTTCCATTTCTTCTTCATATCCTTCATCTTGGCCTTCAAAATCATCATCTAAAAAGAAAAATGTTTTGATTTTTGACTTGATACTCATTTCTTAACGCCCCCTAATCATCTTCACCGACAAGTGCTGTACCTATTCTGATCATCGTTGCGCCTTCTTCAATAGCAATTGGGTAATCATTTGACATACCCATGGAAAGCTCAGTACAAGGCGCATAGTCAAGCTGAAAAGCCTGAACTTCGTCTCTGAGCTCCCTTAATTTTTGAAAACAGCTTCGCAGAATATTTTCATTATCCGTGTGAGGAGCCATTGTCATGAGACCGGCAATCCGAATATTTTCCAGGGTATCCATCTGTCTGATAAAAGGAATAACTTCCTCAGCAGCCATCCCATGTTTTGATTCTTCTCCAGAGACGTTTACTTGAACCAAACAGTTAATGGGGCCATCAGCCCTCTTATTGATCTCTTCTGCCAGACTAACGCGGTCTAAAGAATGGATATAATCTGCTATATGGATCATATTTTTAACTTTCCGGGTCTGCAAAGAACCGATAAAATGATAGACGGGCTTGTCCCCTAAAACTTCATATTTTTTAAGAAGGCCATCATCGCGGTTTTCGCCAAGATCGGCTATACCCGCATCAAGTGCTTCTTTTGCCCTCTCCGTACTAACATACTTCGTAACTGCAATTACGCGAATTTCTTCCGGATTTCGATTTACTTTCCGGCAAGATTCATTAATGTTTTGTTTGATTGCCAAAAGCTTTTCTGCCACTTTCATAAAAGACAAGAATCCTCCTTCCAGCCAATAAAGCTTAACATTCTTCCAGTAGACCCATGGTCGCGGCGATGTGAGAAAAAATGATCTTGATGACAACTTGAACAAAAATCCGTTATCATCATATTCTTTTCAGGAACACCGGCCTTTCTAAGCAGCATTTTGTTTACCTCGCGCAAATCTAAACGATACTGTCCGTCTTTTATTAAATTATAGGGCTTTTTTTCGACATCTACTAGTATATTTTGTACTAAATCAATGACATGTTTATCTACAATATAACATTTATTACAAATGGATGGGCCGATGGTGACAAAAATTTGTTCAGGGCGGATCCCCTCCTCCTCCCACCTCTGTACCATTTTTACTGCAATCTGCTTTACCGTCCCTTTCCAGCCTGCATGGGCGATCCCGATCCTCCCCCGTTCCGGTGCGATAAAGAAAAGGGGAACGCAATCTGCAAAACAGAGCGTCAATAATATTCCTTTATTGTCTGTATATAAACCATCGGTTCCCTTAACAGAAGATTCATAAGAAACTGAGCCTTTTCCCCTGTCATCATGATCTGCCTTTTTGATAAAACAATCATGAACTTGTTCCGCTCCTACCCAGCTATCTAAAGGAAAATGAATGTCTTCCGCCAGTTTCCGTCTATTTTCACATACAATGGAAAGTTCATCATTTACATGAAAACCAAGGTTCATGCTCTGATATGCCCCTTTTCCAACCCCGCCATTTTTGGAAGTAAAACCGGCAATAAGACCCGGGAACTGGCTCTCCCAATCTTGAATGCTAAAATAGCTTTCCTTTTTTAAAACAAACGGCTCCATATTACTACCTCATCTAGTGTTTTTTTATAGTCTAACACAGTTTTCCATAAAAGGTATTTACGATTATTCGTCTCTTTGCTCACTGCTGAACTCAGCCTCTGTTTTGTATCGAACCAAAATAACATCATGGCCAATTTTTAAAATATTTTTCCACGGAATGGTAATTTCTTCCTCTTTGCCAAAAAATCCAAACACCCTGCCATTTCCGGCAATGACAATCGCATCTATTTTTCCTGTCGACAGATTGATATCGATATCTCCAATGTTCCCTAGCTTTTTCCCATCTGCCACATTTACAACATCCTTTATTTGAAATTCAGAGATTTTCACCATTATAATCACTCCTGTTTAGCTGTGCTATAGACAATATATGATTTCATCTCGTTAAAAACACCTAAATTCAAAAAATAAAGCTGCCCGTGTGGACAGCTTTAACTTTGGATATTTTTATTCATTTGCCTGATTGCTGCTTTTTCTAATCTGGAGACTTGTGCTTGGGAAATTCCAATTTCATCAGCTACTTCCATCTGCGTCTTGCCTTGGAAGAATCGTTTGCGCAGGATTAGTTTTTCGCGGTCATTTAATCTTCTCATTCCTTCTTTTAAAGCGAGTTCTTCTATCCAATGTGTATCTTTATTCCGTTCATCACTCAGTTGGTCCATCACATAAATCGGGTCCCCGCCATCATTATAGATTGGCTCAAATAGAGAAACAGGATCCTGTATTGCATCTAAAGCAAAGACGATTTCTTCATGAGGTACCTCCAGTACCTTGGCAATTTCTTCAGCAGTTGGTTCTCGTGAAGTTTCACTCATTAATCTCTCTCTGACTTGCAGCGCCTTATAGGCAATGTCGCGAAGAGATCTTGAAACGCGGATTGGATTATTGTCCCGCAGGTAACGGCGGATTTCACCGATAATCATCGGTACTGCATAAGTAGAAAACTTTACATTTTGACCCAGATCAAAATTATCAATGGATTTCATGAGACCGATACAGCCTACCTGGAACAGATCATCAACAAACTCACCACGGTTATTAAACCTTTGGATGACACTTAAAACGAGCCTCAGGTTTCCATTGACCAGCTTTTCCCTGGCAGTTATATCGCCCGATTGCATTTGCTTGAAGAGTAATCTCATTTCTTCGTTTTTTAAAACAGGAAGTTTTGATGTATCGACACCGCAAATTTCAACTTTATTTCGAGTCAATCTCTTTTCCCTCCTCACAGGAGCTGCTGTACAAAAAACAGTATCTCCTCGGAAAGGAAAAATATGCACTTGTCCCTCCCCGCCGGAAGGGAGGGAAATGGATGAAAATAGGATTTCTCCTTTAATAATCCCTCTTTTTTTATAAAAAAAAATATTTTTACACCATTTTGTTAAACTCTTTCCGCAGCCGTTTGATGATCCGTTTTTCCAGTCTTGATATATAGGATTGCGAAATACCAAGCATATCAGCGACATCCTTTTGGGTTTTTTCTTCACCGTTTGTAAGACCGAAGCGCAATTCCATGATTTGCTTTTCACGGTCAGAAAGCTGATGCAAAGCCTTGCTTAGAAGCTTCCGGTCGACATTCGCTTCCAGATCCTTTGTAATAATATCTTCCTCTGTTCCTAATACATCTGATAATAAAAGTTCATTGCCATCCCAATCAATGTTTAGGGGCTCGTCAAAGGAAACTTCCGAGCGGATTTTATTATTTCTCCGTAAATACATGAGAATCTCATTTTCAATGCATCTCGATGCATATGTAGCCAGTTTAATTTTCTTTTCCGGGTTAAAGGTATTTACGGCTTTAATAAGACCGATCGTTCCAATACTGATTAAATCCTCAATGTTAATTCCCGTATTTTCAAATTTCCTTGCAATATAAACGACCAGCCTCAAGTTTCTTTCAATTAGAATGGATCGTGCTGCCTTATCGCCATTTGGCAGTTTTTTTAATAATATTTCTTCTTCATCCTTGCTTAAAGGAGGCGGCAGTGCTTCACTTCCCCCAATATAATAAACTTCATCGGTTTTAAGACCCAGTTTAATTAGGATTTTATACCAATAGTATGATAAGCGAAGCCGCCATTTTTTCACGGAAGTTCCTCCTTCTAAAAAATGTTTTTCCTGAGTATAGTAATATTAACCCACTTTCTCAGATTCCTTATTTTTTTGCAGTCCTGTCAGCATTTTCGGGTGAACAATGCATTGATAGCTGTCATCAGCCGAGAGCTCCTGAATCGTAAAAGAAACGAGCCCGTTTTCACAAAGGTATTCGCTATTGCTTTTTGTAATCTGAATCCGATCTGGCTTGATAGCAGCAATCAGATGATGTTCTTGTCCGACAACACTGCAAGGTATCACTCTGATTCGGTTTTGCCACTCAGCCGGAATTTCTGCTTCTCCCATTATGATTCTCTCCGCCTCAGTTGAAAGCGTTTTAATAATATCAGGAAAGCGGTCCATCTGACTCTTTATGGAAACAAACATGACAGGCTTTCTTGATAACGGATCATATAACTGATTCCCGCTGTCTACTAATCCTGTAAACACAAAAGTATCCCCATTTATGGTGATCGCGACATGAACCATTTGATCAAATTGAATTTTGGTCATTTCCATCGTTTCAAAATTCTTTTTTGAGAAATGCCAAGCAATCGGGAATCCGATTAAGACGAACACCCAGCTGATTGGATCTCCAAACCCCTGAACACTTGCTTTTAAAACATTTGCTGTCATCTCAGTATTGGATTGAATAAAATAATGCGTTCCGATTAACGTGCCGCCAAGCAAAAACGTGACTAAATACATTGTCATTAATCCTTTTACAAAAAAGATTAATCTTTGAAACCCAAAAACAGTTAAAATCATTAAGATTGAGCAGAAGAGCTTTGTGATTGGATGATTTGCCACCCCGGTTAAAGGGGAAAATGTTAAAAGGATAATAAATGCTCCGATGAATCCACCCGCTAAAAGTCTCCAGATTCGTATGCTCCGCTTTAAAATTAATGCGGTTAAGTAGAGGATCAGGCAATCAAATAATAGATTTAAAAGCCAAATCACATCCAAATAAACAGTCACATCTGCTTCCCTCCGCTTTACAAATGAATGGCTCAGAAATTCATTCAAACATTCCTAATAATTCAATCATCGCCTCCGTGATGTTAAAATTCTGTTTTGGGAAAAGTATACCTTACCCCTGATGCTGATACTGTCATTTTCTGTATACAAAAATGCAGAGATTTTCACTTTTACGGGCTGCTTTTGTCGGTATATTTTCGTTCTGCAAATAGCAAAAGGCATAGCTAGTATTAGCTATGCCTTTAAAAAAACATATGATTAACTTAACGCCTGCGGTTGCGGTTCCGCAGGAAAGTAGGAATGTCAAGTGTATCTTCCTGTGTTGAAGAAGCTCCACGCTGTGGTTCAGGCTGTGGTTCCTCACGCTTTGGTTCCCGTTTGACCGTACCAATATTAGGCTTTACCTGTCCAAATGACGGCCGGGATATTTTTGGCTGAATCACTTCCTCATTAAAGCCGGTAGCAATTACCGTTACGATAATTTCATCTTTAAGGTTTTCATTAATAACAGAACCAAAAATCATGTTCACTTCTTGATCGGATGCGGAAGCCACAATATCAGCAGCTTCTTGAACTTCATACAGGCTTAAATTCATGCCGCCGGTAATATTCATTAAGATACCTTGAGCACCATCAATGGAAGTTTCCAACAGAGGCGAACTTACTGCCTTTTTGGCAGCTTCAACCGCCCGATTTTCACCGGCTGCGACACCAATCCCCATCAATGCAGAACCTTTGTTTGACATGATTGTTTTAACATCTGCAAAATCCAGGTTAATGAGTCCCGGAGTTGCGATTAAATCAGAAATACCCTGAACCCCTTGCCGAAGGACATTATCCGCTTCCCGGAAAGCCTCCAGCATTGGTGTACTTTTATCTACAATCTCTAAAAGACGGTCATTTGGTATGACAATCAACGTGTCAACCGCTTCCTTCATAGCGGAAATCCCGCCTGCGGCTTGATTCGCACGTTTTTTTCCTTCAAAAGTAAATGGTCTTGTAACAACTCCGACAGTCAATGCGCCTAGATCCCTGGCAATCTGAGCAATAACGGGAGCAGCTCCTGTTCCGGTACCGCCTCCCATTCCGGCTGTAACAAAAACCATATCAGCACCGCTTAGCGCTGCTTCAATTTGTTCTTTACTCTCTTCTGCTGCTTTTTTACCAACTTCAGGATTAGCTCCTGCTCCTAAACCTCTTGTCAATTTTGCACCAATTTGCATCTTTACTTCTGCTTTTGAAAGGTTTAATGCTTGAGCATCTGTATTGACAGCGATAAACTCAACACCCTGAACGCCATGTTCAATCATTCGGTTCACCGCATTATTTCCACCACCGCCAACCCCGATTACTTTTATGGTAGCAAGAGAATCTAAATTTGTATCAAACTCTAACATGACAAATCCTCCTAATTCATCGATAGTCCTGTTCACTTTTGCTTATTCGAAAAAGTAACCAAAGAATTTTTTTACTTTCGATGACATTTTTTCTTCCGGATGTTTTTCTTGTTTTGCTTTAGGTTGATGCTGCTGCTTTGGAATTCTCTTTTCTGCAGATTCCATTACAGTAACAGGTGATGGTTCCAAGGAATGGCCCCCTGGAAGCCTCGCAGTCTTATACGCATGTTTAATGAGCCCGACTGCAGTTGTATATTGTGGTTCTCGAACTCCGATATAATCAGGAGCAGCAATCCGAACCCGGTTTTGCAAAATCTCCTCAGCAAGTTCCAAAACCCCCTGCATATTTGCGACCCCGCCAGTCAGTACATACCCTCCCGGCAAATCGCGAATACCAAGCCGTTTCATCTCATGTCCGACTAATTCAAAGATTTCTTCCATTCTTGCTTCGATAATTTCTGAAAGCTCGAGTTGATTAAATTGTTGATGCTGATCACTGCCGATAATCGGCACACTAAAGACTTCTTCCTCTGATGCATCATCATAAAAGGCATGTCCATGCTTAATTTTGATCTTTTCTGCATCCTCAGTTGATGTTCGAAGTCCAATCGACAGATCCTTCGTTATGTGTTCGCCGCCAACTGGAAGTATGCTGACAGCCCGTAATTGTCCCTGCTCAAAATAAGCAATCGTTGATGAACCCCCGCCTAAATCTACAAGGGCAACTCCCAGACTTTGCTCATCCTTTGATAAAGCAAACGAGCCTGCCGCAAGCGGCTGCAATGCGATATCCAATACTTCCAATCCGGCACGCTCTACACAGCGGAGCGTATTATGTAGAATCGTTTTTGATGTTGTAATGATCGTCCCTTCCATTTCTAGGCGGACACCGATCATTCCGCGCGGGTCATTGATTTCATCCAGGCCATCGACTATATATTGTTTTGCTACAACCCCAATAATTTCCCTTTCAGGCGGAATAGAAACGACTTGTGCAGCCTCGATCACTCGTGCTACATCTTCATTTGTGATTTCCCGGTTTTGGCTTGAGACCGCTACAACGCCATGGCATGGCTGAAGTGCTACATGATTGCCTGTTATTCCAACGAAAACCTGGCGGATTTCCATCCCTATCATTCTTTCAGCCTGTTCAATCGCTTTTTTGATCGAATGAACAGTTTCATCTATATCAACGATAGAACCTTTTCGCAAACCTTCTGATTTTACATTTCCAACGCCAATAATATTTAATGCGTCATTGACCATTTCCCCAATGATTACCTTCACACTGGATGTACCGATGTCAAGACTTACATAAATTTCATTGCTGTTCATACTTTGGCACCTCCTTTAGCATTCCTTTAAAAAAGAACAACAATTCACTTTGCCCTTTATTGTTTTCTCTCTACTTATATCTTATAAAAATATTCGTCACAACTAAATGATTCCCTTTAAAAAAATTACTTTTTTTCTAATTTTTCTTTGTTTGTTGCCCATTTTGTCAATATTATTCTTCTAATTACAGCAATGTTTTGAAACAAGCGGACCCCAAATGCAAACACTGCTGCCAAGTACAAGTCTACACCAAGATGTACCCCCAGAAAAGCCAAACTTGCAGCAAGCGCTATATTAAAAAAGAAACCTGTAACGAACACTTTTTCGTCATAAATATTTTGCAAATGGGCTCGTATTCCGCCAAATAATGTGTCAAGAGCAGCAAGAACGGCAATTGACAAATAGTTGGAATATTCCTCAGGAATTCGAATATCTGTTAATAGCCCCAAAAGGATACCGATGATCAGTCCTACAAACGGAAGCCACATTATGAATTGCCTCCTTTATCTGTCTTAACCGGTTCCATAAATCGGATATGGAGCGGATTATCGTATGCAGGCACTGTAATATTCGCGTCAGGGGAAGAAATAGTCAGACGAAGATTATCAATAAAAAATTCTTCTGCTGATTTAGAACCCTGCATGCGGTTATAAAGCTTTTCTGCTATTTTCATATTATCCGCGACAACTCTAACTTCTATTGGGAGACTTTTTAAGGAGTGTCCATCGATTTTTGTTTCCCCATTGATATCGCGGATGACAGTTGTATTAATGACCCGTTGGCCATCAATAGAAACAAATTTTGCTTCATACATATTTAATTCATTAAGCAATTTTTTTAAAAGGTCTGCCGATACCTTCGGTGCTGTTTCTCCAAGACTCATATTTTCATAAATCGGTTCTATTTTAAGAATGATTCCCGGACCAGAAACATCCGTCATTCCTGCTTCCACTTTTAGTTCCTGTAACGTGGTTCTTAATGTTTCTTCCTTGCTTTGTTTTTTCTTTGATTCGTAGGATGCTAATTTCTCATCATTTGAACGTATTTCCTTTAACAAATTGGACTGCATCTCTTTTTCTTTCAGAAGAGCTTCCCGCAGCTGCCATAAATCCCTCGTGTCCTTCTCAGCAGGTTTTTTCAATGTTTGAAATTGGATTGCAATCATGAAACCAACAACAGCCGCAATAATAACAAAGCTATAACTTTTTTTCGGCTTGTCCACTATTTTCCCCTTCCTTTTCTTTTCTTTGCGTGGACTCGTCAATCAGCTATCTTTAACTTCCTAAAATCGGATTCATGATAATTTCGTCTTCCTTTTCAAGTTTGAAAACGATATTATCATTAACAAGCTGATCCTTCACACCCCCGGTAATACTTAATGCTGCCGATAATACATCTGGATTTCCAATAGCTGTAATGATAAAAGGGGCAGGGAATTCATTTCCGTCTACTGTAATCACCGGACCGTTACAATTAATATACGAATGGCTTGTCAGCCTTTGTCCATTGATTGCTACCGAGGAAGCTCCGGAAATATAAAGCTCATTGACTACTTTAAACACATGAAACTCATGAACGAGATAATTGTTTACATTCCCTTTTTTAGGGTCGTAAGCCCCATCCGATAAGGTGACCTGCACCCCTTTTCCCTTCACCTTTACCATTCCCAAGAACATCCGATATTTTTCAGCATCATCAGCAAGATCAGAGTAACCCTGTGCTTCTTTTGAGAGTGCTTTCTCATTTTCAAGCACCTTATCCTGCTTTTTCCTTAATTCTTTTTGGAGTTTTTGATTCGTCTCTTCTTGATCAATGAGTTGATTTCTTAAGGAAATCGTTTCAGTGTATTGGCTGTCAGACATTTTATTTGCTTTTGATTCTATTTCCCTTTGCTGATTTAAATGGTAGGAAAAAGCCAATAAATATCCCAGCACAAGGCATACTAAGGAAAGGATTACATGTCCGCCTTTGAGCTTAATTTTTTTCAACTTTATCCCCCTCCGCCTGCGCAGGTTCATAGGCCTTAAAATAAGAACCCACCTCAAGATCAATGATCCCTTTTTTGTTTGGGTCCAATTGGCCTATAATCGAAGGATAATGTGACATCTTTTCAGAAAAACTTTTGATCGTCGCACTCACTTCAAAGCCATCATTCATAAATAATCGAATATGATAATTATCCGTTTTATTGGGTGCATATTTAATTTCAGAAATCGAATTAAGAACTTCCTCCGGCAGCTTTTCCAATTCAGCTAACAATTGATTAAGCGAAGTGCCTTCCTTAAAACCAATTAATATGGGGGCATTTATCGGGAATTTGCCGGTTTTTCGATTTTTAAGAATGGTTCCATTCTCAAGAACTGGGCTGTATGCCCCACCATTTTTTACATAAGCCAATTTTTTATATTCAACTATTTGTATTTCAATCGTATTGGGCCATCTCATATGTACACTTGCCTTTTTGATTTCCGGTAAGTGCTCGAGCTTCGCTGAAACAGCATTGTTTTTTACCTTCCAAATATTCATTTTTGTTGATAGACCCGTTTTTTCAATCAATTCATTGCTGGAATAGAATTCATTTCCTTTAATGGAGATTTGCTTAATATGGCTTAAAGGAGATTGAATATATGCAACAATTAAAATAAGAGAAAAAAACAAGGATAGGAGAGTAATTAATCTTCGATTGGCTTTTCTGCGCCTTTGTTGTTTTAATTTTGGAATTCGATCCTCTAAGGAAACAATTTTTCCTTTTTCCATATCTCCCCTCCCGCTTTCCGAGCAGAAACATTAAAAAATTGGCTTGAAAGAGAAAACAACGGCACGAATGTTCATGCCGTCATTAAATTAGCGCTTTCGTAGCGATTATAATTAATAATTATACCACATTTTTGGTAATCAGTAAGAATTATTTCCTGATATTATCTCCCGATTATTTCCACTTCTGTTTCCATTTTTACCCCATAAAGTTCAAATATCCTGTCTTTAACGTGCTGGATAACCTCGAGTACATCTTTAGCCGTGGCATTTCCTGCATTTACGATAAAATTCCCATGCATTTCTGAAATTTTGGCACCGCCGATTTGAAATCCCTTTAATCCTGCTTCTTCAATTAATTTTCCCGCGTAATAGGGAAGGGGATTCCGAAAAATACTTCCTGCGCATGGATAATTCCAAGGCTGCGTTACCTTCCGATAGTCTTTATTTTTTTGCATTTCAGCAACAATTTCCTTTTGGTTTCCTTCCTTTAGCTGAAAAACGGCCTCAACGACAATCCCCGGACGTTTTTTTTGGAGTATCGACGTGCGATAGGAAAATTCCATTTCTTCATTTGTAAGCCAACTCATGGTCCCATCTTCAAATAAGACATGCGCTTTGATTAAGATCCTGCTGATATCCGACCCATGGGCACCGGCATTCATATAGACAGCACCACCAACAGAGCCGGGAATGCCGCTGGCAAATTCCAGGCCGGAGAGCCCTTTTTTGCTGATCATGGTGGAAAGACTGATAAGAGAATATCCGCTTCCGACTTTAATTTCTTCACCATTTATCTCCAAATCATCCAAGCCTGATCCAAGCTTTATAACCGCGCCTTCCATTCCTTTATCTGAAACAAGCAAATTAGAACCCCTGCCGATTGCCCTCCACTTCAAATGATGTTTCCGAATAAACTCCATCACTTTTGCCAAATTTTGAACGGATGACGGTTCAATCAAGAGATCGGCAGGACCGCCGATTTTCATCGTTGTATGAAACGATAAAGGTTCATTTTCCTTCACTTTTCCTATATTTAATTCACAAAGTTCATTGATCATTTTGTCCATAGTAACCTCCCAATCATCCTCTATAAGGAGTTATTTTAGTCTATGCCATTAAGTTCATTTGGGCTACTGTTGATTATCTTTGATTAACTGCTTCATCAAAGCAAAGAGCCTCTGTGCAGAATCAGGAACACCCATTTTTTTGGTTTTATTTTTCATATCCGTTAATTTCTCTTTGTCTAACATGATTTGATCAATCGATTTGACCAAACTCTTGCTGTTTAAATCCTTTTCCAAAAGCAGTTCTGCTGCTCCTTGATCACTTAAAGACCGGGCATTTTTCTCCTGATGATTGTTTGTTACATACGGGCTTGGAATTAAAATGCTTGGAATCCCAAGCGAAGTCAGTTCCGCAAGAGTTGTTGCCCCTGCCCTGGAAACGACCAAGTCAATTCCGGCAAGGATTTCGGGCATATTATGAATAAATGGTTTAATAATCACATTCTGCGGATTTCCAACCAGCTCAACTTCTTTTTTTACATTCTCGAAATGGACATCACCGGTAATATAAAGAATCTGGTAAGGCTTTGCGGCAAAATCCGATAATGATTTTACAACAGCCTCATTAATAGGTCTTGCTCCGCGGCTTCCCCCAAAGATTAAAACCGTCGGCAGTGTTGTGCTTAAACCGGCGGATAACCTTCCTTGAATCCCATCCTTTCCGACAACTTCCGTTGCGCGGGGATTTCCTGTAAAAACCGTTTTATTTTCTGGAAAATAATCTTTTGCGTCCTCAAAGCAAACTGCAATTTTATTTACATATCTGCTTAAAAATTTATTTGTCAGGCCTGGAACACTGTTTTGTTCATGGATAATCGTTGGAATCTTTAATTTTGCTGCAGCATATACTACAGGACCGCAGACATATCCGCCCGTGCCAATGACAATATCAGGTTTAAATTCTTTTAATAATTTTTTACTATCCGATGTCCCTTTTACAAATCGAAAGATGGTTTTCAAGTTATCCAGTGACAGTTTTCTTTTAAAGCCTGTTATATGTATGGCTTTAAAAGGAATTTTCTCTCTTGGAACAAGTTTACTTTCTAAGCCATTCGTCGTTCCAATATATAAAAATTCTGCATTTTTTGTTTCCTTTTGAATTTCTCTGACAAGGGCAAGGGCAGGATATATGTGGCCGCCCGTTCCTCCGCCACTGATCACGATTTTCATTTTTACCACTCCATTAAATAATTAGAGAACTTAACCCATTCTACTATATACAATAAAAAATACATTTGCCTTAAAAATATTGTAAAAGAAATGTAATAATGCGTAATCTTTATTATAAAATATGTTATTTCTACAATAAACAAAAAGAACCCTGCATTGAACAGGGTTTCATTATTTGCCTAGTTTCTGCGCTTTCCGTTTTCCTCAATATCTTGCATACCGGCTGATGTTGAGAAGAACACCAATTGCCATCAGCATCAGAGTCAAGGAAGATCCGCCGTAGCTTAAAAAAGGGAGTGTAATTCCTGTAACAGGCATCAGTCCCGTTACCACTCCGATGTTAATCATGACCTGAATCGCTACCATTGCAATAATCCCCACAGCGAGGAAACTCCCATATAAATCCGGGGCACCCAAAGCAATCCTGATTCCTCTCCACAGCAAAATGGAAAACAGCAATAAAATTAAGGAGCCGCCGATAAATCCTAACTCTTCAGACAGTATGGCAAAAATAAAATCGGTTTGCGGTTCCGGCAGATAGAAGAACTTTTGCCTGCTTTCACCCAAACCAAGACCAAACAGTCCTCCAGGCCCAATTGCATAGAGTGATTGAATAATTTGAAAACCGCTCCCAAGAGGGTCAGACCATGGATCCAAAAAAGAGGTGATCCTTTTTATCCGATAAGGAGCAGAGATGATTAACCCTACAAAACCCGCTACTCCCATCAATCCTAATGCTGCAAAATGACTGATCCGTGCTCCTGCTATAAAAATCATTACGACACATGTTCCCATCATAACCGTTCCTGTCCCCAAATCGGGTTGAAGCATAATCATCGCAAACGCGATAAATGCCAACCCCAGAGAAGGAACAAGTCCTTTGCGGAAAGAAGTGATGACTTTTTGACGTTCAGACAAGTATTTTGCCAGAAAGGCGATCATTGCCAGTTTCATGAATTCGGATGGCTGAATAGAAAAAGCCCCGACACCAATCCAGCTCCTTGATCCATTTCGGACGTTTCCGATTCCCGGGATGAGAACGAGAACCAAAAGAACAAAACAAACAATTATTATCGGTTTTGCATATGTACGCCAAGTCCAATAGTTGACATTCATAATAAAAAACATTGCTGCTATCCCGACGCCGGCAAAGAGCATTTGCCTTTTTGCAAAAAAGAAGGAATCATGGAATTTGTATTCTGCCCAGACAGCGCTCGCGCTATATACCATGATTAACCCAACTGTGAGAAGTGTTAATGTGACGATTAATAAAATAAAATCAGGAGTCGTTTTTTTTGTCGGCACTGCCACCACACCTTTTAAGACGCAAGTATTAGGGCCTAAAAGCTTTGGATCAAAAAGGCGATTCTGCTACTGACAAGCCCTTACTTAAGCTTATGCACCGCTTCGATAAAAATGTCTCCCCTGACTTCGAAAGTTTTATATTGATCCCAGCTCGCACAGGCAGGAGAAAGCAAAATGATATCTCCTGTAACGGATTGTTCAAAAGCAATCGGCACAGCTTTTTCAACATTATCGACTCTTGTTATTTGTTTTATTCCTGCATCACGTCCGACTCGCTCAATTTTAGCTGCCGTTTCCCCAAAAGTAATTAATGCTTTGACATTTTTTAAATAAGGAATGAGTTCATCAAACTCATTTCCGCGGTCCAACCCTCCGGCAAGCAGGACAATCGGCGCTTTAAACGCTGCAAGTGCATTTACCGTTGCCAAAATATTTGTTGCTTTCGAATCGTTATAAAATTTTCTGCCGGATATTTCAGCTACATATTGAAGGCGGTGCTTAACGCCTGTAAATGAGCGCAGAACTTCTGCAATGGCGCTGTTGTCAACACCAGAAAGTTTTGCGGCAGCCATTGCACATAAAATATTTTCCAGATTATGAGCTCCAGGCAGGGCAATTTCACTGATCTTCATCACTTTTTCACCATTAAAGCAAAGCCAGCCTTCTTTTACATCTGCCCCTTCAGATAATTCATTTTTCGCAGAAAATGGCACAATTTTTGCTTTAGAAGACCGGGCAATTCCCATGACATCCGGGTGCTCCGCATTAACTATTAAAAAGTCCTTTTCCGTCTGGTTTTTAGTGATGTTGGCTTTTGCCTCTATGTATTCCTTTCTTGTTCCGTGATAGTCCAAATGTGCATCATAAATATTAGTAATTATGGCAATTTTAGGATTAAATGTCTGGATTCCCATCAACTGAAAAGAGGACAGTTCAATGACGATATTATTTTCTTTCGTGGCAAATTGAGCGACACCTGAAGCCACTTTTCCAATATTGCCTGCAATTAATGGCTTTTTCTTTCCAGCGTGCAGCATTTCAAAAACCAACGTTGTGGTGGTCGTTTTCCCATTGGTTCCAGTGATTCCGATAAAGGGTGCTTCAGATATTTGGTACGCCAGCTCTACTTCTGTAATAACCGGAATTCCTTTTTCAACAGCCCCTTTAATCATTGGATTATTATAGGGGATTCCTGGATTCTTCACAATCAATTCAAAGCCTTCTTCAAGCAGCTCGATTGGGTGCTCCCCGCAAATGACCTTAATGCCTTGTTCGAGAAGTTCCTGAGCTTCAGGATTTTCTGATAATGGTTTTTTATCATTAACGGTAACGAAGGCACCAAGCTGATGCAATAAAGCGGCAGCCGAAACGCCGCTTTTAGCTAAGCCAAGGACAAGAATTTTTTTATGATAATACGTTTTAATCTGCTTCAATTACAACCACACCTCGATATAGATTCCTATAATAGCAAAAATTAAACCTACGCTCCAAAAGGTTACAACTACTCTCCATTCTGACCATCCGCAAAGTTCATAATGATGGTGCAGGGGGCTCATTCGAAAGATTCTTCTGCCTGTGGTTTTAAATGAGATCACTTGCAAAATAACGGAGAGTGTTTCAATCACAAATACCCCGCCAATGATAATTAATAAAATTTCTAATTTGGTTAAAATGGCAATTGCCGCAATAGCACCGCCAAGTGCGAGTGAGCCCGTATCGCCCATAAATACCTTTGCAGGGTGGGCATTGAAGACTAAGAAACCTAATACAGCCCCAACGACAGCAACGGAGAAAATGGCTATTTCATATTGATGAAGATTCCAAGCCAGAACCGCATATGCCCCAAAGGCAATCGCCGCTGTACCGGAAACGAGTCCATCGAGTCCATCAGTAAGATTGACGGCATTAGAAAAACCAACCATCCAAAAAGTGATAAAAAGAACGAAAAACCAGCCTAGATCAATCGAATAATCCCCAAAGGGAAGACTGATTTCCGTTGTAAAACCGTTATGTTTATAAATGATATAAAAAATGACAGAAATAATAATTTGCCCCAACAGCTTTTGTCTTGAAGTCAAGCCTAAATTTCTTTTCATGACGACTTTAATAAAGTCATCCAGGAAGCCTAAGAGACCAAAGCCCAACGTGACAAATAAAAGTAAAAATGTTTTTACGGTTGGTTCAGCAAACTTCCCGGTCATGACGAGGGTTGTAAGCACGATTGAAAATAAGATCATCACTCCGCCCATTGTTGGAGTACCTGATTTTTTCTGGTGTGATTTAGGCCCCTCTTCCCGAATGCTTTGTCCAAATTTTAACCTTCTTAGAAAGGGAATAAAAACTGGACAAAGCAAAACGGTAATGAGAAAGCCCAAAATAATTGTGAAAAGGATAACTTGCTCCAGCATTTTATCCCCTCCTTCCTGATAATTGTACGGTTAATTTCCATTTATTTTGCGGGATCCCCGCTCTTTCATACGTTCCTGTGAATTGATTAAGTAGTATTTTCTCAAATAAAAGTTTCGTATTTTCCATTTTCCCTTACATTCTCCATCTATTTTCTATCCTAGTGTTATCAATATAATCTCTAGTTCAGTTCCCCAAAATAGCTTCTCTTGCCACTAAACGATCGTCAAAATCATGAACTTGGCTGCCAATAATTTGATAGGTTTCATGACCTTTACCTGCAATTAAAATAATATCTCCTTCAGATGCATGGTCAACAGCCTCTTTTATTGCTGCTTTCCGGTCCGGAATAACCAAATACTTCTTACCGCGGACACCTTCTTCCATTTCTGATAATATTGCAAGCGGATCTTCACTGCGCGGGTTATCGGAAGTGAAAATCGGATCCGTTGCATATTGACAGGCGATATTCGCCATGATCGGCCGTTTCGTCCGATCTCTGTCTCCACCGCAGCCTACAACAACAAAAATTTTTCTTTTGGCAAATTGCCGGATCGTTTTCAACACATTTTCAAGGCTGTCCGGCGTATGCGCATAATCGACGATGACCGTAAAGTTTTGTCCGGCATCCACCAATTCAACCCTTCCAGCAACACCTTTAACGGTACGAATGGATTGAAGGATCTCAGGCATAGAAATACCGGTGACAAGAGCCGTTGCGATACTAGCCAAAACATTATAGATACTAAATTTTCCAATCAGTTGGATTTCCAGCGGATATTCTGCCTCGGCCGTTTTCAGAATAAAATGGGTTCCGCTTGATGTCATTTCAATATTTTTTGCCATGACATCAGCTTTATGGTCAATTCCATATGTAACAACATGCGCTGCGGTTGATTTCTGGTACATTTCAGAAGCTGAATCATCTGCGTTCAGCACAGCAAATTTTGGTTTTTCCAAACTAAAGGTGTTGCCAAGCTGGGAAAATAATAAGCTTTTTGCCCGTTTGTATTCATCCATTGTCAGATGATAATCAAGATGATCCTGTGTAAGGTTTGTAAAAACAGCAACATTAAAATCGCAGCCATGCACTCTTCCAAGATCCAACGCATGGGAAGAAACCTCCATCACAACCGAATCAACTTCAGAATCACACATTTTTTCAAACGTTTTTTGCAATGTCAAGCTTTCAGGTGTCGTATTCTTTGTCTCAAGTGTTTCCTCAGCAATCTTTGTATACAAGGTTCCAATTAATCCCGTTTTTTTTCCGGCGTCACTAAGGATTTTTTCAATCAAATGGCTTGTTGTCGTTTTACCATTCGTTCCTGTAATCCCGATTAAGTGTAGCTTTTTTGTCGGCTGTCCGTAAAAAGCATCCGCAAGAACAGCCAATGCCCGGTTTGTATCATTAACAATCATAACGGGAACATTTAATGATGGCAGCAGCCTTTCTGCCAGTACGGCAACCGCTCCGTTTTGAACAGCTGACTGAGCAAAATCATGGCCATCAACAGTATAGCCTTTAATACAAACAAACAAGCTCCCTTTTTGCACCTTCCGATTATCATTTTCAATCGAGGTAATTTCCGGGTTTTCTCCAGAAAACGGAATTAACGGATGCAAAGTTTTTAGCAGCTCTTGTAGCTTCATTTTTTCTCAAATCCTCTCGTAACTTTACACAGTCTTGACAATTTAAAAGTCCTTCCTTATTTTACATGAAAATAGTTCATTTCGCTAACAACTAAAAAAAATGATAAAAGGATGCCTCAAAATGGTCAAACCCTTTGTTTTTAAGACACCCTTTTCATGTAAGTTCACTTTAACAAATCAGTCGCTAGTTTTATCAAAATAGAGCCTTATCGTTGACCCTTCTTTTACCTTTGAACCAGGCTCAGGAGATTGGCGGACAACTGTATCTCCTTCACCGCTTGCATCAATTTTAAGATTCACCATTTGGTCCATAAGTTCTATTTTGGACAAACCAACAAAATCTGGAACCTTTATGGTAGGTGTATCCAAAATGGTGATCTTTTTCTCCATTTGCCCGTCTCTCGGCTTTACCCCAAGCGCCGGAAGGCTGTCTTTCATAATATTCCCGACAATTGGAGCGGATACCTGGCTTCCGAACTGAATCGCCCCTTTTGGATTATCGACTGCAACATAGACAACAAGCTGAGGGTCGTCAGCGGGAGCAAAGCCAATAAATGACAGGATATAATTATTTTCCAGATATCGGCCGCCTGCAGCTTTTTGGGCGGTTCCCGTTTTACCTCCGATGCGGTAGGAATCTACAAATGCTTTTCCCCCTGACCCTTGGGCCACTACACTTTCAAGTGCGTAACGGATTTTTTTAGAAGTTTCCTCGGAAATAACCCTTCTTTTTTCAACGGGTGTATTTCTCATCACCACTTCTTTTGTGACAGGATCAACGAGTTCTTTTGCAATATATGGCTTATAAAGAATTCCTCCATTAACTGCAGCTGCAACAGCCGCCACCTGCTGAATGGGTGTAACTGACACCCCTTGGCCAAATGCAGTCGTTGCCAGTTCCACAGGTCCAACGCGGTTAAGCGGAAACAAGATCCCCGTTCCTTCCCCTTGCAAATCAATTCCTGTCTTTTGGCCAAAACCAAAATCCTTAATATATTTAAAAAGCTTATCTTTCCCTAAGCGTTCCCCTAATTCCACAAAACCTGGGTTGCAGGAGTTTTGAACGACCTGCAGGAAGGTTTCATCTCCATGTCCGCCCCGTTTCCAGCATTTCAAACGGGCGCCGCCAACTTCAACAAATCCGGGATCATGGAAGTGTTCTTTGTCAAGATCCACTTTCCCTTCCTGTAATGCTGCCGCAAGAGTAATGATTTTGAATGTCGAGCCCGGCTCATAAGTTGACCAGACGGGAAGGTTTCGATTGTATACCTCTTGCGGTACATTGCGAAAATTGGCCGGATCAAAATTAGGCCGGCTTGACATCGCCAATATTTCACCGTTATTAGGATTCATGGCAATGGCAATCATACCATCCGGATGATATTTCGCTTCGGCAATTTCCATTTCACGCTCGACAATCGTTTGAATTTTCGTATCGATTGTCAGCTTTAGATCAAGACCATTCATTGGCGGCTGATAATCATCCGCCATATTTTTCATTCGCTGTCCTTTGGCATTGGCGTAAAATTTTACTGCCCCTTTTTCCCCGTTCAGTTCTTTATCATAGTAGAGTTCAAGACCCATCAGGCCTTGGTTGTCCACTCCGGCAAAGCCAAGTACATGAGAAAGGTAATTTCCAAACGGATAATACCTTTTAGAATCCTCTCCGATATAAACCCCGTCTAAACCAAGTGCCCTGATTTCTTTCGCTTTTTCATGGGAAATCTTCTTCCCTTCCTTTATGGTTACCATTGATTTTTTTACCGTAATATCCCGGTAAGCCTTTTCCTTCGACATATTTAAAACGGACGCTAATTTTTCTGCCGTTTTGGCAGGGTCCTTTACTTGCCTGGGAACAACATAAACGGTAGGAGCGCTAATGTTTGTTGCCAGCGCGACACCATTTCGATCAATAATTTCTCCCCGCTGCGGAGCAAACGGAACATTTCGGCTCCATGATCCTTTGGCACGGTCCGTTAACATATCCCCCAGAAAAAATTGAACATACCCAAGGCGGACATCAATAATAAAAAAGATTAAGATCCCAACGAACAATGCGATTAACAGCCTCTTACGGACAGTGACGTTAGAAACACGCATAAATGAACGAGCCTCCTTTTCTCGTTCATTTATATGCTTGTACGATTTTGATTAGAACGCATGTCTCTCTTTAACTTTTTTTGGCTGCTCCTGTATTCTTATTGTCCGATCCCTGATCATTTTTGACTGGTTCACTTTTTTGCAGCTGCTCAGGATATTGCAAGTTCACTTTTAATTTATCGCCTGCATGGATAGGAGCTCCCGGTGCGATATCCTGTCCAGCAACATAGCCATTACCGCTTGTCTCAAGCTGCAATTCGGTTAGCTTGGCTGCCTTCATTACATCCCGCAGCGACCACCCTGTCATATCTGGCGCAGAAACATCACCATCCGTAAGGATAATGACTTTTTCCCCTTCAAGAATCGTCGTACTTACTTGCGGCAATTGTTTTACGACTTTGGCCCCGTTTCCAAGAACAACGGTCTCAAATCCTTTATCTTGAAGCTCTTTTACCGCTTCATCTTTGGACAGGCCTGTGAGTTCAGGAACTTTATTCGTTGTTGCTTTTTCGATACTAGCTGGCTGGATATTTAAATATTGTAAGCTGTTTTTCATAACAGGATCGAAGATCATTGATACCGGAATCGATCCTTTCGAGTAATCATCGATTTTGGGCTGCTGAACGGCAACATAGATCAACAGCTTTGGATCATCTTTTGGGGCCATTCCTAAAAAGGAAAAGACATAGTTGCTTGGCCCTGTTAAATATCTTCCTCCAGGTCCGGGAATTTGGGCTGTTCCTGTTTTACCGGCAACATCATAACCGTCGATTTTATAACGGCTCCCTGTCCCTTTTGGAGATGTAACAACCGTTTCAAGATAATCGCGGACCGTTTTTGCCGTTTCTGCTGAGATTGGGTTGCCAGCTACTTCCGGCTCGGTTTGTTTTATGACTTTACCTGTGTCATGGTCAACAATTTTTTCGACCACTTGAGGTTTCATCATCTTTCCATCGTTCGCAACTGCCGTTGCCGCTTGGATTTGTTCAATTGGAGTAATAGCGGCCCCCTGTCCAAAAGCAGTGGTCGCTTTTTGAATCGGGTACTGAAATGGAATTCTTCCGGCTGCTTCATTTGGCAGCTCAATTCCTGTCGGTTTGTCTAAACCAAATTTCGTCAAATAATCTCGGAATCGATCAAATCCAAGTTTTTCATTGGCAATTTTCGCAAATGCTACGTTGGACGACCGCTGGACCCCTTCCAAGTAGGTGATTGATCCCCAGCCTGATATATTCCAGTCATGAACGAACGGGCTTTTTGGGGTTACTTGGTAAGACCCTGATTGATAAATTTCATTCGGGTTAAAGACATTTTCCTGCACAGCCGCTGAAAGGGTAAAAACCTTCATTGTTGAACCTGGTTCAAAAGGGGTTTCAACCGCAATATTACTCCAGCTCTTGTTGATTCCTTCTTTTGTTTCCGGAGTAAATGTCGGCCGCTGTTCCATCGCCAATATTTTACCGGTTTTGGGGTCAGCAACAATTGCAACCATCATCTTCGGCTTGTATTCCTTATCAACGGTGTTCATTGCATCTTCCAGGAAGGTTTGAATCTTTTTATCAATCGTTAAATAAACATCATTTCCATCTTTCGCAGGAGTAACTTTCGGCTTATCACTTGGCAGAATGTAACCCCACATATCACTTTCGTAATTCAGTATCCCGTCTTTGCCGGTTAAGTCTGAATTCAGCTCTTTTTCTATACCCATTTTTCCGACAGTCTTATAAGATCCATCCTTTTGCTGCACCTGATCGGTGTAGCCGACAAGGTGAGAGGCGAAAATCCCATTCGGATAAAAGCGTTTTGAACTGCGTGTAAAGGTGATTCCCGGCAAGTGAAGCTTCTCAATTTCCTGTTTTGTTTCATAATCAATGTCCCGTCCAGCTTTTCCAAACTCAACCTGAAATCTGCCTTTTTTGGTTAGGGTTTGATAAATCTTTGACTCGCTTAAATGAATATATTTCGAAAGCTTCAAGGCTGTTTCTTCCGGATCAACGACATGCATCGGTTTTTTGGGGTTCGTTGTCATTTTCTTATCCAAAATGGCAATCAGCGTGTAAGCGGAACTGTCCTCAGCAACAATTTCTCGATTCCGATCAAAAATGGTTCCCCTTTGTGCTTCAATTGTCCCTAACCGGCTGTATTTTTGCTTTGCTTTTGCTGCCAAAGGTTCTCCGCCAACTTCACCGGAAATCTGAATTGAAAAATAACGGCAGATTAATACAAAAAAGAGCAGACTGAATATTACAAATAATATCGCTGCTCCTGCATTCATATTTGGCTGTTTCTTGATCATTTTCCTTGCACAACCTTAACGTTATTTTCATTCAATTCAAGGCCCATTTTTTTCGCTTTATTCCAGATTCTTTCATACGTACTAAGTTCATTAACTTGTACTTTCAAGTCACTGTTGACCTTTTGCTGATCTTTGATTGACGCCTGAACTTCTTGAATATCCTTGTTCACTTTATAAATTTTTGCCTGGGTGGAAATCAAATGGACCGCTCCAAAGCAAACCATCCCGGCAAATAGGATACCCAGCAGTTTTTCTCCAGGGGTAAACCACGATGTTGCGGCATTTGCCTTTTTTGGCTGTTGGACTTCCTGTTTCCGCTGGCGCTTCTGCTGTTCAAGCTCTCTGGCAAGATTACTCATTCTTTCCCCTCCTGAAAGATTGAATCTATATTTTTTCCGCTACCCTTAATTTTGCAGATCTGGCACGGTTGTTGTCTTCTAATTCTTCATTTGAAGCCGTAATTGGTTTTCTTGTTATCAATTTTAAAACAGGTTTATATTCTTCAGGAATAATCGGCAGGCCGGGGGGCAAATCAGGAGTCTCACTTGCCTTTTTAAAAGCAGCCTTACAAATTCTGTCCTCCAAAGAATGAAACGTAATGACGCAAATCCTTCCGCCATGATTTAACAAATCTATTGCTTGGTTTAAGGACTGCTCAAAAACCGATAATTCATCATTAACGGCTATTCGAATGGCTTGAAAAATGCGTTTTGCAGGATGCCCGCCTTTTCTTCTTGCCGGGGCAGGGATTGCCTCTTTGATCAATTCAACTAATTCCCCGGTTGTTTCAATTCGCTTTACTTCCCTTGCTGCTTCAATTTTCCGGGCAATTTGCTTTGAAAATTTCTCTTCCCCATAGCGAAAAAAAATACGGACTAAATCTTCATATGGCCAATCATTAATAACGTCATAGGCCGACAGGTTGGCATCATAATCCATTCTCATATCTAATGGTGCATCATGATGGTAACTAAAGCCTCTTTCTGGCGTATCAAGCTGCGGAGAGGACACACCAAGGTCATATAAAATCCCATCAACCTTGGATATACCTAATTTTTCAAGCTCTTCTTTTAAATATAAAAAGTTACTCTTGATGATGGTAAATTGCTTGCCGAATTTGTCCAATTTTTCTTTTGCATGGGCGATGGCTGTTTCATCCTGATCAAAAGCATACAATTTTCCTTTACTGCCAAGTCTGGAAAGGATGTAAGAGCTATGTCCGGCCCCTCCCAGAGTGCAATCGACATAAATGCCATCTTCCTTGATATTCAGCCCATCTACTGCTTCATTAAGTAACACTGTTTTATGTTGAAACATTTTTTCCACCTTTCCAATCGAAGAAAACACTATTGGTTATCTCAAAAATCAACTTGTCTATTATATATCAAACCCAATCATGTTTTCAGCAATTTCCGCAAAAGACTCTTCTGACTGTACAAAGTAGTCTTCCCAAATCTGTTTGCTCCAAATTTCAATTCGATTGGAAACTCCTAAAATTACACATTCTTTTTCTAATTTTCCGTATTGAAATAGTGGTGCTGGAATGTTGATTCTTCCTTGTTTATCAATTTCACTCTCGGTTGCACCCGAAAAGAAGAATCTTGTGAATGCACGGGCATCTTTTTTTGTCAGCGGCAACCCTTTGAGTTTTTCCTCTAGGATTTTCCACTCTGACAATGGGTAACCAAATAAACATTGATCGAGACCACGGGTAATGATAAACAATTCCCCCAGCTCTTCACGAAACTTAGAGGGGACGATCAAACGGCCTTTATTATCAATGTTGTGATGGTACTCGCCCATAAACATACCCACTACCCCCACTTTCTAAATAAAATGTACCACATTCCCCCACTTTCCTCCACCTATTTTTAAATAATTCTTTGATTGCCACAAAAAATCCTTTTTTTGAAATTCAAGGTGCTGTTAACAGACAGCAATAAAAAAACTCCACCAATTGGTGAAGTTTTTCTATAGTTTGATAACCTTATGGGTTCCATCAAATTCAAAAGGCAGTTCCATTAGTTCCTTAACAAGATTAAACCCGTGCTGATTTAAATAAGGGAAAATGTTCCACACTCTTTCCTGAGGAAACCCATCAGGTCTCAGAGCCAGATCAATTCGATTGTATTTATTCAAGGTAATTTCATTTTTTAACTCAACAGAATCGTCCAATTTCCCCTTTAAAAAATCAATTTGGCTCAATAATATCCGCTCATTTTTCTTAACGAGCGGAAGGAGGCCCCGGTCCAATTCTGCCGTTTTTTGTTCGATCTTTCGGTACTGTTCCCGGAGAACTTCCTTTGTTGCCGCAAATAATTCAGCTGCTTCCTGATCTTTTATTGACGCAAGAAATCCCTCTTTCTCATCCTTGGTTCCGCGGGACAACACGTCTGTTAAAGAAAGGTTTAATTCGTCAAGAATCGCTTCAACGGAACGATCCAGCAATGTGATATTCAATCTTGGTACAATTGGAGGCATTTTGATATCAAAATGTTCAAAAACAAGCTTTAATTCTGCCCAATAAGCAATTTCCCCTGGCCCCGCAATAAACGCAATTGTCGGAAAAAGCATTTCCTGTGTCAACGGTCTTGTAACGACATTATTGCATAAAAAGCCGGGATTCGAAGCGGCTATCTCCGTTAATTCCTCTTTGGAAAAACGGATTCCATTTTTTCCGACAAAGCAGCCCTGTCGGGAATCAAATTCAAGCAAAATCCGTTCATTTCTTTTTTGATCATAAAAAAACAGATTAGCCGCAGATTCATTTGCTTCTATGGCATTTGGAAAACCTTGTTCGCGGATTTGCTTTTGCTGTTTGAGCAGCGCAGCAGTGATTGCTTGATGATGGCTAATTTCCCTATGGAAAATCTCCTTTTCAATTCGACGAAGTTCACGATTACCCGAATCGATTACTAGCAGACCAGAATCCTTAAAAAGTTCCATAATTATATTGGCAAAAAAATCTACAAATGTGGCAGATTTTTCAAGAAGTTCTTCGGTAAAGCTCAGAAGGTTGTTCGTATAGGAAGTTTCGCCAAGCTTTTCAAATATGCCGTAAACCCAAGAAAACGCAGTCTCTTTATCTAACTGAACATCTGAGACCATACGTTTCTGCAGCATTTTTTCCGGAAAGACCCATTTATCCGCTTTTGCCTCATTTTCGATATATACATGATTTACTTCCTGGTAATCGTGGTCTTCTCCTGCTATCCAAAAAACCGGTACCACGGGAACGTTTAATTCCTGTTCCTTTTTTTCTGCTAATTTAATAATGGAAATCACTTTATGCAGCGTATATAAAGGACCTGTTAAGATTCCTGCCTGCTGGCCGCCAATGACAACAACACTATTATTCTTTTTTAGTTTTTCAATGGAATGTTCAACCGCAGGCGAGGAGGGAAAACGCTCCATATATTTTTGGATGTGCCCTGCAATTTCGACGCGGGGAAATGATCTATTATTTAATTCCGCTAATCTCTCCAAATCGTCGGATAGCTGATTAAAACGATAATGGAAAAAAGGTTGAATTTCTGCCGACTGTTGCAAATAATTCGATGCAAATCGGTTTGTTGCAGGTAAAGAGAGATTAACAATCTCCATTCAAAGTACTTCCTTTCTAAGCCGTAGTATTCTTTACGAGTATAGCATTTACCGCGCAATTTGAAAAAACACTTTGCTTACCCGCGGTTAACTGTTTATATTTTCAGAAAATGCACCCGGCCGTGATGGCTCCAGCTCTTTGCCTTTTACTAAATGATAATAATTTTTTAAGAGCGGAGCCTTTATTCCTTGTTTTTTAGCTTCCTCAAGCAAAAAACCAACAATCGCATCTACTTCGGTATTTCTTCCCGACTCAATATCCTTCAGCATCGAAGAACGATTCGTTTCCGTTTTTAGGCAGACCGCAGCAACTTTTTGAAAATAAACATCAGGTTCATGCAAATTCAAGACCATCGAAATTTCCGAAAATAATTCTTCTGCACATCTTTTAAAAAACTTATTTTTGATCAGCATTCCATTAGGCACACCAAGTACCGCTGTTAATGGATTGATTACAGCGTTAATAATTAGTTTTTGGAGAAGCATATCATAATAATTATCGTTTAATTTAACCGGCATGCTTGCGGGCAATGAAGAAGCAAACCGGGTTAAACTTTCATCGCTTCCGGAAAATACCGCCAGGTTTGTCACTCCTTCACCATTATGTCTTACCGTATGAGCATTTTCCTTTAAGGCTCCTAGTTCAAC
The DNA here is from genome assembly GCA_964484065.1 of uncultured Bacillus sp. Taxonomy (GTDB): domain Bacteria; phylum Bacillota; class Bacilli; order Bacillales; family Cytobacillaceae; genus JAEVLT01. The sequence continues at coordinate 198,241 of CAZAEW010000001.1, forward strand.
TGAGCCGACAAAAATATTGTTTTTATTGATCTGAGACAGAAATTTTAAATGGCCCATTCCGTTTTGCAAAAATAAGAGATTCAACTTCCTGCCATCCACTTCGCTTAGTTGGTTGATAATGGGTTCCAATTGATATTGTTTAACAGTAACGATTGTTAAGTCTTCTGTTGCATTCCATAAATCCACAGGGGCTGCTGTCACGCTGAAAGTGTACATCCGGTCACTCTTTTTGACGGAAATCCCGGTATTGTTGATTTCTTCCGCCTGTTCTGTTGATCTTGTGAATAAAGTCACTTCATAGCGTTCACTCAAATAGGCAGCATAAAGTAAACCGATTGAGCCGCCGCCGATTATTCCTAGTTTCATTGAAAATCCCTCTTTTATCAAAACGATTTGTTTTTAGGTTCATTACAACATGATTATAAGTGGCACCCCCAAAAAATCATACCATTATTAGGGATCATTATCTTTTTTTATCCATCTTTTTACTGCATTGAAAGTATTTTTAGACTTTTCGGACTTTTTTCTTTCATTTTCCCATATTCCATTGGTATAATGTTATAAATCACAATTTTGGAAACGCTTTCTAATTCCTTAACAAAGGGAGATTGGCTCTTTTATTATATAATCGAAAAAATTCCTTTTGAATATAGATTATATTAATAATATTCCATCGTTTCATTTGTTTTTTAAATCTTTTACTATAACTATTTCAACTTTCAAAGGAGGTATTTCCTTGACACCAAAAGTAGAAAAGCTAAAAGTAAATTTTAAAACCCTTGAAGAATTTAAACAATTTAAAGAGTATGGAATTCAAGAATTATCGATGAACGAAGACTTGGAAGCTAATATTATTGAAGATAACAGCGAATCTCCTTTCTACGGGATTTACTATGGCGGCAAATTAGTTGCCCGCATGAGTTTATATCAGATCCACGAAAAATTTGATCGTTATTTTTATCCGCCGCAAAACTATTTAGAATTATGGAAGCTGGAAGTACTTCCGGATTATCAAGGAAAAGGATTTGGCAGAGAATTAGTTGGGGTTGCCAAAGGATTTGGCCTGCCAATCAAAACAAATCCAAGAGTTAAATCAAGTGGATTTTGGGAAAAAATGGGGTTCATTAGCGTGGATTATGATACAGAGCGGGACCGGGGTGAAAATCCTCTCGTTTGGTATCCTAAAGGGGTAATAGCGCAGGAAATTTCCCAATAAAAAGAAAAGCGGGTATGACGCCCGCTTTTCTTTTTATTCCACTCTTTCAAGATTCCCGTTTTTGTCCATTTGATATTTTGCTTTTGGCTCACGCTCTCCATCCTGCAAAACAACCATTTTTCTGGCTCGTTCCATGATTTCTAATAACGATCGATAATCCTCTTCGATCGCTTTTAAATTTTTTTCAAGTCTTTCATTTTCTGCTGCCAAATAATACGTTTTCTTTTCTAATTCCTTAATCTTGCCAAAAGATTTTTCCTTGTCCTCTTGAACACTTGAGGAAAGCTCTGCCTTTTTATAGAGGACATGCAAAAAATGAATAACAGCCTGAAAGGTAATCTCTCCTTTCAATTGCTCTTTTTGCTCAATATCGGTGCTGTCCGATCTATTAGACTCATCCCGGTTTGGAAGAGCAGACTGCTTTTTTAATTCCTTCCGCTGCTTTTTAGCAAGCTCTATTCCCGTCTTATATTGTTTTCGCACCGTTGAATTCCAGCGAAAGCCGCAGGCTGCGGCTGTACGGGTCAGGCGCCTTCCTACTTCTTCAAATGCCTGTAACTGAGTGCCCCCTTCTCGAATATAGCGAAGGACTACCTCAGCTAGCAACAAGTCCTCGTCCTGGGACCATGCGTCTTGGCGTGTAAGTGACATCAGAAAATCCCCCCTAGTGGCTTTTATTTATACATATGCCTCTACTAGAAAAGATAGACTGATCTTACTGATTACGTTTTCATCTTTCTCTAAATCAGCTCTTAGAAAGAAAACCATTAACATAGGAATGATGTGCATCGCTTTCCCATAGGACTGAGCACGTCTTTACCTCTTTCTCCATTCTCTCACGAAGTCTGGTTTCTTCCCATTTTCGAACCAAAATGGTCTTATAGGCCTCAAGCACCCCTGAATCGATCGTTAACAATTTATCAAGAAAATCCTCAAATGCATCTTTTGCTGAAGTATGATCATAAAGTTCATCTATGAAACCCGCTTCTTTTAAGCTTTCAATAGGCATTAGTTCCGCTTCCATAAGGATTTTCATCGCTTTAGAAGGTGCCAATTTTTCCGTTAAAATAGTACCCCCGCCCCAGCCCGTCGTAATCGCTTGTTTTCCTTGGACAAAACCCGCTTTTACACCGGTCCTGGCAATTCGAAAATCACAGGCAGTCAAGACTTCACAGCCGCCGCCAACAGCATGGCCATTGATTACTCCGACAGTCGGTTTTGGCAAGGTCAGCAAAGAGTAAAGGATAGCAGACATTTTCGATAACATTTCGTAGGCTTCTTCCTGTGTATTAAGAGCGTGAAAAACGGACAGATCCCCTCCTGAACAAAACGCTCTCTCACCGCTTCCGGTAATCACTAATGCTTTTACATCCGGAGCACTTGCCTGCTGAATCGCCTCAGACAATCCCTGCATGACCTCGTAATTAATGGCATTCCTTTTTTCAGGTCTTGTAATCGTAAATAATAAATAACCCCTGTCATTTTTTTCAATCGTATACGCTTTCACTTTATTCTCCCCTTTATTCCATAACAGACATATATTGATGAAATGACTAAATAAGACAAAAGCACAAGGGCATCAGCCTCTTGTGCTTTGTATCCAGATGAAATTAGTCGTTTACTACTTCTTTACCTTTGTATGTTCCGCAAGCTTTACATACCCGGTGAGAAAGTTTCATTTCACCACAGTTTGGGCATTCTACCATACCAGGAACGTTTAATTTAAAATGTGTACGACGTTTTCTTTTCGCAGTTTTAGAAGTTCTTCTAAAAGGTACAGCCATATCAAACACCTCCTTAAGAATATTAAGAAAGAGATGAAGTCCAAGGGATTTGGTTCTTCACTTTGCTTCTTTGTTTTACCGACTATGAATCGGAAGAAGAATTTTTTTCATCAAAAAACTTTGCAAGTCCCGCGAGCCGTGGGTCAATTTTGTTTGATTTGTCTTCTTCATGAATAACTTCCCAATCCTTTCCGGATTGCGGAGCAGCATCATCACGATTGACATCCTCACAAAAAACCTGCATCGGGACCTCAAGTAAAAGGATTTCTCTAATTAGAGGCATTAAATCAATGACATCGCCCTTTACTTGATACGCTTCCTCTTCAACCTCATAATCTGAGACTTGCAAGAGAAATGTTTCGGTTGTTTCGACATTAATTGGAAGTTTAACATCCACTAAAGTACGAGAACAAGGAAGAATTAAATGACCTTCAATTTTCAAATGGAACGTCACTTTTGTGGAACCAATATCAGCCCGTCCTGTTATATGCATAGGAGATACATCACGGATCGTTGGATCATCTTGTTTGATTTCATCAACCCGGATGGTTTCATCAATTGGAAAATCCTTGTTTCGATATTTTTGTAATTGGTTTAATGTCCATTTCACATGAATCACCTCAAGGCAACAAAAGTAATTATAGCCTCCGAAAATATATTTGTCAATGTATTTTCTTTACACCACCGGACGTGATAGATTTATGTTTCTCGATATTTTCACCTTACTAGCATATCCATTAACACCAATGCCAATCCTTTATCTCCCATTTTAGTGAGCGCCTATTTGTCACATAGATAAGCTCTTTTCCTGCCCAAATAACATAATCTAAAGAAAAAATAGAAAAGAAGGTGATGAAAATGTCCTATGCATTACCGTTTGGAGCTGTTGGAGGATTTCCGGGACAGTTTGGAGGAATGCCTTATCATCATGGCGGATTTTATGGAGGATACCATGATTGGCACCATGGCTACCCATATATGTACCACCACCATCCGTATGGCTTCCCTTACCCATACCACCACCATCATTATCCATATGGCGGATATCCCTACTAAAAACTAATGGTAAAAAAATCAAAGAGGCTTGGCCAATTCTTAGGCCAGCCTTTTATATATACTTAAAAATTTTGCTATAATGACAAATACATACTGTACAGAATAATGGGCAAAGGAGGAGATGCTGTGAAAGCAATCGGCTTAGTTGTCGAATATAACCCGTTTCATAACGGCCATGCCTACCACTTAGAGGCTGCCAGAGAAAAAGCAAAAGCCGATGTGGTGATTGCTGTCATGAGCGGGAACTTTTTGCAAAGAGGCGAACCTGCACTCGTCTCTAAATGGTACCGGGCAAAAATGGCTTTACTCGGAGGAGCTGATCTTGTTTTTGAGCTTCCCTACCAGTTTGCAGTCCAAAAAGCAGAAACATTTGCCAGTGGGGCAGTCAGCATATTAGATGCTGCTGGCTGTGAATCGTTATGCTTTGGAAGTGAAAATGGCAATATCCATTTATTCTTAAAAACATTCGAATTTATGGAAAAGTACAATCATGAATACAATGAAAGCGTTAAAAAGTTTATGCAAACTGGAGTCAGCTATCCAAAAGCACAAAGTTTAGCTTTTGAACAAATCAATTCATCTGAACAGCTTATTGATTTGTCAAAACCCAATAATATTCTTGGGTTTCAATATTTAAAAGCGATCATTTCACAGCAAAGTCAAATGAAAGCATTGACCATTACAAGAAAAAATGCCGATTATCATGATGAACATTTTTCTTCTGAACAAATTGCAAGTGCAACCAGCATTAGGAAAGCATTATTTTCTTCGCAAAATGGATATCGTTCGATTGAGGCCTTTGTCCCTCCGTACACGAGAGAATTGCTATCAGAGTACCACGGCGATTTTAAGATTTTTCATCGCTGGGAGAATTACTATCCATACCTGCAATTTCGACTTCTTCACAGCGAGCCTGCCGAGCTTCGGGAAATTTATGAAGTCGAGGAAGGAATCGAAAACAGACTCATAACGGCGGCTTTAGAGGCTGATAGCTTTCAAGAATTCATGGAAAAAGTTAAAACGAAACGATATACATGGACACGACTTCAAAGAATCTGTCTCCATATCCTAACTAACTCAAAAAAAATGCAAATGTCCAGTAACCGGATGCCCGGTTATTTGCGATTGCTGGGAATGACGGAAAACGGGAAACAATACTTAAATAAAATGAAACCGCATTTCAGCCTGCCCATCGTTTCCAAACTCTCAGCATTTGCACACGAAGATCTTTCCTTAGACATAAAAGCAGCCCGTGTCTACGCCTGTGCCCTTCATGGTGACTTAAGAAAGAAAAGCTTTCAAATGGAATACAAACAGCCCCCTGTTTATGTAAAGGCATAACAGGCGGCTGTTTTTTTGCTTTATCATCAATCCCTTAATTATAAAGACTATAGCGGCTTTTGCTTTCGTTCTTCTTTGTTTTTAATTTATCCAAATACTTGACGGCATCGTCAAATGTATCAACTGGAACAATCTTCATTTTTGTTCCAATCTCATGTGCAGCTTTTAAGGCATCATGATAATTTGACTTTTTTGCCCCCTGTTCATTTGGGGCAAAAAAGATTTCTGCTCCTGCTTTATCTGCAGCAACCACTTTCTGTTCAATTCCGCCAATAGGGCCGACATTTCCCTTAACAGAAATCGTTCCTGTTCCCGCAATTTGGCGCCCTTTTGTTAAATCCCCTTTTGTCAGCTGATTATAAATTTCTAAAGTAAACATCAAACCGGCAGAAGGCCCTCCAATTTCATCTGTTTTTATTTGAACTGGAGGGTCGACAACAATTTCCTTATCTTCTACTAAAGAAATCCCTATTCCAAGCCGTTTAGGTTCCTTTTTAAACGGCTCTACCTTAACGGTAACATCCTTGGTTTGCTTGTTTCGTGAATAGGTTAAGCTGATCATGTCACCAGCTTTTTTTGTACTGACATATTCCATGAATTGTTCGGAAGATGAAAATGGATGGTTATCAACTTTATAAATCCGATCACCCGCCTTAAGTTTGCCATAAGCTGGCATATCCCGCAGAACACTTAATATATAAATACCTTTATATTTATATTTTACCGGTAGACCTGCTTTGCGGTAGGCTACATCAGTGGCATTCATTTTCGCATCATTCATCAAATAGAGCTGTCGAATATTATATTCATCTTCCGTTTCACTGCTGGACAAAATTTCATTAACAGGATAAATTTCTTCAAATTTACTGATTTTTGCCTCAGCGAAAGAATAAACGTTCGCCCTTCCCATTCTGACTGTAGTCAGCATAAAATTACCTTTTTCTTTATCACCATTCTCGACTTTAATAATCGGTTTCAAGTCCCTGGCCATACCTGGTTTTGAAATATAATAAGGAAGGGAATAGAACATTCCGCCTACAAGGATGATGGAAAGAATCAGTGAGAAAGAACCAATAACCATTTTTTTGCGCATTTAGTAAACTACTCCTTCCAGCTCCGGATCAGACGATTAATGTCATCAATATATTTTTTCGTCTCAGCTTCGCCAATTGCAATAATTTCATCTATATTCGTAAATGCTCGGGAACTAAAATCTTCTACTGAAGGTCGGATCATAACATCCGATTCAATTTCTCGAATATTTACAATCTCTGTCTGCATGATATCGATGCTCTGCATAATCACATCATAGATGGAAGTAATTTCTGCATTTCTTTTGACTCTTGAAACATCGACAGCGATGACAATATCCGCCCCCATTTCTTTTGCAACCGATACAGGAACTCGGTCAACGACCCCTCCATCCACTAAAAGCCTGCCTTCATATTTTTCAGGAACAAAAATTCCCGGGATGGAGATACTTGCCCTGACTGCATTTGAAATTGGTCCCTTTTTAAAAACAATTTTTTCACCGGTCAACAAATCTGTTGCTACGACTGCTACCGGAAGAGACAAATCTTCAATATTTTTCCCATGAGTAAAAACTTTGATAAATTCCTTTAGACGGGTACCTGAAATGAACCCCATTTTAGGTACTGTAAAATCTAGATAAAATTTCCGTTTAAATGCTCCTGATAATTGATATAAGCGGTCCAAATCGATTCCTACTCCATAAAAGCAGGCAACAAGAGCTCCCATGCTGCTTCCGGCAATAAGATCAATGGGTATGCCGGCCTCTTTCAATATCTTAATGGCTCCTAAGTGGGCAAATCCTCTCGCGCCGCCTGAGCCAAGTGCTAATCCAATTTTTGGACGGCTCATGATATTTGCCTCCTTTCAAACACTGTAACTATTACATTATATGTTTTTCATAGGGGAGCAATCAGCAAATATCAATTCAGTTCCGGTCTGCCGGGACACTGGAGCGATCATTCACTTCCATTTTTGGTCTAAATTCACTTTCACCGAGTATATTTGAGTTATATGAGGACAAGGGGTAATACCATTGATTTTATCTGTATGGCATGGGAAGGAGGTCCAATCATTGTTTAAATCTAAGTTCAAAACCCTCTTCTTGTCTTTTTCGATTACACTCATGGCCGCCTCATTGATCTCTTATCCAAAAGAATCCTTTGAGGCTTCAATCAGCGGCTTAAATATGTGGTGGGGAATCGTTTTCCCCTCACTTTTGCCTTTTTTTATTGTATCGGAACTGTTGATTGGCTTTGGTGTTGTGAACTTTCTCGGAGTCCTCTTAGAACCGCTCATGCGGCCGCTCTTTAAAGTTCCCGGGGCCGGAGGATTTGTTTGGGCAATGGGGATGGCATCGGGTTACCCTGCAGGAGCGAAACTTACCGCCAGACTCCGCCAAGAAGGGCATCTAACCCAAATCGAAGCCGAAAGACTCGTTTCATTCACAAATTCCTCCAACCCTTTGTTTATCTTTGGGGCGGTTGCAGTTGGTTTTTTTCATACCCCGGAATTGGGAGTTATTTTCGCATTATCCCATTACTTAGGAAATATTTGTGTTGGTTTAATCATGAGATTTTACGGTAAAGATGGCACTGATCAACGAAATGATTGTGTCCAAAAATTCAAGCTTCGCTATGCTTTTTCGGTTTTGCATCATACAAGAATGAAAGAAAACCGTCCGCTTGGCAAGCTGCTGGGGGATGCGGTTACATCCTCCATTCAAACATTATTAATGATAGGCGGCTTTATTATCCTCTTTTCGGTTGTTAACAGACTGCTATATCATTTGCATGTAACAGATTTGCTTGCTGACCTTTTAAAAATTGTCTTATCGTCTTTAACGATCCCACAGGAACTCAGTGTTCCGCTTATTTCTGGACTATTTGAAATTACATTGGGCAGCAAATTAACGAGCGAGGTTCACAGCGCTTCGATCCTTCACCAAGTGATGATTACAAGTTTTATTCTTGGATTCAGTGGTTTTAGTGTTCAGGCTCAGGTTGCAAGTATTCTGGCACAAACCGATATCCGTTTTCAGCCCTTTTTCATTGCCCGTTTTATTCATGGCATCCTTGCCAGTCTATTTGTTGTGATACTATGGAATCCGTTATTGAAGAATGGCTATCGAACCGGGCATGGTTCAGAAATCATTCCTGTCTTTATTTTGAAAGAACATCCTTGGACCGACTACCTCTATCAAACCATTATTGAAACGGGCCCGCTAATCACGATTTCCGCTCTCGGCATTTATGTTATCACCCTTGCTTTCCAGTTAAAAAGCGGCCATAAATGAAATCAAAGGGTCTGACCTCCCTAAGACAATTTCAGCATCAGCTAATCATTAACCATTGCTGTACATTGATTTTATCGGAAGGTAAAGACCCTTTTTTCAAAGTCCTTACTTTTTATTTTAATCGATCAAACTTCTGATGAAGCGCTTTTTCGACAATCGGCGGAACTAATTCAGAAATCTTCCCATCATACTGGGCAACCTCTTTAACAATGCTTGAACTTAAAAATGAATATTGGTTGTTAGTCATGATAAAAAAGGTTTCAATTTCTTCATTTAAAACCCGATTTACTGATGTAATCTGCATTTCATATTCGAAGTCAGAAACAGCCCTCAGTCCCCTGATAATGGCATTGGCATTCACACTTTTAGCATAATTAACCAATAAGCCGCTGAATTGATCAACTCTGACACTTGGGATATCTTTTGTAACCTTGGAAATTAAGTCCATTCGCTCCTCAGCAGTAAACAGCGGATGCTTTGAAGAATTATTTAAAACCACAACATAAACAATATCAAAAACCTTTGCCCCTCTTTTAATAATATCCAGGTGCCCATATGTAATCGGGTCAAAGCTACCCGGGCAAACAGCTATCCTGACCAAAAGAGATTCCCCCTAACCCTTTTATGTTTCTCTGGAAAAAATCGTGATTGCAATAATTCCATATTGCTCGTGCCTTACTTGGGATAATCCCCCAATAGATTCCGGCAGTACTACATCATGACTGTGTTCACACACAATCATACTCCCCTTATGTATTAGCATGTGTTCGTCCATTTTTTGCATAATACTCGTAAGCTGCTGAAGTTTATATGGCGGGTCCAAAAAAATGACATCAAATGAGATTTCTCTTTTCATCATGGCTTTTATGGCACGATCAGCGTCGTTGCGGAAAATTTCAGCTTTATCCTCTAATTGACAAGCTTTTAGATTTTCCCGAATGGTTTGAATCGCTTTTTGATCCCTGTCGATGAAAATAACCTTTTCGATTCCTCTGCTTAATGCTTCAATTCCCAGTCCGCCGCTCCCTGCAAAAAGGTCAAGAGCAATCCCTCCGTCGAAGTAAGGGCCAATCATATTAAAGATAGATTCCTTCACTTTATCTGTAGTTGGTCTGGTTGTATTACCTGGAACTGCTTTTAAAGTCCTGCCTTTATGTGTACCTGAAATGATTCTCATTGAATTCTCACCACAATATAACAAGATTCCTTTTTCTTTCCTATCCTATCACAATCCTATTCATGTCGACAAATAGAAAACGTTATTAAACCTATTATTAACTTTGAAATTTTACTGTTAAGAAAATTTTATTTGTAAGTGTGTATAATGGGTTTTTTTGTGGAAATAATGTAATTAACAACATCAATTCGAGGATGTTGTTGCCAACCGCGGAGAAGACTTACGTTTCCCCATAAGTTCTTCCTCCGGTTTCTCCTCTCCCTTTGCCTTCTATCCTTAGTAAAGGATATAGAAGGACCCTGCAGTGTAAACTGCAGGGTTTTTTCTTTTTATCCAACTGCCAATAAAAAGAAAAAGGTGAGAGCTAGCTCTCACCTTTAAATTCCCATTTTATAATCATATTCTTTTGCTTTATCAGGGGAAGAATTTTCATATTCCACTTTTAAAAAGGGTTTATAGGAAGGCTCCACTTTTTTTACAAAAGAATAAGAATTCAGCTTTTCCATAATCCCTGAAATTTCATTTTGATTACAATAAATGACAACATATTTTAACTTTTTGGAAACATAATGAACATTGCCAAAACGTCTTAACATTTTAGCTTGTTTCAATGAATAAAGCCAAACAACTAAGCCTTGTCTTTGTACCAGCATAGCTTTCCCCTTAAACAGTCATTTTATTTTAGTCTAGCATAAAAAAAGGCATTTTTTCAATTATATTGGGTACTTTAATAGGAGCCGGACAGAAACTCCGCATTTGATCTGCTTTTTTGATTACGCAGAACAGCCGCAGCTTCCGCCGCTGCCGCACCCTGTCCCGCAGCCGGATCCTGTTTCAAAATATGGATTCCCTACAGGAACTTTAATTTGCTTAGAAACAGCTCCTCCCAAATAAACGCTGATCTCGTCTAATAAATCTTGCAGATCATTCTCTGCCAGTTTATATTCGGCAACATAGGGGTCTAAATCCATAAGCCTTTTTGCTTCTCTTGTTTGAAGCATAATCTTTTTATAATCCGGATGGTACTTGCCGAAACGTTTTGCATCTTCGTATAAAACCTTTAATTCGGAAAAGTTTTTAATTTTCTGCTGTGATTCCCGGTTATTTTTCAGCCTATATAAACAAATACGATATGCTTCCGCAACATCAGATTGTAAGATCATTTTAGCTAAATGTTCCGCTTGTTCCATTATATCTCCTTTTTCAGAAGCCGTAAGCATCATGCTCACCTCCATTCTTTATTTTATCATGAAAAAAAATCAAAGCGAAATCTAATTATTTTTCAGGAATATTGACCATAAATTCTTTCCTTATACCATAAGAATTACCATGAAGATCGGCTATATCGAGCTTTATTCGATGATTTCCATATGTTAAGTCCTTAATAATGAAGGCAGCAGCATGAGCCTCCTGGTACTTCCTTCCGTCTACTGAAACAATAATTTTCCCTTTTCTTTGTCCAGGTTCCTTTTCCCTAAATGTCACTCCTGAAACAATACATTCAACAAATAAACTTGTTCCCTTTGGTTCGTATTGAACAGTCAGTGAAGGGATGTCCATGGTTAAAATTCCGCTGCTCATCGTTTCTTTAACTTCAAACGGAATTGCAGTAAAAACAACATCGTTTTTCTTTTTTGATACAGGTTTGGGCAATTCTTTCTGACAACCCGGCACAATGACAAACATAATAAAAGTAAAGATCCACACTATTGATTTCCGCTTCAAGCCAATCACTCCTTTATCATCTATTGTTCGCCTCCTTATAAAAATTTAGTCTTGCATTGAAAACTCCATATGGCGCTCCACGCCACCATCTATTATGGAAATATGTTCTGAGAACCTACCTTGCCAATAAAGGCGGTGGGAGCGAAGCTAAACATCACTGCTACGGAGTCTCAAAATGTATATTTTCCCCTTCATTTGGGTAAAATGAAGCGCTTTTGCGAAGCTCCGCCCCTTTCCAAACAAAAAGACCACATATTTTTACAATGCGGTCTTTTTATTGACTTGGACCATTATTCATGGACTGAAACATATGAAACATCATTGACGCCATTTGAACCCCATTGGAAAACTTTTCAACTTGATGCGGAATCGTTCTTTTATAATAGTGCAGGGAAGCAATTTCAAGTGCTTGTAAATCATAAGGGTTTCTTGAGAGCTTGCGATACCAATAGGGCTGTTCTCTAACAAATTGTTTTAAATCTTTTTGGCGTTCAAGATATTCCAAAACCTCTCTTCTCATTCTCCTTCAGCTCCTTAGTCTTGCCTAAATAAAAATGGATGCTTCGGGCGTTCAGGCTCCCTTATTTGATTAGGTTGATTGTTGTTTACTTGGAATTGGGATAATAAGCCTTGAACCGCACCAATTGCTTGGCTTAAGTTATTCAAATGATTTTGGAGCTGGTCTGGTTCTATTTTTTTCATCATGCCTGTAATAGCCGACATCCAATCAGACTTTTTGTCATTGTCCTTTGATTCGGCCGGTTTCCCGGTTCCAATTGATTCCCACCGTTCATCATCTTCCCCCAGCAAATACCAATCTTCATAAAGCTCCTGCCAGGTTGCATTTCCTCTTCGTACTTCCTGAATAAGCTTTGGATTGTTCTTAACAAATTCTTTAAATTTACTGATAGATGGGTGCAGTTTTTTTTTGCTCATGTTTTTTCACCCCACTGTTTGAAGTTGCCTATAATACCATATGTTAAGGTTATTTTTTGGTGAATCCGCCAACTTCGTTGCAAAAATGTAAAATGTTCCATTAAAATGATAAGGTGACTGGAAAGATTAAATTTTGAAAGAGGTCCATATTAAAAAATGGTAACAGCTATAGTAATACCCATTATTTGCGTTTATTTTTATTTAGTAACCAAGAAGGAAATGAAGAAACAGGATCAAAAATGGCTTGAAACTGGACAAATTCCTCAAGAATCCGTCGTAACCGGGCAAGTCAAGTCTATTTCGGAAACAAAACAGCGTTTTTACTATAATCGATATATTTATGTCCAAGAAGTAAGACTCCAGACAAATACAAAATTAATCACGATAAAAAAAATTACTCCTTTAACAAAAGGAGCAATCATTGAAACTTTTAAGATTGGAGAAGTCATCCGGGTATATGGCAGGTGGAATAACAACCAGCTTTATTTCAACCATTTTGTAACGGTGCCCGGCACCAACTAGTCTTTATTCCAAACGAAAAGGGTCTGATTTCCTGCCAAAACATACAGCAGAAAAACGGAGGCTTTTTGGTTCAAAAGTCAGATCTTATTTTTTGATAAAATCCTGAGTGTAATATTTTTGGTAAACCCCTACACCTATATGGGTATAATATTTATTTAGCATCGAAGTCCTGTGGCTTTCACTATTTAGCCACCCCTCCACTACTGCCGGACCATCCGTATAATTAGCTGCAATATTTTCCCCAGCAGACTCATATTCAACATTTGCGGCTTTTAATCGTTCCGTTAGGCTGCCGTATTTCTTTGAGATATGTGAAAAGTCATTTGTCTCGTACATGTCTTTGCTGTGATTAAAGGCCGCCTCAGCTGTTTTTTCATCCCATTTTAGAGCTTTAAGATGGTTTCTTACCCGAAGAACATTGGTTAAATCAACTATTTCCTTTTCCGCACTCGCTTCTGCTTTTTCCCACAAAGACTCGTCAGGATTAGGAGGGTCAATTAATTCACCGTTATAGACAAGTTCATATGGGCGCTCTTTAATTAATGTTTTGGCATCAATAAAACGGACACTTGAAAGCTCTCCGGAAAACTTATCAAAGTACAGCTGAGCATATATATTCCCAAATTGAATCAGCGGACGAAGGTTTATATCCGTGTCATTCAACTCAAACCGAAAAGAATTGCCATCCAGATTCAGGTCAACATTTGTATCGATGTATTGTGTATTAAAGATTTCCTCAAGAGGCTGCCCAATTTCAAATGGCGAAACGTCCAAATTGTCTCCAATCGCATATACGGAAACAACCTGATTGCTTTCAACCCCAACCTGAATGTATTTTTTGTATCCTGAATTATAAATATACCAATCATATCCATAGATGGTGGGGTCGACTCTGTCAGGCTTGCCTAAAGCTTTTTCCAGACCTTGCAAATCTTGCCCGAGCAATAAGGAGACACCCTCCTTGGGCTTTTCCGTCGAAGGCCTTCCCGGGTGGCTGTCCTTTTTCCTGCCGATAGCTCCTTCCGTTTGCTTCGTTGAATTATTTTTCAACAATACTTCACGGTCATCCTTTTGATTAATGTTGACATAGAAACCGATCGTGATAAAAAGAATGGATATAATTAATATTCTTATAAGAGAGCGCAGAGGATTCCCCCCCTTTACTGCATTTTCTCGATATATGTATAGTTAAAATAATTATATCATTAATAAGATTCTAATTAATAGTGATTGAATCTTGTTAAAGGATGTCAGGGCAAAAAAACAGGTGCCCATGCACCTGTTTTTTTGCCTGTTTTCCAAACTGATTCAAATTGTGCCATTAATGATGATATCCGGCATTGTTCGCTTCGGAAATCTCGGTAAGTGCGTGTTTTGCCTGATCATCAGTTAATTCCCGAACAGCAAAATCTCCTAAAGAAACAATACCAATTAATCGATCACCTTCCACGACAGGCAGCCTTCTTATTTGATGTTCAGCCATCAGTTGTATGGCCTCTCTGCTGTCGGAATCAGGTGAGATTGTGATGAGATCATTACTCATTATATCTTCAACTTTGGATGAAGCAGGATGTTTTTCCGCAATGCATCTGAGCACAATATCCCTGTCAGTAATCATTCCAACCAATTTTTCATGATCTACAATTGGAATTGCCCCAACATTAAGTTCCTTCATTTTTACCGCGACTTCATAAACATTATCCAGCAACGAACAACATTCCACATCATCTGTCATAATATCGCGAATAATTTCCACAGAACATTTCTCCCTCGTTTTCATATCAAGGCATAATAATACAGCCCTATAAGTATATTTATTTCCGAAATAAAAGGAATTATTCGGGGCGATATCTGGAACAATGATTATATTAACTCATTGCATGGCAATCCATTTTCCACTATTATAAATAATAAAATGACTGTGACAACGTTTTCAATAGGAGGGTTAAGCGTGAAATTTGAAAATACCGGTATTGAAAAAATGCGTGCAGACTTAAACCGTTTAGATGAAGTAATGAAGGAACATGGCCTGATTCGCGAAGGCCAATGGGACTACGAAAGAGTAACGTATGATAAAAAGTTCGAAATCAAGGAAGGGGTTTACTATCTCCGAGTGCGTGGATATGCTGTGGAAGGAGATGTTGGTTCTCATAAAGCGACCATTCAGTTAATGACTCCGCTATTAGGAAAATACTACTACCCTCACGGTGTCGAATACGGGGAGAATGAATATTTCCCTCCTGCCTTAATCAACCAATGCGATACGATCCTAAACAAATTAAATGCAGAGGTAGAAAGTTTTGCCATTTAGAAAATTACCAGCCTTTCTCAAACGGGTCTGACCTCCATTTTTTCCAATGCCGGATCAGACCCTTGTTGCTGTTTCCATCGATTCAAGGAACTAGAATCCTAAAATAGCTTTAATAACAGACGTTGTTTCGCCGCCTTGATAAAACACATAAAGCAATAAATACACGGCAATGCCAGTTATCGCTGTACAAAACCAGATAATGCTTGTGATTGGGCCAATTTTCCGATGTTTTGCCAGCTTATTAGAAAAACCTGTCACTAAAGAAACGATCCCAAAAACAGCTCCTACAGTAGCCAAAGTAATATGGAAGATAAGAAACAATGTATAGTATATTTTTACATTGTTTGGTCCTCCGAAGGAAGTGTTACCTAAAAAGATAGTTCTTGATGCGTAAATTAAAAAGAAGATAAGGGCAAAAATAGCTGCAATGATCATTGTTTTTCGATGCGTTTCAATTTTCCGCTGTTTGATTTGCCCCCACCCAATTGCAACTGTGATTGCACTCAAGACAATAAACGAAGTGCTGATGGTCGGGAGTATTGGTAAATTCATGTTCACACCTCTTTCTTTTTTCGTCATTTTTCTACAATTATTGTAAGGGAGTCCGTCTGCCTTTTCAACAATAATTTCAATATTTGAACAATAAACAAAAATCCCCCTTTAACTAGGGGGATTTTTCTGCAGTGGGCAGTAAGCTTTGGGACAGCTCCCTGTCTGATTCTGCTTGATCATTACGATACCACTCAAAAAAAACATGACCTAACACGATTCCATAAATAACTTCTTGAATTACCTTCATGAGAACACCGCCCAGCTGTTGGTCATGCAACAGCGACATCGAGCTGAAAAGTTCTGGACTGCTTATCTTTAAGCTTGTCATTGTCGCAGATCCAACACAGAGGCTCATTGCTGCACTCCATGACTTGGGATCAGAGTAAGTGGCATAAATCGGTGAATTGGCAAAAATAATTAAAGCACAGGCGGGTGTAAGCAGTATTCCATCCGCAAAAATATAGCCTACCTTCTTGATCCCGCTTAAGATTTGAGCTTCAGGCAGTTTGTTCAACAATGGCCACCACATAAAAATGGCAAAAACAAACAACAAAAGAGAATAACCTGCATGAAGCCATCTGTTTTGCATGACATGATCAAAAATCAGTGGAATATGGTAAAACGAAAAAAAACCATTAAATAAGATTAACGCAATCAAAGGTTTTGTAAAAAACAAAAAACAGAAGCGAAATGTTTTTTTCCCCAGCATCCATCTCCAAGCCCAATTTGGAATACTGGCAATAAAGAGAGGAGGGATTACCAGCACTAATACAGCCATTTGAATCATATGAACATAAAACATCAAATGAGCCAGTAAATCAAGAGGTGAGCCCTTTATTGCATATAAAAGAAGAATTGAAGTGATGAACAGCGCCCCCTGCTGAAGAGTAAGCGCCTCACTCCCCTTCACATTACGGCTAAATTTTATGAAGAGCAGAAAATAAGCTATCGTTAAAGCGATTAAGGTACTTATAAAATAAGGACTCCAAAGGGCTTCAAATCCAAAGATATCCAAAGAATACATCCTTTTCACCTCTTTTTTACAGGAATAAAGAAAATCGGCTTAAGCCGACTTTCTTTTCGTTTTCCCGGTTCATTTTTCACCACCAAATAATGGTTGAAAATGCCCAAATAACGATAAAACCGAAACCTGCCCCGGTGTATAGAAACAGAGCCGGTGCTTCATGCCCTTTTTTGTCCATATGCATAAAATAATAAAGCTGAAATGCCACCTGAACAATGGCCAGAAGAAGAATAAAAGGCGCGGTAAACGTTGCCGTAAAGCCTTTTATTCCAACGGCAGCAAAAGCAATAAACGTTAAAAAAATCATCATGGAAAACGAAATGAGATGGTACCTCATTTCCTCTGTACTCTTTTTTCTTCGATATTCCAGATCGACCCGATCGTTATTTATGTTTGTCTGTTGAGTTGCCATAAGTTTATCCCACCATTCCCATTAAATATACTACTGTGAAGATAAATACCCAAACAACGTCAATAAAGTGCCAGTACAGACTTGCAATGTAAAATTTAGGAGCATTGTAAAGATTTAATCCCCGTTTCATGTTTCGAAACATTAGGGTAAGAATCCATAATAGCCCGAATGTCACGTGAGCTCCATGGCAGCCAACGAGTGTATAAAAAGCAGAACCAAATGCGCTGCTAGTAAAAGTATGATGGAACTCATGGACATAATGATTGAATTCATAAATTTCCAGTCCTAAAAATCCCGCTCCCAAAAGAACCGTTACTCCTAACCAAAGCAGCATTTTTTTAAAAGCGAAATTTTTCATATGATACATTGCGTACACGCTAGTTAAAGAGCTCGTCAATAAAAACATGGTTGCAACAAAAGTAAGAGGAAGTTCAAAAAGATCTTTCGCCAAAGCTTGGTTTGTATTTGGCACTTTATCCTTCAAGGCAAGATAGGTGGCAAAAAGAGAGGCGAAGAGAATCGACTCTCCTCCTAAGAATAACCAAAACCCTAGAAATTTATTTTTCCCTTCAAGGGTTGCCCGCTCAGGCGATGCAGGCCAGGTTTCATACGTGAATTTCTCTTCAGCTTGCATTATGCCTCTACCCCCTTCTCATCATCCATTAACTCTTCCTTATGAATATGGTAACCATGATCATCCTTTACCGAACGGATAAACATGGACAAAAAGGTAATCCCCAGTCCGATCAATAATACCGGAAGTGCCCATGCTTTATGATCCGGATGATACATCGCACCAAAAGCAGCGACAAAAAGACCAAAAGCAATAATAAATGGAATAAAAGAAGAATTAGGCATATGAATGTCACCGAGCGGTTCAGCAGGAGTCATCCCTTTTTTACCATCCATTTTTTCGATCCAAAATGCATCTAATCCCCTTACAAGCGGAAGCTGTTTAAAATTATAATATGGCGGCGGAGAGGAAATCGACCACTCCAATGTCCTGCCATCCCCCCATGGGTCGTTTGTGACCTTTTTATTTTTCACGGAAGTGATGATGACATTAAGTAATAGAATAATAACTGCAACAGACATAAAGAAAGCACCAATGGAACTAATCATATTGGCCGTTTCAAAGCCCTGCCCAGGTAAATAAGTAAACACCCGGCGCGGCATCCCCATTAAGCCAAGAAAGTGCTGTACAAAGAATGTTAGGTGGAACCCAATTAAGAAGAACCAAAAAGTAATTTTCCCCAGTACCTCATTTAACATTGTTCCAAACATCTTTGGCCAATAGAGATGTGCTCCAGCCAGCAGTGCGAAAACAACACCTCCGACAATTACATAATGGAAATGGGCAACTACAAAGTATGTGTCATGGTATTGATAGTCAGCAGCAGCGGCAGCAAGCATAACCCCTGTTACACCGCCCATAACAAATGATGGAATAAAGGCGACAGCATAGTGCATCGGAGTTGTGAAATTGACACTTCCACCCCACATCGTTAGCAGCCAGTTAAAGATTTTTATCCCCGTAGGAACACCTATTGCCATTGTGGCAACAGCAAATATCGCATTTGCGACAGGACCTAATCCGGTGGTAAACATGTGGTGTGCCCAAACCATGAAACCGAGGAAACCAATTAACACAGTTGCAAATACCATTGATGAATACCCGAATAATCGTTTTCTGGAAAAAATGGCGAATGTTTCAGAGAAAATACCAAAGGCAGGCAGAATCAGGATATATACTTCCGGATGTCCAAATATCCAGAAAAAATGT
The DNA here is from genome assembly GCA_964484065.1 of uncultured Bacillus sp. Taxonomy (GTDB): domain Bacteria; phylum Bacillota; class Bacilli; order Bacillales; family Cytobacillaceae; genus JAEVLT01. The sequence goes on from CAZAEW010000001.1 coordinate 217,405, forward strand.
TCCCAAATAATAGTATTTCCGCCCATTGCGGTATTAAAGAAATTAGATCCAAACATTCGATCAAACATTAATAATACTAGACCTACAGTTAAAGGTGGAAACGCGAATAAAATTAGTGCTGAGGTAACAAACGTCGTCCATGTAAACAACGGCATTCTCATATAGGTCATACCCGGAGCGCGCATGTTAATGATAGTAGCAAGAAAGTTAATGCCGCCGATCAGTGTACCAATACCTGAAATCTGAATGCCAAGTATATAAAAATCTACACCGTGGCCTTTTGAGGCCATGACTAGAGAGGCATAAGAGGTCCAGCCTGCGTCAGGAGCCCCCCCTAAAAACCAAGAGAGGTTCAGAAAAACTCCACCGAAGAAAAACAGCCAAAAGCCTAACGCATTTAGAAAAGGAAAAGCAACGTCACGGGCACCGATTTGCAGCGGCATCACCGCATTCATAAAAGCAAAGACAAGCGGCATGGCAGCCAAGAAAATCATAGTTGTCCCGTGCATCGTTAATATTTCGTTGTAGAGGCCTGCACTAACAAAATCATTATTTGGCACTGCAAGCTGAATTCGGATAAAAACGGCTTCAAGGCCGCCGATGACAAAAAAGAGTCCCCCGGCAATAAGATATAAAATGGCGATTTTTTTATGATCAACCGTTGTTAAAAAGTCCCATATTGTCCCGCCAAAACCTTTCTTTTGAGCAATGGTACTCACTAATTTAAACCTCCCTTTCCAGCAATCCCTGTTATTACTGAACTTTTAATCCCATCAAATATTCCGCCAAAGCATTAAGCTGAGCTTCAGACATCTGCGGGTATTTTCCGGTCATTTTATTGCCTGGTTTATATGTTTCAGGGTTTCTAATCCAATTCTTTATCTCTTCTTTTGTATGCGGCAGAATACCGGCAACACGTGATCGATTGCCAAAGTTTGTTAAATTAGGAGCCAATCGTGCCGTTTCCGGAGTCGTATTGGAAGGTGTGACCGCATGACATCCAATGCAGCTTTGATTAAAGATCTTTTGCCCTTCGAGGGCTAAACTTGAAGCTGGTGCTTGAGCCTTTTTAACATTTTTCATTGCCGTAACCCAGCTATTAAATTTAGCCCGGGTAATGGCTTTCACTTTAAAGTCCATTAAAGCATGGGAAGGCCCGCAAAGCTCTGCACATTTTCCATAAAAAAGGTTTCCGGCATCATTTGCCTTATTGTTATCAAACTCCAGCCAGAATTTATTAATGTTATCTGTATTTGTGTCCATTTTTCCGCCAACTGCAGGGATCCAGAACGAGTGTTTAACATCCATCGATTTCAGATTAAAGTAAACCCTTTCATTTGTTGGCACCACTAGCTCTTGACTTGTCACAATTCCTTGGGCTGGATATTCAAAATCCCACCAGTATAAGTGAGAACGGACGTTAACAACAAGTACATTTGGATTTTTCTTATTCATTGCGGAAACATCCGCTAGTTTAAACGTTGCGAATATAGTAGGCACCGCAAGAATGAGCAGCAGCAGAATTGGGATCACCGTCCAAATTATTTCTAATTTGTGGCTTCCCTCTACTTGTTTCGGAATTTTATCGTCTTTCCTTCTGAAAAAAACAATAACAAGGATGAAAATAATTGTTACGACAAGAACGACTCCTACCATGATTAACGTACTTAACTTCATTAGACCGTATTGTGTGTCTGCCACTTCACCAGCAGGCTTCAATGCAGATAAATACGGTTCCCCGCCGCAGCCGGAGAGAATGAGCGTTACCGCTGCGAAGAGCGTTGGCAACCTCCAGTCAGCAAGCCTTTTCATGCTTATCGATCCCCTCTTTCGCAATAAATTTTTCCCCTTTGATGACCAAAGAATCAAACGTAAAGATGTTAAAAAAGGGCCTTACCCCTCGCTCTAAACTCAATATATAGTGAAAGATTAATCAACTTTTGCTGTATATTGTGATAGAGGGGCAAGACCCTTATATTTTAAACATCTTTATGGCAAAAAACTAAATCAATGTAACAATGACCATTGCAACAAACATGATGGTTAAATATTGCAAAGAGTATACAAACATTAGTTTTGCCCATTTAATATCATCTTTGATCTTATATCCTAAAATCCCTAATACCAACCAGCCAATGTTCAACACAGAAGCAAGTATTAGAAATGGGATTCCTAATGAACTAAGCAGAAATGGAACTGGAAGCAATGCAGCAACCCATAGAAGAATGTGTATTTTCGTCGTTTTAAATCCTTTTACAACCGGCAGCATCGGCACTCCGGCTGCACGGTATTCTTCTGCTCTTCTCATCGCTAAAGCATAAAAATGAGGAGGCTGCCAAATGAACATGATTAAAAATAACGACCAAGCCATTGGCCCAAGACTTGGTTCGATGGCGGCCCAGCCAATTAGCGGAGGTACCGCTCCTGATATACTTCCAATAACAGTATTGGAAACAAATTGTCTTTTTGACCACATCGTATAAAGAAAAATATAACTAAAAACACCAATCAATCCTATAATTGCAGCGGATATGGTTGTAAACAATAAAAATAGTGTTCCTAATCCAATTAATAGAATACCCAAAATGAGAACCTTTGCAGGGAGCACTTTTCCAGTGACAGTAGGCCTGCCTTTCGTTCTCTCCATTAGAGGGTCAATATCGCGGTCAATAAAATTATTGATGCTGCACGAACCCGCGATTATTAATGAGGATCCAATCACAGTGAATAGGACAATATCCAAGTTTTCAAGAAAACTGCGTCCTGAAAAATGAAGGGCAAGCCATAAACCCGTAAAAGTTGTAATAAGATTAGAATTGACGATTCCAATTTTTATTAAAGCAAAAAAGTCTTTCATTAAAGACGTTTTTTCAATATCTAAGTTGATGCCGGCCGAATTGCTTTCGAGCTGCGTTCCCTGATAGATCTTTGAATTAGACATGCTGGTCCCTCCTGTTAATTTTAAAAATATAGGCAAAAATCCTGGAGTTATTTCTAAACAAATAAATCATTTACACTTCTCGGAATGACAGAATTATTTTTTGCACTAAAAAAACAAAGATAAAAGCAAAATTAAAAGTAGTTTCTCTGTATATTAAATCACACTTTTACGCTTTTTTGTGAATTTTTCTTGAATAATTATAAGTATTATAAAATTTATGTATTCATCCTCGTTTTTCCATCTGTTTATTGTTTCACTCAACTAAAGAAATATGCATTTTTTTCAGAAAATGGCACAAAGATTATGGAGAAATTGTGAAAGTTTCAAATGACTTTCTTATTTTGCTCAAAAAAGGAGGAATTTAACAATGGACTTTCAAAAAAATATAACGAAGGTAATTTAAGATTTCATTTTTTTCACTATGAATATACTGATTTAAAGTCGTATAATTCCCACAAAAAAACCAATAATTCCAATATTTTGAAATCGATTTCTGTTCAATCTGAGGTAAATTCGTTATGATAGGTGGTATACGTTTTTATATTATACTGTCAAGATAGTCTGATGACAAATTTTTGAACATCTAAAAAAAGAAGCAGGACTCCCTGCATTGTTCCTCGAAAAAATGATGAATACTTATTATTTAATATCATCATTCTCCAGTCTTCTTAACTAGTGACCTGCAGTTAAACATTTCAATTTCAAAATGCTTACTCCATTTTTTGAAAAAGAAGGTGAGATTTTTTTGCAAAAATCTTTAAAATGGTTTGCAGTTGTAACAACGATTGGAATGCTCTTTGTATTGATAGGTGGAGCGCTGGTTACCAAAACGGGGTCCGGATTGGGCTGCGGAAGATCCTGGCCGTTGTGTCAGGGACAAATACTTCCACGGCATATTACCACGCAACTCGTAATTGAATTAGCGCACAGACTTGTTTCCGGAACAGAAGGATTTCTCGTTCTGATTTTATCCATCTGGACTTGGAAAGAAATTGGGCATATAAGAGAGACAAAATTTCTTTCCTTTCTTTCACTCTTCTTTCTCATTCTCCAGGCGCTTATTGGGGCAGCCGCTGTAAAATGGGGACAATCCGGTTTTATTCTTGCCCTTCATTTTGGTATATCCCTTATCTCTTTTTCTGCTATTTTTTTATTAACCTTGCTTATTTTTGAAGTGGATAAGAAATTTGACGCTGATAAATTGATTATCGATAAAAGAATGGGGCGCCACATCATCGGTATCTCCATTTATTCCTATATGGTTATTTACAGCGGTGCGCTTGTCCGCCACACACACGCAAGTCTTGTCTGTGGTGATTGGCCTCTTTGTATTAATAATTCTCCATCTTTGCCTGCAAACCTATATGAATGGGTCCAAATGGGGCATCGATTTGCTGCAGGACTCATCTTTATTTGGATCGGATACCTTCTGTTTATTGCAAGCAAATATTATCGTCATCAAAAGGTCATCTATTGGGGCTGGATTATTTCTTTTTGCCTGGTTTCTTTGCAGGTTTTGGCCGGGGCTATGATTATTTACAGTAAGCTGAATCTTTTTATTGCTCTTTTGCATGCTTTCTTTATTACTTGTTTATTTGGTGTATTGAGTTATTTTCTTCTCTTATATGCAAGATCAAATAAAACGAAGCGCTAATGCTTAAACTCAAAAAAGCTGCCGGATGACCGGCAGCTTTTTTGAGGATTTATTTTGTTAGTTCTATTAGCAGATCGCCTGTTTGAATGGCATCTCCATTTAGAACAAAAAGATCTTTAACAATTCCGGAAAAAGGAGCCTGGACCGTTGTTTCCATTTTCATTGCTTCTGTAATCATTAAATGGTCGCCGCGCTCTACTTTCTCTCCTTTTTCAACGAGAACTTTTACAACTGTTCCCGGCATAGAAGCGGAAATATGATTTTCATTCTTCGGATCTCCCTTCACCCTTGAGGCTACGGTCGATTTGATGCTCTCATCTTTAATTACTACTTCCCGTGCTTGTCCGTTTAATTCAAAGTAAACCACCCTTGTTCCATCTGCCTGTGGCTGGCCGATTGAAACTAATTTGACCATTAAAGTTTTTCCCGTTTCAATCTCTACTTCAATTTCTTCACCTAAGCGCAGCCCGTAAAGAAAAGTCGGAGTATCAAGGACGGACAAATTCCCGTATAATTCAACCGTTTTAATATACTCCATATATACTTTAGGATATAAGGCATAGGCAATTACATCGAAACTTGTCACAGGTCTGCCGAGTTCTTTAAATAACTCATCCCGCAATGCTTTAAAATCAACAGGTTCGAGCAGTTCTCCCGGTCTGACCTCCAATGGCTTTTTCCCTTTTAAAATAACCCTCTGAAGTTCCTCTGGAAATCCTCCGTAAGGCTGCCCGAGATACCCCTCAAACATTTCCACAACAGAGTCAGGAAAATCAAGCGACTGTCCTCGCTTAAGGACGTCTTCTTCTGATAACTCATTCTGCACCATAAATAACGCCATATCTCCAACTACCTTTGATGATGGGGTTACTTTTACAATGTCGCCAAAAAGCTGGTTTACACGTGAATACATGTCTTTCACTTCATCCCAGCGTCCGCCAAGACCCACTGCCTTTGCCTGCTGCTTGAGATTGCTGTATTGTCCTCCAGGCATTTCATGTTTGTAAACTTCGGTATGAGGTGCCATCATTCCGCTTTCAAAATCCCGATAATATTCACGGACATCTTCCCAATAATAGGAAAGCTGTTCTAATGCATCAATATTAATTTTTGGTCTTCGTTCATTACCCTCAAGCGCATAATAAAGGGAGTTCGCACTTGGCTGTGAGGTTAAGCCGGCCATTGAACTTACAGCGACATCAACAATATCCACCCCTGCCTGAATCGCTCTTGAATACGTAAAAATTCCATTTCCGCTTGTATCGTGAGTATGGAGGTGAATAGGAATCGAAACGGCACTTTTCAACTCTGAGACCAGTCTGTAGGCTGCTTCTGGCTTTAAAAGCCCGGCCATATCTTTGATACCCAAAATATGCGCTCCTTGTGCCTCCAATTCTTTTGCCAGTGACTTGTAATAGTCAATATCGTATTTTTTTCTGGTTGGGTCGAGAATATCACCTGTGTAGCAAATAGCTGCCTCAGCAATTTTTCCCGAACGGCGGACAGCATCTATTGCCGTTTCCATCCCTTTTACCCAGTTTAAGCTGTCAAAAATCCGAAATACATCAATGCCGGAATACGCTGATTTCTCCACAAATTCGCGGATGACATTATCAGGATAGTTCTTATAGCCGACGGCATTTGAACCTCTAAATAACATTTGGAATAACACATTCGGCATTTTCTCGCGCAAGCTTAATAACCGGTCCCATGGATCTTCTTTTAAAAAGCGATAAGCAACATCAAAGGTTGCCCCGCCCCACATTTCAAAAGAAAAAAGTTCCGGAAGCAGCTTCGCTGTCGGTTCGGCAATATGCTCGAAATCCTTCGTTCTGACCCGTGTCGCCAGCAAAGACTGATGTGCATCCCGAAAAGTCGTATCCGTTAATAATACTTGTTTTTGATCTTTCACCCATTGAACAAGGCCATCCGCACCTTTTTCATCCAAAATTTGTTTCGTTCCATTTGGATAGTCTTCGGAAAGCAGTAATTTCGGGATCCGCGGTTTGGAAAAAACAGGTCTTTTCTTCTTGCGCTCAATCCCCGGAAAGCCATTTACCGTTACATTACCGATATAGTTAAGCATTTTCGTACCGCGGTCTTTTCGAACCGGGAAGATGAAAAGTTCCGGTGTTGTATCAATAAATGACGTATCGTATTCCCCTTTAATAAATTTCGGGTGTTTCACAACATTTTCCATAAAAGGAATATTGGTCTTGATGCCTCTTATTCTAAATTCCCGCAAATTTCGGACCATTTTGGTTGCAGCATGTTCGAATGTCAACGCCCAAGTTGATAATTTTACAAGGAGTGAATCGTAATAAGGTGTAATGACACTGCCCATAAATGCATTCCCTGCATCAAGTCTGACTCCAAATCCCCCTCCGGAACGATAGGCCATAATTTTTCCGGTATCAGGCATAAAATTATTTAAAGGATCCTCCGTTGTCACCCGGCATTGGATCGCAAAGCCGTTGCACTGAATGTTTTCCTGCTCAGGAATCCCAATAATATCATTGTGTAAATCATGTCCTTCAGCGACTAAGATTTGCGTTTGGACGATATCTATTCCTGTTATCATTTCGGTGATCGTGTGCTCAACTTGAACACGCGGGTTGACCTCAATAAAGTAGAATTCCTTTCCCGAAACTAAAAATTCAACTGTTCCGGCATTTATATAGCTGACTTTTTTCATCAGCTTAACAGCTGCATCGCAGATTCTGCCCCTCAGATCCTCCGACAGGGATACACATGGCGCAACCTCAACAACTTTCTGATGCCTTCTCTGAACAGAGCAGTCACGTTCATAAAGATGAACGATGTTTCCCTGTTCATCGCCAATAATTTGAACTTCGATGTGTTTGGGATTTTCAATTAATTTTTCTATGTAAACTTCATCATTACCAAAAGCCGCTTTAGCTTCTGAACTTGCTCTTTCAAAAGCTTCTTGAACTTCTTCTGAGCTCCTGACCACCCTCATGCCGCGGCCCCCGCCGCCTAAAGCCGCTTTTATCATGACAGGAAAACCGACTTGTTCTCCAAATCGTTTTGCCTCCTGCCAATCCGATATAGGTCCGTCACTTCCGGGAATGACAGGAATTTGTGCAAGCTCTGCCTGTTTTCTTGCTTTTACTTTATCCCCAAACATATCCAGATGTTTCGATGTAGGGCCAATAAACACAATTCCTTCTTCCTCACAGCGTTTAGCAAAATGAATATTTTCTGACAAAAATCCATATCCGGGATGAATGGCATCCACTGCTCTGTTTTTCGCGATTTCAATAATGCCCTCGATATCTAAATAGGCATCAATCGGCTTTTTGCCTTCCCCGATGAGGTAAGCTTCGTCCGCCTTATAGCGATGATAGGAGCTGGAGTCCTCTTTGCTGTAAATCGCCACTGTTCGGATGTTTAACTCCGTGCATGCACGGAATACCCGGATTGCAATCTCTCCTCTGTTTGCTACTAGAACTTTATTGATTTTCGTTGTCAATTTGAAGCACCTCTATTCTAGTTATTTATAAAAAACGCAAGGATGAAACACCCTCGCGTTAAGAACGAATTTGAAAGACATTGCCAGTTTGTTTTTTTATCGAGTTTATTTGTTCTGTCTTATTTTTATATTTTTTTTCATAATTAACAAACATCGATACATTAACCAGAATTCCTGTTGCAATGGCAAGCTGGATCAATGATGACCCCCCGTAGCTTATAAACGGAAGGGGAACACCTGTAAGCGGGATTAGCCCGGAAACACCCGCCAGATTAACAAATGATTGAATCCCAATCATGGCCGATATTCCAATTGCCAATAAACTTCCAAAGGGATCTTTGCATTGGAGTGCTATATAAATTCCCCGCAGGACAATATACCCAAGGAGAATTATAACAAACCCAACGCCCCAAATTCCCAGTTCCTCTGCAACAACAGCCATAATAAAGTCAGTATGTGATTCAGGCAGATAACCAAGTTTTTCAATACCATGCCCCAATCCAAGCCCATTCACACCGCCTGTACCGATGGCAATATAGGAATTCGCTAAATGGTAACCTGATGTCTGTTCAACAGCAAAAGGATCTTTTAAAACAGAAAAACGGTCAACGCGCTTACTAGAAAAAATTTCTCCCTGCAAGGCAATTAAAATCGGTATTAAGGCAATCAAACCAATTGCCGCCAGTTTTGAGAAATTTCTAAAACTCATTCCCGAGGATAATACAATGGTAACTGCAATCGCAGCAATGATTCCGGCTGTACCGAAGTCCGGCTGGATGGCAATTAACACACACACAAGTACTAAATAAGCTAAAGGAGGTACAACACCTTTATTAAAGTGGTTAATATAGGCCTGTTTTTTCGCATAGACAGCTGCCATGTAAATTATCACACAAAGCTTTACAAATTCTGAAGGCTGAATTCCGAAACCTCCCACCTTAAACCAGCTTTGCGCATTACCGGCAACATGTCCAAAAACAAACAGTGTCAGTAAGCCAAATAATGATAAGAAAACCATCGGTGCAAGAATCCTGTTACTTTTCATCATTTTATATGGTAAACCAGCTGCTATGATAAATACTAAAGCGGCACCAAATAAAGACAGTTTTTGTTTTTGGTAAAAGTAATCACTTGCAACACCATATCTTTGAACAGCGGAAGCCATGCTTGCGCTGTAGACCATCACTAAGCCGAAAACAGATAAAAGGATGATGGCCACAATCAATGTATAGTCATAGGATTTTAAGATTTTCTTAAACATTGTTCTTCCTCGTTTCAATGGGGTTCATTGATTTTATTATAAAAGAATACCGCAAATAATACTTGAGGAAAAGTCACTTTTCTTGAACATCTTTAATAAAAAACTCAAACAATGAGAATGTTTGAGTTTTAAAAAACCGTTATTTTTTTAATGATGCATCATGAAGTGCGGATAGTTCTCTTTCTAATTTATCTAAAATCTCTTTACCAGATTCAATATTAATCAATCCCAGTCTGGCTGCAAAATCAATTTCTCTAGATAAACCAAACATTTGTGTATCCAATACCTCTTCATAAAGAGGGCATTGAGGCATCGTGAGATGATCCATTTGCACTTTAATCAGCCTTAAAATCTTTTCAGCGTCAGCCTGCAGAAGGGCATAAGCTTTTTCTTGATGGTCCACGATGGTTTCAGACGCCAACATTGATCCCCCCATTTCAGAGCGATAATTCAACTTATCTTTAAATTTTACCGTTTACTTGTGAAAATTGCAACATAAAAACAATGTTTAATACATTATATACTTTAAAAATTGATAAAAATATGATAAATGACATTTTTTCAAAAAAAAGCTATACTTTAATGGTGTTAAGAACGGGGGACGAATATGGAAAATATTATTTTATTGACAGGAAAAGTTAGATTTAAGCTAACACTTGATCCGGGAGTATGGATTTTTGATGATCGCCGCATTGATTTGAATACATATTCTTTCATAAAACCGAAGGAAACAGAAAAATTAGAAGAGTATACAAAAGCGGCTGCGGCACATTGGGACAGAGAGATTGCCGAAGGTGCCATTTTCCCTCCAACGTTAAAAACGGAAAAAAAATATGAAAAAGAAAAAGTACTGACAGGGACATTTGCGGTTCCTTTCGAACCTTTTCTTAAGAACGCAGAACCGGAACAGGATGCCGAAACTTTAATTATCGAAACTTCCAGCGGCGATATAGAGTTACCGCTTGAGGCAGCCTACGATTTAATTTTCAAATTTTCAGATAACGGAAACCCGCTTAGAGAGGATGGACCGATTCATATTATTTATGGAGATGGTTCCAACATGAACAATCCGATCAAAAATGTTAAAACACTTATCGTTAAATAAAGTGAAACTTCCATCAGTGGGGTTCTTCATCCCCTACTGATGGTCAGTTTTACCTGTATCATAAAATCTCCGCCGCCAATCTTGCCAGTCCGGATCTTTCGCCCTTTAAAAGTTTCACGTGGCCGGACACCGTTTGATCTTTAAATTTTTCCACAACATAAGTAAGGCCGTTGTTATATGCATCCAAGTAAGGGTGATCAATCTGCTCCGGGTCCCCCATTAAAACAATCTTACTGCCTTCGCCGACCCTCGTTAAAATGGTTTTTACCTCATGCTTCGTTAAATTTTGTGCTTCATCAATGATGATAAATTGCTCCGGCAGACTTCTCCCCCTGATATAAGTCAATGCTTCGACTTCGATTGAGCTCATACCCGCCAAGATGGCATCAAGTTCCCCCGGTTTTTTTGTATTAAACAAAAATTCAAGATTGTCGTAAATCGGCTGCATCCATGGGCGGAGCTTCTCTTGTTTTTCTCCCGGCAAAAATCCAAGATCTTTACCGACAGGAACGATCGGCCTTGCCACAAGCAGCTTTTTGTAGACCCGTAGATCTTCTGTCTGCAGCAGACCGGATGCAAGGGCCAGCAAGGTTTTTCCCGTACCGGCTTTTCCAATCATCGTGACGAGCGGGATATCCTTGCGCAATAATAATTCAATCACCATTGTCTGCTGAACATTCCGCGGATGAATTCCCCAAACATGTTCTTGATTAAACACTAATTTTTTGACTTTCTTACAATTTTTTTCTACCACTCCAAGTGCTGATGACGAACCGCCAAGAGCATCTTTCATAATCAAAAACTGATTGGGATAAAACGGATGATTGGCGATTTCCGAGAGGGTCAGCTCCCCTTTATCATAAAAGCGGCTTAATAAATCCCCCTGCAAATAAACTTCTAAAAAGCCGGTATATATATGGTCAACTTCCACCACCCGATCGCTTAAAAAATCCTCAGCATAAAGACCGATTGCGTCTGCTTTTACACGGACGAGGGCATCTTTACTGACAAGAACTACTTTTTTTCCATCTTCTTTTGTCTGTTCTTCTAAGTATAAATTCTTTGCAACGGCAAGAATCCGATTATCGTTTGTTTTTTCAACAAATATGTCCTGAAGCTCGTGAAATGATCGGTGATTTAATTCAATTCGTATAGAACCGCCAGTTTCAAGGGGGATTTTTTCATGAAGTTTTCCAGATAATCTGAGTCCATCAATTAACCTCGATACATGTCTGGCGTTCCTTCCAACTTCGTCCATATATCTTTTTTTGGAGTCTACTTCCTCAAGAACCACTGCCGGAATGACAACTTCATTGTCTTCGAAAGAGAAAATGGAATACGGGTCTTGTAACAAGACGTTTGTGTCTAATACGTAAATTTTACTCAATCGGATGCCTCCCGCTTCTCTTGATTTATTGCATTTGGGTCAAAGCCTTTCTTGCGTAGGACTTTGGTTAAATATATGTTTATTGGAATAAAGATAGAAGAAATTCCACACAATATAGTGAAACTTCCATCAGCAGGGGGTTTCTTTGTCCCCCATTAATTGTATTGACTCTCATCTTCTTCAAAAAAAAGTTTGTACCTAAAAAGGCTGCTGCGCTTCATCACGGAGGGGGTTCCAATCCATGCAAAAAAGTATTGTCATTCTCATTATGTCTATCCTTTTAAACGGCTGTAATTCTAGTGATAATATCAAAAGAGATCAAAATCAAACCTTGAATGTGAAAAACAGCTATATTCAGGATGTAGATCGAAAAACCGGACAGGAGATTTCGAAGCATTTAGTCGAACTCGCCACAAGCATTCCAAATGTTCATGATGCAACGGCGGTGGTTTTGGGAAGATATGCAATGGTTGGAATTGATGTTGATTCAAAAATGGACCGTTCAAAGGTTGGCAGTATTAAATATTCGGTAGCCGAAGCATTAAAGAAAGATCCTTATGGCGCTTATGCAGTCGTAGTTGCCGATCCTGACACAACACAACGACTAAAAAATATTTCTGATGAGATAAAAAGAGGACGACCTATCCAAGGGATAATGGTTGAACTTTCCGAAGTGGCAGGCAGGCTTATGCCGGAGGTGCCGGGAAATCTAGTAAATCCTACACCAAAAACCGGAACAGAGGATCAAAAAAAGGAGCTCCCGGAAAATGTAAAAAACAATCTTGATCGAAAACAAGAAGATCAGTCTTACCATCAAAAATAAGCCTAGTCCCCTAGGCTTATTTCTTTTTGCCAACCAGACGCTTACGCTTTTCGGATTGCATCCATCACTTGCTTGTCCAAACGTGCAGCAGCATCTTTATCATACGTTTTATCATAAGCAGGTTCAGTCACAATTTTAGAACCATAAAACATAACATCCCGCACTTCATGAATTTTGACTTGTACCAGTGCAAGCTTTAATGGTACTTCGTCCATTTTCTCCTGAATTACAGCAGCCTCACCTTGAATGGAGTATGTAGATTCATTTGCAATTAAATTAATGACAACCTTATTATTTTGGTTAATATTTTGAATAATTCTTGAACGATTATCAACGGCAAAGTAAATCATTTGTTCATCTTTTGCCAATATCCAAGAAAGAGCACTGACATTTGGGCCCCCTGCCTCGAAATCAATGGTTGCAATTGTGACAAACCTTTCCTTTTGCAGTTCATCAAAAAGCGGTTTAATTAACTTTTGCTCAACTTGATTTGCCATTTCACTACCCCTTCCATTATTTACCTTATATTTGAAACTGTAATTTCATATTACTATTATTGCTTTTTTTGAGCAAATAATATGAAACAATACTCCTTGCGAATGAGGCAAAAGGATATTTTTATCGTCAACGCTGCTTCTCTGCTCTTACCTTTCGCAGCAACGGCATGATATACTATAATATATTATTCGTTGTGCCATGGAAAAGATTTGAGGTGTTTTATGAGAGTAAAATGTGTTATATGTGATAAAGTGGAACGAATTGACGATGAGTCGATCGTGGCAAAACGCCTTAGAAATCGTCCAATCCATACCTATATGTGCGATTCCTGTTCAACCAGAATAGAAGAAAAAACAAAAGCAAGGCTTGCAACAGGCAAATTCCGCTTTTACCGGGCAAGATCGGACAATGAAGATTGGTAACTTTTTGGCATAAAAAAACCCCGGCCTCAATTTAGGCCGGGGTTTTTGCTATTCTTCAATTGGATAGTTTTCGTATCTTTCCGGATTTTCATTAATTTGATTTAGGAGAATCTCAGTCAATTCAACCGGAAAACGATTTTGTTTATTTTCTCCATTTAAGGAATAAGAAACGAAATACATAAATTCATCCTTAGATACATCTAATTCATGAATTCCATGATCCTCTTTTAAAATATTTTCGAATAAATCTTTTGTTTCCGCTGCGGCCGAGTCATCCGGACGGGCATCGCAGACAACTTTTATCGTCAGCCAATTATAAAGGGTATCCTGTAAAGATTTCATATTTCCACCCCCTTTATTTCATTTCGGCCTGTTGTTTTTTCGATTGACGGAGGCGAATTTTATAAATAATTAAAATCAGCGCCGCAACAAGTAGACCTTCTGCAATCGGCAAAAACACACCAAAAAATGTTAATACCGTGCAGCCAAGAATTAAAAAGGCATATATAACGAATGACTTCACAAGCGGGAGCTTCCGGGCAAATCCTAATTTATAAACAATAATCGATAATGCAACAATCGTAAGATATAAAAGCCACATGCCAACTTCAGGCTGTTTATTTACTTGATAGAGAGCAGCAAAAAATGAAAGTCTGTCGGTTATATCCATTTCTTTTAAACTCCTCCTTTAAAAAAGTTCGATCAGCTCTTTTAAAGAGTTGGCAGTGGCATCAAGGTGCTTTCCCGGGGGAGTTATACCAAAAGCCTAAATACCCTTTAGCTCAATTCAGCGTATTTCTTTTTTCTTGCCAATTTTTCACGTTCGTTTTTATCGAGTATTTTTTTACGCAAACGGACTGACACTGGAGTTACTTCACAATACTCGTCATCATTTAAGTATTCTAAAGACTCTTCTAAAGTCATAACCCGCGGTCTTTTAATTACGTTTGTTTGGTCTTTTGTAGCAGACCGGACATTTGTTTGTTGTTTCATTTTTGTAATATTAACCGAAATATCATTTTCACGAGTGTTTTCGCCTACAATCATTCCCTCGTAGATTTCAGTTCCCGGTTCAACAAAAATCGTACCCCTGTCTTCTACTTGCATGATCCCATATGTTGTTGCCTTTCCTGTTTCCATTGAGACAAGGACACCTTGGTGTCTTCCCCCAACTTGACCAGGAATCATTGGCTGATAGCTGTCAAAGGTATGATTTAGAATTCCATAACCGCGTGTTAAGGTCATGAACTCTGTCGTGTAACCGATAAGTCCACGTGCAGGTACATTGAAGATTAAACGAACTTGACCATTTCCATTATTAATCATATCAAGTAATTCGCCTTTACGGGCTCCCATTGATTCCATGATGGATCCTGTGTTTTCTTCAGGAACATCAATTTGGACTCTTTCAACCGGCTCACATCGTACCCCATCAATTTCTCTCACGATTACTTCTGGTTTTGAAACTTGCAGTTCATAGCCTTCACGACGCATGTTTTCAATTAAGATCGATAAATGAAGTTCACCGCGTCCAGATACAATCCAGGCATCAGGTGAATCTGTATTGTCAACACGGAGACTAACATCCGTATGCAATTGTGCACGCAATCTTTCTTCAATCTTTCTTGAAGTTAAATACTTTCCTTCTTTTCCGGCAAACGGGCTGTTGTTTACTAGGAAAGTCATTTGCAGGGTCGGTTCGTCAATTCTTAGTACCGGAAGTGCTTCCTGGTGCTCAAATGGACAAACAGTTTCCCCGACATTAATATCTTCCATTCCTGAAACGGCAATTAAGTCACCAGCATAGGCTTCTTCGATTTCTTCACGTTTTAGACCAAAGAAACCAAACAATTTTGTTACGCGGAACTGTTTAACAGTACCATCTAATTTCATTAGGGCAACTTGCTGGCCAACCTTCATTGTTCCTCGGAACACACGGCCAATTCCGATTCTTCCAAGATAATCATTATAATCTAACAGAGCAACTTGGAATTGTAGCGGTTCCTCTCGATTATCAACAGGTGAAGGGATATGTTCAATAATTGACTCATATAACGACTGCATATTCTCGTCCTGCTTTTCAGGGTCTAAACTTGCGGTTCCATTAATAGCGGAAGCATAAACAACCGGGAACTCAAGCTGGTCTTCATTTGCTCCAAGTTCAATAAATAAATCGATTACTTCGTCAACCACTTCAGCAGGGCGGGCAAAATCGCGGTCAATTTTATTTACAACTACAATTGGCGTTAGCTTTTGTTCCAGCGCTTTTTTCAAAACAAAACGAGTTTGCGGCATACAACCTTCATATGCATCAACAACTAAAAGCACGCCATCAACCATTTTCATGATTCGTTCTACTTCACCGCCAAAGTCAGCGTGTCCAGGAGTATCAAGGATGTTGATCCTTGTGTCTTTATATTGAATAGCGGTGTTTTTTGCTAAGATGGTTATTCCGCGTTCTCTTTCCAAGTCATTGGAATCCATTGCACGCTCTTCAACATGCTCATTAGAGCGAAATGTTCCAGCTTGCTTCAACAATTGGTCAACCAAAGTTGTTTTCCCGTGGTCAACGTGGGCAATAATAGCAATATTGCGTATATCTTCTCTTAATTTCAAAAATGTTCACTCCTACTTAATTTCTTATAAAAAAACAATCTTATGTTAGTCTCCCATTCACAACCAAAATATTATACCACATTTAATGTGGAAACCTACAAGTGTTTTATTGTACAATGTATATTAACAGCAATCAAGGTGCTAATTCAACAAATTATTACGAAAAAGAAAATTTTTTATATTTACACAAAGGGGAATAGGCTAAATGAAACAAATTAAATGGGTTTTTCTCATCTATGCGATTCTTTCGGCGGCGTTTATCTCGGGGATCGGTGTCGCCGTGGCTGAAGAAAGTTTAATCGGCGTGGCTGGCTGCACGATTGGGCTTGTGGTGATTATGGGGTTAGGATTTAAACGAAAAAAGAAAATGAGAGAAAATGGTCTTCTATAGGAGTGAAAGAGGATGCAGCGCTGCATCCTCTTTTCTATTGCCATTTACCATCTTTCAGATAGTCTTTTAAGATCGTTTCATGAAGACCAGGCTTCGCAACAAACAAAGTATTTTTTTCGAGAAAGTTTAAATTTTCCCCTTTTAAGTTCGTTACGATTCCGCCTAATTCTTCGACTATGACAGCCCCTGCACCAAAATCCCAAGGTGCAAGCCTCAGCGAGATATAGGCATCCAGCCGCCCGGAAGCAACAAAAGCCATTTCTAAGGCAGCAGATCCATAAGAGCGAATTCCGCGAACATCCTTTGCAAGCGGAATAAGCAAGTTATGATCAATCCGGTCATTTTCCAATAACCATGTCGCATTTAATGACAGGATCGCTTTGTTAACATCTACCCTTTCTAATTCAGGGAGCTTTAACTCATTCATATAGGCTCCACAGCCTTTTTGTGCATGATACAATTCATCATGCACAACATCGTAAATAAGTCCGATCATTCCCGTCCCATTCTCGTAGATCCCAAGAGAAATCGCAAAATCCCGCTGCTGATGAATAAAATTCATAGTCCCATCAATTGGATCAAGGATCCAGACGATTCCCTCAAGGCTGTCCAGCTGATCGCCAAAACCTTCTTCTCCCAGTATTTTGTGGTCAGGAAACGTTTTTCTGATTTTTTCAATAAAAAATTGTTCAATTTCACGGTCCATATTTGTAACCAAATCATTCGCGTTTGACTTGGTTTGGATATTTAATGTCTGATCAAAGGATTCCCGAATGATCGTTCCTGCCTCTTTAACCCATTGTTTTGCGTAGGAATCGACATTTTCCCAGTTCATTTTGTAACCCCCATTCCCCTAAATCTCGTCATCGTTAAGCCTGCGTTATGTATAAAAAAGTCTTAAAAACGTTATTAAGTTAAGCTTATAAAAAAAAAGCTGCCTATTCAACTTTTTGGTTCTTTATAGCGGATTTTTTTCCCATAAAGCAATAAACGAACTCCCATCTCTTACCCATAGGAGTTCGTTCTAGTGTAATCCAATATCATTTCTATTTGGTTTCATCAGTTAATGTTTCCCCTTGCCTGAACTTAAATTATAGAGCTTTTAGTCGGATTAATTCCTGGCGGATTTTCTCAAGCTTTTGCTTGCAGTTTTTCATCTTCTCCCCGTTGTTTTCTGTCATAGCCTCAAATAGCACAGCCAGCTCATAATCCAGTTCCAATCTCAGTACAGCAGATCTTTCCTTCTCACCAGGTTTTTTTCGGGATGTATTCATTACCTGTCTCATCATATAAAGACCCCCTTTTCTACTTAACTGATTTTTCAAATTTTTTTACTATTATAATATGAAAATACCTGAAAACTTGCAACTAATTTGTGCTAACACCTAGAAAATAAGGAAAGGCAGAAAAATTCAAGTTTTGCTTTTAATATGTTAAAATAATGGAAAAAAAGCTTTTGGAGGGAATAATGGAGTTTACAGGTTTTTCAAATGAAGACTTTGATGTATTTTTTATAGATGGATTAGAAGCAAGAATGGATGGCTTAAAAGAAAAAATCCGTCCAAAATTAGAAAGTTTGGGGCACCATTTTGCCCCAACATTATCCGCATTAACAGGTGATGAAATTTTTGCTCATACAGCAAAGCATGCCAGAAGGACGAAAAATCCCCCAAACGATACTTGGGTTGCATTTGCAGCTAATCCACGGGGCTATAAAATGCTTCCACATTTTCAGATTGGATTATGGAGCTCTCATTTGTTTATTTGGTTTGCAGTTATCTATGAATCCCCCCATAAACAGGAATTCGGAAGGAAATTTGAAGAAAACGCAGACAATATCTATACAATGATTCCCGATGACTTTGTTTGGTCTCTTGATCACACAAAACCTGAGGCTGTTAAACATCACGATTTAACAAAGCAGCAATTGCTTGGCTATTTCCAAAAACTGCAAACAGTCAAAAAAGCGGAAATCCTCTGCGGGCTGCAAATCGACCGCAGCTTAGCTGTAAATATGCGTGCAGAAGAACTGCAAAACAAAATCGATCAAGTATTAAAAACAGTCATACCATTATATAAAATGCTCTAAAGAAAATAGCTCCAGGACCGCCTGGAGCTTTTTCTTCTTATTTCATTGTGATGGTTTCTTCAGATTCTGCTGCTTTTGCTTTCTTTATTGTCTGATAAGAAGAATAACCGCTGCTTTCTTCAAATTCCCCGCATAGCTTTTTTTCTTCCGCCATGCTAGGCACGATTTCTTTAAAGCGGCGGTAGGCTGTCATAAATTCTTCCTTATTGATTCCTTTTTCATATGCTTTTTCAACTGCTTCAAAAAATTTTATTACATCGACCGTTTCGACGGTTGTCCAAGTATAATCGATGGGATATTGATACTCCATATTCTTCACCTGCTTTGCATGTTATGTTTTCAATGTACCCCATTTCGTTTTTCTTATGAAGTTATTCGCTCCATTTTGTTCGGATTTGTTCAGCTTCGATGATTATCCGATTAAAGAGCTCTTCCACTGATGGTACATCTTTAATTAAACCCATCACTTGACCTGCCCAGCCAAATCCTTCATCCGTGTTTCCGTCATAAATATAACGGGTATTGGCCTTACCGCTTATGTAATCCTTTAAATTTTCATATCCGCCACTATTTTTTTCAATTTCTAAAATTTTGTCCGTCCAGCTGTTGGCAATGGCTCTTGCAGGTGCGCCAATCGATCTTTTAATCACAACTGTATCTGCTTCGCTTCCAGAGACGAGGGCATTTTTATAAACTTCGCTTGCATGAACACATTCCTTTGTTGCGATGAATCGCGTCCCCATTTCAATTCCTTCTGCCCCAAGGCACAATGCCGCCATCAGTCCTCTTCCATCTCCGATTCCCCCGGAAGCAATGACTGGAATCGAGACCGAATCAGCCACTTGAGGAATCAGGACCATCGTCCCCAGATCATCTCTGCCTAAGTGTCCTCCGCCTTCCTGTCCGACTACCATAACTGCATCGGCACCAAGCTCTTCCGCTTTTTCCGCCTGCCTTCTAGCCGCTACAAGAACAAGTTTCTTTATACCGGTTCCTTTTAGTTGGTCAAAAATGGGAGCCGGATTGCCGCCCGTCATTGTAACGACTGAAACCTCCTCCTCAATCGCAACTTGCAGCATGTCATGAAAAGGTCTTCCATGGTTTCCGATCGCAAAATTGACACCAAATGGATTCAAGGTCAGCTGTTTTACCTTGCGAATTTCTTCTCTCAGACTTTCCGGGTTCGGTAAAGACATTGCTGTAATTTGCCCAAGCCCCCCAGCATTGGAAACAGCGGCTGCTAATTCAGAATAAGCAAGATAAGCGAGTCCTCCTTGAATAATCGGATATTGAATATTTAGTATATCTGTAACACGAGTACGCCAGTTCATTTATCTTCCCCCTTAAAATAATCTATTAGTTATTTCTTTCTGGTTGGGTAAAATTCCTTTAAAAAAGGAAAAACTAATCTGACAAGTTGAACGGGATAAAGAAAACTCGCCGATTGACGAGACTTAAAGGCGAAGTTGCACCTATTCTTTCCTTCTAGCTAAAAAATGAAAGATTTTTTTATATGCAACCAAAGTTTATAATGCTATAATGCATATGTTTTGATTAATCATTAAAAAGAGTATTTTTCACATAAAGAGGTGTAAACA
This sequence comes from uncultured Bacillus sp., assembly GCA_964484065.1. Classification (GTDB taxonomy): domain Bacteria; phylum Bacillota; class Bacilli; order Bacillales; family Cytobacillaceae; genus JAEVLT01. Next base: position 237,683 of record CAZAEW010000001.1, read on the forward strand.
ATTGTCCCAATATAAGACACCGTTATTTACCGGATTACTGGAACACGCTAAGAAAAATCCCATTCAATTTCATATACCCGGTCATAAAAAAGGGGCGGGTATTGATCCTGAATTCAAGAAATTTATAGGCGAAAACGCATTGTCCATTGACTTAATCAATATAGGACCGCTTGATGATCTTCATTCTCCAAAAGGAATTATCAAACAAGCCCAAGAACTTGCTGCTGAAGCCTTTGGTGCCGATCATACCTTCTTCTCCGTCCAGGGAACAAGCGGCGCAATCATGACGATGGTTATGGCGGTATGCGGACCTGATGATAAAATCATTGTTCCGAGAAACGTACACAAATCCGTAATGTCAGCAATCGTTTTTTCCGGTGCCATCCCGGTTTTTATTCATCCGGAAATAGATGAAAAGCTTGGAATTTCTCACGGAATTACAACAGATGCAGTGGAAAAGGCACTAAAGCAGCATCCAGACGCGAAAGGCGTCCTCGTTATTAACCCAACCTATTTTGGAATTTCGGCGGATTTAAAAAAGATTGTTGAGATTGCTCATTCTTACAATGTGCCGGTCCTTGTTGATGAAGCCCACGGAGCGCATATTCATTTTCACGATGAGCTACCGCTGTCAGCGATGCAGGCCGGAGCAGATATTGCTGCAACAAGTGTTCATAAGCTTGGCGGATCGATGACTCAAAGTTCGATTCTTAATGTGAAGGAAGGGCTTGTTTCAGCGAAACACGTTCAATCCATTTTAAGCATGCTGACCACTACATCTACTTCCTATTTATTATTAGCTTCGCTTGATGTTGCCCGAAGGAGGCTTGCAACAGAAGGCAAAGAGTTAATTGATAAAACCATAAAGTTGGCACAGTCTATTCGGAAACAAATAAATGAAATCGATCATTTATATTGTGTGGGCGAGGAAATTCTCGGATCAAAAGCTACTTTTGATTATGATCCTACAAAATTGATTATTTCTGTAAAAGATCTAGGAATGACTGGCTTTGAAGTAGAAAAATGGTTGAGAGAGAGACATAATATTGAGGTCGAATTGTCCGACCTATATAATATCCTTTGCATTGTAACTTCTGGGGATTCTGAACTGGAAGGTAATGCACTGGTGAAGGCGTTGACGGAACTGGCGGATGAGTGCGAGCACCGCGCAGAAAAGGTTGAACCGCTTCAAGTTTTATTACCGGATATTCCTGTTCTGGCTCTTACACCGAGAGATGCATTTTATTCAGAGACGGAAACGATACCGCTTGAAGAATCTGTCGGAAGGATCATCGCGGAATTTATTATGGTGTATCCTCCAGGGATACCGATATTGGTTCCAGGAGAAATTATTTCCAAAGAAAACTTATACTATATTCAGAAAAACCTTGAGGCCGGACTCCCAGTCCAGGGCCCTGAAGATGACGAACTTAAAACAATACATGTTATAAAAGAATATAAAGCTATTCAATAAAGGGCAATATAAAAAGGGTTCCAACGGGGAACCCTATTATTTTTATTTATCTTCATTTTTATATTTATTAACCCTTTGGGAGACCATTAATTATTTCTTTTCTTCTTTTTCGTTATGCTTTCCATCACAGCAGCAACTACATTTTCCGTAAAGAACTGTTACCTTCTCATTTTCAAAATGATCAATCGTAGAGTTGCATTCTTGGCATACTAAGATACCCATCATTTCAATCCCCTTCTTAATTAGTTAATGATCTGACTTTTTGAAAGCGTTTTACCTTTCATAACTCTATAATAATATAACACATTTAATTTTTCAAGAACAAATTGTATATCACATTAAATATTATGTTGCATCATTATATGTATTTATCACAAGAATGACATACATAAAAAGCAGGCCATGTAAATCGGCCTGCTTTACTTATTCTTATTCATATTGTGTTGTAAATGGAATGGAAGGAAGGGTATCACTGAAAAATTCGGCTAAATCTGCTGCTTGCTGTCTATCTTGAATACGGAATACGGATTGTAGGTGGTCGAGATCTTCGGCATCCTTAGGATCGAGGAGTGTGGAACGGCCTGTTTGCATGCATACAACTAGAGGTTTTCCAAAAAACATATTGGTGTAGATAATCCCAAAATCATAGCGGGTATGTTCTGTGGTGAATCCAACAAATCTTACTTTAACATTTTCCTGTTCTTCATATAACTTTGCGAATAGTTCCATAGTTTTCCTCCCTTATTTTTTGAATATTTAGAATTTTATTATATTTTACTTTTTCTAATAATTCAATACTTTTTCTGCAATTATTTTTGAAATTGTTGTCAGCTTATTTTAATCAATGCTAGAATATAGGAGTATATACGGAATAATAAGGGGGAATCGTTAATGGCAATTAATGCCTATATTAAGCTTGTGCCTTCGTCCTTAAAGCAATCCATCACGATTGACGAGGTTAAAGAGCTTTTTGCATATTATAAGGACATAACAGCTAAAACAGGAAACCAATTAGAAGATCAATATAAATACGACGATCTCGCTTTCCCTTATGAAGTCAAGGAAACCGCAGAAGGCAAAGGTAAATGGTTTTATCTTTCAGGGGTCGGGGAACGTTATAATGCCATTCTAATCGGTGTTGATCAGGAAACGCACCGGGATGAAAACGGTGAAGAAAAAGACTTAACATACATACAAGTGACATTGCCTGAACAGTCAACTTACGGTGATAAAGGCAAAGCAAATGAATTCTGCAAATTTCTTGCGAAAAAGCTTCAAGGTGAGCTCCACCTCTTTAACGGAAGAATCATGTATTTTTATCCCAGAAAGTAATACACTCAAGCTCCCGGGAACGGGGGCTTTTTTTGCACGTTTTATCGCGTCATAAAATGGATCATGGTAAAGTGAAAGGAGGTGTACATGGTTAGACTTAAAGAGGTGACAAAGAATGCCTTTGGAGCAGATTTGGTGATTTTGCGGCCTAATAAAAACGCCAAATAGAAAAAAACAAAAAACATGATTACTTTGTAAACAAGCTGGTCATGTTTTGACATCCATTCAATAAACGTGTAACCGCTCCAGATTATAAATTGTAATATGATTACTAGATAAGATTTCATCATATTCACCACCAAGGAAATTTCCATTATAATCAATTTCCAGTTATTAATGTATATGTGTAACGCTTGATTCGTATTTCTTCCTTGTTTCTTTTATCATATCATAATAAAAAGCCCTTCCGAAGAAGGACCTTTTAATTTTATTTTACAACATGAATCGGGCTTCCAATCGCGACTTCGGCAGCTTCCATTGTAATTTCTCCAAGCGTTGGATGCGCATGAATCGTCATGGCCAAATCTTCCGCCGTCATCCCCGCCTCAATCGCAAGACCAAGCTCTGCAATCATGTCTGAGGCACTTGCACCGGCAATTTGGGCACCGATGATGAGGCGATCATCTTTTCGAGTTACAAGTCTTAAAAAGCCATCAGCACTGTCAAGGGAAAGAGCACGGCCGTTTGCGGCAAATGGGAATTTAGCAGAAATGACTTTAATGCCCTCCTGTTTTGCTTGTTCTTCTGTATATCCGACGGAAGCAAGTTCCGGGTCTGAGAAAACTACGGCTGGAATTCCCAAATAATCAATCTCGGCAGAATGCCCAGCAATCGCTTCAGCAGCAATTTTCGCCTCGTAAGATGCCTTGTGCGCTAATTGCGGACCGGCTACAACATCACCAATAGCATAAATATTGCTTACATTCGTACGGCATTGTTTATCAATTTCAATCAGGCCGCGTTCCGCCAGTTTCACCCCAGCTTGTTCCAAGCCCATTTCATCTGTATTTGGGCGGCGTCCTACCATGACAAATACATAATCTGCGTCTACTTTCTTTTCTTCACCTTTTATTTCAAAAGTGACCGTAACACCGGTTTCGGTTTCTTCCACACCTTTCGCCAATGCTTTTGTGTAGAATTCAACCCCTCTTTTCTTCATATTGCGTTTGACAAGGGCAGCCATTTGTTTATCAAAAACACCCATTCCTAAAATTTCATCTGCTCCCTCTACGATCGTCACCTGGCTGCCAAAGTTTGCATAGGCTCCGCCAAGTTCAATTCCAATAACTCCACCGCCTATGACAACCAGTTTTTTAGGAATTTCATCTAAGTTAAGGGCCCCAGTGGAATTTAGAACACGTTTTGAATACTTAAAGGCTGGCAATTCGATTGGACGGGATCCTGTTGCAATAATGGCATTTTTAAACGTATAGGTTTGCGCAGAATTTTCATCCATGACACGAAGGGTATTTGCATCAACAAAGAACGCTTCTCCGCGAACAAGATTTACCTTGTTTCCTTTTAATAATCCTTCCACTCCGCCGGTCAACTTTTTCACAACACCTGCTTTAAATTCTTGAACTTTAGAAAAGTCAACTTTTACATTTTCCGCTGTAATTCCGAAAGACTCAGAATGCAGAGCTGTTTCATAGCGATGTCCGGCAGCAATTAGTGCTTTAGAAGGAATGCAGCCCACATTTAAACAAACGCCGCCAACATATTCCTTTTCAACGACAGTTACTTTTTGTCCAAGCTGCGCCGCGCGAATAGCCGCAACGTATCCGCCGGGACCTGCACCGATGACAATTGTATCTGTTTCAATAGGAAAATCTCCAACAACCATTTTTTACGCCTCCATTAACAAAATTTCCGGATCGTTTAACAAACGTTTAATATGGTTCATGGCATGCTGCGCTGTTGCACCATCAATCATTCGGTGGTCAAAACTTAAGGAGAGAGCTAATACTGGTGCAGCGACAATTTCTCCATCCCTGACAATCGGTTTTTCTGCAATCCTCCCAACGCCAAGAATGGCCACTTCAGGATGATTAATTACTGGCGTAAACCACTGTCCCCCTGCGGAACCAATATTCGAAATGGTGCAGGAGGCTCCCTTCATTTCATTTGGTGAAAGTTTTCCGTCACGAGCCTTCGCTGCTAATTCATTGATTTCGTTCGAAATCGCAAATACTGACTTCCGTTCAGCATCTTTAACTACCGGTACCAGCAGACCTTTTTCTGTATCGGCGGCTATACCAATATTATAGTAGTGTTTGTGAATAATTTCATTAGCCGCATCATCCAAAGATGTATTTAATACAGGGAATTCCCTTAAAGCACTTGTTAAAGCCTTAACGATATATGGCAGGAATGTAAGTTTGATTCCTTTTGCAGCTGCAACTTCTTTGAATTTCTTGCGATGTGCAACCAGTTTCGTTACATCCACTTCATCCATTAAGGTCACATGTGGAGCCGTATGTTTCGAATTCACCATAGCTTTTGCAATCGCCTTACGAATTCCGCTCATTTTTTCACGCGTTTCCGGATATTCACCATGTGGAATCGGAACTGCTAAAGCTTGCGTGTCATCTAGTTGTGCTGCTTCCTGTTGGAATGTTTGTGGTGCAGCACCCCCGCTTAGAAATGCATCGATATCCCCCTTTAATACCCTTCCATTAGGGCCCGTTCCTGAAACCATGTGAATATCAATGCCTTTTTCCCGCGCATATTTACGAACTGACGGCATCGCAATAATACGGTGATTCGGGTCGGCTTCAGCCTTAGCTGTTGAACCAGTCGGAACTGGAGATACAGCCGGTTTTGGAGCTTCAGCTTGTTGTGATGGCGATGGTGCGGGATCTGCAGGTGTAGGAGATGGCTGCGGGGCTTCATGGCCTTCGTCACCCTTAAATTGCAAATTTTCATATCCCGGGGCATCAAAAGAAACAAGAACCTGTCCGACCGTAGCGACTGTTCCTTCTTCCACCAATACTTCTAAAACAGTACCTTCAACCGGTGAAGGAATCTCGACAACCGCTTTGTCATTTTGTACTTCGCAGAGTACATCATCTTCTTTTACTTTATCTCCCGGTTTGACAAACCATTTAACAATTTCACCTTCGTGAATTCCTTCACCGATATCCGGCAGCTTAAATTGAAAAGACACTGGGACACACCCTCCTTAGATTTCACTATTTCTTCTGTTTTTAATGATGTGTTAGAAGGAACCTATGTATGCAGTTCCTTCTACTAAAATTTTAGAATGTTAATACTTTTTTAGCCGTCTCGATCACATCTTTATAATTTGGCAGCCAGACCGATTCCGCCTGAGGAAATGGAAATACCGTGTCAGGAGCCGCTACACGCAATACCGGTGCTTCAAGACTTAAAATCGCGCGTTCATTAATTTCGGCAACAATCTGCGCCGATACACCTGCTTGTTTTTGAGCTTCTTGCACGACAATGGCACGGCCCGTTTTATCAACAGAGGCAATAATTGTTTCCATATCGAGAGGACTTACTGTTCGTAAATCAATTACTTCAGCAGAGTACCCTTCCTTTTCTAATTCATCTGCCGCTTTTAATGACTCATGTACCATTGCTCCGTAAGTAATGATCGAAACATCTCTTCCCTCACGCTTTACATCTGCTTTGCCCAAAGGAATGGTATACTCTCCTTCAGGAACCTCTTGGCGGAAAGAACGGTATAATTTCATATGCTCAAGAAATACAACCGGATCGTTATCTCGAATTGCTGAAATCAAAAGCCCCTTAGCGTCGTAGGGTGTCGACGGGATGACAACCTTAATTCCGGGAGTTTGCGCCATAAGACCTTCTAAACTATCTGCATGCATATCAGGAGTATGTACCCCTCCCCCAAATGGAGAACGAATCGTCACAGGTGCGTGAAATTTCCCTCCCGTCCGATAACGCATGCGGGCTAATTGCCCGGCAATTGAATCCATTGTTTCAAAAACAAAACCAAAAAATTGAATTTCCGGAATAGGACGAAAGCCTTGTAAAGAAAGACCAACTGCTAATCCCCCAATCCCTGATTCAGCAAGAGGTGTATCAAATACGCGTTCTTCTCCAAACTCTTGCTGCAGACCTTCAGTTGCCCGGAATACACCTCCGTTTACACCTACATCCTCTCCGAAAACCAAGGTATTCGGATCGTTGCGAAGTTCTGTTCGCAGCGCATCTGTTATGGCTTGGATCATTGTCATTTGAGCCATGGTTTACTTCGACTCCTTTGCCTGATAGATTTCATATTGTTCCTCAAGATTACGAGGCATTTTTTCATACATGATGGACATTAAGTCCGTTACCTTTTGTTTTGGCGCTGCATCAGCCTTCTTGATCGCCTCTTTTATATCTTCCTTTGCTTTTTCAATGGTTTCATTTTCTTTTTCTTCGCTCCACAAGCCTTTGGTTTCTAGGAACTTACGGAAACGCACGAGCGGGTCCTTCTTTTCCCATTCATTATCAAGCTCTGCAGTGCGGTAACGCGTTGGATCATCCCCCGCCATCGTATGAGGGCCATAACGGTAAGTCAGTGTCTCAATAAGGGTCGGTCCCTCTCCATTAACAGCACGTTCCCGTGCCTCATATACTGCGGCGTATACAGCAAGGGGATCCATTCCGTCTACTTGAATACCTGTAATCCCGGCTGCTACCGCTTTTTGAGCAAGTGTTTTTGATGCTGACTGCTTGGCAACCGGAGTTGAAATAGCAAATCGGTTATTTTGGACAATAAAGATAGCCGGAGCTTTGAACGCACCTGCAAAGTTCATTCCCTCATAGAAATCACCTTGTGAAGTCCCGCCGTCCCCTGTGTAGGTGATGGCAACTGACTTAGCCCCGCGTTTTTTCATCCCAAGTGCAACACCGGCCGTTTGAACATATTGGGCACCGATAATAATTTGCGGATGAAGCACGTTAACACCATCAGGAATATTCATACCTTGGAAATGCCCTCTTGACCATAAGAAAGCCTGGTATAAAGGAAGTCCATGCCAGATGATTTGTGGAACATCCCGATAGCCCGGCAGGATAAAATCCTCTTTCTCAAGCGCAAATTGAGATGCTAATTGGGAAGCCTCCTGCCCTGCAGTTGGAGCATAAAACCCAAGTCTTCCTTGGCGGTTTAAAGAGATTGAACGCTGATCAAGAATGCGGGTGTATACCATCCTCCGCATTAGCTCTTCCAGTTGCGTGTCACTTAAATTCGGCATTGCTGTATCGTTCACGATTTCTCCATCTTCATTTAAAATTTGCAGTGTTTGAAATTGCTCTTCTACCGCAGCAAGAGTTTTTTTCGTATCAAAATTGTTGGTTTCTGTGTTTGAATTCATATCCTTCACCTCTTCCTTTCTAAAAAAGATATGCATATTAAAATGAAATCCATTAATAGATTGCCCAAATTCTCCTTTATGCCTTATTTAAAAGAGAAATGCGCATTCTGCAGAAAATATGATTGAATGCAAATAACGACAAAAAATAGCTTTTTTCAACCTGTACTAGTTTTTTATCAAAACATATTAATACAGTTTTCCAAGATATATTTGAGTTTACACCATCAATTTTACTACGTCAATCTATATGCATTATAACTTTTCACTATCATTAACTTTAAAACTATGTAGCGTAATATTCATTCTGTTTTACACTAATATAACTTTCTGTACTATAAAACACTCTTTGCTTTTATATCGTGTTATAGAAGAGTTCATAAAACATTCATATATATACTTGACGAAAAAACAAAAAAATCGGCAGCTTTTGCCGATTTTTTTGTTTTATTCTTTAATTTTTAATCCAGCTTTTTTGTAAAACAATAATTTTTTAGTATTATACTGCTCCGTTAAGGTATTAAATTTATCATTAGATTGATAAATTTCTTTATAAGAAGTATTCACTTTATCAACCTGAGCTTCAAGATCTTCTGTTAATAAATCTTTTTCCTTAAACATCTTATATAATTTTTCATCATTTTTAATCCCATTGAGATAATGACGATATAGATCTTCATGCGCTCGGTATCGATTCATCATCAGCTCATAAAGTTCATCAGCCTGTTTTTTTAAATCCTTATCTTGAATCTCCTTCTTTAGCCCTTCCATCTTCTTGAATTCTTTTTCAGACTCTTGAATGCTTTTGGTTTCTTTTTCTATTAATTTTTTTCTGTCTTCAGCCATTGCGATGGCTTCATCAGAAAGCTTAACAACTTCGTCCGATTGTTTCATACCCAATTTAATAATTTTATCATATGTATTTTTTTCTTCTTTTTCCAAAGAAACCAGCGGATCCTGCTGATTTTCAAATTCTTTTTCAACGGAAACAACATTCTCTAAAACAGTATATATTTTTTCAACAGGTGTTTTTTTTTGTAAACAAGAGGTTAATAAAAATATCGACAATAATAGGCTAAAGATAAGAAAAATTTTTCTTCGGCTTAACAAGAGGAACCCTCCAATCCATCAATTCATATTTACTATATCTATCCAAATGATTCTTGACAATAGTTCCACTTGATTCTTATTGCTGCCTTGATCGAATATATTCGACATCTATACCATCTGTTTCGGAGGACAACTGCCTCCCATTAACAAATCAGCCATTCATTGTTAACTTTTTATGAATTGTCTGATAGACTATTGAAGTATAGAAGGAATGCAACGAATGGTTAGTTGTAAATTTTGTTTTATATACAGGAGTGAAATATTCATGCTGACGATGGAAGATATTATCCGCGATGGCCATCCAACCCTGCGGAAAGTTGCTGCTGAGGTCCAAATGCCGCCATCAGATGAAGATAAGAAAATCCTTAACCAATTATTGGAGTATTTAATTAACAGCCAAAATGAAGAAGTAGCTTCGGCTTATCAACTTAGGGGAGGGATCGGTCTTGCCGCCCCGCAGATCAATGTTTCTAAACGGATGATCGCAGTACATGTCCACGATGAAAAAGGAACATTAATCAGCCACGCCCTCTTCAATCCCAAAATCATCAGTCATTCTGTTGAACAATCTTATTTGCTTTCAGGCGAAGGCTGCCTTTCAGTGGATGAACCATTTCCAGGTTACGTTCCGCGGCACGCAAGGGTAACTGTTACAGGATTTGATGTAAATGGGGAAAAAGTTAAACTTAGAGCGAAAGGAATCACGGCAATTGTTTTTCAGCATGAGATTGATCATTTAAATGGAATCATGTTTTACGATCATATTAACAAACAAGATCCATTTACACCGATCCCTGATGCCACTCCAATCGAAAGATAAAAACAAACACAAGGGCAGCTGCTCTTGTGTTTGTTTTTTGTATCCTTTTAGACTGCGGCTTCTGTTTCTGCTTCAGTGTTTACTCTCCGCGAAGAAATGTATACGCCTAATAATATGATGATTAGCCCAAAAATCATCGTTAAATGAATGGTTTCTTTTAAAATGACAGCCCCCCAGGCAATTGCCGAAACAGGCACAATGTAAGTGACGAGCGACGCTAATTCAGGACTTCCCTTTTTCACCAGATAATAGTAAAGCAGGTAGGCGATGCCTGATCCAAATGCACCTAAACCGATAAATGGAAAAAGTAAATTCGAATGATTAAACTTTTCCAGCGAGGATGGGGCTAAGCTGACCATCGCTACAAAACTGATCAACGTTGAAAGAGCTAATGTAAAAAAAGAAGTCTGAAGCACAGTTAACAGCGAAAGACCTCTTTTTGACAGCTGTCCGCCTATGCCATAGAACAGTGCAGCGCCCACCATGAGGAACACCCCTAAAGTATTGCTCGAGAAGAAATCCGTTAATTTTATTCCTGATAAAACAAAAATGCCAATAAAACCGATGATAATACCGGCCCATTGATTTTTCTTTAAAGGTGCTGAAAAAAAGAGAAAGCCGATAATTAACGTCCAGACAGGTGTAGTCGCATTGATTCCTGAAGCAAGGCCTGTAGTAATTTTTGTTTCACTTGAGCATATGAACAGCCAAGGAAGGGCATTATTAAAAAGTGCAACAAAAAACAATTTGAACCACGGCAGGTTTTTTAGGTGGATTTTTTCTTTACTAAAAAGAAGAACGATAAACAGCATAATTGTTCCGAATAAACAGCGGCCGAATACAATTGCTGCAGGATCAAGCTCAAAGAGGAGAATTTTCATAAACAAAAATGATGTTCCCCAAATTAAACTTAATAAGATTAACGCGCTGTATAACTTACTCATTGTTTAAATATTCCCCCTTTGATGTATATTATTAAAACACTAAGCCCTGCAAAAAAATTTGTCAATTTGATTAAGATTTAGTGAATTCCAGCTTTATCCATGAAATAATCCGCTCATTCATCATATAATAATAGTAAAAAGAAGCTGTTATTCTTTAAAAAAAATTCAGGTTATTGCACCTGGCTTCTTTACATTGGACAAGGATCGTTTAAAATAAGAAGTGAGGAGATGATCCACTATGTTGAAGAAGCTGAGAAAAAAGCTCTTAAAACAGTGGAAAGATTTACTGCGTAAAAAATCAATTGCCTAAAACTTTTGAGCCCTTCAAAGTTGCGAAGGGCTCCTTCCTTATTGTAAATTGAATTAATATGATCCTTTTTTGCATTTTTTTCTTGTACCCCTTTCTAAATTTTGTAGTAAGGGGGCTTGATATGAGATGATATGAAAAAGATGTAAATTTTTATATAATAGAATAAGTATTGTGGAGTTAGGAGCGATTTATGATGTTATTCAAAGTTTATTATCAAGAAAGTCTAAATGAAGTACCGGTAAGAGAAAACACGAAAACTCTTTTTATTGAGGGAGAATCAGAAAGAGATGTTCGGAAAAAAATTGCCGATCGGCACTTTAATGTTGAATATATACAAGCTGTACAAGGAGCATTCTTAGAATACGAAAAGCAAAGTGAACATTTTAAAGTATTGGAGATTGAATAATTTATGAAATTTGTGAAAAATGATCAAACTGCAGTTTTTGCCTTGGGAGGACTCGGTGAAATCGGCAAAAACACTTACGCAGTACAATTCCAGGATGAAATCATCTTAATCGATGCCGGAATTAAGTTCCCAGAAGATGAACTTTTAGGTATCGATTACGTCATCCCGGATTATACGTATTTAATTAAAAATCAAGATAAAATTAAAGGGCTGTTTGTCACACATGGCCACGAGGACCATATTGGCGGCATTCCCTATCTGTTAAGGGAAGTTAATATCCCGATCTACGGAGGAAAACTGGCGCTTGGGTTAATTAAAAATAAGCTTGAAGAACACGGGTTACTAAGGAATGCAAAATTAATCGAAATTCACGAAGACGATATTATAAAATTCCGCAAAACCTCCGTTACTTTTTTCCGGACAACGCACAGTATCCCGGATTCCTATGGAATTGTTGTTAAAACTCCTCCTGGTCAAATTGTCCATACAGGCGATTTCAAATTTGATTTCACTCCCGTAGGCGATCCCGCCAACCTAACAAAAATGGCTGAAATCGGTAAAGAGGGTGTTCTATGCTTGCTCTCAGACAGCACTAATAGTGAAATACCGGAGTTTACGATGTCAGAGCGGCGCGTTGGAGAAAGCATTGAAGACATATTCAGGAAAGTAGAGGGACGGGTAATATTTGCTACTTTCGCATCGAATATTCACAGACTTCAGCAAGTTACTGCTGCTGCTGTTTCCAACGGAAGAAAAATCGCAGTGTTTGGCAGAAGCATGGAGGCTGCCATTAATATCGGTCTTGACCTTGGCTATATTAATGCGCCGAAGGATACATTCATTGATGCTCAACAAATAAATCGCCTTCCGGCTAATAAAGTGACCATTCTTTGTACAGGCAGTCAAGGTGAGCCTATGGCTGCTTTATCGAGGATTGCGAATGGAACTCACAGACAAATCCAAATTATCCCTGGCGACACTGTTGTCTTTTCCTCTTCACCTATCCCGGGAAATACAATCAGTGTCAGCAGAACGATTAATATGCTGTTCCGTGCCGGTGCGGAAGTAATTCATGGAAAATTAAGCAACATCCATACTTCGGGACACGGCGGACAGGAAGAACAAAAATTGATGCTCCGCTTAATAAGACCAAAGTTTTTTATGCCGATTCACGGGGAATACCGGATGCAAAGAATGCATGCTAAGCTTGCTGTTGATTGCGGTGTAAAAGAGGAAAACTGTTTTATTATGGATAACGGTGAAGTCTTGGCATTGTCGAGCGATACAGCCCAAGTAGCAGGAAAAATTCAATCCGGGTCGATTTATATTGATGGAAGCGGCGTCGGCGATATCGGAAATATTGTGCTGCGTGACAGAAGAATTCTGTCTGAAGAAGGACTCGTCATTGTTGTCGTCAGCATAAATATGAAAGAATTTAAGATAGCCGCAGGGCCGGATTTAATTTCGCGGGGATTTGTTTACATGAGAGAATCCGGAGATTTAATCAATGATGCTCAAAGTCTGATCACCAAGCATTTACAAAAAGTGATGGAACGGAAAACAAGCCAATGGTCGGAAATTAAAAATGAAATTACTGATACGCTTGCTCCATTCCTTTATGAAAAAACCAAACGCCGTCCAATGATTTTACCGATCATTATGGAAGTCTAATTATTTTAAAAAAAGCCACTCATCTATTTGATGAGTGGCTTTTACTAGCTTATCCCAGCTTTTTTAGGTTTCTTCTAAAACCCTGTTTACTCTTTTTTCAAGCATTTTCATGCCGCTGCCTCCTGCCTGAAAGTGGCGGAGCCTGCCTTCTCGGTCAAAAACATAGTAAGCAGGCACATATTGATTTTCAAATGCTTCTGTTAATTTATGTTCGCTATCGACAAAAATAGGCTGTGTAATCCCATGTTCTGCCGCTGCCTTTTTAATTTCTTCGATATCCAGATCATTTTCTGATCTAGGCATATGAACGGCAACAACATTTAACCTGCCCTGAAATTGATCACGAAATTGATTTACAAGCGGCATGGCTTCTTTACATAAATGACAGCTGATCGACCAGAAGTGAATTAATGTTGGTTTTTCTCCAATTAATTCATCTCTTGTCCGCTCCCCGTTTATCCATTCTGTTGCACCGGTAAGCTCAGGCATCAAATCTCTCAACTTCATCTTTTTAGACCTCCATTATCTCCTTTTAGCAAAAAGACCTAACGCTTTTAGAAGGGTTAGGTCTTTTTTTATGAATATTAAACATTAAGAGTTGCTTGTCCTGGTTTCCAGTTTGCAGGGCAAAGTCCGCCAGTTTGCAAAGCTTGAAGGACACGCAATGTTTCATCTACATCACGGCCGATATTATTGTGGTGAACCACTTGGTACATTAATTCGCCTTCCGGATTGATGATAAATAAGCCGCGAAGTGCGATACCGTCTTCCTCGATCAAAACGCCATAATCACGGGTTACAGTATGGTTTGTATCGGCTGCTAATGAATATTTTAGATCTCCAAGGCCATTTTCTTTACGGTCTGTTTTAATCCAAGCAAGATGGGTATGAATTGTATCAGTTGAAGCGCCAATAACGACTGCATCAAGATCTTCAAATTCATCATAACGGTCAGAAATGGCCGTAATTTCAGTTGGACATACAAAAGTGAAATCCATTGGATAAAAGAATAAGACAGTCCATTTATCATTCTTCATATTTTCTTCAAGACTTACTTTTCCAAATTCTTTGTTTGGCAAAACAGCATCCATTTCAAAACGTGGTGCTTGCTTACCTACCATGCGTTCTGGCATTATTAATCCCTCCAAAATTGATTATTTAATGAGATTCATCTAAAAGTGGAGATTCTCACTTGTTAACTTATTGACTGTTTTCATTATAGAGTAATCGCACTTTTTAGTCAATATTATATTATAATTAATATAAATAAAAATTAATTATAATCAAAGACCTAATTTATCCACCAATAAGTTTGCCCTTTATGTCCTGTTATAAACACATTCTGAGGGAAAATAATTTCCTGCTGCTGCCAAAAACAATCTGATTACCAGCATTTCTTTAAGACTAAACTGATTGATTTCCTTTATAACATAGATATTTAGTGATTGTCTCAATCGCAAATCCAATCGCTTCTTCATTCGGATTGATTTTTGAGTGGTGAAGTCCAAACGGTGATTGAACTCCCAGCCAAAACATAAATCCCGGAATTTCCTTAAGCATATAGCCAAAGTCTTCGCCAGTCATCGCTTCCTTACATTCAATAACGTGCGCATTTGTCTCACTGCGGGAAAACGTCATAAATTCCTGTGTTAAACCGCTGTGATTATTCACTTCATAATAATTCGCCCCAAAATCGATCACTGCTTGACATTCAAATCCGGTTTCAATACCTGAAACGATATTCTTGATACGGCTTTTCACTTTCTCCATTGATTCTGGTGACAAGGTTCGGATTGTTCCCTCCAGCCTCGCTTTTTCCGCAATGATATTTTGGACAGTTCCGCCCGTTATTTTACCAATCGTAATCACCGCGCTGTCTAATGGGTCGACATTTCGAGAAATAATGGTTTGCAATTGATTAACTAACGCGCAGGCCGCAATCACCATATCATTGGTTTGATGAGGATAGGCAGCATGGCCGCCTTTTCCTTTTAAATCAATAAATAACTCTGAAGTGTTGGCAAATAACAGCCCTTCTTTTATGGCAATTGAACCAACCGGATACTCCGGAGCAATGTGAAGAGCAATTATCATATCCGGTTTCCATTCCTGCATGATCTCTGAGCCAAGCATCGGCTCCGCCCCGCCAGGACCTTCTTCTGCCGGCTGGAATATGAATAAAAGATCATCCTCAATTTGATTGTCAATAAAATAACTGAGGACTCCGAGGGCGATGCTCATATGTAGATCATGACCGCATGCATGCATCTGTCCGGAATGTTGAGAAGAAAAGGACAACCCGGTTTCTTCCTCAATCGGCAAACCGTCAATATCGGTCCGATAACCAATTATTTTTTTCGGATTTCTTCCATGAACTTTTACAAACAACCCCGTTTTCCATTTTTTTATCGTTAATCGCTCTTGCGGTAAGGTGTTAAGATATTTCAGTAAATAGGCTTGTGTTTTTATTTCCTGAAAGCCAAGTTCCGGAATTTGGTGAAGTTCACGGCGGATTTTTATAAATGGGTTCAATTAAGTCACGTCCTTTAAGAAAAGCGTGGAGGCGGCCTCCACGCTTTTCTTGTATTTAGCTGGTAAGAAAGTATAAACTTTTTCAAAGTCTATACTTTCTTCCTGCGCACGATGGACAGGATGTCCTAGTCAGGCTAGTGCCACAAGAAGTGGCGCTCTACGAGCCCGGAAAGCGCAACTACGCCTCTGTCTTCGCCCTTAAGGGCTTGCCAATCGGCGAGTTTTCTTTATAATTTACGAAGCTCGTCTAAAATTTCTGTTTTGGATTTTGTCTTCTCATCAATGTCCTTTAGTTTTCTTGCAGGCGTTCCGCCAACAACAGTATAAGGAGGTACATCATCGATGACAACCGCACCTGCGGCTACAATGGCTCCCTTGCCAATTGTAACACCTTCAAGAACTACTGCATTTGCTCCAATCAGTACATCGTCTTCAACCACAACAGGTTTAGCAGACGGCGGTTCAATCACACCTGCTAAAACGGTTCCGGCTCCGATATGGCAGTTTTTGCCCACTGTTGCGCGCCCACCTAAGATTGCACCCATGTCAATCATCGTGCCTTCCCCGATAACTGCGCCAATATTAATGACAGCTCCCATCATAATAACGGCATTATCACCAATTTCAACTTGATCGCGAATAATCGCACCCGGCTCAATCCGAGCTTTAATATTTTTGGTATTTAATAACGGAATCGCAGAATTGCGGCGGTCGTTTTCAACAACATAATCTTCAATTTTTGCCTGATTGGATTCCAATGCGGCATTGATCTCAGCCCATTCACCGAAAACAACCCCTGTTGTCCCATTGATAAATACTTTTGATCCGCAGCCAAAATCAATTCCCTCTAAATCTCCCTTGACATAGACTTTTACTGGAGTTGATTTTTTGCTATTGGCAATAAATGAAATAATTTCATATGCATCCATTTTATGGTCCCCCTATTATGTATTTGCTAGAAATTACTTTAGCAGACAAAAGAAATGAAAACAAGAAAAAGCGATCAGTGATTTTCTGCAATATGTTCTTGTACCACTTCGACAAAAGCCTTAACTTGTTTTAACTGGAAAGAAGAGTCATATCCTAACAGCCATGTATCCCTATATAATGGCTCATTATTTTCATCGTGAAGAGTAACTTTAAGAATATCCTTATCTGTAGAGCTTAAGGTAATAGACGGCAAAATCGAATAACCGATCCCATTAAACGTCATTTGTTTGCATGTCTCAATTTGGTCGACAACCACAGTTCGTTTCGGAGCGGTTTTAAACATGCGCATCCACCACTCCTGAATTTCTTGATAATAATTAGAATCACTTTTAAATTGGATAAACGGACGGTCTGTTTCCAACAGCTGATCCGGGTGGGAAATTTCTTTATCAACTAAATACAAAATATCTTTAAATAAGTGAATTTTCACGCCTTTCCAGTCAGGAGCGCCCCGAATGATTCCAATATGAACCTGGTCATCATATAAACATCTTAAGATTTCGCTGCTCCACCCGGTGATAAGCGAAATCTTTACTTGCGGATATTTTTCGATATATCTTTTTAAGACCTTTGGCAGCCAATTCTGTCCCACGATTGACGCTACTGCTATTTTTAACGTTCCGGAAACCTCTGCTTGAAGTGATTGGATGGTTTCCCTTACTTTTTCCTGCTTATTTAGGACATCATTAACAAATGAAATGACATGTTCACCTGCTGAAGTTAACGACAGTCCCTTTTGAGAGCGGATAAATAACTTTGTTCCCCACTCTTTTTCGATTGTTTGCAGACGCTGAGAAAGAGCAGGCTGAGAAACAAACAATCTTTCTGCCGCTTTTCTCATATTCATTTCTTGTGCGAGAACGGATAATAATTGAAATTCTGACAATGAGGACAATGTCATCCCTCTTTATAAGTTTTTCTTATATTATAGGTAAAAAGAGAGCTGATGTCATTTAACATCTTCAGCCCTTTAAAGCAAATTTATGTTTTTATCAGTCATTTTTGGGAATAAATAATAAAAAGATTAAACTTGCAACTCCAAATACCAGGACAACAAAATAATCAATATGCAAGGCGATGGTCAAACCATCCTGCAAAATATGAATAGTCGTTTGAGGAAGCTTGCTGCGCTCGTTTCCTTTTAAAAGAGCGTTGACGGATTCAACCGAAAATCTTCTGCCGATGTGAGCAGAGCTTTGCATAAAATACCGGTTTAATTGGCTGTTAAGAATACCTCCTAATAATGCTGCACCGATTGTATTACCTAAATTACGCATAAACATATTGGCAGCTGTGGCGATTCCTCTTTGCTGCCAGCTGACTGTACTTTGAATGGAGACAATAAAGGCAGTTGAGGTTAATCCCATTCCTACCCCAAACAAGAAAGAGCCGGCTGCTGCCCAAAAAGGACCGCTATCAGCAGTCATTGTAACAAATACAACGCTGCCGAGTACCAATGATACGCCTCCTATAATCGACGTAACACGGTAGCCAATCTTAACAAGCATCCTTCCTGCCACAGTTGATGCAATCGGCCAGCCGATCGACATAGTGGTTAAGGTAAACCCGGCAATGATTGGAGGCTGATTCATTACTCCCTGCACAAACGTTGGCAAAAAACTAGAAATTCCAATAAGCATAATTCCGGTTGTCAAAGAGGTTACATTGGCAACAAGAATCGAGCGTTCCTTCCAAATACCAAAGGGCATGACAGGCTCTGACGCCCGCTTTTCCCGAAAGTAAAATAACAAAAAGGCAATAATAATGACTGTATAAAAACATAATGATTGAAGCGAAAGCCACGGCCAGCGGGTGCCTCCTTCCACCAGCACAATCATTAAAGAGGATACACTGACCATTAAGAATAAAACCCCAAGGTAATCAATCTGATGGGCTTTTCTTTCAACATTTTCGTGAAGAAAAAACAGTAATCCCAAAATAGACAAGACCCCAAGCGGAATATTTAGCCAAAAAACAAAATGCCAGCTCACATATTGGACAAGCAAGCCGCCAATTGCCGGGCCTAAAATGGCTGATATTCCCCAGACACTCGATAAATAGCCTTGAATCTTAGCCCTTTCTTCCTTCGTATAAATATCACCCACAATGGTTGTCGCAATCGGCATCACGGCTCCAGCACCAAAACCTTGAATCAGCCGGAAAATAACCAGCATCTGCATAGTGCCAGCAAAACCGCAAAGGATGGATCCTATTAAAAACATCGTAATTCCAAAAAACAAAATCGGCTTCCTGCCAAATAAATCAGACAGTTTTCCATAGATTAGGACCGTCACTGAATTCATTAATAAATAAGCAGAAAATACCCAGCTATAGAGGCTGAAGCCGCCTAAATCCGCTGCGATGGCCGGCATGGCGGTTGAAACGATTGTTGCCTCTACTGCCCCCATAAACATGGCAAGCATGACGGATGCGAGCACAAGAGGACGATTCGTTTGTTTCTGCCCCGTACTCTTATCAGTTTGTGTTATGTATTGATCTGTCATTTCATCACCTCTTGCTTGATATAAATACAGCCCCCATAAATGGGAGCTATTAGGTTTCATTTGTACTTTTGTTCAATTTTTTTATGTGTTTGTTCAATTGATTTAATACGGTGCTTCTTGGCAGTATTCCTTCAAAAATGCCATCATCCGTTTCCACGCAAAGAAACGGATGGTTTACAAGCATCTCAAGGCAAGTATTCATCGAACCATTTATTTTGACTCGAGGAACAGTTTTATTCATAACCTCTTCTACTTTTTTTTCTTCCAGTTTCTCGAACTCAATCCGCTCGATTCCCAATATGGAATCCATAATAATCGGCATACTGATAAGGCCATGAAGCTTATAATTAGGATCCAGCACAGGTATTGCCGTGTAGCCGCTTTTCGTCAATACCAGTAAGGCATGTTGGACATTATTTCCAATCTGGACATGTGCCACCCGTTCAGACGGCACCATTAAATCACGAATACTAATTTCTAAAAATTCCCCACTATGAAGACTAATCATCACCGAAAACTCCTCAATGAATGTTTTTCCTCTTTATTCTAACACAGCACTTTGGTTTATGTCCTGATGAAAGCGCTATCCCTTACTCGTTTCAATATTTTTGATTTTTATTTTACAGCTCGGACATTGAAAAATGACATTTTGATTTGACTGGGCAGTTAGAACTTCGGTCATCTCAAACTCTTCCCGGCAATTCGGGCATCTGACAATCGGCATCAAACAATCACCTCAATGTTAGTTTACGTTTTATTTGTAAACAGAATACAGAGGAAAATAAAGAAGGAACCAGATTGACTGGATCCTTTACTGAATTAAATCAAAAATTTCAATTGTAATCATATCAATGTTATCAAATTGATATCGTTTTGGTTTTTCCTTTTCATTGTAAACCTCTAGTTCAAACGTTTCAGTTTTTGGATGAAACGTTACTTGACATTTTTTCTCACCATTAACCTCAAAATAGCGTTGAGCCGGTTCACCTCCGCCCGCCTGCTCCTGAAGGTTTTTCAACCGTGTAATTATTCCTTGAAGCTGTGACATACGCTTCCTCTCCTTTCAAACAGAAACCAACACTTACTGTTATGTTTCACATTTGGCATGTTTCTATCCAATCTGAACACTTTCATAATTTTCCAGATATAATTCCATACATGCCAATATTAACAGAATAAGACACTACCACCTATTTGTCCAAGTAAAAATGCAATTTTTTTTTAGATGTTTTAAATTTTTCCTGATAAAGTATGAAAAAGCTGCCGTCTTTCACGGATAGCAGCTTGTAAAAAAACTTAAGCGGATTATCGAAAAAAAGTAATCGAGATAAATAAGACAATAAAAAGCAGCAAAGCAAAAAAGAGGCCATAGGAAAAAAAGATGGGATTTTTTAAGTAGACATGTTCCTGAATCGGCTTGGCCAATTTTGTATCAATGTCTCCTTCGACTACTTTTTGCTGTCTTGCCACATACCAGGTTGAAATGAGTGAAACCGCAAGGATAGCAATAATTAAAATGGAAATAACATTGATGAACATATTCATAAGCATTCTCCTTGAGTAGGTGTTTTTATTAAAATTCCACTCTGCAAAATGATTTATACGAATTGCTCATCATTGAAAAATTTACATTAACTCCAGATGCTCAAATAAGTAAAGATGGGATATGTCAATAAATAAAAATTCATTCGTATTGACGGGATATGAAAAAGTTCGAATCGTTTCACCCGTCTCAATATCGCTGTATAAATCGGACAAAATACCCTTTCGCTCATTGCGCATCTTAATAATATTTTCTAAAAAATACGGGCGCCAGCTCCAATTTTTATTGATGTACTCCTGCTGGATACTCCAGCCGTCTTTCCCTTTAAAGATATTCGGTGACCGTTGAAAACCATCTTCGTCACAGACATACATTCGAAAAGCAGTATGATCCATTTCTTTTATTAAAAGCTGAAATAAATCTTGATAGTTTTTTTTGCTTTTAGCCACAATTTCCTGCACTTTTGCTTGCAGTTGTTCAGCAGTTGTATAGATCGATTCAAGTTTTCTCTTTTCAAATGAGATAAAATCATGGAATTTTTCTTTTAAACGATTTTTCAACAAATCCACCGTGATAAAATCTCCGGATGGTTTGCTCAAGTAAAATCCTTGATAATACCTGCCGCCATTTCTCCAGGCAAATTGTAACTGATGTTCCATTTCGATATTTTCGAATAAAAGCTCGGCCCCAATTTTTCTTGCCAGCATGGATAACGAAAATAATACATCATGAAAAGCAGACCCAGCTGAAGCCGTTTTCAGTGTCTGTAAATTGATTTTGATGATATCCGGTTCCAGTTCGCCAATCCGATCAAAATAATTACTGTCGCTTTCAATCTTAGCAATCGCTATTTTAATGCCATATGTACGATAATATTGTAATAAGTGATCTAATTGGTCTAAGTCGCCGTTATAACTTTGCTCCGATATTTCAAGGACGATCCGTCCCATAAACAATCCCTTTTTTTCAAATGCCAGAAGTTCATTTAAAAATGGTTCCCCATGTTCATACATTAATAAATCCGCGGTTCGATTAAAAAACAAACTGACATCATCTTCCAAATTCAGAGCCTTTTCAAGGGCCTTCCCAAGAAGCATTTGGTCCACTTCAAATTTATATTCATCAGGGATTTGGTCATCTTGAAAGAAAGGTCCTAAACTGATTGGCTGACCATCAGAGAGATATCTTCCTAACACCTCATAACCAATTACCCGATGTTCATCAGCACTAAAAATTGGTTGAAAAAAAGGAATGACATTTTCAAGATCCGTTAGGATATCCAATGCATCCATTTATGTACCTCCTGAAGGCGATTTTCCCCATTATACCATACACATGCAGCGAAATCGTTTTTGATGTCCCGTTGAAAAGATGAATGAATTCTATGGCGGTGGAATATGTAACTATCAGGACCTGATAGAAAATGTTATACTAAATTCCACCTCTATTTTTTTGTACTTAGCGGAATAAAGGATGGAGAATGGTTGGTATTGATATGAAAAAAAAACTGACTAGAAGAGTTTTTTTAAAGACGACTTTTGGAACATTGCTTGCCATTTTGGGATTAGGCTCAGGAGGTTATGTTTACGCTCATAACATTGAGCCTGCACTTGTAGATGTTCAGCCTGTCAGAATGGACCACCCCCTTATTCCCAAAAGCTTTAATGGAATCAGGATTGTCCAATTCAGTGATACACACTTGGGCTTTCACTATAACCTGGGTCAATTAACAAAGATGGTGGCTAAAATTAATGATTTGCATCCAGACATTGTTCTATTTACAGGTGATTTAATGGACGACCCCCAAACCTATAAGGAACCGGAGAAAATCATCCCCCTTCTTCGAGAAATCCATGCGCCTCTTGGAAAATACTCCATTTATGGAAATCATGATCATGGAGGATATGGCACAAATTTATACAAGCAGATAATGGAGGAAGGAAAATTTACGCTGCTACGGAACAGCTCCGCTCAGATTGTTTCAGCAGATGGCAGCAGGATTGTTTTAATCGGTATCGATGACGCAATGCTTGGACGCCCAGATTTCGTTTTGGCACAAAATCATCTTTCAGAAGGTCAGTTTAAAATTTTGTTATCTCACGCTCCTGATTTAGCTGATCAGGCTTCTCAATATCCGATCCACTGGCAGGTGAGCGGTCATAGTCATGGAGGACAAGTTAAAATTCCTTTCATCGGCCCTTTGATCATTCCCCCATTTGCCAGAAAATATCAGGAAGGACAATATTTAATTGGAGATAGGTTAAATCTATATGTTAATAGAGGTCTGGGAACAACCCGTCTTCCTTTTCGCTTTCTTGCAAGACCGGAATTAACGATCTACACACTGCATTCTGCCTCTAATTTCTCAGGTGATCGTATTTAAAAATATTATTGCTTCATACCAATATTTCTATTTTTATGAAAAGAAGGTATAATAAATGATGAAACTGAGAGAATTCCTTTGGAACGAGAATTGAAAGGAGAACCTATTTTGAATAGTGATCGAAAACTTCCTCTGGCGCAAGATAACCTAACGGTTGAAAGCCTCTCTCAAGCTATCTTTATCGTTAACCGCCATGCAAAAACAGCTACAAACCCCGGCTTTTTGTATAAATTAAAACATGAAGCATTGATAAAATTAATTGATGAAGGAAAGGCAAAAAAGGTCGGTCTGCACTTTTCCGAAAATCCCAAAAACAGTAAACAGCAATCCGATGTTCTAGTTCAATGCGGCAGGTATACATTCCATATTCCTCCTACAAAAAAAGACTTTCATGATCTTCCCCATTTAGGTAAATTAGATTGTAATGTCCGCAATCCAAAGGCTGCGCTGTCATTAAATATTGCTAAAGCTATTTTACAATCCTATACCGGAATTACTGAACATCATGAGACAAATCTGCAGAAACGGAGCCACCGCACCTATCAAAAACCCATTTTTAAAAAGTTAGGCGAGCGCTACTAATTAGTATCAAAATCAAAAAGCCGGTGAATTTTCCGGCTTTTTTTGAACATTTTAAAAATTTATTGATCGTTTTGTGAACTTTATCACACAGTTATAGACGGAGATAAAATTATGGATTAAAATACAGTCAAAGAAGAGGTCACGATAAATATTTTATAAGAGGTGCGTTATCATGAAAGGAACGGCGATTCTTTTTCAAGATCAAACGGTAACATTTCTTGAGGACATCGATTATGATGTTTTCGATGAAATCAAAAAGCAGTGCGGCTGCCAGCATTGCAACTGCAAAATTGAGAATAAAGTGATTGATTTTGGTACAGTTTCCCCTATCTTCTGGTATGAAGATGAAATTGACTGGGATTACGGCTATTAATGAAAACATTTGTTACTCTTTGAACAAACTCAAAGGGTTTCCAACCAAAAATTAAATTACTCATTCCCCATTGAAACGATCTGGTTCCCGTCCAGATCGTTTTTTATTTATTAGCTGAATTCTGCTTTTAAGAAACTTTTTAATAGTCTTAGAAAAATGGTAGAATAAAGTGAAACTTCCATCAGTGGGGGTTTTCCTGCCCGATAATGCGGGATAAAGACTGGATTCTTCTTACTAGGCTCTTTTCGTATACTTTTTACCTCATGACATCAAATTGTGATCCCTAGGGCATAATTGGACAGCTTGTATGATTTTAACCGGGTTCCTGTCCGAATCA
The DNA here is from genome assembly GCA_964484065.1 of uncultured Bacillus sp. Classification (GTDB taxonomy): domain Bacteria; phylum Bacillota; class Bacilli; order Bacillales; family Cytobacillaceae; genus JAEVLT01. The sequence goes on from CAZAEW010000001.1 coordinate 262,345, forward strand.
AGGGTATATTCGGACAGCCGTTATGATTTCAACTGAGTTTCTGTCCGAATCAAGAGCATATTCGGACAGCTTGTCTGATTTTAACTGGATTCCTGTTCGAATCAAGGGTATATTCGGACAGCTAGTTTGATTTTAACTGGATTCCTGTCCGAATCAAGGGTATATTCGGACAGCTAGTTTGATTTTAACTGGGTTCCTGTCCGAATCAAGGGTATATTCGGACAACTAGTTTGATTTTCACTGGGTTCCTGTCCGAATGAAGGGTATATTCGAACAGCTAGTTTGATTTTCACTGGGTTCCTGTCCGAATCAAGAGCATATTCAGACAGCTAGTTTGATTTTAACTGGGTTCTTGTCCGAATGAAGGGTATATTCGGACAGCTAGTTTGATTTTCACTGGGTTTCTGTCCGAATCAAAGGCATATTCGGACAGCTAGTTTGATTTTCACTGGGTTTCTGTCCGAATCAAGAGCATATTCAGACAGCTAGTATGATATTAACTGAGTTCCTGTCCGAATGGGAGCCTTAAGTTAAATCTTTAAAAAATTAATTTTGTATAAAAAACAACAATCTTTACGAAAACAGCTCTAAAATGATTTTAAATGATGGTCCATTAGAAAATGGGATGGAAGGAAGATTAACAAGTGGAACAATTTATTAATCAAAGAGTCAAAGACCTTGAGATATCCGGAATCCGGAAATTTTTTAACATGGTTTCAGGCACAGAAGGGATGATTTCGTTAACAATTGGCCAGCCTGATTTTCCAACGCCTGATCATGTCAAAAAGGCAGCGATTCAAGCAATTGAGGAAAATTATACAAGCTATACCCACAACGCCGGTTATCTTGAATTAAGGGAAGCGGCATGTGAATTTGCCCAAAAAAAGTATGGGCTAAGCTATAATCCTGAAAATGAGATCATTGTAACAACCGGTGCCAGTGAGGCAATTGACATTGCCTTCCGGACGATATTAACAAAGGGTGATGAAGTGATTTTACCGGGACCTGTTTATCCGGGGTATGAACCGGTGATTCATATGTGCGGCGCGGTTCCTGTCTATGCCGACATTCGGGACAATCAATTCCGGTTAACAGCTGAAAAAATCAATCCATATCTGACTGAGAAAACTCGTTGCCTTGTGCTGCCATACCCGTCAAATCCAACCGGGGTCAGTTTAACAGAAAATGAACTTAAAGATATTGCAAATCTGGTGAAGGACCGCGATCTTTTTATCCTTGCCGACGAAATTTACAGTGAGCTTGTTTATGACGGTGTCCATAAATCCATAGCTAATTTTCTGAAGGAAAAAACAATTGTCATTAACGGGCTGTCAAAAAGTCACGCGATGACAGGCTGGAGAATCGGCTTCTTATTTGCACCTGAGTATCTTAGCAAACAAATTTTAAAGGTTCATCAATATAACGTGTCCTGTGCCAATTCGATTGCCCAAAAAGCGGCGATTGAAGCTTTAACTGCCGGAATAGATGATGCCGTACCGATGAAAGAAGAATATAATAAAAGACGCGAATATGTTACTGCACGCCTCCAATCAATGGGACTTGATATTGTTAAACCTGACGGAGCCTTTTACTTTTTTGTTAAAATCCCTGAAACTGTTCCTTTAAATAGTTTTGAGTTTGCACTTGAGATGGTTCAAGAGGAGAAAGTAGCCGTTGTTCCCGGAAGCGCATTTTCAAAATATGGAGAAGGCTATTTCCGGCTTTCCTATGCAGCTTCAATGAAAACACTTGAAGAGGGTCTGAATAGAATCGAGAACTACATAAAGAAATGGATCTGACAAAAAGGAAAGGATGGCCACAAGCCGTCCTTTCCTTTTCAATTATTGTCCTTTATATTCTCCATTATTTTTAGGGGCTTTTTCTTTTCTGGCTTTATCTTTATGGATTTTGTTTGTTGCTGCCGATCCCATTTCATGAGCAAATTCAGCATTTAAAACGGCTGAGTCAAATCCTTTTTTATTCTTTTGCTGAGGATCATTTTTTTTCGTCCTTTTTGCCATGCCTATTCCTCCTTTTTTCTTTTCCTTCATAGTTAGTTTTAAGAAATAAGAAGAAAATATGCACGGCAAAAAGAAAAGCGCAAGCGCCTTCAGAACAAGCACAGCTTGTTCTTGCGATGCATATTCATAATAGCATCCCTAAGTGCTCAGCCCCGATGGGCAAATGTTCTTCGGCAAAAAAGTCCGCCCTTTGACTTTTTTTGCCGAAGGTTATTTGACCCTGAGGGGCTAGGCGCTCCTCGAAAAAGCTAACGCTTTTTCTTCGTTCGATGCTTCGCTTCCGTAGCTTATTCTTGTGAAGCTAGACAATTCTCAAAGTCCAAACTTTTATACTTTACTTACAAAAAGCCAGGTCTGCTGCTTGATCCCACGTTAATTTTTCCAGTGTTTATAAATGGCTTGTGTACCGCTATTTTCCTCTCCCTTTTCGGCCAAATCGCTATATATGGATTCAGCCAAAGCTAATCCCGGAGCATCCATTTCCATTTTTCCGGCTTCTTCCAGGGCAATATTCATATCCTTAATAAAATGCTTTATATAAAATCCTGGTTTGAAATCCCCTTGCAGCATTCGCGGCACAAGATTGCTTAGCGACCAGCTTCCGGCAGCTCCTGTAGAAATGCTTTTCAATACCTTATCAGGATCCAGGCCTGCTTTTTCCGCATAAATAATAGCTTCTGTTACGCCAATCATCGTCGAAGCAATAACAATTTGGTTAGACATTTTTGCATGCTGCCCGGACCCGGATATTCCTTGATAAACAATATTAGTTCCTAACTTTTTCAACAAAGGAAGAACTTCATCAAATGCTTCCTTATCTCCCCCAGCCATTATCGAGAGCTTCGCTTCCCGTGCACCAATGTCCCCGCCTGAGACCGGAGCATCCAAAGCAGAGATTCCATGTCTTTTCGCTTCTTCGTAAATTTTAACCGCAAGTGATGGCGATGAAGTTGTCATATCAATAAAATAACTGCCTTTTTTTCCATTTTCGATAAGTCCATTTTCACCAAAATAGACTTCTTCAACATCATGAGGATAGCCAACCATAGTAAAAATAACATTGGCTTTCTCAGCCATTTCTTTTACGGTTTCTGTCCACTGTGCTCCCATTGCGATCAAATCTGCCGCTTTCCCTTTTGTCCGTGTGTAAACAATCACAGGATAGCCTGCATTAAGAAGATGCGCGGCCATACTTTTCCCCATAACACCTGTTCCGATAAAGCCAATTACTGTATTATCTGTGGTTAACAAATGAATCATTCCTTTCGCTGCTTGATCTTTTTTTCAAAGTTATGATGCAAAAAAGATCGAGAGAGCTGCCCCGATCTGATCTTTAAAACATAAGCAAAACTTAAAGCGATTTTACCATCCCGCCATCCACTAAAAAGGCGCTGCCAGTCATATACGTATTGGCATCAGAAACAAGGAATGCCGCAACCTTTCCAAACTCTTCCGGGGTACCATACCGTTTTAAAGGAATTTCTCCCTTTACTTGTTCCTCTATAGTTTCACGTGCCACCCCTTGCTTTTCCGCATTAACTTGGTCTAAATGTTTTACCCGGTCTGTTGCGATTCTTCCCGGTGCAATGGTATTGATTAAAATGTTATAAGGAGCAAGCTCAGAAGCCAAGGTTTTAGCAAGACCGACAATCCCGGTTCGGAACGTATTGGATAAAATGAGTCCAGGGATTGGCTCTTTAATTGAAGAGGAAGCAATATTAAGAATTTTACCGCCTTGTTCTTTTAAATAGGGCAGTGCTTCACGAATTAACCGCACATATGATAATAAATTTAATTCAAATGCATTCTGCCACTGTTCATCGGTCAATTCTTCAAATGAACCGGCAGGAGGACCTCCTGCATTATTTACAAGGATATGTATTCCGCCAAAAGCTTCCGCTGTTTTTGCAATGAGCCGCTTAACTTCCTGAGCATCGGTAATATCTGTTTTTTGATATGCTGCCTTACCAGGACCCGCTGCCTGAAGTTCAATGACTTTTTGCTTTAGCTTTTCTTCATCCCGGCCGGAAATCATAACATTGGCGCCTTCCCTCACAAGCTGTTCGGCAATCCCATAGCCAAGCCCTTGACTCGAAGCCGCAATTAATGCTGTTTTTCCAGCTAAATTTAATTCCATGATGTAAGACCTCCTTTTTCCATTTCTTTTTTATTATACAAAAAGAATAATTAGATGCGTACTTTTCAAAAAAAATAAAGCGGATTCACAGCTGAATCCGCTTTCTATCTATGAATTAAAATGTGTGAGCCAAATCCTTTGCACGGGCAATAGCATTTTTCTTGATTTCTTCCGCTTTTTCAGGCATCGCATTATGCCCTTCAATGAACAGTCCTTCGAAAGATGGTACGCCAAAAAACCCCGAAATAACAGCCTGTAAATAACGATGTCCCATTTCAAAATCAGCTGCGGGACCTTCTGAATAAATCCCTCCGCGCGCCTGTATGTGCAACGCCTTTTTATCTGTTAATAATCCAACTGGACCTTGTTCAGTATACTTAAATGTTTTTCCCGCTACCGCGATAGAGTCAATATATGCCTTCATCAGGGGAGGAAAAGAAAAATTCCACATTGGAGTCACAAAGACATATTTATCTCCAGAAATAAATTGGTCGCTCAATTCATTTAAACGCCCCACTTTTGCTTGTTCTTCAGCTGACAGTGAAGTGAATTCCTGTCCATTGCGAAGTTTGCCCCAACCGCTAAAAACATCCGCATCAATGTAGGGAATATTTTCTTTATATAAATCAATATGAACGATTTCATCATTAGGGTTTACTTCTTTATATGAATCGATAAATACTTTTCCGGAAGCCATACTAAAAGATTGTGACGCATCATGCGGATGTGCTGTGATGTACAATACTTTTGCCATTTTTGTCTCACCTTTCTAATCAGATATTTTATTTTCCCTCGAAAATATCACACTTATCCCCTCATTTAATTGCCTAATATTAGAAAAGGAAATCATTGGAGTGGATTATTTCGGTAAAAAAAAACCGGCCTTCAATTACAAGCCGGTTTTCAAACAAATTATTTAGTTGCTTCTTTAACAGCCTCAATTACTTGAGAAGTGGTTTGCATATTTAAGACCTTTTGTGCAAGCTTTTCCATATCCGCTTTGCTTAAAGAGCGGATTTGGGAGCGAGCCTTTAAAATAGAGGTAGCGCTCATCGAGAATTCGTCCAGTCCAAGACCTAGGAGAAGCGGAATGGCTGTTTCATCTCCTGCCATTTCACCGCACATTCCTGCCCACTTTCCTTCAGCATGTGCAGCATCAATGACCATTTTTACTAATCGCAAAATGGAAGGACTGTAAGGCTGATACAAATAAGATACGCGCTGATTCATTCGGTCAGCCGCCATCGTATATTGAATAAGGTCATTCGTTCCAATACTAAAGAAATCCACTTCTTTGGCAAACTGGTCAGCCAGTACAGCCGTCGATGGTATTTCAACCATTATTCCTAATTCAATCTTTTCAGCAATTTTTTGACCTTCGGAAACCAGCTTTTGTTTTTCTTCTTCGAGGATCGCTTTAGCGGAGCGAAACTCATCAAGAGTAGCGATCATTGGAAACATAATTTTTAGGTTACCATAACTGCTGGCGCGAAGAAGGGCACGAAGTTGTGTACGGAAAATGTCTTGTTCTTCTAAGCACAAACGAATGGCACGGAAACCAAGGAACGGATTTAATTCTTTTGGCAAATTCATATACGGAAGCTCTTTATCTCCGCCAATATCCAAGGTGCGCACTACGACAGGTTTTCCATTCATACCTTCAAGTACAGCTTTATATGCTTCAAACTGCACTTCCTCGGTTGGCAGCTGATCTCTGCCCATATAAAGAAATTCAGTTCTATATAGCCCAACACCTTCACCGCCGTTTTCAAGAACACCCTTTAAATCATTTGGTGTCCCAATATTGGCAGCCAATTCGACGTGATGGTTATCCAAAGATACTGTTTTCTCATTAACAAGTTTAGCCCACTCTGCTTTTTGCAGCTCATATTCTTTTTGTACTTTTTGATATTGCTCAATAAGTTCTGAGGCAGGGTGTATATGTACTTCACCCTTTAAACCATCAATAATAACCATATCGCCATGTTGAATTTTTTCAGTGGCAGTTTTTGTCCCTACGACTGCAGGAATTTCCATCGATCTTGCCATTATGGCCGAGTGTGATGTTCGTCCCCCAATATTCGTAGCGAAACCTTTTACAAACTGACGATTTAATTGAGCCGTATCCGAAGGAGTAAGATCCTCCGCAATAACAACTACTTCTTCGGAAATCATGCTTGGACTTGGAATTTGAACACCCAGTAAATGAGAAAGGACACGTTTCGTCACATCGCGGATATCTGCTGCACGCTCCTTCATATACTCATTATCCATTTGTTCAAACATCGAAATGAACATATCTGCTGTTTCCTTCAAAGCAGTTTCTGCATTAACCTTTTCAGTGTTAATTTTATCTTCGATCGGCGCGATTAACTCTGGATCGCTTAGTACCAGCAGATGAGCTTCAAAAATGGCTGCTTTATCTGCACCAAGATTCTTCCCAGCATTCTCGCGGATTAACTCTAGATCGGATTTAGACTTTTGCATCGCTGAGTGAAAACGTTCCACTTCAGCTTCTGGATTGTTAATGGAATTCTTTTCGAACGATAGATCAGGTTCAACGAGACGATATGCCTTTGCAATGGCAATCCCGTTTGAGGCAGCAATCCCTTTTAAAACTTCCATTATTCTGCCAAACCTTCTTTTTTCAGTACTTCTTCCAAACTCTTTAATGCTTCTGCCTCATCGCTGCCTGCAGCGCTGATTGTAATGTCTGCACCTTGGCCAATTCCCAGTGACATAACGCCCATAATCGATTTTAAGTTGACCTTTTTGCCTTTATACTCCAAGTTTATATCAGATTGAAATTTACCAGCTGCTTGCACCAATATTGTAGCGGGTCTAGCATGAATTCCTGTCTCAGAAATTACTTTAAAATTCTTTTCTGCCATAATAATCCAAACTCCTTTTTGCAGTAAAATAATGTGTTAAAGTACTAAAAGTGCTGCTTTGTTTAACTTTTTACAGTTCTTGCTTTAATCCGAAATAGCTAAAGCAAAATATTGCAAAGTTAACTTCTGTTTATTTTTCTCATTTTAAAAATAAACATGTATAAAGCAGACATTTATTTACTTTTCTGATATAGCAACAGTTAAAGAATACAATAGGTAGAATAACATGCTTCGACAGATTGTTACAACCGAAAACCTTGTGAAGTGATGAATTAATTTACTAAAAGCGCCCTATTTCTGTCACAAAAAGGACATAATTAAGTCTTGTTTTTTACTCGTAATAGTGTAAGCGTTATCATTCCAAATAATTTTAACTTCTTGAGATTTTTTGATATTGAAAAATAATATCTCCCCCTCTTTGTCCTATCCCCCGAAAATGTTTAAAATCTTCCCGTTTTACTAAGACTTCACGAAATTCTAAGAAATCATCTTTTTTTACCAGATATTCAGCTATTTCGCCACTCTTTAATTTCCCCAAAATTTCATTAATCATTTCATTCTGCAAACCAGCCCACTCCTTTTCCTTTATATTCCTATTTTTTACTTTTTGTCGAAATTTCCTTGGAAATAATCCAATTGAAATGTATTCATTCTACAAAATACATTGTTATCAGATTATTTTATGGTATCATTATTTGATTTTCAAGAATTAAAGAAATTGTAACAATAATACCTTTACGAAATGTTAAAAGTAGTGCAAACTGTTATTTATATGGATTATTTTGGTTGGTATAGCGGGAAGGTAAAGGAGTGGGAGTTATGAAAAAAGCTGAGGTTGGAAATGTTATTGAATTCCGAGACGGACTTCAAGGTATAGTTGAAAAAGTGAATGACAATTCAGTGATTGTTGATTTAACTTATATGGAAAACTATCGAGATCTTGAGCTGGAGCAGCGTACCGTTGTTAATCATAAAAACTACAAAATCATAAAAGAAAGTGCTATTTAAACCAGCAGCCAAACGGCTGCTTTTTATTTTTGGAACTGTTTGTCTCTTTCATCTTTTAAAAAGTCTGTCCGTCCTTGAAAAGCGCCCTATTTTATAAGGCGCCATTTTCTATTTTTTTAATTTCTGTAGGAATGAGGGTTTCTTATTTTACGGATTTGTTTTTCCCGTTTCCTTAGAAAGCTGTTTTAATGATTTTATTTTCCCATGCGGATTTTGATCCTGCTTTCTTACTGTCCATTCCCGTTCTTGTTGACTTTGTGATTTACTCATTTCTTACCCTCCTTTCAGTTCTAGGATTATCAAATTTTTTAAACTTATGAATAGAAAGCATATTTAAATTCATTCTTCGTGTTTCATATTTCCCCCTTTTTTGTTACAATATATCTTGTTTTTTAAGGAAAGGAGCGATTATTTTGAAATGGCGCACCGTTGATTTTCGATTAATCATCGGATTAATCATAGCCCATGTTTTGCTTTTCTTTAGCTTTTCAGATAAAAGTATTTTCTGGTATATTTTTGCTGCATCCTGTCTATTGTTAATTACCTTTACGATGTTTCAAGAGGATGTTGATGACGAAGCGCCTTTTTTTACATATATTTTTTATGGAACCTTTTCCGGGCTGATCCTTTATGGTCTATTTTGGGCAGCTCATGCAGGATTTTTATTCCTTCACCTTCCAATAGAAAATAGTGTCAAGAGACTGTATCACTGGTATGCTCCTTCTGAATTTTGGGAATATCTTGCTCTTGTATTAGCCGCTGCACCGGGAGAAGAACTATTTTGGCGGGGGTTCGTTCAAAAGCGTTTATTAAAATATTTAAGCCCTTTTGTCAGTATTTTGACAGGTTCAGCCCTTTATGCATTAGTTCATATCTATTCCCATGAGTTGACTTTAGTTTTTGCGGCCTTTTTTTCCGGGTTAGCATGGGGAGCCCTCTATTATTGGAAAAAAAGTATGCCTCTTGTCATCGTTTCTCATCTAATATTTGACGTTATGTTATTTATTATTCTTCCTTTCAGATAAGGCAAACAAATAAAAGCATTTGTTCGGAACGAACAATGCTTTTATTTTTTTATGTCTTTAAGCGGTTTAATCCATAGCAAGACAATGAAAAGCAGGCTGACGTTTCCAAACAATGGGTATAAGTAGGAAAGCAGTTTGCCATAATCAAAAAGACTAATCCAATAGGAAATGCCAAAGATAAGACTAAAGGAGACAATCATTGGGATGTTCATCATTTGCTTTAGCTGACGTTCGATTCCAAAAACATTTCCAATAACAGATGTAAAAATTTCACCATAGATTACCATCACAAAAAGCCAGTAAAATCCCGATGCTAAATTTTTCATTATAATGGCCATTGGAATTTCATATCTTTCTAATCCCGGAAGCATGATCAGTGTAAAATGACTGGCAATGAGGATTAACGTTAAAAAGGCACCTCCAAGTAATCCGCCCCATTTGATCGTCCAATCGTCTTTTATTTCGGTTGCTATCGGTACAAGAACTGCCTGAGCAAGAAAAAGATTAAAGGCTGTATAAGAAAATGGCGCAACAACGGCTTTCCAGCCATCATCTGCATGAGGAACATATAGAAGCTGAACGATAAAGTTCGGCATTCTGACAGACATGCTCATTAACATCAAACTAAAGGTTATCATCAACGGAACGACAAAAGTATTAACAGCAAAAAGCCCTCTCGTTCCAACAAGCATAACAGCCATAGATAAACTAATCGTTAAAAAAACCCCAAGGTTTTTTGAAAGTCCCAAATGCTCTTTAAATATTGCCCCCGACCCGGCAAGCATGACTGCGCAGACCCCCAAAAGCATTAGAAGCATTAACACATTGATTCCTTTTCCCGCCCATTTACCAAACAGGTATTCATTAAATTCCTGATAGGATTTTGCTTCGATCCTTGCCGACATTCTCATTAATTTTGAACCCATAAAGATTAGGAGGTAGCCGCTCATTAATATGCTGATGAATCCAAAAAAGCCGAATCTCGAAAAGAATTCAACAATTTCTTTTCCGGTCGCAAAGCCTGCCCCTACGACAGTTCCGACATAGACCGCTGCAATTTGAAAAGCTGCAGGCCAATTTTTCCCCACCATATCCCCCACCTCTATACAATATATGAGGAGATGGACAAACAATGACGAGTAAAATGATTTTGTATGCTAATAATTTTTTTGATGAAAACACTTGAAAGTCAAAAAAGGTCAGAGTATACTAAAAACACAAGGTCAAATATAGTCAAAGTCAAATTATGGCCCAAACGAATGTATTCATAAAATGAAGCGTAAATTATAAGGAGGTTTTATTTATGCTTTGTCAATTGTGTAAAGAAAATCATGCAAATGTGCACCTAAGATTGAACATAAATGGAAAACAGCAGGAGTTAGTCATTTGCCGTGACTGCTTTGAAAATCAAAAGAAAGCTCTTGGAGCCGAAATCGGAGGAGGAACGCCGCTTAACGCCTTTAACAGCTTCCCATTAGAAGACCTATTTTCTAACATAAATCCAGAAATGAAACAAAATATCGCAAACCATGGACAAACAACTGTAAAATCCGGCAAAAATGATGGATTCATTGATCATTTTGGGAGAAACCTAACACAATTAGCCCAATCCGGTTTGATTGATCCTGTGATAGGCAGAGAAGAAGAAATTAAAAGGGTCATTGAGATTTTAAATAGAAGAAACAAAAACAACCCTGTTTTAATCGGGGAGCCCGGTGTCGGGAAAACAGCAATAGCTGAAGGCCTTGCTCTCAAAATTGCTGAAGGGAAAATCCCTGCTAAATTGCAGAATAAAGAAGTCTATTTGCTCGATGTTGCTTCACTTGTAGCTAACACAGGAATCCGCGGCCAATTTGAAGAAAGAATGAAGCAATTAATTGCAGAACTTCAGCAGCGAAAAAATGTCATTCTGTTTATTGATGAAATTCATTTGCTCGTAGGTGCTGGATCTGCAGAAGGTTCAATGGATGCAGGGAATATCTTAAAACCTGCGCTTGCCCGTGGTGAATTGCAGTTAATCGGCGCCACTACTTTAAAAGAGTACCGGCAAATTGAAAAAGACGCCGCCCTTGAAAGGCGCTTTCAGCCCGTACACGTATTAGAGCCTTCAACAGAGGCTGCTATCGAAATTTTAAAAGGGTTAAAGGAAAAATATGAAGAATTTCACCAGGTAAAATATTCGGATGAGGCCATTAAAGCATGTGTACAATTATCACATCGCTACATTCAGGACCGCTTTTTGCCAGATAAAGCAATTGATTTACTCGATGAAGCAGGTTCAAAACTAAATCTTTCATCTGAATATAAAAGTTCAGAGCAAATTGAATCCCGCTTAAAAGAAATCCATCAAGAAAAGGAAATCGCCTTAAAAAGTGAAGACTATGAAAAAGCGGCGCTTCTCCGTGATGAAGAAACAAAGCTCGAAAAAGCATTAAATACAGCATCTGATACGGAAAGACCCGTTGTCGAAGTATCAAACATTCAAGAAATCATTGAACAAAAAACAGGCATCCCTGTCGGAAAACTTCAGGAAGATGAACAGCAAAAGCTGAAACACTTGGAGGAAAATATTAGCCAAAAGGTAATTGGACAGGAAGAAGCTGTGAAAAAGGTCGCCAAAGCGATCAGACGGAGCCGTGCCGGACTAAAATCTAAACACCGGCCAATCGGGTCATTCCTATTTGTCGGGCCGACTGGAGTGGGTAAAACAGAATTAACGAAAACTCTTGCTGAAGAGCTTTTTGGTTCAAAGGATGCGATGATCCGCCTTGACATGAGCGAGTACATGGAAAAACACAGTGTTTCAAAACTAATTGGCTCACCTCCAGGGTATATTGGACATGATGAAGCAGGACAGCTTACAGAAAAGGTGCGCCGGAACCCGTATAGCATTATTCTGCTTGACGAAATTGAAAAAGCACATCCTGATGTTCAGCATATGTTTCTGCAAATCATGGAAGACGGAAGGCTTACTGACAGCCAAGGCCGAACAGTCAGTTTTAAAGATACCGTCATTATTATGACAAGTAATGCAGGAGCAGCGCAGCGGGCCATTCATGTAGGGTTCGATAAAAGCGGGCTGGCCCAGGCAGCAAGTGTCCTCGATTCGCTTGGAAGCTTTTTTAAGCCGGAATTTTTAAACCGTTTTGACAGCATTATTGAATTTAAGCCGCTTGAAAAAGAGCATATGTTAACCATTGTTGATTTAATGCTTAATGAATTGCAGGAAGCTTTGGATGAACAAAACATTAAATTAACTGTTACTGCAGAAACAAAAGAAAGAATGGCGGAACTCGGGTTTAATCCAAGCTTCGGTGCACGTCCGCTCCGCAGGGTTATTCAAGAACAATTGGATGATAAGATTGCCGATTTAATCCTTGATGAACCTAATGCCAAAAATTTAACAGCGAGTATCATAGATTATGAGGTAATTGTCAAAACGCTTAAATAAGCGAAGCCAAACGGCTTCGCTTTTTTTATTCCTGTTTGGACCTGCACTTCTTAAAGAATCGATCCTTTAAAAATAAAAAAATGCGGCAATTGCCGCATTAAAATTTCCCGGCTGGGATTCCTAATTTTTTTAGTAATTCAATCGCTTCTGCTTTTTCACTTTCACTTAGCTGAGACATTAATTCATCGATTCTCTTCGCATGCTCCGGAAAAATTTCATCAATAAGCTTTTTGCCTTCTTCGGTTATCTGAGCATATGTCACTCTTCGATCGTTCGGACATGCAATTCTTTTCAACAGATTTTTTTGTTCCAGCTTATCAACAACATAGGTAATGCTTCCGCTCGCAAGCAAGATTTTTCCGCCAATCTGCTGCAGGGGAACATCCCCTTTGTGATATAAAAGTTCCAATACTGCAAATTCAGTAGGATTTAATCCATTTACTTGAATCATTTTATTGACTTGCTCATTGATGGCTTTGTAGGCTCTAGATAAGACAATAAATAGCTTTAACGATTGGGAAATTGACTCATTCTCCATACAGCTTCATCCTTTTAGATTTTTTTAAAAGCAGCCTATTATGCCGATTATTTATCTTGAATTCAAAATTATTATAAGGAAATAATTACTGTATGTCAATTAATCACCTTTGCTTACTGTGAACGAAATGTTTTTCATGATGTATTTCAAGACTATCAGGGTACCGTTAAATATTTCGAAACTAGAAAGATTTTATTTCTAAATCAATAAAAATTATGTAAGATATTTATAGCAGAAATGGAGGGAAGAATGGTATGAATCAATCGGCAATTATAAACGTTAAAGCAGCAAACAAACCGGGGGCAACTGTATATAAGATTCTTCTTATTATCGGCCTGTGCCATTTATTAAATGATGCAATTCAAGCAGTAGTCCCTGCCATGTTTCCTATATTGGAAAAATCAAAAGGGCTGTCCTACACACAATTAGGAATCATTGCTTTTTCCTTGAACATGGTCTCTTCCATTATGCAGCCGATAGTCGGACTCTTTACGGACCGGAAACCGCTGCCATTTGCTTTGCCAATCGGACTATCGCTGACATTAGCCGGCGTATTAGGCCTCGCTTTTGCACCAGGGTTTAGCTTGATTATCATCTCCGTTGTGTTTATCGGGATGGGGTCGGCCGTTTTTCATCCGGAAGGATCCCGAGTCGCGCATATGGCAGCCGGTACGCGCAGAGGACTTGCCCAATCCATTTATCAAGTAGGCGGAAATACCGGCCAGGCACTAGCTCCGCTGATTACAGCTCTTATACTTGTTCCGCTTGGTCAAAAAGGGGCCTCATGGTTTTCCCTTGTTGCGGCTCTTGCTGTCATTCTATTAATTTATATTGCAAATTGGTACAGCCGGCGGTTAGCAGCATCTGTGAGTGCCGCAAGAAAGAACTCAGCTGCCCACTCAAGCAAAAAAGAACTTTCGAAAAAGGTTAAGACAGCTCTTGTATGGATCCTTATCTTGATCTTTGCCAGGTCTTGGTATATTTCAGGGATGACCAACTTCTATGCTTTTTTTGCCATTCAAAAATATGGGTTGACGATTAAAGAGTCGCAGCTGTTTCTATTTGCATTTTTAGTTGCCGGTGCAGTTGGAACATTTTTTGGGGGACCGCTTTCGGATCGGTTTGGTAAGAAAAAGATTATTTCTTTCTCCATGCTGGGTACCTTGCCAATATCGATTCTCATTCCCTATTTACCATCAGCAGCGGCCTTTATTTTCTTACTCATAGCCGGATTTATCTTAATGACAAGCTTTTCCGTAACCGTAGTTTATGCCCAGGAGCTTGTACCGGGAAAAATCGGCTTGATGTCAGGATTAACGGTCGGTCTGGCGTTTGGTATGGGAGCAGTCGGTTCAGTCGGTTTAGGATATATTGCGGATATGATAGGAATGAAGACCATGATCTCCATGATTGGGATTTTACCTTTAATTGGGCTTTCCGCATTTTTACTCCCTTCTGACAAGAAAATTGCAGAATGGAATCAAGAATAGCGGGATGCAATTTCTAAAAACAGCAAAAAAAGATGATCCAATAGATGATGGATCATCTTTTTTGATTGATTCATTTAATTTCTTGAATTCGCTTGAATAATTCTTCTTTTTCTTCCTCTGAAAGCATTCTTTCCGCCATTGGGAACAGTACATTTTCTTCTTTCGAAAAATGTGCTGTTAAAATGTTTACGGCATTAGTAACAAATTCAGCTAAATATTTCATTTCATCCACGGACAGCTGATCCTTTTCCGATTTTGTAAGAAATGTTTTGATCGATGATTTTGCCTGCTCATGTTCATATTCCATCACAGCAATCGGACCGGATTCAGTGCCAATATATTTGCCCATCATTGGGAACAATACTCCTTCTTCACGTTCTGAATGGGGATCAAGTTCCGCTTTAAAGTTCTCTACATTTGTTTTTAAGTCAGCAAATGTGGGTTCGATATTATCGCCTTTTTCTATTTGCTCTGTTAATGATTCAAGCTCTTCTAATTTTTTAAATAAAGGCGGGTGTTCCCCCTTTAGCTGGGCTAGTCCCGCAGACAATTCAGCCGCTGGAGCTCCGCCAAATGCACTCATACATCCTTCCATCTGCTATCACCTCATTATGTTCATTGATTCTAGTATAAGTGCTGAAACAGAAGTCTGTTGTGAGCCTGGTCACAAATGTTTGTTTATTTTTACAATATTGTGTGTTAAAGGTCCATTTATTCAATTTCTTGAATACGATTGCTCAATTCCGCTTTTTCTTCCTCTGACAATACTTTTTCCGCTATCGGATATAATATATTTTCTTCCTTTAAAAAATGTTCAGATAAGATGTTGTAAGCATCCTTTAAAAATCCCGCTGAATATTTCATATCATCCGCTGATTGTTGATCATTTTCTGCCTTTTTCAGAAATGTATTGATAGTGGAATAGGCCTTCTGGTGTTCGTACCCCATTACTGATATCGGGCCGGAATTGGTCTCAATGTGTTCACCCATCATTGGAAACAATACTCCTTCTTCCCGCTTTGAATGGGGGTCCATATCTTCCTTTAATCTTTCTACCTGCGTTTTTAAGTTGGCATATGTCTCTTCAATATTTTGTTCCTGATCAACCTGTTCAGATAGAGATTTTATTTCTTCTAACTGCTTTAATAACGGAGCATGTTCTTCCTTTAATTGTTCAAGCCCCGCAGATAGTTCCGGACTTCCCTTTCTGTCAAATGTACCCTTACGTCCATCCATCTGCTGTCACCTCATTATATTCATTGATTCTAGAATAAAAGCTGGAATGACTTTTGTTGTGAATCTATTCACTTTGTTGTATATAATGTGGGCAAAACGATGCATATCCATTCAGCGATTTTTTTATTTTAAATCAACTTTTCCGATTTCCCTTCAGATAATAGGTTTAGACCGTTTTAAAAGGAATTGATTTCTTCCCTTTTTTCATTCATTTGTAAAAAATACATAACCTGCCCTGACATACGAAAAAAAGGTGCCGTTCTGTTGAACAGCACCTTTTTTCTTATGCTAATCTGAACACAATTCCGTGTCCGCCTTTTGGATATTCCCATTTAATATTCTGGTACGGGCAGCCGATCCGGCAGCTTCCACATTCGTGGCATCCTTCATAGCCCACCTGCATCCGGGTTCCTTCCCACTTATATACTTCAGCAGGGCAAAATACTGTACAAAGTTTTTCTGGGCACTTTGTCATACAAATGTCTTCATCGAGAACCGTTAAATGGGATTGTGTATCACATTTAAATCTTAAAAGATATTGCTTTTCCTCGAGATTTTTCGTTGACATTATTTCACCGCCTTCCAAGCTCGATACATATCTTGCAATACTTTAAACGTACCTTTTTCTCCAGTAACACTCTTGATGATTTGCTTTTGTTTGTCGCGTTTAGGTGTTCCATCAACTGTAAAGAATTTGCTCATTGCTTTATTCATCATTGGAACATATTCCTTGAAGTATTGCGGGTATTTTTCAAAAGTATGGGCAGCATCTTTATATTTCTCTAAATCCTTCATGATGAAGCTGTTGTACAAGGCTTCCTTATAGGTGCTTAATCCCGCCGAACTAAAATCGCCGCGGCTCTTCGCTTCGATAATGGCTTCAGCAGCCATCTTACCGGACGCCATTGCCATATTTGAGCCTTCCCGATGAATAGCATTAACAAGAGATGCAGCATCGCCGACAACGACAACGCCATCTCCTACCACCTTTGGAACAGAGTGATAACCTCCTTCCGGAATGAGGTGAGCGAGATACTCGGCTGATTCGCCCCCTTCCAGAAGCGGTTTTACCATTGGATGATTTTTTAGATAATCCAAAAGATCGTACGGTTTCAATTTGGCATTGATCATACTGGATAAGGTTGTTCCAACCCCGATATTTAGAGATTCTTTATTCGTATACAGAAAAGCCGTTCCCAGGTTTCCCTTTGTTGAATCACCAAAGATTTCGATGGTAACGCCTTGATTGTCTTCAACGTTAAAACGATCATTGATTTTTTCTTTTGGAAGGTTAATCACTTCCATCACAGTCAATGCCACTTCGTCAGGGCGGTGTTCATTATGGAAACCAAGCTGCTTGCCGAGCAAGGAATTAACCCCATCTGCCAAGACAACCACGTCAGCATAAACCTCACCGTCCGGACGATCTGTCCGCACACCTACGACTTTCCCGTTTTCAACGATACATTCTTTTACAACGGTCTCATTAATTAAAAGTGCTCCTGCTTCAACAGCCTTTTTGGCAAACCATTGGTCAAACTGGGCGCGAAGAACGGTAAAATTGTTATATGGCTCAACAGCCCATTCCATCCCCTTATAACCAAACTGCACAGCAGACTCCGTATCCATCATCCAAAAGCGCTGTTCAATGATCGGCCGCTCGAGCGGAGCTTCCTTCCAAAATTCAGGAATTAACTCTTCCATTTGTTTTCGGTACAGAACGCCGCCCATTACGTTTTTACTGCCAGGGTATTCTCCTCTTTCAATAAGCAATACATTTAAGCCATTCTTTGCACAAACATATGCACACGATGTTCCGGCAGGTCCGGCACCAACGACAATCACATCAAATTTTTCAGGCATAGCTTAATTCACCGCCCTTTTCAATACGGATCTGCTTCAATTGTTCAATCAGTTTTGGAATAATTTCCATGGCATCGCCAACGATGCCATACGTCGCAACATCAAAAATGGGCGCATTTGGATCCTTATTAATGGCGATGATAATTTCGGAATTTTTCATCCCAACAACGTGCTGGATCGCACCGGACAAAGCGACAGCAAAATAGATTTTTGGAGTAACCGTTTCTCCTGTTTGCCCGATCTGCAGTTCATGTGGCAGCCAGCCGGCTTCTACAACATCACGAGTGCCGCCGACACTGGCTCCAATCGTTTCCGCTAACTTGTAGAGCAGCTGGAAGTTTTGTTCGTCACCCATTCCTTTTCCGCCGCAGACAATGACATGGGCATCTGCCAAATTGGCTTTTTTTGTTAAATCATTCACAATATTGATTACTTTTGTGCGCATATCCTCTTCGCGAAGAGAAATGGTTTCTTCAATGATTTTTCCAGTTCGGCTCGAATCCGGTTCGAGAGCTTTCATAACCTTCGGCCGGACGGTCGCCATTTGCGGGCGGTGTTTTTTACAAAGAATTGTCGCCATAATGTTTCCGCCAAATGCAGGACGGCTTGCTTCCAATAGGCGGTTTTCCAAATCGATATCCAGCATCGTCGTATCCGCAGTCAGCCCTGTACTTAAATCAGTGGCAACGGCGCTAGCTAAATCCTTTCCGTTTGGTGTTGCGCCATAAAGGATAATTTCCGGCTTGTATTTCCGTGCCAGATCAATGACACCCTTCATATAAGATTCCGTTCGATAATTCTTTAGCACAGGATGGTCAATCACATATACTTCATCGGCACCATAGGCAATGACTTCGTTCGCGTGGGATGTAACGCCGTCTCCAAGTATAAAACCTCCCAGCGGCACCTGTAATTTATCTGCAAGCTTTCTTCCTGCTCCCAACAGCTCAAGTGAAACGCCTTCGATTTTCCCATCGTTTTGTTCGATAAATATCCAAACACCCCGGTGATCATCCAATTGCATTTAAGCCCCTCCCTAAATACAGAAAATTTTAGCTGGTTTATTTAGTAGATTGAAATGTGAAGACTTCTTTTTTCTCCATCAATATATCGATTAACTGATTAACTTGTTCATCGGCCGATCCTTCAAGTTTTTTCCCGCCTTCCGGCCGCGGCGGAGAAAACATTTTTCCAACAACCGTTGGGGATCCTTTAAGACCTAATTGGGCTCGGTCCACGTTATCTAAATCATCAACGGTCCAAATTACACATTCATATCTGGCAGCTTTAATCATATTTGGAAGCGGTGAATAATCGATTGCATTGATCTCCTTTTCAACTGTCAGTAAACATGGGAGCTCTGCTTGGATGACCTCATAGCCATTTGTCAGTTTTCTTTTCATTAACACAGATTTTTCTTTTTCATTTACTTCGGAAACCTCGATCACATTTGTTACAGGCGGAATATCCAACCTCCTGGCAATTCCAGGTCCAACCTGCCCTGTATCTCCATCAATAGCGTGCTTTCCGCAAAAGATCATATCAATCGGGAGCTCGGCATTGATTTTTTCCAATGCTTTCGATAATGCATAGCTTGTTGCAAGAGTATCCGCCCCGGCAAATGCACGGTCAGATATCAGGTATCCTCTGTCAGCACCAATTTCGACACATTTTTTTATGACCTCAGTTGCCTGAGGCGGCCCCATTGATACAACCGAAATCGTCCCTCCTATTTTCTCTTTCACCTTTACTGCTTCTTGAACCGCATGGGCATCATACGGATTCAAAATCGCCGGTGCACTCCGTCGGTCGAGGGTGTTCGTTTTCGGATTAATTTTGATAATTTTTGTATCAGGTACTTGCTTGACACAAACCACAATGTGCATGTAGGAATTTCCCTCCTCCATATTAGCTGAAATAATGAAAGCGTTTGCTTTCTGTGTTAATTAAAAATGCTATCTATTACGATATATGAACCGCAATATTAGCATAGTACCAACAATACAATTTTCCCTTCATTTCGTACCCCGGCCGCTCCTTGTTCCATTCTGGGAGTCTATTGAAAGATAAGACATGATTTGGATTACAAGAAGTACTTTTGACATCAATTATAATGTTATAAATGGAACTAACTTGAAAAAAATTTAAATATACTTTAACTATAATAAATATTTTGAATTAAACAATGATAAATATCACATATTATCTAAAAATGTTAAAATATTCACATGATTTGATAAAATGAGGAGGTCTCAAGTCCTGCAGATCCCTCCTCTTATTAATGGGCTAGATTTCTACAAATGATTTCAGCCAAATCATAAAGATTCGAATAAAAGCATACCCTGATTCTTCATTGGGTTTTGATGTCACTTGAAAAGATCGTTGGTATTCATTAATTAATTCGTCCAATTCCTGACTGACTTTAACTGTTTTTTCATTGGTAAAACCATTTTTCATTGCGCAATCTATCATGATTTCTCTTTTAACTTTGATCTCTTCCAGCATTCTATCGGCACGACTATTACTATAACCACCCAACCTAGTAATCCTCCTAATCATTACCCATTTATCGAAATTCATTTATTTAAATTTAATAGACTACTTGATGCATTATTACAGGAATTTAAGTAAATGTAAACACTTTCGCAAAATAAGTCAAAACAATCTAATTCTTTTCTATTTCGACAATATTCCGATTATTTTCTCGTTTTTGTTCGACATTTTCTTCAATTTGTTTCGCTATTTATTTTAACTTGCAAAACAAAAAAAGACTGTTGCAGCAGTCTTTTTTGTTAATTGAAATAAATATTTTTGGTTTCCTCTGATTTCTTTTTTTGGCTAAGCGCGCTCATTCTGTTGCCCTCCTTTTTAAAAATGCGGGAGATAAATGTGAAAAGTAGTACCTTTTCCAATTTCACTATCAACGTTGATTATCCCGTTATGTTCTTCCAGTATTTTAAAACTTACCATTAATCCCAGACCTGTCCCTCTTTCCTTTGTTGTATAAAAGGGTTTGCCAAGTTGGTTGATAACATCCTGAGGAATTCCATCTCCTTCATCATGAATGGAGATATGCAGATGCTTTGTATCTGTCCGGTCAAGACGAATGGTAATCTTCCCGCCCTTAGGCATGACTTCGATTGCATTTTTGATAAGATTGATAAAGACTTTTTTTAATTGATTTGGTTCACAATATATTTTTGGTAAATTCCCCTCATAGCGGGCATCTATTTGAACATTATGGAGTACCGCCTGCGCTTCCAAAAGGTCGATGGTTTCTTTCATGATTTGGCTGACATCTTTCATTTGATACTTAATAACCTGAGGTTTAGCCAGAAGAAGGAATTCATTAATAATGTATTCTATCCTCTCTAATTCCGTGGTGATTACTTGATAATACATTGGGCTTTTTTCTTTTGTTCCTTCTTTTAACAATTGAACAAACCCTTTTAAAGCAGTCATTGGGTTCCGTATTTCATGAGCAATTCCTGCAGCCAGTTCTCCAATCACATTCAAGGTATCCGACTTCCGCAATTGTTCTTGAATTTCAACTTTTTCAGTTACATCTCTGAACATGGTTAAATTTAGGCCTTCATCGAGACCATGCTGCGAAGTAAATTCTACATGCTTTTGATTTCCATTCCTATCTTCAATTGATGTCAGCATGGAATGATTTCCGTTTCGGATCACATTCATAAAATGAAGATAAATTTTCCGCCACACCTCATCGTCAAAATATAATTCGTAAAGTCTGTGGCCTTTTAATTTATCTTTACTGAAGCCGAGGATCTTTTCGGCAGCACGATTCATATCGATTACTTGGAAATTGTCATTCCATAAAATGATCCCTTCTTCACTTTTGTCGAAAATAAGTTTGAATTTTTTCTCACTGTCTTGCATTTCCTTGTCTATCATATGTTGGTCCAGCATCAACTTTTCATTTTTCACTAACGCCACCCCAGACACCACAGTGTTTGAGTTAAATATATTCGACAATTTTCTGGAAATTCCTCTAAAAAAAGAAAAAAATGTCGATATTTTCAATAAAATATAAATAGTGTCTGAAATGCCCAAATATAGAAAAAAGCAAAGCCTAAGCTTTGCTTTTTTCCTTTGATATTATAACCATTCGTTTTCGTGTTTTGCTTTAAGACGCTGCCATCTTTTTTCAACCTCTGCTTCAAATTCTGCAAGCATTGGTTTATTTTCTTCTTTAAGAAGATGTTTTGTTTTACCCATATATTTTAACCAGTCTGATAGAGGAATACGCTTGTTTTTCTCTTCTGGATTGTAAGTGATAGCTGTTACCCCTTGCTCAACTTCGTAAAGTGGGAAGAAGCAAGAATTAACTGCATTCTCCATGATTACTGTGCCATAACGGTCTTCTGACTTCCAGTTAAGCGGACATGTAATCAAGATTTTACCATAAACAGTTCCAACATTTTGTGCATACCATTGTGCTTTTGCAGCTTTTTTCACCAAGTCTTGAGGGAATGCTTCAGAACCGGTGAATACATATGGAATGTTGGTAGCAGCAAAAATTTGTGCTGTATCTTTATGATGGAATGCTTTACCTTGTTGAGTTTTACCAACACCGGTAGTGCTTGTCATATGCCCAAGCGGAGTCGAATAAGACATTTGTGAACCGGTGTTCATATAACCTTCGTTATCATATTCCAGCATGATAAGCTTGTGGCCGCGAAGCGCTGTACCAATTGCAGCTCCCATGCCAATATCCATACCGCCGTCACCAGTAACCATAATGAATGTTGCATCATCAGAAACTTGGATCTCACCGCGTCGTTTTAATTCAAGGAATGCTTCAACCGTACCGGATAGAGTTGCCCCTCCATTTTGGAAAAGGTTGTGCATCATTGTCTGCTTATGTGAGCTATGAGGATAGGCAGTTGTTGTTACATAGGCACAGCCGGTTTGGAATAAAGTAACAATGTCACCTTCGATTCCTTTAAAGAATAGTTCCAAACCTCCGAAAATTCCGCAGCCTGGGCATGCGCCATGGCCGGAAGCGATCCGTTTTGGTTTAGCCGTTAAGGCACGAAGCGGCGGGATTTTTACTTTTAATTTATTTGTTTCCGGATCCATTTGAACATCAATTAAACCAGTTTTATAGGCATCACCGTGTTGCGGTTCAATTACCGGTTTAAGAGCTTTCTCAGGTTCCCCTGGAACAACGCCATAATAATCAAACGGTTTTTCAGCATAGCCTTTTTCCATAGCATCAATGGCAAATTGGAAGAAGTTTTCTGCATCATCGGGATAGAAATCTGTACCGCCAAGCCCAAATACGCGGCTTAACACGATCGTTTGATTTCCTTTGATGTCCTGTAAAGCTGATTTTACTTCATGTGTTAAGTTAGCTCCATTTGCACCGTATGAATCAGCACGTTCACCAACTAATACTGCTTTTACATTTTTAAGAGCTTCAGCAATTTCTTTTGCTGGGAATGGACGAATGATGTTTGGGCTGATAACTCCGGCTTTAATTCCTTGAGCACGAAGTTTATCTACAACGTCTTTTGCCTGTTCTGCAGCAGAATTTAATAGGAATACAGCTACTTCAGCATCTTCCATTTGATATAAATCTAAAACAGAATAATCTCTTCCAGATAGTTTAGCATATTCAGCTGCCACTTCTTTGAATACTTCACCGGCAGCGTACATTGCTTCAGATTGCTGGAAGTGGTTGTTCATAAGATTTGGACCATCCATATGAGCACCAACGGTTACCGGTTTTTTAGGATCTCTGATAAAGTTATAATCCCATGTATTAGGCTCGCCTACAAATTGTTGAACAACTGCGCGATCTTTGAAATGTTCTACCCGGCGTTTTTGGTGTGAAGTCCAGAAACCATCATAGGCAACAATAACTGGGAGGCGTACTTTAGAATGTTCGGCAATTTTTAATGCCATAATATTCATATCATAAACAGCTTGAGGTGTTTTTGCTGTTAAGATAACCCAGCCTGTATTCAATGCAAAATATAAGTCAGAGTGATCGCCGCGAATATCAAGCGGACCGCTGATTGCGCGTGTAACCAGGTTTAATACCATTGGGAAACGAGTTCCAGATTGTACTGGAAGCTGCTCAAGCATGTACATAAATCCGTTTGCACTTGTTGCATTAACAACCCGTGCACCTGTTGCTGCAGCACCGTAACAAATACCGGCAGAACCATGCTCACCGTCTGCTGCGATTAATTTAATATCATGCAAGCCGCGAGTTTTCATTTGGTCTAAATATTGTGCTACTTCAGTTGATGGAGTAATTGGGAAATAACCCATAATATGATAATTGATTTGTGCCGCAGCCATGGCAGCCATTTCGTTTCCAGATTCAAATACAGAAACTTGTTCTGGCTTTTGGCTTGTTTTCAATGTTTCTTCTAATAATGCCATTATGAAATCCCTCCTGCCACATAAGGAAAGTTTTGTTTCACACGGTGTTCTTCGCCATAACCGATCATTTCGCGAAGTTCGCTAAGTGCTTCTGTTGGACATGCTTCTACACATTTCAGACAGCCTTTGCAATATTGATAATCAATTCCTTTAAGGAACATTTGTTTTCGGCCGCGTTTATCTTCGCCTTCTTCCCAAACAAAGCAGAAGTCTGGGCATACGTTGTCACAAGCAGCACAGTTTATGCATGCTTCTTGATTGTATTGAGGCAAAAATCCTTGTCTTGAACCGCTCAAATCTTTTTCAATGCTGTTAGCTTGCGCAATTATGACCCCGCCGATTTCTTGAGTCAGATAACCAAGGCGTGACTGTGGACGTGAAAAGCTTTTTCCTTCTGCGCCTTCAGGAACTTTATATTCTTTAAATTGAACTTCATTGTATCCTCTATCAAAAGTACGGATATTTGGTTCAACTAAATGTGGATATTTCTTTTCAAAAGTCTTGCGGATTACACTTCTCATCGCATCCGGATCTAGGAAATCACAGATACGGTACAAAGCTCCAAGCATTGCTGTATTTACTTTTGTTTTTTCTTCTACTGCAATGGTAAGTGCGTCAACAATCGCAATTGTACCATATTCAAGTTTTAAGTCTTTTCTTACATCATCAAAATCACGAGTTGTATTAACAAGAACGATTCCATCAGCATTCAAACCGCTCACTACATCAATAGTCTTGTATAATGCTTCGTGAAAAACAGCTACTACATGTGGTTGCTCGATTGGACTATGATCACGAATCGGTGTTCCCGGTTCGCAAAAACGGATAAAGCCCTTTACCGGAGATCCTTTCTTTTCTGAACCATATGATGAAAAGTTGGAACCGTTTAAGCCAAGTCCTAAAACTCCTGCTTCTGCTAACATTTTCCCAGCTAAATTAGCACCAAGTCCTCCAATTGATTCGAGACGGATTTCATAAAATCCAAGGTCATTTTTTATCGGTAAGATTGACATGTTCTCCCTCCCAGTATTCTTCTTGCTTTTTTTGTAATATTTATCTTCCCCAAGAAGTATTGTATGACAATTTTTCAACTTTCGCTGTGACAAAAATCAAACAAATGATATTTTTTTCTATAACACATTATTATTTTCCTTCAAAATCTCATATATGTCAATGGTTGAACTCGCTTACATAGTTATATAACAATTAAAATAATGTACTATAACAGTAATATTATTACTTTTTTTCCACAAGAAAAATCCTGCCTAAAAGGGCAGGATTTTTCTTATAAATCATTTACAACGATAAAAGCTGCTTTAATAGGTCCGTGAACACCGACAACCAGGTTTAATTCAATATCGGCAGAATTACTCGGCCCCGATATGAAATTTATACATGAAGCAACTTTTCCACTCTGCAGCTCATTCTCCCTGATTTTTTGGACAGCCTGTGTCATGCGAGGAACAATTGTGCTTTTCGGAATTAATGCAATATAGGTTGCAGGCAGAAAATTCATATTTCTTCCCCTATTTTCATTTATTGAGACAACAACTGTTCCTGATTCAGCCAGTGTGATTTCACTAATCGCGATTGCCACATTTGCTTTTTCAGCTTTGCGGACATTTTCCTCGCCTTTTTTATAGTCCCACTCATGTACTTCTATTTTTTGACTTGGCCAATCTGTTTTTAATAATCCGTCCAATCCCCATTGGGTAAATCGCTCATCTTTCCAGGTTACAACCGGACCACCGCCAAATCCCAAGACCACTTGATTAAGTGTATCCCTTAATCCATTCAAATCTGTTTTGAAGAAACTAGTATGAATTCTTTTGGATTGTTCCGCCAACACATCTATTAATTCATCTTGAGTTTTGTTTTTCAACACTTCATATTGCGGCTGGAATTTCCACTTTGGCCTCTCAATAGGAGTGCTAATTCTTGGACGCCCCAAACTGCTTGCAATTGTATCTAAAAAAGCTTCTCTATTTTGAATGGTTCCTTTCATTGTTATTTACCCCCTTTTTCGCGGTTGTTAAACCAATCCCTAAATCTCTCTTTAGAAGGTGCAGGGAACTCTCGTATTTCTGTCCATGCCTTCATAGGGCCTGGTCCCTTATGAATCCTGTCGCCTACAGTAAATGGATTCATTGCCACGGGAGCCATTTTAGAACCTAACTTATACAATGCAGGGGATGCTGCCCCTAATCCAAAAGCTTTCATTAGTAATTTTTCAGAAATCGGGGCTTTCCCTTCTTTTTCAACAATAATCTGACGATGCTTATGGATAAGACCGTGCAGCGGAATTTTTACCGGACATACTTCTGTACAGGCGCCGCAAAGTGTCGATGCATATGGAAGTTCTTTGTATTCATCATAGCCGCCTAAAAGCGGTGTTAACACAATACCCATTGGGCCTGGATAAATGGAACCATATGAATGTCCGCCAATATGACGGTATACGGGGCAAACATTGAGGCAGGCGCCGCAGCGGATACATTGTAACATGGACTGGAATTCTCCGCCTAAGATGCTTGATCGTCCATTATCAACAATAACAAGATGAAACTCTTCCGGTCCATCAACTTCCAGCTCTCTTCTAGGACCGTTCATGATCGTGACATAACTTGTTAGTTTTTGTCCAACGGCACTCCTGGTCAATAGACCTACCAAAACTTCCAATTCTTCAAGAGTAGGTACAAGCCTTTCCATTCCCATTACCGTAATTTGTGTTTTGGGAATGGAAGTAACCAAGTCGGCATTTCCTTCATTCGTAACGAGAGCAAATGAACCATTTTCAGCTACTGCAAAGTTACAGCCGGTAACACCGAGATCTGCTTCTAAATATTTCTGTCTCAACACTTCACGTGCACATGCTGCAAGCTCTTCAGGTTTCGATGTTCCTTTATAGCCTAATTTATTTGCAAAAACATCACGAATTTGCTCTTTGTTTTTGTGAAGGGCCGGAACAACGATATGGGAAGGAGGATCATGGTCATCGACCTGCAGAATAAATTCGGCAAGGTCTGTTTCGACTACTTCACAACCTTCTTGCTCCAGTACTTTATTCAAACTGATTTCTTCAGTAACCATTGATTTTGCTTTTACAATTTTTTTGGCGTTTTTCTTTTTGGCTACATTTTTAATGTATTCACCAGCATCTTCAGCCGTTTTTGCAAAAAATACATGACCGCCGTTCTTTGCCACATTTTCACTTAATTGCTCCAAATAGTAATCTAAATAGTCCAGGACATGCTGACGGATCTCCTCACCATGTGAGCGCCACTCTTCCCAGTGACCAAGCTCTTCGGCGGCATTTCTTCTTTTAACACCCATTCCATCCTGAGCACTAGCTACGGCCCCCCGCATAAAATCATCATGAATGCCTTTATCGACACGTTCTTTAAAAGGATCAGCACCGATTTTAATCGCCATGTTTTTCCCTCCATCCATAGTTGTTATCTTTTTAAAACTTCTTATATCAGCGGCTATTTAAGACTTCCGCGATGTGCAGCACCTTAATTTTCTTCCCTTGCCGCTCCATACGTCCGCCAATATTCATTAAACAGCCTGCATCAGCACCAATTAAATATTCAGCACCAGTTTCCTCTACATGGCGGACTTTTTCGTCAACCATCTGCTCGGAAATTTGTGACATTTTAACGGAGAAAGTCCCTCCAAATCCGCAGCATTGGTCTTTTCCTGGCAATTCTGTAAATTTAAGCCCCTTAACATTTTTCAAGAGAATCATTGGAGGCTGCACTACACCAAGCAATCTAGTCATGTGGCAAGATGTATGATAGGTCACATCAGCTTCAAACCTTGCGCCAACATCCTCAACTTTTAAAACTTCAACAATAAATTGTGTTAATTCGTACGTTTTTTCTGCCAATTTTTTTGCTTTTGGTTCCCAGACAGGGTCTCCCGCAAAAATATGTTGGTATTCCTTCAGCATATAAGCACATGACCCTGAAGGTGAAACAATCACTTCTTTATCGATAAAAGTATCGATTGTACGTTTCATTGCTTCCTTCGTATCTTGTACGTAACCGCTATTATAAGATGGTTGTCCGCAGCAAATTTGGTTTTCAGGAAAATCAATTTCACATCCCAGGCGCTCAAGCAATTCAACCGTGGCTTTTCCTACGCTGCTTTGAAACATGTCAACCAGACACGTTGCAAATAATGATACTTTCATGTTTACCACTCCTTTAATTACAAAATAGACTGCCACCCATAAAAAAATGGTCAGCGGGTCATCTGATGACTCAAATTTTCTACTGAAGCGCAGGCTGCAGCTAACAGCAGCTGCACAAAAATTGCAATCCACACAGGTTCGTTACATAGGCGGACAGATCTTTAAAGCTTGGCCACCATTCCTGGGCTGGCTTGGCGTGTTCATTACCTGATCAGATTCATCAGCAAATCTATTGTTTGGAAGTCTTCAAAAGATTACAGCTACTTCTATTCATATGAATCCACTGCTTGCTCTCGCTGCAAACGCATCGGGCGAAGGAGTTAAAAAATGATTTCA
This sequence comes from uncultured Bacillus sp., assembly GCA_964484065.1. Taxonomy (GTDB): domain Bacteria; phylum Bacillota; class Bacilli; order Bacillales; family Cytobacillaceae; genus JAEVLT01. Next base: position 290,953 of record CAZAEW010000001.1, read on the forward strand.
CCTCAATCGATTGCTGTTGCTTGTGCAGAAGTTGGACTTACCGGATAAGAATCCGATCTGCTGCGGTTTACAATTAAACATAGTTTAATTTTTGTAATCGCCTTCGGAATTATTACCTTCTACTGTAATTATTACAGACATTTCCTAATAAACGGATTTTAAAAATTCTGTTCAAATTTTAGTAGCAAAATAAAAAATGAGTTTCAAACCCCTTAATAAGGAATTTGAAACTCATAATATTATAGTTATAAATCAGAAACAATGATATAAGTTAAACGAACTGGTCCATGTACTCCCCATACCTTGTTTAACTCAATGTCAGAGGAACTGCTTGAACCACAAATAAAGTTAATGGCTGCAGGATTTATTCCCTGTTTTGACATTTCATGAAGTTTTTGCATTCCTTGTGTTAAACGAGGAACAACTGTACTTTGCGGGACAATACAAACATAATTTAAAGGCAGGAAGTTTGAAGTTCTTCCTTTTCCCAGCTTATCAATGACAGTGTAAGAAGCGGTTTCAGCAATTGAAAGATCACTAATACACACGCCATAAGATGCATTCAATGCCTTATCTACATTTTCACGGCCTCTTTCATCAGTCCAAACATATGCATCTTTCAGTACATCACTTAGCCCCCACTCTGCAAAACGCTCATCGTTCCAAGCGATAATTGGACCTGTTCCATGTTCAACTAATTTCTCAGTTACCGTTTTTGCAAGATCTTTTTTCTCGATAATTAAGGAATCGATCTTACCACCCGATCCAGCTTTGTTAACTTGAGCATTCTTATGGAATTCTTCAGCTAATTGTGCTTGAGTAAAGCCTTTATAAATTTCAAGCTGAGGTTTGCTTGATAATTCAGGATGGACAACCTCTTTCGGCATTGGGCGGCCAAGTATGTTTGAAAGGTTAGAAATAAATGACTCTCTATTTAAAATTTGTCCTTTTTGCATTATTTATTTCCTCCTTTACCTCTAGATTCATACCAATCTCTGAAACGTACTTTTTCCACTGCCGGCAAGTCACGTTTGTCTGTCCAACCTTTAAGAATACTAACACCTTTTTTAATTTTTCCATCTACCATTAATGGTTTTGTCATTAATGGCGCAACACTCGTTCCCAGCTTGTACATCCAAGGACGGCTTAGAACCATACCTGCTCCCGACATACTCGCACCCCAGAATGCAGAAGCCTTCTTTTCTTCAGCTAATACACGCTTGTGCTCATGAATTAATGAATGCAGCTTAATATTAGCTGGACAAACTTCTGTACACGCACCACAAAGTGAACACATATATGGAAGTTCTTTGAAGTCATCATAGCCGGCAAGAAGCGGCGTTAACACAACGCCTAGTGGTCCAGAATAGATAGCATTATAAGAGTGACCGCCAACTTGTCGATATACTGGACAGATATTTAAACATGCAGCACAGCGCATACATTGTAATACTTCTTTAAATTGAGACTTTAGAACTTCAGAACGACCATTATCAACGATCACCACATGAAATTCTTTAGCACCATCGGCAGCACCTTCTTCAGTAATCCCGTTTACAAATGTCGTATAGCTTGTATTTTTTGCCCCTACTGCACTTCTTGCTAATAAGCTAATACAAATATCTGCATCTTCATAGGTAGCGACAATACGTTCCATACCCATTACAGCTACCTGTAATTCAGGTGCTGCTGTACAAAGATCGATATTTCCTTCATTACTGACTAATGTAATCGCTCCTGATTCAGCAATAGCAAAGTTACATCCGTAAATTCCCATATCAGCCGTTACAAACTCATTACGCAGTTGAGCACGAGCGAATGCAGCTAAGTCTTCTGGGAGATCTTCGCCAGTATATCCATTCTTGGCAAAAACATCACGAATTTGGGTTTTGTTTAAATGTAAAGATGGCACTACCATATGAGAAGGTGGATTCCAGTCATCTGTTTGCAAAATGTATTCAGCCAAGTCAGTTTCTTTTACATCTACCCCGGCATCCATCAAATCGTGGTTAAGTCCAATTTCCTCTGTAACCATCGATTTAGCTTTTACAACTTTTTTAACGCCTCTTATCTTTGCTAGATTCGTAACATACTGAGAGGCTTCCTTAGCATCCTTTGCAAAAAATACGTTACCTCCATTTTTGACAACATTTTCAGCAAATTGATTTAAGTAAAAATCTAAGTTTTCAAGAACGTGGGCACGAACTTCTCCTGATAGTTTTTGCCACTCGCGGAAATTGCCATCTCCCAATTGTGACAGCACGTTCTCTCTATTTTTATTAATTAAATCCTGAGCTTTCACCATTGCAGCACGCATGAAATCATCGTTTAGATTCTTTTCAAGATTTTCCTTAAAACTTTTGTCATTAATCTTAATACCCATTTTGGCACCCCTTACTATTTAGAATTTAGCACTTCAGCAAGATGCATTACTTTGATATTTGATCCAAGTCTGCTTAGACGTCCGCCAATATTCATTAGACAAGCGTAGTCTGCACCTATCAAATAATCAGGGTTAGCTTCTAGGATGTACCTTGCTTTTTCATCAGCAACTTCAGCGGAAATATCCCCCATTTTAACAGAGAAGGTACCGCCAAACCCGCAACACTTGTTCGAATTGTGGAAATCTACTAATTCTAGACCTTCTACTTTCGAAAGTAGTTTTAATGGCTGCTCCTTCACTTTTAAAAATCTTTGTGTATGGCAGTTGTGGTGGTAAACAGCCTTTCCTGGAAGTTTCGCAGAAAAGTCGTCTAGATTAATAACTTCCATTAAAAATTGAGATAATTCATATGTTTTTGCTGCAACTTTTTCCGCTCTTTCTTTCCATTCTTTATCATCAGCAAAAATATGTGGATATTCTTTTACAAACGAAACACAAGAACCTGAAGGAGAAACAATCACTTCAGCATGTTCAAACGTTTCGATAAAGTGCTTAATTGTGTTTTTTGTTTTCTCTACGTAACCAGTGTTGTACGTAGGCTGCCCGCAACATGTTTGATTCTTAGGATAATCGATCTCATGCCCCAGACCTTCAAGTAATTCAACAGTAGATTTACCAACATTCATTGCCATAAAATCGACAATACAGGTTGTAAATAATGTTACTTTCATATTTTCCACTCCTTAACTACAGTGTGCTGCCAGCCAGTTAGTTTTTGGTCAGCAGGTCATCTGATGACTAAATATCAAAAAAGAAAAAACAAACATACTTTATTAAATTATATTACTAAAGTATTAAGTTTTTAGAAAGGGTTTTCAAAAAAGTTTTGAAGAAATATTTCGAACTTCGTTCACGAGAAACTTAGTTGTTCGAGATAGTTATTTCAAATTTGCTGCAGAAAGATAATATTTCTGAAGAATTTTTTTCACATTGCCAAGATGTATTCTCATATAATTTCTTGCCTTTTGTTCATCCCCGTCTTTAATAGCTTTATAGATGGCATAGTGTTCATCAGTTAATTGCTCAACTGTTGTTTGTTTAGAGTAAATCCATACTCTGCGCGTTTCTTTCATAGTTTCAACCATCATCCCGGAAACCTGATTCATCAGATTCAATAGCAAAGGATTCTGCGCTGACTCTGCTATTGCTAAATGAAACTGCAAATCTGCCTCTTCACCCAATTCTTCATTTCCAGAGGAGCCTTTCATTTCATCGAGCACTTTTTCCATGATAATCAAATGGTGATCCAATCTTTTTTGGGCAGCAGCCGAAGCCGTACCAAGTTCAATGATTTCCCGAACTTCAAGAAGATTTTTGATATCATCTTTATTCATAAGAATAGCGGTTGATAAAGGGAAAGAAATTTGATCGGTTTCAAATTCTTTAATGAACGTTCCTTCTCCTTGCCTCATCTCAACGAGGCCCATCGCTCTCAATGATGTAAGCGCTTCCCTTATTGCCGAACGGCCAACCTGAAAATTCTCTGCCAGGCGCTCAACAGATTCAAGTTTTTCTCCCGGCTTTACCTGACCCGTCCTAATCATTTCATAAATCGTTTCAGCTACTTCCTCATAGATTTTCATTGGCTTTATTTTTTTATATTTCATATTGATTATTCACATCCACTTCGCTGCCAATTCATTTGTACGAAACCTATTATACTATCTTTATAATTCTTTCGATATAACAATATCAAGTAATTTATTACTCAAAGTTCATTATCTCTACATTCTTCATTTTCGAATACAATTTGCAATCTAAAAACAATAATAACGTTATAATATATGATTCTAAAAAAACTTTTTATGAAACTATTGTTTTTTTAAAAAAACGTTAATATAATTCAACTATCGGTAATCATCAAGTCATCTGATGACCTTTTTTTAAATTTGTAAGCGGTTACGGGTGGCAGAAGGAGGAGTTTGGTACATTCATTTCTTTGTGGTTCATTTTATTAGACAGATTTATATTTGGGGGGATTTAATTGTTTACTCAAAACTTTACAGCAGTTGGAAATAACCTGGGACTTTCTGCACTTGTTGCTCTTATTCCTATTGTTTATTTTTTCTGGGCATTAGCTATTAAACGTATGAAAGGTCATGTTGCGGGCTTAACAACATTGCTGATTGCAATTATCGTTGCCGTCATTGCCTATAAAATGCCAGCAGGCATTGCGGTTATGTCTGCAACTCAAGGAGCTGTTTATGGTATCTTGCCAATCGGCTGGATTATCATTGCTTCCGTATTCCTATATAAACTTACCGTAAAAACAGGTCAATTCGAAATTATTAGTAAATCAGTCCTTTCGATTACCGAAGACCGTCGTTTACAAGCACTTTTGATAGCGTTTTCATTCGGTGCGTTTCTTGAGGGTTCTGCTGGTTTTGGAGCACCGGTTGCCATCTCAGCCGCATTATTAGTTGGATTGGGCTTTAATCCGCTTTACGCTGCAGGGTTGTGTCTGATTGCTAATACTGCACCGGTTGCATTTGGAGCCATTGGTACCCCAGTTATTGCGATGGAAGGCCCAACGGGTATAGCTGCAAAAGAAATTGCTAAAGTGATCGGCCGTCAGCTTCCGTTTTTATCAGCATTTGTTCCTTTCTACTTAGTTGTTATTATGGCTGGATTCAAAAAAGCTGTAGAAGTGTTACCGGCTATCCTAGTCTCTGGATTATCATTTGCTGTTGTTCAATTTTTATCCTCAAACTACTTAGGACCTGAACTTCCTGACATCTTATCATCTATTGCTTCTCTAGTTGCACTTGCTGTATTCTTAAAGTTTTGGAAACCAAAAACAATCTTTCGTTTTGCTGCTGAGCAAGAATTGGCAGCTACCGCTACGGCCAAAAAACTAACAAACAACGAAGCTCAATATACAGGCGGACAAATTTTCAAAGCTTGGTCTCCTTTCCTTGTTTTAACAGGTATGATTTCTATTTGGGGTATTCCGACAATTAAACTTGCTTTAACAGGACACTATGTAGGTGCAAATGCTGTTTTAAAAGCTGTAAATTCTATTGGAGCAGCCCTTACATTTATGCCAAACGTTCCACTTCTAAATAATAAGATTATCAATGCTGCTGGTTTACCAGTTCCTGCTGTATACAAATTAGAAGTTTTAGGAGCAGCCGGTACTGCGATTTTAATTGCTGCAATCATTACTAAATTTATTTTTGGTGTTTCATGGAAAAACTGGATCTCCATTTTCGGTGAAACACTTGTTGAATTAAAATTTCCAATTTTAACAATCGGTTCTGTAGTTGGATTTGCATACGTTCTAAACGCTGCCGGTATGAGTACAACCCTTGGATTAGCTCTTGCTAAAACAGGTTCTGTCCTATTCCCATTCTTCTCACCATTCCTTGGCTGGATGGGAGTATTTATCACAGGATCCGATACATCTGCGAACGTTTTATTTGGTGGCTTGCAAAAGGTTACCGCCACACACATTGGAATGAATCCGGTTTTAGCACTAGCCGCTAACTCTTCCGGGGGAGTAACAGGAAAAATGATTTCACCGCAATCGATTGCAGTTGCCTGCGCAGCCGTAGGTCTTGCCGGAAAAGAATCTGATTTATTCCGCTTTACGATCAAACACAGCCTTTTCTTTGTCGTAATCATTGGGATTATGATCGTGTTACAAAATACAGTTCTTTCGTTTATGCTTCCTTAAGAATTATTCAAAAAGCCACATTCCACTTGGAATGTGGCTTTTTCTTTGCGTTTGCGTCCTGTTTTTTTTGTCAAAAATAAGCTATAATTAAATATTGTTTTCATTTCAATTACAGGGAGATATAGTAAATGAATGTCATATGTGCGACCTTGAATGCCAAGTATATCCATACTAACCTGGCCATTCGTCTTTTAAAAGCTTATGCAGCACCTGATTATAATATCCAAATGAAAGAATATACAGTAAAGGACCCAACCTTTAATATCGTATCCGATCTATTTCAGAATCATCCTGATGTTATCGGATTCAGCTGTTACATATGGAATATTGAAGCAACAATTAAAGTGGTAAACCTCCTTAAAAAGGTAAATCCTTCACTTAACATCGTTTTGGGCGGCCCTGAAGTAACGTACGATTGGGCTGAATGGATGGAGAGAATTCCTGAAGCGGATTTTATCGTTATTGGTGAAGGCGAGCAAACATTTAAACAACTGCTCGCTGAAATTGAATCCAATAAAGAATTCAAAAATGTTCCCGGAATCGCCTACCGAGATCATGAGAAAATAAAAATGAACCCGCAAACGAACAAACTTGACTTAAAAGAAATTCCCTCCCCTTACCGGTTTCCTGAAGATGTTACGCATATAGGAAAACGTATCACCTATTTCGAGACAAGCCGCGGCTGCCCTTTTACTTGCCAATACTGTCTATCTTCGATCGAAGTGGGTGTTCGGTATTTTGAACGGGAAAAAGTCAAAGAGGAACTCCGATTTTTAATGGCGAATGGCGCAAGAACAATTAAATTTCTTGATCGAACTTTTAATATCAGCAGAAGCTATGCTTTGGAAATATTTCGTTTTTTAATTGATGAACATCTCCCTGGGACAGTGTTTCAATTTGAAATTACTGCAGATATTATGCGCCCTGAAGTAATTGAATTTCTCAACAAGGAAGCTCCGAAAGGCCTTTTCCGTTTTGAAATTGGGATTCAATCCACTAATGAGCGTACAAATGAGCTTGTAAAGCGTAAGCAAAATTATGAAAAACTGACACGGACAGTAACAATGGTTAAAGATGGCGGTAAAATTGATCAGCATCTTGATTTGATCGCCGGCCTACCAGAAGAGGATTATCATTCCTTCCGAAAGACATTCAATGATGTTTTTGAGCTCAGACCTGAGGAACTTCAGCTTGGATTTCTAAAAATGCTGCGCGGCACCGGCCTTCGCCTTCAAGCTGCAAACTGGGAGTATAAATTTATGGATTATGCCCCGTATGAAATCTTGGGAAATAGTGTATTGTCATTTGCTGATATCATTAAAATAAAGCAGGTTGAAGATGTCTTAGAAAAATACTGGAATGATCACCGGATGGACACAACAATGGAATTTCTCGTGACGAATGTTTTTCCTTCCCCTTTTGATTTTTTTCAGGAATTCGGAATGTATTGGGACAAACAAGGCTGGGCAAAAATAGGACACCAGCTTGAAGATTTATTCCGGAGGCTTTACGATTTCTTAAACGCTTCAGCCATTAAAGAACTGGATTTTGTTATTGGTTTAATGAAATATGATTACTTAAAAAATCATAAATATAAACCACGAAAGCCTTGGTGGGAAGCCAGTTATGAAAAGAAAAAAAGAAACGAGCTCTATCAGTCTGTTCTTAATGATCCTTCTTTGCCAGGGACGGCTTTTGCAAACCTTAAGCTTGATGAAAAAGAACTTTATAAACATACGATGCTTGAAGAGATTCCCTTTGATTTGAACCAATATTTACAAACAGGTAAAATTGTAAATGGATCCTATTGTTTGTTGGCTTATTTTGACCCAAGCAATGACAATACAGCATTGTTTACTTTTGAAAACATGGAAAAGCCGGTGAACTAACCGGCTTTTTTTCTCGATAAAAAACGAATATGAGCCTTTTGCTAATACCAATTTCTTATTACGATCTTCCTTTTTTGCCTAATTTAGAATTGCGGTTCGCTCCCTTAATTGGATTCTCTTCTTGAGCAAATTCTGCAGAAAAATTCCCTTCTGCTCTATTTTTGCGAGGGGTTTTTGAATATTTTTCAACTGCATCAAATTCTGCTTTCCGCTTTGCCATAATTGCATCCTCCCAAAGTAAAAATTGAATTGAATCCTTCCTAGTGTTCAACAGATTTTTTTCATTCATTCGTTTCCTTTTATTTTCATAAATAAAATTACCTCCCCGTTATAAAATAAGAAAAAGTAGGAGTGATCAAAAGTGGATAAAGAACCGAATAATAAACAGACACAATTAGATATTGATGAGACCCTTCCGCATCAAATATATGCTCCCAGTTTTAAAGGGACAGGGATAAAAATGAAGCCCCCGTTTGTCAATCAATTTGATGTTCTGATTGGCGACAGCCATTATGCCTCAAAAAACTCTCCTTTAGAAAATTGGTCAAAAGAAACCGACCCAGCAATAATGTCCGGTGATGACTGGGTTCATCCAACCAATGATATTGGCTGGAACACGTCTGAAAACCGCGAGTTATTAGAAAGGAACAGAACTCCGCAAGGAAGTCCATTTATGCATCCCACAAAGGATGTTTCAAAGGGAAGCGACTGACGATTATCATTAAACCAATCCAGATAACAATTTGGATTGGTTTTTTTGAGCTATACGGAAAGTATACGCATAAGTGCACTAAGGAAAGCTTCGTGAGCATTAACATCGCAGCCGAAAAGCTGTGCTTTTCGGTGAACTACGCCTCTGTCTTCGCCTTAAGGCTCGCCAATCGACGAGTTTTCTTTATGACAAAACTCATAGAAGATTGGCGAAGCATTTTATATAATAATGCAAATTGCATGTTTGGAACTAGAATGACAGCAGGGGGAAACAATGTGCTTTCACAAAAACTTGCCGAAAATATCGTAAAGGAAGTAAGAAAACTTATTGGTGAAGAGATCATCGTAGTTAATACCGATGGAACCATTATTGCCAGTACGGATAAAAAAAGGGTGGGAAACTTTCATGAAGGGGCATTGCTTGCTTCAAAGCAAAAAATGAAACTAATAATTTCAGAAGAAAATTTACCATTTTTAAAAGGAGTCAAAGCGGGGATTAATTTACCAATATTTTTCCAGAAAACGGTAATTGGGGTCATTGGAATTACGGGTGATCCCAAAAGAGTGACCCCTTTTGGAGAAATCATCCGCAAAATGACCGAACTATTAATTAGTGAAAATTATTATGCTGAACAGTTTGACCGACAGTCAAGAGCAATGGAAACATTTATTATGGACTGGATACAAGTAAATGAGTGGGATCACTCCTTTCTTAATCGGGCTAGTGTCTTAGATGTTAATCTTGCTATTGACAGATTTGCAACGATTGTTGAGCTTGAGGAACAAGAGCAAGTTATATCCAGGGATGAATGGTCCTCCATCATGAATTGGTTTCAGGATAATCACAATGATGTGGTCGCAAGATGGGGAAATGAACGAATTGTCATACTCTCCGATGCTTCCAATTTCCCTAACAAGGAGACCATTCAAAATAAACTCAATCATTTTATTTCATTTTTAAATAAACATACCGGAATTACAGGCTGCGCGGGTGTTGGACAACGAGTGACTTCAAAAGAGCTGCGAAATTCATTTCGGCAGGCTGAAAGAGCTTTAAAAATTGCCAAACGCCAGAAAAAAATTATTTTTGATGAGGAACTGACCCTTGAAATGCTCATCGAGGAAGTTAGTAACAAAAACAAAACTGAGTTCATACGCCGGACAATCGGTCCAATTTTAGCTGAAAATGAATTATTAGAGACATTAAAAGAATTATTTAACCAGAACCATTCCTTAAAAAACACGGCTAAATCACTCCATATTCACATCAACACCCTTCATTACCGTTTTAAAAAATTGCAGGAATATACAAGGTTGGATGTAAATAATATCCATGACTTATTAAATATGTATTTCGCTATCATCCTTTTGGACGAACATACAAAAAATAAACAATAATAAAACTTATTTTTGTGTTTATATCCATAGCATCTAACCTCCTGCTTTTTTATACTTAAAGCAGGTTACATCATTTGTATAACGATGCGCACAAGATTATGAAAGCGCATCCACAAACTGGAGGTTATGCTATGCTTTCTAATCAAGTGAAAGAAAAAATTGTAGCAATCGTATCAATGGAAAACTTTGATGACTCACAAACAGAACTGCTCTCATATTCCTATGATTCAACTCCCAATATGCAAGCAATGCCAGATGCTGTAGTAAGTCCACGAAACACCAAGGAAGTTTCCGAAGTTGTTAAAATCTGCAACGAAAATAAGATACCGGTTGTTGCCAGGGGATCTGGAACCAATCTTTGCGGAGGCACGTGCCCAGTACAAGGTGGCGTAGTACTTCTTTTTAAACATATGAACAAAATACTTGAAATAGATGAAGAAAATTTAACTGCTACGGTTCAGCCAGGCGTTCTGACATTGGAACTGGGAAAAGCCGTAGAAGCAAAAGGTCTGTTCTATCCTCCAGATCCAGGATCGATGAGCATTTCAATGATTGGCGGCAACATCAATGAAAATGCAGGCGGCTTGCGCGGGCTAAAATACGGTGTAACTAGGGATTATGTAATTGCCTTAGAAATTGTCCTTGCCAACGGTGATATTCTCCGAACCGGCGGGAAACTTGCTAAAGATGCCGCTGGATATGACCTCACCAGACTTTTTGTTGGATCAGAAGGAACACTTGGTGTTATTACAGAAGCAACTTTGAAGCTTCTTCCAATTCCTGAAACAAAGAAAACCATGCTTGCACTTTACCAAGACTTAGAAGCTGCAGCAAGAAGTGTTTCAAGTATCATTGCTCATAAAATCATTCCAACAACACTTGAATTTTTGGATCAGCCAACATTGAAGGTTGTAGAAGACTATGCACAAATCGGTTTGCCGACAGATGTACAAGCTGTTCTCTTAATTGAGCAAGATGGTCCTTTAGAAGTCGTTGAACGTGACTTGAAAAAGATGGCTGAAGTATGTAAAGAGGAAAATGCAGTCTCTGTACAAGTAGCTGCAACTCCTGAAGAAGCAGCTGCACTAAGTATGGCGAGACGAACTGCTTTATCTGCCCTAGCCCGCCTAAAACCAACTACCATTCTTGAAGATGCAACTGTGCCGCGTTCCGAAGTTGCGAACATGGTAAAAGCAATTAGTGATATTGCTAAAAAATATGACCTTCATATTTGCACATTCGGTCATGCCGGGGATGGAAATTTACATCCTACCTGTCCAACAGATGCAAGAAACCATGAGGAAATGGAACGTGTGGAACAAGCATTTGCGGAAATTTTCGAGAAGGCAATTGAACTGGGCGGAACCATCACCGGTGAACATGGTGTTGGTGTCATGAAAGCCCCATATCTTGAGTGGAAACTTGGTAAAGAAGGCATTCAAGCGATGAAAGCAATTAAAAATGGTTTAGATCCAAATAACATCATGAATCCTGGCAAGGTATTTGCCAAAGATAGCAGAAAACGGGTGGTGCTTTCTAGATGACAACTGTGAAGGAAAAAGAAATCATCCAACAGAAATTTAAAGAACGCATGAATATGGATGACTTGCTAAACTGCATGCGCTGCGGATTTTGCTTACCCGCATGCCCGACGTATATTGAATCAGGGTACAAAGAATCCCATACACCAAGAGGCAGAATCGCGTTAATGAAAGCGGTTGTGGATGGCCTAATCGAGCCAGATGAGGACTTTGAACGGACTATTAACCTCTGCCTCGGCTGCCGCGCTTGTGAAAGTGTCTGCCCATCTGGGGTAAATTACAGCCATTTACTTGAAGATGCCAGAGATATTATTTATCAAAATAAAAAGCTATCCCTCCCTGTTCGGGCAGTTAGAAAAACAGTGTTCGATGGATTATTCCCGAATCGGAATCAAATGCGAAATCTTACTGGCCTAATTGGTTTTTATCAGCGTTCAGGTCTTCAAACCATTGCCAGAAAAATTGGCTTTATGAGTCTCCTGCCGGATACACTAGCAACAATGGAAAGAGTTCTTCCTAAAATGCCGACGATGAAAGAAATGAAGAACCGTCCTGAATATGTAGCTCCAATTGGAAAACAAACACATCGTGTTGCCTTTTTCACTGGCTGCCTAATGGATACAATGTTCCTAAAAACTAACGACGCTACCATCAAGCTGCTTCAACTTGCCGGATGTGAAATTGTCATACCGCAAGACCAGACATGCTGCGGCGCTCTTCATGGCCATTATGGTGAAAAAACTGGATCGAAAGATATCGCCAGAAAAAACATTAAAGCATTTGAAGACTTAAACGTTGACTTTATCATTACAAACGCAGGCGGATGCGGCGCGTTCTTAGTTGAATATGATCATTTATTACATGATGATCCTGAATTTAAAGACAGAGCCGTGGAATTTAAGAAAAAAATAAAAGACATTTCAGAGATCTTAGTTTCTGTTAAGTTCCATGAAAAAGTCAAACTGGAACTTCCAGACCAAGTGATAACGTATCAGGATTCGTGTCATTTAAAGAATGTGATGAAGACTGAATCAGCTCCTCGGACTCTGCTTAAGGCCATCAAAGGAGCAGAATATCGAGAAATGAAGGATGCCGGACGCTGCTGCGGTTCTGCGGGTATTTATAATATTATTGAATCGGAAATGTCGATGAAATTCCTTGATTACAAAATGGTACAGGCTAAAAACACGCAAGCTAAAACAATTGTCACTGCCAACCCAGGCTGTCTGCTGCAAATGAAGCTTGGTATTGAACGGGAAGGTCTTGCACAAAAAATGAGAGGCGTTCATATTGTTGACCTCTTGCTGGAAGCAGTAAAAGAATAGATTATTCCCGAGCCGCTATTAAATAGCGGCTCTTTTTTAGCTGCACATGGGCACTGCGCCTCTGTATTCTCCCTTTAATGCTCGCCAATCAGCGAGTTTGCTTTATAAATTACCCAATAACGAAAAACATTACCACTTATAAAATAACCAGGAATAAAAAAAATAAACATAACAGGGAGATGATTCTCTGTAAGAAACGAAGGAGTGAAAAATATGGCAAGAAGCAGCAATAAATTATTAGTCCCCGGCATTGAGCAATACTTGGATCAAGTGAAATATGAGATTGCTCAGGAATTTGGGGTAAATTTAAGCGCAAACACCGTCTCAAGAGCAAACGGTTCAGTAGGCGGCGAAATAACCAAACGATTAGTCCAGCAAGCCCAATCACAGCTGTCAGGTCAGAAACAGCCATAAAAAAAACAAGCTAATCCAGCTTTTATTGCCGGATTAGCTTGTTTCTATTTTTTTGAACTCCCGTTTGGATTTCCTTGAGTTTTCATTTGGCCATTTTTAACCGGAAGATTTTTTTTTGTTTCTTTTTTTGCTCCCGGATTTGAAACTGATGCTTGTCCTGCAGTTCCCTCCATTTTTTTCAATTGCCCTGGAGGAGTGTGATTGGCACCAGCATCCGCTGAATTGACTCCCTGGCTGTTATTTATAGCAGAAGGGTTTTGCTTGCTGCTTTCAGCCGGTCCGGGTGAACCGGAATTCGTAACAGCATTTTGTCCATCATCATTTTCTGGGACTTTACTTTTGTTTTCCTGTTTTCGGCTGTCTTTATCTTTTGATGCCGGCTGATCCATTTTTTCTTTATACTTTCCGGTCGTAATCCCTTTCTGATGGGCTGTTTTCATATCCTTTTCAGAACCGTTAATGACAACCGGCTTTACCTTTATTTCTTTAACCAATTCTTTAATCTCATTAATATTCTTCGATAGCAGTTTTTCTGTCTTTTCTTCGAGAGTTTCAGCTCTTACAGTGGATATGATTACCGAATGATTCTCCTTTAAATATCCTTGTTTCTTCATCTCGGAAATAATTGATTTCGTAATGGAAGACATATCTTCTTTTTCCCAAGTACCGATTTTAGAAATAACTTTTTTCCCATCACTGTTATAAGGGGTTAACTTAACAACCTGCATCTTCTTATTAATACCAAGTTCAATACTTGGGCTTGCGTCAATTGACATATATGCGTAGGCTTTACTATTCTGATAAAAAGGTACTAACGAACCAAGCAATAAAATCACAAATGCCGCGGCGGCTGATAACTGCTTGATTCCGAAGACACGGTTTAATTTAGTAACAGGGGTAAAAGTGACTTCCTCACCGATAACACATGATTTTCTTTTCTTTTTTGCCCGTAAAAATTGACCATCAGGGGTTAGTAATGTCAAATAATGATCATCTATGTCCATTACAATTCCTTTTTTCATGTTTCAAGCACCCCCTTTAAATAATCCTTCATAAAGAGAAAATCTCCCGTTAAGATAAGAACAATCGCAATAATATACTTTCGATTCCGTTCAATGGTTTTTCTGCTGACGGCAGCGATTTCTTCCAGCTGTTTGATAGGAAGCCGTTTTTTTTCATATAATTGGATTCGCAATTCTTCATTCCTGGCAATTAACTGTGCAATCGATATGGCATTTTTTCTTGCATCAGCATGCTTCGGGGAATTTTCAATTAAGTCACGGAAGGTTAAATCAAAAGATTTTAATTCTTCCTGAAAGCGCTGAATTTCTTCTTTGCGGATTTCTTCTTCTGACTTTTTTTTATATTCTTCAAGTGAAAGCTCATTAACTATAGCTGTTCCAGGTGTTTCCTCGTCTTGGATTGTGCTGTTAAATTCAAAGCTTATGCTTTGGTTCTTGGATTGCTTGCGAATATAGTCAATTACTTTACGTTTAATCAGGACTTCCGCAAAGCTAAGCAAGGATTTTCCCCGCTCCGGAAGATATTTTTCAATCGCTTCGTGAAAAGCAATAAGGCCAATGCTAAATTCATCGTCAGATTCGTGAATGTATCTTTTGCAGACAGAGGAAACGTTTTTAGCAATAAACGGTTTATAGGACTCGATGGTTTCATTTAATAAGGCCTTATCTCCCTGCTGAATTAAGAGAACCGTTTCTTCCAATGTTCTTTTCTTCTTTTTTGCTATGAGCAATAAACCCAGCAATCAACTCACCTCACTACTCACACATTATAACATATGGATGATGTCCAAAATTTAGCGGGAGTGAAAGCAAATAGAAAAGATAGCACCAGTAAAGGCTATCTTTTCCTGTTTATTGTTCGAGTGGCTATTTACTCCGTTTGTGTGTTTTTATATTTCCATGACTTTTATACTTTTGAAAACTTTACTTAATGATTTCCTTTGTGCTCCTCTGATTGTTGCTTTGCTTCTGCTTTTTTCTGCTCCACAAATGCTTTTACTTCTTCCCTTTTTTGTTGAATTTCCTGCTTCACGTCCTGTTTGTTTTCTTGTTTAGCGGACTGATTTGTTCGGGAAACCGGTTGAGTTACAGCTGGCGATGCAGTTGTTCCTTCTGTTTGCTTCTCAACGCTTGTATCAGTGCTTGGAGCTGTTGCAGTGGTGTCACCAGAAGTATCCGTTGTTCCATTGGACGCTTCATCTGTTCCTTGAGAAGCTGATTGGTCTGCAGCTTCATCTGTTTTTTGTTCAGTTGATTTAGCCCTTAATTTTTCCATTTTTTTAGCGAATTTAGCATAGCTTTTTTCAATATTTCTTTGCAGTGCTGCTTTTGCCACTGGGTTTTTCACCTTATCCATTGCGGCAGTAAGAGCAACAATGTTATGTGATATCGTATTATTTACTTCATCAACATTTTTATTATCTTCAGCCGCCTGTCCATCATCTTTTGCCTGATCGGTTGTGGAACTGCTATCTGTTGCAGCTCCATCAGTATTGGAAGTTTGGTCAGCAGCTGGTTCTGTTTGATTTTGATCTTCTGTAAGTTTATCTGCATCCTTCATATCTTCAAGGGCCTGATTAATGGTCTTAATTGCCGTTTCTTGATCACCTGAAGCAAAGAGTGCCTGAGCTTCAGCAAGACGTTCAGAAGCGTAATCTGCAAGTAATTTAGCTTGTTTGGTATCATCGAATGTTAAAGCTAATCTTATTTTTTCAAATGCCATTTTGGCAAAATAAAAGAAATCTCCTGGTACTAAGGATGGTGCTTCTTGGGTTTGAGTATCTGAAGTGGTTGTATCCTGCGTCTGTGCATCCTGTGTTTGCGTTGTTTGTGCCGTCGTATCTGCAGTTGTACTATCAGAGCTGGAAGGCGATTGAAGGTCAACCGTTTGGTAAATATCCTGAGGATTGGTTGTCTCTGCAGCAAATACATTTGCTGCGGAAAATGTGAATGTTCCTGCAAAAACCATGGCTAGTGCGCCTTTAGCGATTTTGTTCAGTTGTTTATGGCTTGTAAGTTTCTTCAAGTCTTTCACCTCTATGTTTTTTTGACGGCCGTTTTTTCCCTAAAGGAATACGCTTTATAAAAAGAGGTTTGTGGGGGTGTAAAAAATTTTTTATATAAAAGACATTTTCTTTCTATTAAAAAAGCGGCAGAATCATCTGCCGCTTATCTATTCATGTTAATCCATTGGGTTATATAGTTTAACATTCGGATTTTTATCTTGGAACCATCTTAGTGCAAATTCATTTTCAAATAAGAATACGTAATGTTCGAAGCGGTCTCTCACCAGAAGGCTCCGTGAGCTGGACAAGTTTTCATCCACTTCATCGTTTTCAATCCACCGGGCAATTTTTGAGCCAAGGCGCTCCATCAGAACCTCCGCGTTATACTCGTTTCTCATTCGGTGCTCAAAAACTTCAAATTGAAGCTGACCGACAGCCCCTAATAAATATTCATCCGTTTTAACTGTTTTATATAATTGGATAGCTCCTTCTTGAACTAGCTGCTGGATTCCTTTGTAGAAGGATTTTTGTTTCATGACGTTTTTCGCTGAAACACGGACAAATAATTCCGGAGTAAACTGCGGAAGCTTTTCAAATTGAAAATTGTCTTTCCCAGTTGTGATCGTATCCCCGATTTGATAGGTGCCTGTATCATAAAGTCCAATAATATCACCGCTTACAGCTTCTTCTACAGTGTTTCGTTCTTCAGCCATAAAAGAAGTAGATTGCGATAGTTTTAGCTGTTTACCCAGTCTCGGGATATTTACCATCATCCCGCGTTCAAATTTTCCCGAGCAAACCCGAACAAACGCAATACGGTCACGGTGTGCCGGATTCATGTTCGCTTGAATTTTAAACACAAAGCCGGAAAAGTTTTCTGAAAGAGGGTCGATATTCCCTGCAGTTGACTGGCGTGCCTTTGGCGGCGGAGCAAATTGCAGGTACGTTTCTAAAAAGGTTTGAACACCAAAATTAGTTAATGCACTGCCGAAAAATACAGGTGTTAGTTCCCCGGCTGCCACCCGTTCCGGTGAAAAAGTGTTACCTGCTTCATTCAGAAGCAGCACTTCATCCAATGTTTGATCATACAGCCCTGAATTTTTTAATGGGTGATCCCCGTCAATTTCGCCATCCTCATTGAGCGGAATAAACCTTTCATCCTCATTGACGCGGAATTGTTCAATCCGATTATAAAAACGGTCATAGATACCTAAAAATTCTTTTCCCATCCCAATCGGCCAGTTCATAGGGTAGGATTCAATTCCAAGGACCTCTTCCAATTCAGCAAGCAGCTCTAACGGCGTTTTTCCTTGGCGATCCAGCTTATTCATGAAAGTAAAAATGGGAATACCGCGCATCCGACAGACTTTAAAAAGCTTCAGTGTCTGCTCCTCAATCCCTTTTGCTGAGTCAATGATCATAACTGCGCTGTCGACAGCCATTAAGGTCCGGTAAGTGTCTTCACTGAAATCCTGGTGCCCTGGGGTATCCAAAATGTTAACCCGATAACCATTATAGTCAAATTGCATCACACTGGAAGTAACCGAGATTCCCCTCTGTTTTTCAATCTCCATCCAGTCACTTGTTGCAAATTTCCCCGTTTTTTTCGCTTTAACGGTTCCTGCATCCCGAATGGCGCCGCCAAACAATAATAATTTTTCCGTCAGCGTTGTCTTTCCGGCATCCGGGTGGGAAATAATCGCAAATGTCCTGCGTGACAATACTTCTTCCTTAAAATTGTTACTCATTTTCATGTCCTCTCTTTTGACAATAAAATGTCCGTTCATGAGGGCTTTAGAATTTTTGCCCATAACTTCAATATTATATGTCTCTTGCAAACTTTGCAATCCTTGTTCCATCACTCAGAACATTTCTTTTGCCTTTTGCTGAAAAGAATTCCAGTTAATTTCCATTCGTTCCCACAATCCAATTAATCAAAAACCCTCTATAATAGTATCGTACTCTGTTAAAGGAGATGAAGAATTTGAATCAAAGCAAAAAAATAGTTTCAAAGTTCGTTCCGCTGATTGCAGCGTTAATTATCGTAATAGCCGGAATCATCTGGTATATTCAAACTGCAAATAAAGAGACAGCTATTCCCTTCTCTTCTATGGAAAATGTAATCCAAACGCAAAAAGGAAAACCCGTTACACTTACAGAAAACGCAGATGGAACTCTCCACCTCAGAACAAGTGACGGCCAATACGTTTCTCATGTCCCTCCCAACAGCCAAATGGCAAACAAACTTGTTGCCAAATATAATGTGGATTATTCTTTTTCGAGCAGCAGTCCTTATGGAACATGGATATTAGGGGGAATTATCATCCTTCTGACTGCGGCAGCTTTTGCATTGCATAAATCAAAAGGCGGAAGCTTTGGCCCGTCCAATTCCATGAAGAACAGCGTCTCTAAACCGAGCCCTCTTCCTTCAATCAGCTTAGATGATGTCGGCGGACTGGGTGATGAAATGAAGGAAGAAATCATCCAGACTCTTTCAATATTAAAAGAGCCTGAACGTTCGGAGAAACTTGGTATTAAACCTCCAAAAGGGATTCTATTATACGGACCTCCGGGCACAGGAAAAACATTGCTTGCACAGGCAATTGCCCGCGAACTGAATGCATCTTTCTTTTCAGCCAGCGGCTCGGCATTTAATGAACTTTTTGTCGGCATCGGTGCGAGCAGGGTTCGTTCCTTGTTCCAAAGTGCCAGGAAAATGAGCTCTGCTGTTATTTTTATTGATGAAGTGGATGCACTTGCCGGAAGAAGAAAAGCACTCGGTGGTGAGGAAGCAGAAAAAACATTAACCGAACTCCTTGTCCAGCTCGATGGCGGTCATTCTAATGATGGAATTTTGTTTATTGCCGCTACAAATAGAAAAGATATGCTTGATGAAGCCTTCCTTCGTCCCGGAAGAATTGACTTTTCGTTCCATGTTCCGCTCCCGGACACGAAAGGGAGAAAAGAAATCATTCTGCTCCATGCCAAAGGAAAAAACCTTGCAGAAGATGTCATCTCTTCCTTTGACGAACTTGCGGAAAGCACATCTGGATTTTCAGGTGCTGAACTCCACTCCTTGTTTGAAACAGCAAGCAGACGGGCTGTCCGCAATGGTCAGGATATGATTTTAAAAAGCGACCTTGATTATGCCCTTGATCGAACGATACTTGGAAGTACTTCCCGTACTCTTCAAGATACAGAAACAAAACGGCGGGTCGCCATTCATGAAGCAGGCCATGCCATCGTGTCTGCCTTAACTGAACCGGGTTCAGTCCGAAAAGCAACGATTATCCCACGCGGTGAAGCGCTTGGTTATGTGGCTCCAATTCCAAAAGAACTCTATCTGTCGACAACGAGCAATCTAATTAACCGGGTCGCCATGGTCCTTGCAGGCGGTGTAGCGGAAAGATTATTACTTGGTGAGCATAGCATCGGTGTAAGCGGCGATGTCCAGCAAGCAAAACGTATTATTGAGCAAATGGTTGATACCGGTATGCTGGAAGATGGTTTTACGTTGACATTTAATAAACAAGATAAAGAGTCAAAAATGCAGGAGCTTTTTCAAATTGGATTGGAAAAAGCGGAAAATCTCATTAAAACAAACAAGTCTCAATATATGAATTTAGTTGATAAGTTACTAAAGAAAGAAACGCTCGAGGGCTCCGAAGTAGAGGAAATTGTCAATGGCCCGGCAAGCTCAATTGCCTAGGTAAATTAAAATCAGGTGCAAATGCACCTGATTTATTTTTGTGTGGAAAAAGGGGCGGAGCTGCGCAAAAGTCATGTTGTTTTTAACCAGCCAAGGCGAGTGAGACACATGTATGTTTTTATGAAAAAAATGAGTTCGTGATAGAATAACCTTATAGGAAGTGGTGATTATGAAAAAGAAACTTGATTTGGAAAAAGAACAACAAGCGTATGAAATAAAAGCAAAAGAATATCTTAAAGATCCCAAAAAGATGGAGACTCTGGTGAATAAAGCCGTACAAAAATCGAAAAAACGAAAAGGTGCTCTGGGTTCCGTCTGGGAAAAACTGACGTTACTAATAGAGCTCATCAAAGCCTATTCAAAAGGAGATTACCGGCTCGTTTCAAAAGGAACAATTATAACGGTCATTGGGGCAATCATTTATTTTGTTTCCCCTATCGATGTGATTCCAGACTTTATTGCAGGATTGGGTATTGTTGATGATGCCGCAATTATTGGGTTTGCCCTCAAAAAAATCGAGTCTGAATTAGATGACTTTATTATATGGAAAAATAATCAAATTGAAAGCCCCCTTGATGAATAAGGGGGCTCCTTTTTTGGACTTTTCTTATTACCATCTAAAACAAGCAGCACCAACGATGATTAATAGGATAAACAAGACAACGATTAAAGCGAATCCGCCGCCATAGCCAAAACCTCCGTAGCCATAACCGCAGCAGCCCCCATAAGCTCCATATCCAAACACGATTGATTACCTCCTTTTAGTAAAAACATCCTCCAAAGCCCCATGAGGCCCCAATGATAATTAACAATATAAATAAAACAACTAACAGGGCAAATCCGCCGCCATAGCCAACAGCTACACCTGACATGTACATATCCCCCTTTATTTAGGTTTGATATATCCTATTCAAATTGGTGCAAATGTGCAATTCTATATTTCATTTCCTTCTTTCAGAAATGCCCTGTTTGGGGGACTTATTGATTAACGGATCTTATATTAACAATATACTTGTCCGGATCCTGGATACACGCAAAGAGGACCGGCAATTTCCCTGCCGGTCCTTCTCTTCCAATTGATTCGGTATTAACGGGAAGTAAGCCCCCACTGTTGAAAGTATCACTTTATATAGCCCATTTCTGAAAGTATAAGCTGAAAGTGGTTCCTTCATTTGGTTTTGAATTTACTTCAACTCTGCCTCCCAATAATTCAGCAATTTTAAAAGTAGATGCCAATCCAAGACCTGTTCCGTTTTCCTTTAAGCTAGAGTGCGGCTGGTCTATTCGTTCAAGCAGCGTTGCCGGGATACCGCCCCCGTTATCCTCTATGACAATATAAATTTCTTTCAGCATCTCGTGAAGATAGATATTTACCTTTCCCCTAGGTTCACATGCCTCAATCGCATTTTTTATAATATTCATTAAGGCAAAGCGAATCATCGAGTGTTCACCCTTAATGGCTACATCTTCTTCAGCTGTGGAAGTATAAATGATCTCAACTTGATGCATATTCGCGTAAAGCTTCATCAATTGGATGATTTCTTTTAACTCATCAACAAAATTCCATGTTCCCTGTTTATCATCGCTATGATCCATTACCGAAAGATATTGCTGCAAATTACGTTCAGCCTGTGTTAATTCATTCTCAATATTTCTTAATGAATCAGTTTGCCTCGACGTCAAGTTTTCGCCTTGAACGGAATGAACCCATTCATTAGCTCTTTTAAGAGGAACAACGAGCTGGCAGGAAATTGAAACGAGCAGCTGATTAACGGTATGATTTTTCTCAAATTGAATGAGTTTAGCTGAGACCGTTTCCATTTCTTTTATCGTATTTTGGATAAACAGGACCATCCATAACGTTAAATAATTAAATAACGAAAACCAAATCCATAAAATGAGTTCCTTATTGGCAAACTTATAATCGTCTAAAAATTGAGTTCCTAATGCAAAGAAGAAAAGCGAAAAGGTTAACAGAATGTATGGATAAAATTCTTTCCATTTTGGCTTCCATGATTTTGAACGGGGCAGGATGACCCAAAAAGCCCAGACCATCACGGCTGTATTCGATAATCCGCCCAAATAAAAGCCCATACCGCCAATCATATAACGGTAGGCGATTAACAGACATGAAAGAATAACACCTACCCGAAATCCTCCAAACACAAAGGCGATCATTAATGGAATGAATCGAAAATCTAAAATGTATTCTTTATTAATCGAAACCGGAAAAGTCATGCAAATAATGATAGAAAATCCGCATAAGAAGGCCAGGATGATTTTTTGAACTTTTTTATCTTTAAACTTTTTTTGAAAAAAAGATTGAAATAAGACCATTGGAAATAAAATGCAAAAAATTTGCAATAACCATAATCCGATATATGGCGGAATTTTTAGCATTAACGTCCCTCCTTCCCTAGATAACTTTAGTTTACTTCAGGCAGAAGAGAGTCAGCTATTAAAAATGTCACATTTTTGACAAAAAAATATAAAAAAATTGCCAAATTTCATCAAAAAAAGACAGTTACCGCCTTTTCCGGAACTGTCCTTGCTAAAATATGTCATCCACCCTTACAAAATGGTACCCTCTATCAGTTAATTCTTTAAGAACGAACTTTAATGCCTCAATTGTATGATAGGGTGCATCTTCGTCGGCCCCCCAATTTTCACCTGAATCGTGCAGGAGTATAACATCTCCCGGTTTTACACCATTAAGCAGCCTGTCTCTAATTCTTTGACTTCCGCCTCTACTGCGCCAATCCCCTGCCATTAGTGACCAAAAAATTGTTTGATAATCGGGGTGAATAAAATAATCACATAAATTTAACATCCCCCAGGGAGGACGGTAATAAACCGGTTTTGATTTTGTTATTGTCTCCAACGCCCGGGAGGATGCTTCTATCCCCCGCTTGACTTTCCAAGGAGACATAAACCAATTTGAATGGTGTACGTAATTATGAATCCCAATCAAATGCCCTTCCTGATGAATCCGGGCAATAATATCCGGATATTTTTCCGCATTTGCACCGACAACAAAAAAGCTTGCTTTAATATTGTACTGTTTTAAAAGATCGAGCAGGTCATTGGTGTATTTTGGATTTGGACCGTCATCGAAGGTTAGAGCAATTTGCCTTTTTTGAATCGCTTCTTGTCCGCCTTTTTTTAACACACCCATTCCGATTAACCTTGAAAGAATAAACGGGATAACTGTATAAATGCTAAACAAGATAAAGAGGAATAACACAGCATTTGTCAAAGTTACACTCTTCCTTCCTTTATAGCTCTTTTAATGGGTCGCTTATTTCAATCTTTTTATCGTCCATGATGAAATAACGATGGATTTGTAATAAATTTTAGCGGTTTAAACTTAAGCGTCCGGGACTTTCCTTGACGAGTACGATTACGAATGTATGTGTTCGAATTAACTGGAATTTGTTTGATAATTTCTAATGCGCAATATGCCGCTTTTTTAGCTTGGATCTGATTGGCGTTTTTCTTCATTCTTGCCATTAATAATTTGTTCCCGATAATCGCTGAAATCTGTGACGCTAATTCAAAAGGATTGTCAGCTTGAAGCGCGGCTCCAGCTTTCAACAAGAATTTTGCATTATCTTGTTCCTGGCCTGGCAGCGGTTTATATAAAAGCATTGGCAGCCCCATTGCCAGTGCTTCAGAAGTGGTTACACCTCCAGGCTTTGTTACAATCAGGTCCGAGACCGCCATTAATTCATCAACACAATCCGTAAATCCCTTGATTACGGTCCTGTGCTTTGTCTGGATCAATTCCTTTTCAAGCTGTTCGCGGAGCTTTTCGTTATGTCCGCACAAAATAATCAATTGTAATCGCTGGGAAATGGTCTCCAAAGTATTTTTATTTAAAAAGCCTTTTCCAATCAGTCCGTCACCTCCCCCCATTATTAAGACAGTCGGGAGTTCTTCTTCAAGGTTATATTTTTGAATCAATGTGTGAATATCAGGTTTTTTCAAGAATCGGGTTCGAATCGGTATCCCTGTATCGGCAACTCGTTCAGAAGGAATACCATTCTGAACCATTTTTTCTTTAATTTCCTTTGATCCAACAATATATTGATCGGTAAAAGGATGCAGCCAGTAACTGTGGTGGGTATGGTCAGTAATGACAGTAACCAATGGGACATCCGTCAGATGATATTCTTTTAATTTTGAAAAAACACTGGATGTAAATGGAAATGTACTGACAACAACAGTTGGTTTTTCCTGCTGTAAAAGGGTCAGCATTTTACGGATTCCCACCGATAATAATGAATTTAATTTTTGTGAAAAATAATTGGATTCATACGTCTTTTGAAATAGCAATCCGTATAATTGCGGGAATTTCTTAATTCCCTTCATATAAACATAATGACTGACAGGATATAGATTTGGATAAGCCCATGCCATAAAATCAACCACTTTTGTTTCAAGATGCGGATATTTACTCATCGCAGCCTCTTGAATAGCTTTCGCTGCCTGCTGGTGTCCTTCACCAAACCTGCCTGTTAAAATGAGAATTTTTTCTTCATTTTTTATAAACATAATAATCTCCTCACAATGAATCAGTCATTGTAAATCATAAGATACCAACATTTAAGTAGTGAAATTAACACTTTCAATTTAAAAGACCTATAATAGAAGAAAAAGTTCATTGAAAGTCAATTGTTTTTGTTACTATTTTTTTAGATAGAATGAACATTTTCTATTAAACTTTCGTCCTTATTTACGTAGTCAAAAACGAACAACAAGGCTGCAGCTCTTTATAGAGTGATGGGAGGGATTAAATTGAATCAACCAGTACTCACGATTGTAGTACCTTGTTACAATGAAGAAGAAGTTCTTTTGGAAACAACTTCACAATTAACAAGCACGTTAACATCGTTAATAACTGATAAGTTAGCTTCTACAGATAGCAAGATCCTGTTTGTTGATGACGGAAGCAGTGACAGGACATGGGAGATTATCGAAGATCAAACAATACAGAACACATTTGTAACAGGGATAAAACTTACCCGAAATTTTGGCCATCAAAAGGCATTGCTGGCCGGACTGGAAACAGCAAGAAAAAAATCGGATTGTGTTATTTCCATTGATGCCGATCTCCAGGACGACACATCAGTTATCCATGAGTTTATGATGAAATATTTTGAAGGCTATGAAATTGTTTACGGAGTTAGAAATAACCGTGAATCAGACACTTTTTTTAAACGAGCCACCGCACAAGGCTTTTATCGCGTCATGAATAAAATGGGTGTTAATACCATATATAACCATGCAGATTACCGTTTATTAAGTAAAAGGGCACTGGATATTTTAAGTGAATACAAAGAACGAAATATTTTTTTACGGGGAATGGTTCCTTTAATCGGCTTAAAAACAACGAAAGTTTATTATGAACGAAAAGAAAGGTTTGCCGGAACATCAAAATATCCCTTAAAAAAAATGGTTTCATTTGCTTTTGATGGGATTACTTCCTTCAGCATTGTCCCAATCAGGCTGATTACAGTCGTTGGTTTTCTGTCCTTTCTCCTTAGTAGTCTTGCGGGAATCTATGCACTTGTTGTAAAATTTATGGGTCAAACCCAAACCGGCTGGACATCTATTATGATTTCGATTTGGTTTATAGGCGGGCTGCTGCTTATGAGTTTTGGACTTATAGGTGAGTACATAGGGAAAATTTACGAGGAGACAAAAGCTCGGCCGCGCTTTTCCATCGAAACCGACCATTATACATTCCAGCAGAAAGAAGAGGTTAAGACAACAATTAATTCCGGGAGATAAAAATGAATAATTCTTTTTTCCGCTTTCTTTTAGTAGGAATCGTTAATACCATTGTAGGTTTATCATCAATGTATATATTGCTGCATGCCTTTTCATTATCGTATTGGGCATCTACCTTTATTGGCAATATTATTGGTGCATGTGTCAGTTATATTTTAAACAGAAAATTCACCTTTAAAAGCAATGCTGCTGTCGGAAAAAGCATGATTCAGTTTGCTGCTGTCATCTTAGCCTGCTATTTTATATCCTACTTTTTAGGAGAAAAATTAGCTTTATACCTTTTCTCACAGGTTCCTTTTCTTGAAAAGAAATATGCTGCGGATGGAGCCGTTTTATTTGGAACGGGAATCTACACGATTACGAATTATCTAGGACAAAAACTATTTGTATTTAATAAAAAGAAGACAGAGGCCGTCACTTGATGGCCTCTGTTTTTATTTAACCTTATACAAATAGACTTTCCAAGATGCATCCTTGTCGGTAAATGATTTTAAGTAGTGCAGACCGGTCTCTTCAGCATTTAATATCGGTACTGCCGAAAAGACATATTCCCCTCCCATTTTTTTCAAAACATTTGTATTTAACTCCAGATGATGAAGCTTTTTCTTTGAATTTTTCTTGATCTCATAATTTTTTCCTAATTCTGCCGTAAAAATATAGCAGCGGCCGCCCCATTGATCAAAATATTTTTTGATGGTTTTATTTTTGTCCAATTCTTTGGCGATAATTTTTCGAAATTGATGCTTGTATGATAATGGATAAAAATTATTATACGTATCCAAAGTATAAAAACCATTATACTGTGCAATTGCAGGATGAAGTCCAATACTGACAACACGGTAGGATGATTTCGGTTTCCCAATGTACCTGTCGATCTTTTTAAATTCATTTACAGCATAAAATTGTTTAAACGAAGGGGCATGAGCAGCACGATAATAAATTTCCGGATTATCAAAAAGCAAAATTAATATTTGCAGGACAAGGCAAATCTTGACGAACAGCTTCCATTTCTGGCCCCGCTTCCATAATATGAACGAGCCAACTGCAAACATCATATAAATGATGAGCGGCCGTAAAAAATGAAACCGGGCAAAATTAAACGTGTTTAGCAGCGAATATTTTTCTTTTAATGGTTCCCAGCCTTTATAAAACCAGAACGCATACCATACAGATAACACGATATTTAATATAAATAAAGATATGTACTGTTTTTCCTTTCGCCACTCTTTTTTCCTAATAAGATAAAAAAGCACCAGAAAAGAAAGCGGGAGAATAACATAGGTGTGAATTGTTGATACATGGGTATGCCCAATTACATAGTTTTTTCCTGCCAAGCGGACCGACCGCCAAAATCCTAAACTTGATTCAAAGAACTCATTCCTGTTTGTCGGCGCAGAAGGAATTACCAATGAAGCAACAAGCCGATATTCGATCCCTAAAAAAATACATGTCATTAACACAATGCTTAACAAAAAGGTCAGATTCCAGTTCTTCTTGATAACTAGATCCCGCAGCCATAAAAGCCCCATTGCGATTAAGAAAAAGAAAAAGCCCAAGACAAAACTCGAATAGAAAGGGAGCAAAATAAGAGTCAGCCATTCTTTCCATGTTGATTGTTTTTCCCGAATGGTTAAAAATGCCCATAAAGCCAGGGGCTGCCCCAAGGTGCTTAACATTCCCGATGGCCAGAATGGGGTCAAAGCAAACGCAAGGGAAACCAAAACCCGTATTGGGTAAGCATCCTCCTGCCTGACAAAGTGCCTCTTTATTAGAAGATACATCCCAATGAACGCAAAGATTCTTGTGATCGATTGACTTATGGCATAGGCAGTAATCGTCGGAAAGATTTGATAAAGCCACTGAATTCCGCTGAATTCAGTTCCAAATGCATTTCTCGGAAGCCCATTGATAATTTGCGGAATCGTGGCATTTAAAGAACCAAACAATTGACCGCTATCCTTAAGCACTTTGTACCAAGCAATATTTGAGTCTAAGTTATCATGGACGCGAATATGAGTGTTTTCTCCTAATACGAAAGGAGGCAATAAAAAAAGAATTAATAATATAAACGAAATAACCAGTGATTTTTTTTCATTTTGCCAATTGCTATTTGTTGTTATTCTCATACTTGTACACCATTCCAGACTTAAAAAATAAACCTTTATTATGAAATAATAGTCTCTACAATTAAGAGACCCTAAGAAGAATAAAAAGGTTCTGCCAAGTTCATTTATAGACAAAAATAAATGATATTAACAGTAAAAAGCTCATAAAAATAAAAAAGGGACCTTGGTGAGGTCCCTTTTCTTGTATCTTCTCATTTTAAAATACTCTGACAACCCTGCCGTTGAAGTGCTGCGCCCAATAACCGCTCGACATATTGGCAATGGCAACACCTGTGGAACTCTGTGATCCGATAAATTTGCCTCCGCCGAGATAAATTCCAACATGTCCATCGGTTTTATACGTATTAAAGAAGACAAGATCTCCTGGCTGCATTTGACTGGAAGAAACTTGTCTTCCGGCACCTTTTAAAGAGTCCGTGCTGGATCCTACACTGATACCCGCTTGAGCAAATGCCCAATGAACGAAACCGGAACAGTCAAAATATCCTTTTGCAATATCAGAAGCGGTTCTTCCGCCCCCAAATACATATACGGAGTTGCCAATATATTTATAGCCTGCCCGAATGACCGTATCGATCGCCCCGCTGCCAAGTGTTGTAACAGCTGGAGCTGACGCTGGAGCAGCACCTGCAATTGCTGAAGCTGTTCCGGTTTGGGCGGCCTTTTGCTGTACCTCCTGAACTCCTGCATCAATGGCTGCCGCTGCCAGAGCTTTATCTTGTGCCATTAAACTGGCAAGCTGATCGTTTCCGTTGTTTTCCTGCTGCTGAAGCTGGGCTTGCATCGCCTCATTTTGCGCTTTTTGTTCAGCGAACTGAGCCTGCATTCCTTCAAGGTCCGTTTTCATCGAATTGAGTTCCGCAAGCTTTTGCTGAATAGCTGCCTGTTTTTCAACAACTGCCTGCTTATCAGCCTGATGCTGTTTTAATAAGTCGCTGTCCGCTTGTACGAGTGTTGCGACAGAATTGAGCCTGTCGATCAAATCTCCAAAGCTTGAAGCGCCTAATAATACGTCAAGATAACTGACATCTCCACCCGTTTCTTGGATGGATTTCGCACGTCCTTTTAAGATAGCTGAGCGTTTTTCAATTCTGTTTTGAATCATTGAAATTTGTTCTTGAAGATCGTTTACTTGTTTCGTTGTTTCAGTAATTTTATTTTGAACGTCAGTGATTTTGTTATTATTCTCAGCAATTGCCTGATTTACGCGATTGATTTGTTCACTCACAGAAGCAAGTCCGTTTTGTGCTTCTGCTATTGATGAATTTGCATCTGATATGCCTTGTTGGATCAATGATCGTTTTGTTTGTAATGTATCCGCTTTAACTGTTGGCACGGCCATAACAGTTCCGAAACCAATCATGATGGTTGTACTTAACACAGCTAGCTTTTTCCTCAAAAAAATCCCCTGCTTTCTTGGTGTCAATCTACAGTAGTTTCCAAAAGACATTTTTTTCGATGAAAATTGACAAAATTTTATGTAATCAACCTAATTATCAAGTTATTAAGCTTAAAAATTACGACAATATCCTTTGCTTTTCGCAGTATACCATTCCTATTTATCATTTAAGTAATAGGAATATTACATTTGTATTTCAAAGCATTTATTTATTGTAATGTTAACAAAATGTTCAATTTGACAACCAGGAGTAGGAGCAATAAAAAAGAGCCTGCCAGTTTAGCCGGAACAGACTCTTTTACGCCTTTTTTACGATTATTTAAAAAACAATGGTTTTATTTCCGTGCACAATAATGCGGTCTTCTAAATGCCATTTTACGGCACGGCCTAATACACTCCGTTCAACCGTTCTGCCGATTTTTTTCAAATCTTCAACATTATCACGGTGAGTGACTCGATGAATATCCTGCTCAATGATCGGCCCTTCGTCAAGGTCATTTGTAACATAGTGGGAAGTTGCTCCAATCAATTTAACCCCGCGATGGTAAGCACGTTCATAAGGTTTTGCTCCCACAAATGCAGGAAGGAAAGAATGATGAATATTAATAATCCGCTTTGGATATTTTTTTACAAAGTTTGGGGTTAAAATTTGCATATATCTGGCAAGAACAATTAAATCAATATCATATTCTTCCAAGAGCTGATAATGCATATTTTCAGCCTCGGTACGATTATCCTTATTTGCCTTGATGTAATAAAAAGGAATATTGAACAGCTTTGCTTCCTCTTTGGCATCCTCATGGTTGCTGATGATTAAGCAAATATCCGTCGGCAGGTCTCCACTTTGCCATGTCCATAAAAGCTCCCGTAAGCAATGAAGCTCTTTTGAGACAAAGATCGCGGTCTTCTTGATTTCATTTACATATGTAAACGTCCATTCCATCGCAAAAATTTTCGCTATTTCTGTAAAACTGGATTCAATTTCCTGTTTTTTTCCTTTTAAGTCTGGGCATTCAAATACAATTCGAATAAAGAATGTTCCACCCTGCGGATTTGTCGAATACTGACTGGACTCAATAATATTTGCACCATGCTCAAATAAAAATTTTGATACCGCAGCAACAATACCTGGTGCATCCGGACAATTAATTAATAAACGGCCCCGGTTTTGATATTGCTCCTGAAATTGCTGGATTTGTTCTTCCATATAGCCAATCATGTATGTTTCCTCCAAAAATTATTAATCGTTTTCACTTTTCTATTGTTCGATAATTCGCAGCCGATTATCATTTACACCTACATCCCAGCGGATTTTGTGAAGCTTGAATTTCTCATTGATCGCTTTCCGATTTCTTCTCATCCATTTAACTGCAAACTTATTGGCGTCTTTTTCGACCCATGAAAAAGAATAGGCTGGGCCTTTTTTGGCAGCAACATGGTCAGCTAATAATCTGTTTCGCTCAAAAAAGAACTGCTGATGATGCCGAATCTCGTGAAATAAACAAAACACCGCATGAAGTTTTGTCAGAAAAGGGTTCCGATAAGGCAAATTAAAGAGATAAATGAAAATGGTGTTATGCCGATAATTATAAGTTGAAAAAATCGACGAATGAACGATTTCTTTTAATATTTTATACCTCTGTCCAAGATTATTTTCAAATCCTGTCAAGGCAGCAACCGTTTCCCAGCGGTCAATGACGTAAACATCGGGTGTCCGTTCATTGAATTTTGGCAATAAATCTAATAAAAATTGTACTTCTTCTCCAGGCAGCATCGAAGAATCACTAAAAATCGCCAAACGAATTCATCCCCTATAAAAATAAAACAGAATTTTGGAAATTATAGTATTCTTCTATTTTTAGCTTTAAAATCCCTCTATTATTTTACGATAATTTAAAAAAGTCTGCTATTAAATAATAGCAGACTTTCAATATATTTCCATCAGCCGGTATTCCTTAGGCCTGCCGCAATTCCGCTGATTGTCAGCAAGACTTCCGTCAGCAAATCCTCATTCGGCTGATCATTGGCCCGAAGCTTTTTAATTAACTCCACTTGAAGGAAGTTTAATGGGTCAACATATGGGTTTCTTCGGTAAACGGATTCCTGAATATTGGGAGTATGATCCAACAGTTCTTTGTCCCCGGTTATTTTGAGAAGAATCTCTTTTGTTGTTTGATATTCATCCACTATATTTTCGAATATCCGTTTTGCCATTTCCTTATCTCCCACAAGAGAGATATACTCTTTCGCTGTTAGCATATCAGCTTTCATTAAGGCCATCTGCAGATTATCAATCGTTGAATGGAAAAACGGCCATTCCTTATACATTTCCTGCAGAATGAATAAGTTCTGTTCTTTTTCTGCTGCAAAGGAGGACAAACCTGTTCCAGCTGCATACCATGCTGGAAGAAGCTGTCTGCTTTGTGTCCAGGCGAAAACCCATGGAATCGCCCGTAAATCTTCAAATCTTCCTCGGTTTTTCCGGCTCATCGGTCTGGAACCAATGTTCAGATCGCCTAACTCCCTTAATGGCGTTGCCTCATTAAAATATGTAAGGAAATCGGAATCTTTGAAAACAAGTGACTGATATTTATGCAATGAGGTCTTTGAGATCTCATTCATTGCCTCAACCCAAGCTTCATCACGGATATGGCCCAGTTCTGATTCTTTAGAAACCCGAGTTGCGGCTTTTAGCAGTGTTGAGGTTGCCTGTTCCAGGCTCCGGTAAGCGATGTCCTCCAGCAGATAACGGGAAGACAAAACTTCTCCCTGCTCCGTAATTTTGACACCATCACCTAGCGTTTCAGCCGGCTGGGACAAAATGCTTTGATTTAATGGGCCGCCTCCGCGTCCCAGTGATCCCCCGCGGCCATGAAAAAATTTGGGACTTATTTGATATTTTCTTGCCATTTCATGAATCTCCAACTGAGCATTATATAGCTTCCAGTTTGCTGTTAATGTTCCCCCGTCTTTGCTTCCGTCAGAATAACCAAGCATGATTTCCTGCTGATCGCCCATGTTTTGCAAATGCTGGCGGTAAATAGGGAGCCGGAATAAACGTTCCATGATTTTCGGACCAGCCGTTAAATCATCAATCGTTTCCAGAAGCGGGGCCACATTTAAATGGCTCTCCATTGTTCCGTCAGCGTGGAGACGGTTAATACCAGCTTCCTTTGCCAAAACGAGGACTTCAAGCAAATCGCTTGCTGACTGAGTCATGCTAACCAAATAGACCAAAATCGAACGCCGGCCGAACTCTTCATGCGCTTTTTTGATAAGATGGAAAACATTAAGCACATCCTGGGTTTCTTGCGAGTAATCTTCGTTTAAAAGCAAAACAGGACGCGGATCCTGAAGAATGTCCCCTAAAATCGCTACTTTTGCATCTTCCGTCAGCGAGGAATAATCATTCACAATTCTGACTTTCCTCAAAATTTCCGCAATCGCACCCTCATGTTCACCGCTGTGGTTGCGAATATCCAGCGTTGCCAGATGGAAACCAAACAGCTGCACCTGGCGGATTAACTTCTTGATTGTTCTCAATTCATGTGCGGTTGGATGATGCTCGGATAGACTTCTGCTGACAAGAAACAAGTCGTCTAATAATTCCTCCGCTTTTTTATAGCCGGTCTCAGATCTTCCTGCCATTTTTAAACGTTCAATAATAACGGCAAACTTGCGGCGGTACACCTCTGTTTGAATCGGCCACTTTTTATCTTCCGTTAAGTACTTGTCCTCTTCTTCTTCAAGATTTCTCTGAAGCTCGGCATTTACACCAACTCTCGTTGTCGAGTGGCTGTACCGTTTCATTAAATCAACTAATACATTTTTGTATTTTTTTAAGACAAGCCGGCGCTGTTTTTCTAAAGTTTCCCATGTTACCTCAGGAGTAACATTTGGATTGCCGTCCCGGTCTCCTCCTATCCAGGAGCCGAAGCGAAGAAAATTCGGTACTTCCCACTTTTTTTCGGAAAAATGTATATCCAGATAGTCAGCAACCTCTTGATGGATTTCCGGCAAGACATCGAATAAGGTTTGGTCAAAGTAGTACAAGCCGTTTCGAACTTCGTCGAGAACTGTCGGCTTGCGGTGTCGCAATTCATCTGTCTGCCAGAGAATCGTTACTTCGTTAAACAAACCTTCCTCGAGGTTTCTGCTTTCTTTTTTGGTTAATAACGGATTATCAAGATTTTTTAAGATATTGGCAATCCGCTGTTGAATCTCAAGAATGGACCGTTTTGTTGCTTCTGTGGGGTGTGCTGTGATGACAAGTTCAAGCGATAAAGTATTTAAGACATTTTGAATAATTTCTTTGGACACTTGATTCTCTTTTAGTGAGAGTACGGCACTTTCGATTGAACCAGGCTGCACACTATTATTTTTCTCAAGCTGGTACTGGCGGCGCCGCCGGATTCGGTGATTTTGTTCCGCTGCATTGATTAAATGAAAATACATCGAAAAGGCCCGGATCACTTGTTTGCGCATCGGCTGGCTCATGTCGGTGATTTCTTCTTTTAAAGCGAAATAGACTTTCTCATCAAATTGAGAACGAAGTGATTTACACATGGTCCGAATTTTTTCTACCTTATCAAATAGTTCCTTCCCGCCATGATTGATTAAAATTTCACCGAGGATTTGACCGAGAAGACGGACATCCCGCCGCAGCGGAAGACTGCTGTTATCTGTTTTTGCAACTGCCATAAGTTTCACTTCCTATCTTTCTTTAAAATTATTTTTAAACATAACATAAGTTATTTGAAAATACAGAAAAATTATGTCGAATACAAAAAGAAAATCTGCCATCTGACAGATTTTCACAAAAGAATATTATAATTTACTGAAAAAAGAGCGAATGCTGTCTATTAAACGGCTCCACCATGAGACAGAAGCTGTATTTTTTCTGGTATTTACGGCAGCTGTCTGGTCTGTTGTACTGCTTGTCTGTGATTTGGTTTTTGATGTTTGAATATCAGCTGTTTGGTTGCCAGCCGTATTTGCTGCGGTAGCAGTGGTGACAGTTGTTTGCGGTATTTCCTTATCAAATACAAGAACATAAGTCTTTTTGTCATCTCCATTTGTGACGACAATTGGAACGATCGTTTTCTTTTGGCTGCCAAGCTGAATGGCATTGCTCGTATTGCTATTAATCGTAACGGATGCCCCGCTATAGGCTGTCGTTTCATCTATGGTTACTTCGTTAACATCACTCCCGACAGCAATATGGTAAGTATACGTATTTTTTGAAAAGGTTTTATTCCAAGTTCCTGATGATACGGTTAAAGCGGAGAGAGTTGCTGTGCTTGGCTTTTGCGCGGAAGCAGTTCCCTGCGATCCCTGTGCCCAAGCACCGGAGGTACCATTTTTTGTTGACACTGATCTGAGATTATTTGGACGAGAAGTTACTCCGGCTTGCAAACCAGCGGTCTTCGTCCCGCCTGATACTGATGTCCCTTGTTGAATTGATGTGTCAGTTTGATTTGCTTCTCTTTTCACTTCCAACGTATATGTTTTAGCCTCTCCATTTTCAGCCGCTACTGAAATTTTGACCTCTGTTGTTCCTACAGGTATCTCCACCGCCACGCCATCAGCTGTGACTGCTGTACCGTTTACAGACACTTTCGCGGTACTGTCAGCAGCTTCCGCCGTAACCTTTAGAGAAGTTACATCATTAGCGGTATTTACGGTATAGGAAAAAATAGCTGCATCAAAGTTTGGCGACAATTCTCCAGCTGAAAGCTTAATGTCCTGAAGCAGATTATTGCTGCTTTTCTCTCTCGTAACAATAAGAGAATGGGTTGTTGTAATGCCTCCATCGTTCTCCGTGATATTGATGGTATTATCCCCTGTATTTAGCGTTATCGGGACGGATGTGTTATCAATGACCGGCTGTCCGTTAACGGTGATCGCAGACCCATCATTTGTATTTTCAAAATGCAATACGATACTTGCTGCACTATTTTCTACCGTTGCAGTAAGATCTTTCTGATCGGATGGAAGGTTTATATTCAAGATATTTTGTCCATTTTGAACTTCAAACGTAACGGGATTGGGTTCATTTGCGGCATATACAGCTGACAGCGATGGTGCCGAACCCATACCGATCATTGAAGCAACTAGAATTATCGTTGCGCTTTTGCCGAGTGTTATTTTTGAACGCATCCGTATCAAGCCCCATTTCATCTATCATTATCAGGTAAAGGGTATCATTGGATGCTTAATTTTTTCTTAACTTTGTTTTTACTTATTTTTGTTTTATCGGAGGTGCAATTTTTTAACAAATAATTAATCAATTTGTCGTTCTTTCGTAAAGTAAATCGCTTACAATTTTTATTGCATTGTAAGTTGTTCGGGCTTATTGATGGCTCTGGCAAAGGGTTCATCCAGTGGATTTTTTGCCATGACTTAAGCCCGAACAACGACCAAGAATATACCGTTTTTTACGATTTCCAAACGTTTATAATTGCTTTGGATGTTTTTGCCTTGCCGGCATGTCCAAGTCCATAAATGTCCTCAATTGTCCGCAATAAGGCAAAGTGATTTAATCTTTCATGATATTGTCCTTTTATTACCATTGGCCCAACAAAAAACGTTGGGATCTTATTTTGGTGTGAACCCTCGTCCTCATCCCATGTGACAATTAACAGACTGTTATGGGTTTTCGCCCATTGAACGTATCCATCCAAATTATTTTTTAACCATACATCTGCCTCCTTGATTGTTCCATCATGCATGTCATGTTTAAGAGTTGGAATGACAAATGAGACAGTCGGCAGCTTGTTATAATCAGATGGAAAGCTTTTCAGCGGCTGATTGGCTTCTTTCGGTATGTTTGTAAAGTTTACCCACGGATTATGCTTGCGGGCATAACCGCTTTTGCCGGCAGATGCACCGTTAAAACCGATTGACGGCAGGTCCTCTGAATAGCCGATAAACAAATATTTTTTCAAAATTAATTCACTTGCCAGATTTGCAGTTGAAAATTTTGAAACCGGGACACGGTCATTTGAAACACTTTGATTTGATCCGGAAAATAAATCCAAATAATTCGGCTGGCTGGGATGCTCAATCGCATAAAAATTCGTAAAATTTGCCCCTTGTTTCATTAATTTATTCATATAAGGAGCATTTGGGTTATTGGCGATTTGCTGCCTTGAGTGGTTTTCTTCAACAACGATGACAATATGATCAATCTTTGGGAACTTCGCTTTTTCCATGTTCTTTTCAGCTGTTTTTTTCAGTTTCTGCTTTGCTGTATACTCCTTTGTACAGCCACTTAATAGAACCATAGCGATGGCCAAAAATATTAGCCATTTTTTCAATAGAAAACTCCTCCTTTTCTAACCAGTCTAAAATAAATATAGCCCTATTTTTATCTTTTACTGCCTATATGGTTTAAGAAAAACCAAACACTTTTGGAAATTCGCTCTGCCGGGCGTGTGATAAAATTGGCCATTATTAAAACCGGAGGGTACTCTCGCCAATAATGAAGATTGCCTGAAGAGACCTCCAGCTTTGCAGCAGACTCTAAGACAACACCGTACCCCATCCCTTCCATTACATACTGTTTCACAGCCTCCGTTGAATCCAGCCGCATAACATCCAAATCAATCGCTTCTCCCAAAGGAATCGTAACGTCGCCGGGAATTAAAATGGTCCGGCTATGAAACGAGGAGGACGGCTGAATGCCAATCAGCCTCTCTTGAGAATAGCGGATTACCCGATAGGCGGATTCATCGTCGGGTTCTTTTAATGTCATACCGACATCAATATTCCCCATTCGAACGGACCTTTCAATTTCCTCATCCGTGCCCGTTTCAATTTCAACTGTAATATCAGGATACATTTTTGTAAAAGATAGTAATAACTTTGGAAGAAGAAATGTTCCTGCAACCGGGGAAGCACCAACAACGATCCGCCCCCGATTCCCAAGCCTGAATTCTTCCATCGTTCGATAGATTTGTCCTTCCAAGGAAAGAATTAATCTTGCATATTCTAAAAACGTCAGCCCTGCATCTGTCACTGAAATGTTTCTGCCGACAATTGTGAACAATGAAACCCCTACTTCCTGTTCCAATCGCTTCAATTGCATGGATATAGCCGGCTGGCTGACATGAAGGTCTTTTGCAACTTGCGTGATGTTTCCTGTCTTAACAACCTGTTCAAATAAGGCTAAATGTTTCGTATTCATCCTTTTTTTCCTCATCTATAATATTTTAGTTATGAATATATAACAATAATTATATTTGAATTATACATTAATTCGTGCCAATATAGAATCATGTTAAAAAAATCACTATTTAAACAAAAGTAAAAATATTCTAACAAGTAAATGGATATTATTTCATTCACTAAGAAATGCTTCAATCTATTCGTATGTAAAATAATTTAATAATATTATTTTTTCAAATATTTAAAATATGCTTTTTCTCCATAATGTTATATCATGTACGTAGAGAAAATAGTATGAAAAACGGGAGTGAAAAAAATGAGTGTTAAAGTACAACGCGCTTACAATTTTAATGCAGGACCTTCTGCTCTTCCTTTAGAGGTTCTTGAAAAAGCTCAGGCAGAATTAATCGATTTCCGCGGAACAGGAATGTCTGTCATGGAGTTAAGCCACCGGAGCGCAGCCTATGAAGAAGTACATAATCAGGCAAAAGCTAATTTAGCTGAATTGCTTTCCATCCCTGAAAACTATGAAATTCTTTTCCTTCAGGGTGGAGCCAGCCTGCAATTTTCCATGATTCCAATGAACTTTTTAAAGCCTGATCAAAAAGCAGGATATGTGATGACAGGTTCTTGGTCTGAAAAAGCATTTAAAGAGGCTGGTTTGTTCGGCAGCGCTTATCAAGTATGCAGCACAAAAGACACGAATTACAGCCGCATTCCAAAACTTGATGAATTGCAATACAGCGCCGGCGATGCTTATTTACACATTACATCAAATAATACCATTTTCGGAACAGAGTGGAAAGAATTCCCTAACACTGGTGATGTTCCATTAATCGCCGATATGTCCAGTGATATTTTGTCAACACCAATTGATGTCAGCAAGTTTGCCATGATTTATGCCGGCGCTCAAAAGAACCTTGGACCATCAGGTGTTACGGTTGTCATTATTCGCAAAGACTTCCTTGAAACAGCAAACAACGATATCCCAACAATGTTAAAATACAGCACTCATGCCAAAAATAATTCCTTGTACAACACACCGCCAACATTCGGCATTTATATGCTTGGTGAGGTTTTAAGCTGGGCGAAGGGCATTGGCGGGATTGAGGCAATTGCCAAGCGCAATGAGGAGAAAGCAAAATTAATCTATGATGCGATCGATGAAAGCAACGGATTCTATATTGGCCATGCTGAAAAGGACAGCCGTTCTCTCATGAACATCACATTCCGTGTAAAAAATGAAGAGCTGGAGAAAAAATTCCTGGCTGAAGCTAAACAAGCAGGGTTCGTTGGCGTGAACGGCCACCGTTCCGTCGGCGGCTGCCGTGCCTCTGTTTACAATGCTGTTCCTTATGAAGCTTGTAAAGCGTTCAGCGAATTTATGCTTCAATTCCAAAAAGTTAACGGCTAATAAAATAAATAGAAAAAAGGCTCATGCAAATGGTGAATCACCATTTACCCGAGCCTTTTTTTATTGGACATTTTTTAGAAACGGTTTCTGGGAAATCTCATCATTTAAGTGGCTATGTTTTCTTCCATAAAAGAAATAAACCAGTGTTCCAATCGCCAGCCAAATTAAAAAGGAGATCCATGTAATTCTTGGCAGGCTTAAAGCAAGATAAAAACAAAGCAGCGCGCTAATCGCCGGAAGGACCGGAACAAGCGGTACACGGAAAGTAGCTTTTATCTCCGGGTGTTTTTTCCTTAGGATGATGATGGCAATTGAGATGAGCGTAAAAGCTGCTAAAGTGCCCATGTTCACCAGATGCGCGAGCGTTGTTAAATCGATAAAACCCGCAATTCCCGCTGCAACGAAACCGGTCAGCCAGGTGTTAAAAAACGGAGTCCGGTACTTTTTATGAACGGAAGCCAGTTTCTTCGGCAATAACCCGTCGCGGCTCATCGCAAAAGATAACCGGACCTGAGCATAAATCAATGCCAGCAGCACAGTTGTAATCCCGGCAACGGCGCCGATGGAAATAATCCCAGCCAAGTGATTCTGACCCACTAATTTTAGGGCAAGAGCAACAGGGTCTCCTACATTTAATTTTGTATATGGAACCATACCTGTCAAAATAAAAGCTACCGCAATGTATAAAATTGTACAAATCGCCAATGAACCGACTATTCCAAGCGGCATATCGCGTTTTGGATTTTTTACTTCTTCTGATGCTGTTGCAATCACATCAAACCCAAT
This sequence comes from uncultured Bacillus sp., assembly GCA_964484065.1. GTDB lineage: Bacteria > Bacillota > Bacilli > Bacillales > Cytobacillaceae > JAEVLT01. Next base: position 330,774 of record CAZAEW010000001.1, read on the forward strand.
GTAAGCAAAAAATACCGTGGCAGCACTCGTTATAATTCCGTGAAAGCCAAATGGAGCAAACGGTGTCCAGTTTGCAGGCTTAACATATTTCACTCCGGCAAAAATAAACAGCAGGATGATTCCCAATTTGATAAAAACCATCACATTATTAAAACGGGTACTTTCTTTAACCCCCATACTTACAACAGCTGTAATTAAAAGAATAATAATTATGGCTGGCAAATCAACAATTCCGCCCGTTCCTGTTCCGGGTGCAGATGAAAGCAGTGCAGGAAAATGAATTCCAATCCCCTCAAGCAAAGAACGGAAATAAGCGGACCAACCGGTGCCAACTGCAGACACGGCCAGAACGTATTCCAGCATCAGATCCCAGCCGATCAAAAAGGCCATGATCTCACCCATTGTCGCATACGTATAAACATAAACACTGCCGGAAACCGGAACGGCTGATGAAAATTCCGCATAGCAAAGTGCAGCAAGAGCACAGGCAATCCCTGCAATAATAAATGAAATAATAATGGCCGGTCCTGCACTTTGGGCAGCTACTACACCTGTGACAACAAATATTCCTGTACCAATAACACAGCCTACACCAAGGAAGATCAAGTCAAGCAAACTTAAAGATCGGTTAAGTTCGACTTTTTTGCTTTGAGCGATCATGGCGCTTAAAGGCTTTTTCCTAAATAACTGATTCATGGTGTCCTCCATCTTAAGATTGTAAATTATCGAAATTATTCCACTAAAGAATAATACTGTCGAAAATAGTCGAAGTCAAGGATATTTTCGTTTAAATCATTATTTTGCAAAAATATTTGTGATATTTTTTTGAATAAAGCGACAGTTCATAGGTCTTTCCTCTTATTTTTTCAAATAATTTCCAACATTTCAGATATTTGTCACATTTACCTCCCGTATTTTGCATCTGTGCGAATATAATAAAAGCAAAGGGGGGCTTACAATTAGGTTCCTTTTCAAAAAGAAGGGAGGTGAGGGGCCATGTCATTCGCAGATTTTGATGATATCTATATGATTTGCTGTGAAAGGGAAAAAGCAGAGATGTTTGAGGAGATCTACAACGTGAATCATTTATATGATGATATCGTTAAAGATTTCCGCATGATGCGGACGAACCGCTGGTGGGAGGAAGCTGAAAAGGAAATCAGGGCAGAAAAAGAAGCAGTTCTCCATTAGAAAAATCTAAAGAGATGGCAGGTTAAACTAAATGAATCAACATCTTGATCTTTTTAATTCGTCCCCCCTTGCTTACAGTCAATAAGAAGTAAGCACAGGGGGATTCATGTTTTAAGTTGTATTTTTTTAGAAAAGCTAAAACTTTGTTACTCATCATTTTTGCTTCCGGAGATGCTAGGTTTGCTCCAAATTGCTTGTTTACCCCGCTGTGGGAAAGAGTCGCACACTTATAAAATTCAACTGTATTCCCTGCCTTTTTTGTTTTTTCCATAAAAGCGGAAACGGATTCTTTACCTCGTGCCACTAAAAACATAGGAGGCAGATTTTTATTATCAGCATATGTTAACGGTGAAGCTTCTATCCACGAATTCTGATCCTTTCCAAATACTTTTTTATAGGAACTCATTCGGTTGATAAAATCTGGAAGATTAATGGGTCCCTCCAAATTGACAACAGAATTCAGTATATGCGGTGATAATCCGACATCATGAAAATATTTAGGGTTAGCCGCGATCAGCATCATAAGATGTCCTCCTGAGGAATGGCCGATCATATTGATTTTAGATTTATCAATATGGTAGGTGTCTGCATGATCGTAGATCCATTTTACCGATGAGGCTAAATCATCAGCCATATTCGTATATGTTGCTTTTGGAGAAAGACGATGGTTGACAGACACAAATACATAGCCATTATTTACAAAAAAGGAAGACTTGCTGTCAACGTTCTTTTTATCTCCTCCCGACCACCCACCGCCGTGCACGTAGATGATGACTGGCAATTTTTTTGCACTGCTGATTTCCGGACTATAGATATCGAGACGCTGCTTTGGATTATCTCCATATTTAAGATTCGAGCTTTTGGCCATTGGCTGGGAATGTTGAGGAACAAAATAATAGACGGTACCTGCAAGGAATACCAATACAATGATGAGCAATGATAAAAATACAGCTTTATTTTTCGGCGATAGTTGCAGCATTTTCCATCCTCCTTATATTCCTTATTTTAAATGACGATGTGAACATCATAATAGTTTTTTAATGAAAAAAAGAGGCCTTCTCAAAGAATCGTACATAACGACATCTTTGAGCTGACCTCAAAAAATATTACTCTCTTTTTAATTAAGGTAAACCAAATTATTTATTCGACGTCACCCGTCCAAGAAAGCATTCCACCCGTCATATTAATGACGTTGAATCCTTGCATATCAAGAAATTGTGTTGCACGGCCGCTTCTCCCGCCGGAACGGCAAACCATAATATATTCTTTTGATTTATCCAACTCATTCATACGGAACTCAATTAATCCTAAAGGAATATTAACGGCACCAGGAATTTTTCCAGCCGCAACTTCCTCCACTTCACGGACATCAATGATATCCAATTTCTTTCCTTCTTTAAGTAAGTTTTCAACTTCTTTTGCTGTAATCGATTTCATCTTATTTGATTCTCCTTTTCAAATTTAACATTAGTTTTTTTGTAAAACCTAATTTTATCAAATTTTGCTTTCCTGCTGGCTCCGCATCCCGCTTTGAAAAATGACAATAACCTCTATATCCTTTTTCTATCTGCTTTTAACAAGCAGATTGACAGCCTCTTGAATTAATACTTCCGTATCCTTATTTTGAGGGTCGTCTGGTTGTTGAAGACAATAAACTAGATTTGAACTGACGATTACACCGATCGTTCGGTCGATGGCTGTTCTTGCAGCTGATAATTGTGTAATCAAATCTTTACAATCCTTCTCTTCTTCCATCATGCGCAAAATCCCTCTTAACTGCCCCTCAACGCGTTTCATTCTATTTCTAATTTGATCGCTATACTCCATATTCCCCCTCCTCTGCCAATTTAATCATCGTATGTTATTCAAACATTCTCCCATCCCAAGAGCAATGTTATGAAACGATGCTGCATTTAAAGAGACAGCTCTGACAAGGTTTATATTATACCCTAATGGGTATTTTGTCAATTCAATAAAAATAGTAACAGTTCCCTCCTCCGTGAGAACTGTTATTTGAATTGTCATCCCAAATTATTTTTTCATATGAAAAGGAATCGTTGTGACAGCAATATTTTTATGATGCAGGATCCAAACTCTTAATAGAAGAGCACTGTGATTATGTAATATCGTTTGCCACCACTTGCGGGGATATAATTCAGGAATAATAATGTTAACAAATCCCCTTTCTCTTTCCTGTCCCTCCTCGATTACTTCAATTAACCTATCTAGAGGTTCAAGCAATGATCTGTATTTGCTTTTTAGACATACGAGCCTGCATGGAGATCCCCACTTCTTCCATTTGTTCTCCATTTCATGGATGGCTTCATCATCAAATCCAATATAAACGGCAATGACTTTTGCATTCATACTTTTAGCAAATGATAACGAATTGTTAACAATTCGTTGAATTCCGGAAACCAGGACAATGGTTAACATATCTCCTGGAACCGGAAATGTATCCGGTTCCAGACTAATCTCTTTTACAATTTCTTCATAATGGTGATGAATGGCAAATGAAAAAGAGATAACAATCGGCAGCAGGATCAATATGATCCAGGCCCCGCCCATAAATTTAGTAACAGAAAAAACAACCACTACTAGAGAGGTAATGATTGCACCAATGATGTTTATAACAAGTTTGATTTGCCAATAAGGTCCTTTCACCTTTAGCCACCTGCGAATTAGTCCAAATTGCGCTACCGAAAAAGAAAGGAAAACACCTATAGCAAACAAAGGAATTAATGAATTGGTGTGGGCATGAAAGCCTAAAATCAACAGACTTGCAAAAGCAGCCAGCAAAATAATTCCATTGGAATATCCAAGCCGATCACCTCTATTTGCTAATCCCCTTGGTAAAAAACCATCGTCAGCAACAATCGCAGCAAGCTGTGAAAATCCCGTAAAGGTGGAGTTTGCTGCAAGAATAAGAGCAATAAAAGTTGACCAAATAATGATTTGATAAAGGATCCCCCGGCCAAAATAAGTGCTTGCCAATTGAGAAACTAAAGTATTGTGCGGTGATGATGATATTCCGTTTACATAAAGATGAAAGGCAAATCCGAGCAATGTTGCCGCTGTAAGAATTCCAATCGCAATATAAGTTTTCGTGGCGTTTTTTTGCTGCGGATCCCGAAAAACAGGAACCGAATTAGAAATGGTTTCGATTCCAGTTAAGGCTGTACATGCCGAGCTAAAAGCTTTTAAAAAAAGCAAAGTAGTGAATCCTTCAGGAAAAACCCCAAATTCCGGCGTTGCAGCTTTCCTGACCCCCCCAATAAATTCATCCGCTAATCCCACCGTAATTAAGGTAATCATACATCCCATGAAAGCAAACATTGGCCAAGAAAATATATTTGAAGATTCCTTAATTCCCCGCAAATTAACGAATACGAGCATAAATACACAAAGAATGGCAAGGAGAGTTTCGTATGGTAAAAGTTTTGTATACGCAGAAACAATTGCCTCCATTGCCGCGGACACAGAAACGGCAACCGTCAAACTATAATCTATCAGTAATGAGCTTGAGGCAACAAGAGGAATCCATTTCGCTTTAAAATTATCTTTCGCAATCGAGTATGCCCCTCCGCCATTTGGATAGGCGATAATTCCCATAATATATGAAAGAATTAAAATACATAATAGGAAGATTATTAAAATAACAATTGGAACAATAAGCCATATTCCATTTTTCCCAAGTACTGAAAGTTCAGCCATAGCTGATTCCGGTCCGTATGTAATCGAGGTATATAAATCTCCTGACAGTATTGAAAGGGCGATGATCCAATGCAGCTTTGTTTGCTGGCCTTTTAATTCTGCCGTGCGCAAGGGACGCCCAATCAACATTCTTTTTATCTGTTTAATATCTGTCATTGCATACCAAATTGCCAAAACTGTGAAAGCAATCAATAACCCTTCAACCCAAGAAAGCCAATGAGCCATGGATAGGTCCCCCTTCTAACCTAGGTGCTTCCAGCAATCTTCCGATTTAAGTCCTTTTTCTATAAGTAAATTGTACCACTTTTAGAAATATTTTTTTATTTCCGTGATAACACGGATCGAAAATATCTTATTTCATATATTTAAATTCCAACTCCCCAGACTTTTCGTTTATATCTACTTTCAAATCATGCCCGTCAAAAAACCAGAGATCTTCTTCCAAAACATAAAAAACGATGCCCTCTTTTTCAGTGCTTGCTGAAATTTTCGTGTGCGGCTCATGATTAGATATACCTAAAGAAAAGCCCTGATGAAACGGACTTTCTCCGCCATAACGGGCATGAAATTTCACATAATCTCCTTTTTTCAAACCCATTTCTTCTTTAAACCATTTCAAAACTTCTCTGCTAATAACAATTTTCAAAGAAAGCTCCCCCCTTTTTTCATTCTTCCCAGTAAGAAAAGCGCAAGCGCCTTCAGAATAAGCACAGCTTGTTCTTGCGATGCTTATTCTCAAAGTAGCTTCCCTTAGTGCTCAGCCCCGATGGTCAAATGTTCTTCGGCCCAAAAAGTCCGCACTTTGACTTTTTGGGCCGAAGGTTATTTGACCCTGAGGGGCTAGGCGCTCCTCGAAAAAGCTAAAGCTTTTCCTTCGTGCGATGCTTCGCTTCCGAAGCTTATTCTTGTGAAGCTGGACAATTCTCAAAGTCCAAACTTTTATACTTTCTTACAAAAAAATACAGGTGAAAAGCCACCTGTATTATTATGAACAAATCTCTTATAATGTTTCGAATCATTTTTCAAAAGTTTATATTCAACTTTCTTGAAAAAGTTAATTTGTTGTCACTTGCCGTTCGTTTAAAGGCTGAACAGGCCGATTGTTATCATGGAAAACCGCCCCAAATGCTGCAATTTGTTCTTTTGACATTTCGATTGGTGTCTGGAGCACCGTCCACTTTACTCCCTCGGTACAAGGAGGTGTAGTTAATGATCCGTTATAGCGGAAAGATTTCTTGTCTGCAGGAAGCAAATTGGCTAAATCCACCGGATTGTCCAGTTTCACGTCTTGTTTCGTCACTTTTTTAGGAAGCATTGCCCATATTTCGGCCAGCTGTTTGTTTTCACTTCCTTCTTTAATTAAAAATCCCAGAACGGCAAGTCCCCCTTCACTGTTTTTATGAACGAGATGCCCTTCCATTGCAAAGCTCTCCCCGTTAATTTGATTCTCACTAGGTTTATGGAAATGCATTTGAATTAATTTATATTCCTTGCCGTCGACGATTATGGAATTTTTACCGGAAGCGTCATTAACCTGAATTGTATGTCCGTTATTCATCACTGACATTACTGCAGAACTGTAATTAATTTTTACAGTTTCTAACGTTTTGTCCACTTTTACTTTTGCCAGCTCGATGTCGATAGGTGACTGTTCTCTTCCGTCAGCACACTTGGCAAAGCTGGGATCCAGGCTTCCCCATTTTTCCGGGCCGGTTTCACCTTCATAGGACCAATGCGGTACCTTTTTGGTTTCTGCTTGTTTCGGTTCTGGCTTATTCTCTTGTTTTGCCGCAGTTGATGCTGACGAGCAGGCTGCTAATGAAGACACAAGGCACGCAGCTGCTAAAAAGGAAAAAAACTTGTTACGGTTCATCTATCTCTCTCCTCATCAATATGTATTAAAACGCCCAAAAACAATTTAACACAATATTCTTAATTTTAGAACAGATTTTTACAATTTTATTACATTTTTCCTAGTTATTTACAATTTTCTCCAAAATGGTTTGTCTTATTTTTCAAAATTACTATTCTTTGGTTTATCAAATAATTTACTTTTTTATCCATATCTATTATGATATATATGTGATATCACTTTTATATCACATTACCCATTGGGAGGGGATACCATGAAAGAAAAATCGATTTTTAAAATGAATGGCTTTGCAGCACTTGTGATTGCGCTTTTGTGTATTGTTTTTGGAGTGATCCTAATAGCTGGGGATACCTCACTTCCCGGAAAAATTACTGGGGCCGTCCTGCTGCTTTTCGGATTTATTCTTGCAACAAGCTTAACCATTGTCCAGCCAAACCAGGCAAAAGTCTTAACGTTTTTTGGTACCTATATCGGTGTTATCCGTGACCAGGGACTTTGGGCAACCATTCCTTTTACCTTCAAAAAAAGTGTTTCCTTGCGTGTGACGAACTTTAACAGTGAAAGATTAAAAGTAAACGATTTGGAAGGAAATCCGATTGAAATTGCAGCGGTGGTTGTTTATAAAGTTCGTGATGCAGCAAAAGCATTATTTGATGTGGAAAATTACGAAAAGTTTATTCAAATTCAAAGCGAAACCGGAATCCGTCATATCGCAAGCAGATATGCATATGATTCTTTCGAAAGCAGTAATAACACCCTGACTCTTCGGCAAAACAGCGATGAAGTTGCCGATATCCTTGTTAATGATTTACAAAAACGACTCGAAGTTGCCGGAGTCGATGTCATGGAAGCACGGATTATGCATCTCGCCTATTCTTCTGAAATCGCTTCAGCCATGCTGCAAAGGCAGCAGGCCCAAGCAGTTCTGTCGGCCCGTAAGGTTATCGTTGATGGGGCCGTAGGGCTTGTTAAAGCAGCGATTGACCAGCTGACAGAACAAGAAATTGTCGAGCTGGATGAGGAGAAAAAGGCACAGATGGTGAACAATTTGATGGTTGCCATTGTATCAGAAAAAGGAACACAGCCCATAATTAATACCGGAAGCATCTATTAAGGTCGTGAGGTGAATGAGTAAAAGGAAAGCTTTTCCGCTTCGTATTGATCCAAAACTGTATGAAGTACTGGAAAAATGGGCAGAAGATGAACTCAGAAGCGTTAACGCCCAAATCGAAGTAATCTTAAAAGAGGCGGCCAAAAAAGCCGGAAGACTAAAAAAAGAATGAAGGAAACTCGCCGATAGCAGTAATAGTCGCTAAATTCCTTAATAAAAAAGGGGCTCCGGAAAGTCAGTTACATCAACTTTCCGGACAGCCCCTTTTTTCTATTTTAATGTTGTTTTCTTCTTTTCTTATATAAAATGAAACTTGTCCCGCCAATCACCATTAAAACCAATCCTGCCAAGAGAAGCTTATAGCTGCTGAGAGCAGGAGTTGCCGCTGCAGCCGCAGGCGTGCTTGTCTTCGGAACTGCTGCAGTTGAACCATTATTGGCAGTTACAGGTTTTGTACCTTCTGTCGTAAAAGTAATTTTAATTTTCTTTCCCGTATAGACACCGCTTTTAGACTTCAATGATGCACTGACCACGACGGAATAGGATGTCCCTTTAGCAAGATTAGCTTGCGGTGTAATGACTGCATCGTTTTTTGCCGCAAAATCAACCTGGTCGTCTGCAAGAGTTACGTTAATTGGAACAGATGCCCCAGTTTCACTAATTACTGAAAAGCATTTCAAGTTATTATCTCTTACAGACATATTGACGATATTCTTGCTAAACGTTAGCTTTATAACAGGCTTCAAGGACACCCCCGTCGCACCATTACTGATCGATGATGAGACCAAGGTTAAGGGTTTACCTTGCCCCCCTCCCGTACCGTCACCGCCTTCTGCGAAAACCATTTGTCCCATAAAAAAGCACGAGAGGATGGCCATAAAAAGAAGTAATTTTAATTTCGAAAAAAAACGATGATTTCCGTCTCTCAAAATTTATTCACCTCCGATTTCTAATCATTTTTTGCAGATAAACGAATCTGCTGTCCAGCGCCGATAGCGGCAATTGTAGCAGGATGTCAGAATGTCGGATACCTGTTCATCTTCATCGTCTTCCTGAAAAAAAGAACATTGCTCTGCAGCTTCTCCTGCTTTTTCCGGTGATTCTTTTCCAAACAGAAACAGTTTTCCGGTTTCAATTATTTGAAAAAACATATTGCACACACCCCTAATATTTCTTGAGTTTTTCTTTGGAGAGCAACTCCCACGCTGCTTGATGACCGTAGCTGTTTTTTTCCTGGATCAGCAGGAATGCTTGATGTTCCAAAAGCACTGTTTTTGCATTACCCGCGACATCCACAAGAGTATCAAGCGGCAGCATTCTTCCATCTTCAGGACAAACTTGATCAATATGCTCATCCTGAAGGATTTCGCCAATCGTCATGATTTCCGATTGCAGCTTCCGTTTTCCCTTGAACCTGCCGTCATTTCCGCTTAGCCTCAGGCCGCACCCAGCAAGCGCACCAATAATTCCCTGCCCTGTTCCGCCATGCTCCGTTAAGTGGATTCCATTATCCCTGGCAAATTGATAAGCCGCTTCTTTCGTTAAAACTACCTTTTTGGCTGTCTTTCCAAATTCGATCAGTTCATTATGCGCAGTAAAATGATCCATGTTCACAATACATAATCCAGGGTCTGACCCCTCAGCATGAAACTTAACCAAATGCTCACGGCAGAATGTATAAAACTCATCCAAACAATCTTCATGGATATTTGCTTCAAAACACATCGAACTATTATGGGAAGTGTAAGGAATGTCTTCGTGAATAAACAATTGATGCCTGGTAACCCTGCTGGCATCTCCCCATGACTCCTTCCGCACCATCATCGCCATCTGTTCAGCGATTTCTCCCGTGCCAATGCTGTCCAGATTATCTGTGTCATCAATGCAAACCAATAAGTGTGTCATTTTGTGCCCTCCTTAGGAATTCTCATACCCTTACCGGATAAGATTTGGTTCATTTGTTCATCATTAAGTTTTAATGAAAAAAAAGTTTGATAGAAACTTTTCATCTCTGTTTTCAGATTGATGTCATCAAATTTTGAAGGATATAAAAGTTTTGCCGTCCACATGGTCACAAGCGGTATTTCAACCGAATTTGGGTGGCCCCAGCGCGTGATCCCATCAGGCAGTAAAAAGACCTTCCCATTTTTGACAGCTGAAACCTCTTTCCATTGCTCTTTATTCCGGATGTACTCGTCCACACCTTGCTCGTTTGCTAAAATAACTTCCGGATTCCAAACCAAAATCTGTTCGACACTGGCAAAATATTTATTTTCGACCATATTCAGTTTTTCGTTTACTGATACGTTTACCGCTCCAGCCTTTTGCAGCCAATCAGCCGAAAGAGTATCCGGTGTATCAGTGCGAGTTGCTTCATTAATTGAATGATAGACATGGATGCGCTGTTTGGCCGGAATGGATTTTATTCTGCTTTCAACAAGATTCATTTTTTGACTGTAATAACGGTTATAATTTGCCGCCTTCTCCTTTTCCCCCACCATATCTCCGATGAGCTCAATTGCTTTTTGCTGCTGCTTAACAGAATGAAAATCGATGTAAAGATAAGGAATATGCAATTGATCCAATTTTTTTAACTGGGCAGCATCGTTTGCAGTCTCTTCATTGATGAAAACAACATCCGGCTGATCTTTAGCAAGCTCTTCAATATTGATTTTCCCATTTTCCTGCGGGACATCTGCTTTTTCGATTGAAGGAACAATCGCTTCAAGAAGGTTATCCCGCTTTAATCCGCCGGGTACGGCAACCATTTTGCTCCCTTGGCCAAGCAAGGTGAGAATGTAACCCGCCGGAGCGTAGAGGGCAGCAATTCGATCCACTTTATTTGGGACCCACACTACTCTGTCGGAACTATCCTTCACTTTATGGCTGTTTGGATGGGATTGCGCATTTGTATCTTGGATGGAACATGCCGCCAAAAGGAAAATAACGGTACCAATGCAAAGACTTAAAATAGCTTTTTTCAATTCTTTTCCTCCGTTATGTTTGTAATGGAAGAACATAGGAGTACTGGCCTTCCTCCTGTTGATAGGTTAATACTTTTGTCCTCACCCCAAATACCTCATAAATATTGTTTTCTATTAGAACTTCATGTGGTGTGCCGAGAAAGGAAAATTTTTTATGATGCAAAATACCAACCGTAGTTGGAATTTTGTGATCAGCAAAATAAAATGGATGGTTAGGAAAATGGGTCGCGATTAAAAAGGTTAATTTCATCTTTTGGGCGAGCCCTGCGACTGTTTCCAGCACAACGAATTCATTTTTCACATCTAAATGGGCTGTCGGCTCGTCCATGACAATCATCGCCGACTTCTGCGCAAGTGCTCTTGCAATCATAACCAGCTGTTTCTCACCGCCGCTGAGCTCTGTAAAAAGACGATGCTTATATTCAGCCATTCCAACCAGGGAAAGAGCTTCTTCCGCAATTTGATAGTCTTCTTGATTAGGTGAAGAATAAACATTTAAATATGCCGTTCTTCCCATCAACACCATTTGGATGACTTCAAACGGAAAGCTTGCCGTTTGGATTTGCGGAACATAAGAGACGAATTTCGCCAGTTCGCGGGGCGCCATTTTTGCAATGGACTCTCCTTTAATGGAAATGGAACCCTCCTGCAGCTTTTGAACACCCATGATACAATCCAGCAAGGTGGACTTTCCTGTCCCGTTCGGTCCGAGCAAACAGAAGATTCCTCCTTCAACCAGCGAGAAGTTTAAGCCTTCAAAGATTACTTTTTTTCCATACGAGAAGGCGGCATTTTTCACTTCCATAAACATCATTACCAGCCTCCGCCTTTTGTTTTTTTCAAAAAATAAATGTAAAAAGGTCCGCCGATCATAGCAGTCAAGATACTTAGCGGAATTTCACTCCCGGTCAGAACCCTTCCGACATTATCGATCAAGATTAAGAAGATTCCCCCAAGTGCGATGCTCGCAGGGAGCAAAAAAGCATTGTCATTTCCAACAAGCATCCGGCCAATATGCGGAATCACGAGTCCAATCCAGCCAATAATACCTGTTACACATACGGCCCCGGCCGTTGCGAGCGTGGTACAAATAATGACGACCATCTTGTTTCGATTGACGTGGAGTCCAAGGACCTGCGCGTCCTTATCCCCCATAGAGAGGATATTCAGCCGCCAACGTAAAAGCAATAACCCCGCCATTCCCACAATCATCGGGATCGCGGAGATTAAGATGTCTTCAAAACTGGCGGTGGCCAAACTTCCCATCAGCCAAAAAGTAATGGCCGGCAATTGGCTGTAGGGGTCTGCCACATATTTTAGAAATGCCAGCAGTGAAGAAAACATTGTGGAGATCACCACTCCGCCTAGAACCAGCATAATGGCGGGTGTCGTTTTTGAAATTTTTCCAACTGAATAGCTTAAAAAAACGGCTAATAGTCCGAACCCAAATGAGAATAGGTAGACCATCACTTGCGAATGAAAGAGGATAATTGCTAGGGCGGCACCAAAACCCGCTCCGGAACTAACCCCTAATAATCCGGCATCCACAAGCGGGTTACGGAATAATCCTTGCAAAGCTGTTCCGCTTGCTGCCAGGCTTGCTCCCACTAATGCCCCCAATAATGCTCTGGGGAATCGGATATCAAAGACAACGGAATTTTTGATGGCAGAGTCAGTCTTTCCAGTTTGAAAGATAATATGAAAAACGTCTGTGATCGATAGAGGATAACGTCCAATAAAAAGGGAGCTTCCAATCGCGATGAACAAGATGATAAACAATGCTGCTACAATAATTTTTTTCTTGAATGTACTATTCATGATTACTCCTTCAATAAATTCAATTGGAGTTTTAAAAAAAAAACGGAACGAAGTTTCAGTGGATCAATTGCTTCTTTGTTTATATTGGAACCGCTTTCTTTTTCTGTTTATTTTAATAAATAATGTTTTCATTCGACCCTCATAAAAACAATGCTATTTTAGAATATTTTAATCTATCGTTATATATATCACAATAACTTTTGTTGCGTTTTGTTAAGTTTTGTTTAAGTTTGTTTGGTTTTTATTTGATTTATTGAGATTGTTTAGAGGAGTAAAAGAGAGGACGCCGTTCATAAGCTTGATGAACGACGTTTTAGGTGTTCCTATAGGAAATATCATAGTTCATAGCCTTGATGAATGAAGTTTTTCAATCATTCAAATGTTTCAGGGGGATGCTTAAAGGACTTTACAAATTCATCCAGACAGTCTTCACAAAGTTCAAACCGCCAATGTTCCAAATCAAATTTACTTCCATAATGAAAATCGAGATGAATGGTTTGAAAGGCATTTGATTGAATCTCTCTTTCTATTTCCAATCCGCTTAACTTAATAGATGTACCGCACTTATTGCAAGTAATCGATTTAGGTATTTCTTTTACCTTCTCAACAATGATTTCTTCATATTCTTTCATAATGAACACCCCCGCATATTGTACTTTCGAAAAAAAGGTAAGACCCCTTTGACTGCTGCACATTTTGTGGCTGGTTATGATGTCATTTATAAAATTCGATATCGGATGACATATTCCTTCTTAATCTGAGCTGAGCACTTTTTTGAAGAATAGAAAATGCCTTGCTCCCATTTTGAAGCAAGACATTCTAATGTTTATTTCACCAGCAGCAATACTTTTTTAAACTGGGCATGGTCTGCTTTTTGCAGCAGCTCATATAAAATCATTTCTGTGCTTGTCGGCAAAATGCCATATGCCTGCATTTTTGCCAAGCCGATCTCCTTATTTTCCTTCGTACGTGAAGAAACCGCATCGACCACGACCTCAACCTCAAATCCTTGCTCCTTCAGCTGTCTTGCCGTTTGATACACACAAATATGCGTTTCAATCCCAGTCAAGATAAATTGGGTCCGGCCGCTTGCTTTCACTGCTTCCAAAAACGCATCTTCTCTGCACGCGCTAAATGCTATTTTAGGAATTGGTTCGCCTTGCATATGCTTGGCAATTTCCGGAGTCGTTCCTCCCAGCCCCTTTGGATTTTGCTCAAGCCATAGGACAGGAACATCCAGTGCGTTCATGGCTTGTACAAGCTTTGCCGTATTTTGAATCACTGTTTCACTTTCGTCGACAATTGCCGCCAACTTCCCCTGCACATCTACAACAACGAGACAAGCATTCTCTACTGTAAACATCAAATCCACCCTTTTTTTCAGTGATTTCATTCCATTATAACCGATTTTTCTTCGGTAGGCAGTCCATTCTTTTTATATCAATTCAGTCGGATATATTCGCCATGTCTTAGATGAATTTTCTAATTCCTTCCGGCCCTAACTAACGAAGCTGCTCCTATAACCCCTGCATCATTTCCCAGTTGAGCCAGTTTAAGTTTCGTGCTTGTTCGGACTTGCGGGAAGGCAAACTTATGAAAGTATTTTTCCACACCCTTAATGAGGATATCGCCCGCAGCTGACACTCCCCCTCCAATCACAATCGCGTCGGGATTTAAAATATTGCCGATGTTTCCGCAGGCGAGTCCTAAGTAAAAATAAAATTTATCCAAGACAATTAGAGCAAATTTGTCCCCTTGTTTTGCGAGATCAAACACTGTTTTTGCCGTTACCTCCTGCCCGTCATCGATCATAAACTTTAATTCAGATTCTCCGGCAAATTTTTCTGATAGATCTCTGGACAAACGGACAATCCCTGTTGCACTCGCTACCGTTTCCAGACAGCCATTATTCCCGCAAGTGCAAGGAAACCCATTTGGGTCTACGATCATATGGCCGATTTCCCCGGCAGCCCCCACCGCGCCGTGAACCAAACTTCCTTCGGCAATTACTCCGCCGCCGACACCTGTACCAAGCGTAACAAAGACAACATTGGCGTCTCCTTCGCCAGCTCCCTTCCATCCTTCGCCCAATGCTGCCACATTGGCATCATTATCAATGTAAAATGGGATGGCGGTTGCACCTTCAATCTGTTCTTTTACCGGCTGCAAAGAACTCCAATTTAAATTATAGGCTCCGATGACAGTCCCTTTTTCGCGGTCAACGGAACCGGGAGAGCCCATGCCTATACCCTGAAAATCGCTTGGCGAAAGTCCGTATAAGTTAAGGCGGTGATGAATGGATTCAATAATATCCGGAACAATTTGCTTTCCTTCATTTTGTATATTGGTTTGCATGCTCCACTTTTGCTGAATCTCCCCATCTTGAGTTAAAATTGCGAATTTAACAGTTGTTCCGCCTAAATCGATGCCGATTAATTTTTTCATGTTTAGTTCCTCCTCACGCTAAAAAACAGGCCTCATTTTTTATATCTATTCTAATATATCTTTTAAATCATCCCAAAAGATTTTTTAAGCAAAAATGGATAATTGTATTTTCCCGGTGCCCGAGACGGGGGTTTTTGGAGATATTTTTGGTAAAATAAAAACAGTAACAAAATGTGAGGTGTATAAATAATGGAAAAAATCATGTTTATTGAAACAGGGATGGGGATTGATGTTCACGGCCAAAACGTGACAAAAGCAGCCGTACGCGCCGTAAAGAATGCGATTCACTATAATTCAATGCCGGGCATCAGGTCCGTATTGCCGGAAAACAGCTTAAACAATATGAAAGTTAATGTTAAGTTGGCTGTTCCTTGTGATAAGGAAAAATTGGATATCGATACCGTCAAAGAAGCTTTGCCATTCGGACAAGTAACAGTAGAAGTAATGGACGGAGGAATGCTGACAACAAGCGGTATCGTCCTTGAGGAAAAAGGCGATAAAAATGATTTGATGTACATAGTTGTCGCATCCGTCGAAGTTGGCTATTAATTTTGGCAGGTATCAGGGACCATCTAAAAGATCAGATGGTTCCTTTTATATTTTCTTTCATTTTACAAAATCCCTTGATAGTTGTTACGATAGTTAGAGATCGTTATACTTCTAAAGTTTTTTAAATAGGGAGAGGGAGAACTGATGCCGGAAATCTATTTGGACAACGCTGCTACAACCAAGCCTTATCCGAAGGTTACGAAAAAGATTGTGAAATTGCTGACCGAAGTATACGGAAATCCATCTTCCCTGCACCGACTTGGAAAAGAAAGCCGACTTGAACTTGAAAAAGCACGCCGGCTTATCGCGGATTCCCTTGGAGCGGCACCAGAAGAAATCTATTTTACCTCAGGCGGCACCGAGTCTGATAATTTGGCAATCAAGGGAGCCTGCCTGGCAAATTCCCCGAATGGAAATCGTATTGTAACAACTGTAGCTGAACATGCTGCTGTCACAAAAACAATTCGGGATTTGAAAAAACAAGGCTGGGAAGTGAAATATGTTTCCGCTCCTAATGGTAAGCTTGACCTTGCAGAGCTGGAAGAAGCAATTGATGAGAAAACCGTTCTTGTCAGTGCAATGCTCGTCAATAATGAAATCGGCAGCATCTTCCCAATCGAAACAATAAAAAAAATGATTCGGCAAAAAAAATCCCCTGCCCTTTTACATTGTGATGCCGTGCAAGGATACGGGAAAATAAACTTTACTGCTGCCAGCCTCGGCGCC
Source organism: uncultured Bacillus sp. (assembly GCA_964484065.1). Lineage (GTDB taxonomy): Bacteria > Bacillota > Bacilli > Bacillales > Cytobacillaceae > JAEVLT01. The sequence continues at coordinate 347,185 of CAZAEW010000001.1, forward strand.
GATTTGATCAGTATCAGTGCCCATAAGATTCATGGCCCAAAAGGGATTGGTGCACTTTATGTGAAAAAGGGGACCCGCATGTTTTCGCTAAACCTTGGCGGCGGGCAGGAACGCGGGCTGCGTTCGGGAACAGAAAGCACTCCGCTGATCGCCGGTTTTGGTGAAGCGGTACGAATCACTTTTGTCCATATGCACAAAAACATTTCACACATAAAAGAGCTGCGGAATTATTGCCATGAGATGATCAAAGAACAAATACCTTGGGCTGTGATTCATTCATCACCCCAAGGAGCCCCCCATATTATCAATTTTTCTCTGCCAGGAATAAAAAACAAAGATATGGTTGAGTTCCTTAGTACAAAAGATATTTTCATTTCCAGCGCGGCCGCCTGCAAGTCGAATCACTCCCGGGGACCGTCCGTCCTGGAATCACTCGGATTGAGCCGTGATCTTGCAGACAGTGCCTTAAGAGTAAGCTTTTCTTATTTAAATACAAAGGATCAAATTGATGTCTTCATCAACAATCTAATTGAATTCATAAGAAAGTAACCGGACCAAATAAAAAGCTGCTTAAAAGAACCGTTAATTCAACGGTCTTTAAAAGTCAGCTTTTTTCAATATGGTTTTCTTTACTTTTTCATCGCTGTGCTGAAGGCTGTCTGGTTCCGGTCAATGACTCCCAATTTGCATTGAAGCATTTTCCACCTGTCCTTAATAAGCAGTTCGAGACCAATCCAAGCGAGGGATGGGAAATTCGCAAAAAGTTTTTTTACTTCCCACTTTAATTCATTTTTCCCGCAAATGCTGTGCCGATTAATTTTTTCAACTTCCTTCTTGATCTTCGTAAGCTCCTGGTCACGTATTTCTGGGGGTAAAAGTTCAATCTCATCCAGATGCTTTAAAAAGGATACTGACTTTGCGATCTTCAATTTGACATCTTCATATACTTCTTTTTCGATAATGTGATTTTTCCACTTAAATTCGTTTAATTTTAATGCAGAATCGTATGTTGCCCGGACAATATCTTCCCTGCTCATTTTATTCGTTTCATAACTCAGCATGTTTTTCCATGAAGGCTGTTTCATGGCTTGCCGGAAGTCCTCAAGATGATGGCAGAATTTTTTATAGCCATACTTTTCAGGATTTTCAAAAGCAGGACTGCCTGGGTCAAGAAATGGGGAAAGCGGGGCGATAAAATAATTAATCCGCTTGTCATTTCCACATTCATGATGAATGTTTTCACAAAAATCCACATTTCTCATTGCACTTTCGTAATCCTGGTCTGGAATTCCTGTCATAAAAAACAAATCAATTTTTGCGCAGCCATTCAATCGGGCAAATTGAAGCATTTCAATGACTTTTTCGTTCGTGCATGGAAGCTTTCCATTATATTTTCGGATATTTTCATCGGCAGACTCAAGGGTTAACTCTATGCTGTATTTGGGAATTGCCGCATTTAAGCGTTTGAAAAAGTCTTCATCTGCATAATTAAATAATTCAAAGACAATTTCATTTGTTAATTTCATCCTGCTTAATCCATCCAAAAATTCATCAACGTATGCTTTTCCTCCCTGCCTGATATCATTCAAAAGAAAAATCGGCGCACGTGTGAATCGTTGAATCAGAGCAATATCCTCGAGCATTTTTTGAGGTGATCTCATAACAAGCTTTTTACGGTTGCAATTCAGCTCATAGGCATCTTTAGACCCGCCGCAAATCAAGCAATTGTATGTACATCCTTTTGAGGTTAAGATAGCGGTATTAGGGTATTGAAGCCACCCTTTATACGGAAGCGGATCTAATAAATTTAAATACTTAAATACAGAACCAATTATGTATCGGTATCCCGGCAGATTAAATTCATCCAAGCTGTCAGGCACATAGGTCATCTCGTTAAAATAGTAATGCTCCCCGCGTTTCCAGGTGAGATTGGGGATATCTGAAAAATCAGTTTGCTTGTTTTCAAGCTTGTTCAGCCACATCAGCAGCAATTTTTCCGTCGTATCTCCGCGCATGACAAAGTCAATGAACGGATATTGAATTAATTCTTTATAAAAATAGGTAGAAGACAAACCGCCAAAAATGACCGGTGTATCTGGGTGATATTTTTTTACAATCTTGGCAAGTTCAATACTTCCATGTGAATGGGGGAGCCAGTGAAGGTCAATGCCAAAAGCCTTCGTTTTAAGCTTTCGAATCTTTTTTTCGACATCGAAATTAGGATTTAACAGCATCCGGTTGGCGATATTAATAATTTTGACCCTTAACCCAAACCGCTCCAAATAATCTCCGATGCTTGTCAGCCCGATCGGGTACATTTCAAAAACAGGTGAAGAGGGTACAACATCACTAATCGGCCCAGTAAACAGCATTTCTTTGCGAAAATCATAAACCGTCGGTGGGTGCAGCAACACTAAGTCATACATCTTTTCATCACCATCCTAAATTCTTTACCACTTTGCTCATTTTTTCACAAAGTTTATTTCATTATAGACCTTTTTCCATATTTTATAAAGAAAAAAGGGACTTATTGCTCAACATTTCACAATTTAGTAAAAAAATAATTCTAAATTTTGAATAATACTTCCCTTCTATATAACAGTTGCAGTAATCAAAGCTGTTAATAATAATGGAGCGGAAAAAATTCCGCTCCATTATTTTGGTTCAGATGTTGAGGTCCCTTCACCTAGATTTCCATATTTCTCTTTAATTAAATTATAAATTTCCTTTGGCTGCACTTCTTCACAATTTTACTTTTTGCAGCCGAAGTGCATTAAGAACTACGGACACCGAGCTGAATGCCATTGCTGCTCCAGCCAGCCATGGGGCAAGAAACCCCAGAGCAGCCACCGGGATGCCGACCGAGTTATACGCCAGCGCCCAAAATAAATTTTGTTTGATATTTCGAATCGTTTTTTTGCTCATAAAAATGGCATCCGCAATACTATTTAAGTCTCCGCGAATCAAGGTGATATCTGCTGCCTCCATCGCAACATCCGTACCGGTCCCAATTGCCATCCCTATATCAGCAACTGCCAGAGCGGGAGCATCATTAATACCATCCCCGACCATTGCCACCTTCTTACCATGCTGCTGCAATTTTTTTATCTCCGCTGCTTTTCCTTCAGGAAGAACTTCAGCAATGACATGATCAATCCCGACTTGTGAGGCAATCGTTTTTGCCGTCTGCTGATTATCACCCGTAATCATGATTACCTCAAGTCCCATATTTTTCAAGCGGCTGATGGCTGTTTTAGAGGTTTCTTTAATCGTATCCGCAACAGCAACAATCCCGGCAAACCTTCCATCAATCGCTGAGAGCATCGCGGTTTTTCCTGCCTCTTCAAATTCTTCCATCTTCTTAAGAACAGACTCGGTCGAAATGTTGTATTTGTTCATTAATTTTCGAGTTCCGACTAATACTTCTCTTTCATCTACAATTGCCCTGATTCCAAAACCAGGAATGGCTTCGAACTCCGCAACGTCCTTTAATAAAATTCCTTTTTCTTTCACACCTTGAACGATCGCTTGTGCTAGTGGATGTTCCGATTGCTTTTCGGCTGAACCCACAAATGCCAGTACTTCTTCTTCTAACTGTTCACGCGAAATGAAAACATCTGTTAATACCGGTGTCCCGTTCGTTACCGTCCCTGTCTTATCTAAAACAACAGCAGAAATCCTATGGGTCATTTCCAAATGCTCTCCGCCTTTGAACAAAATACCAAATTCAGCAGCACGGCCAGATCCCGCCATAATGGACGTTGGTGTCGCCAGCCCCAATGCGCATGGACAGGCAATTACCAGAACAGCAATCATTTTTTCCAGCGCTCCGGCAAAATCACCTGGGACTGCTCCAAAATACCAAACTAAAAATGTGATTACAGCAAGAGATACAACAATCGGCACAAACACACCGGAAATTTGGTCAGCAAGCCTTTGAATCGGTGCCTTCGATCCTTGGGCTTCTTCTACCACTTTGATGATTTGAGCAAGAGCAGTATCACGGCCGACCTTCGTCGCTTTTACCTTTAAGAAACCGTTTTTATTGATGGTGGCACCGATTACTTCATCGCCAGCCTTTTTATCTGCGGGAACACTCTCCCCGGTCAGCATCGATTCATCAACAGCAGAAAAACCTTCGATTATGATTCCGTCGACAGGAATTTTTTCTCCCGGTTTGATATGAAGGATATCTCCGACGATCACTTCTTCAATCGGTTTCTCCCTTTCTTCCCCGTCCCTCTCCACAATCGCTGTTTTCGCCTGCAGTCCCATCAATTTCTTAATGGCTTCGGAGGAGCGGCCTTTTGCTTTTGCTTCAAAAAGCTTCCCAAGGATAATTAGTGTGATTAATATGGAACTCGTTTCATAATAAAGTTCAACCATCATATGGGAACCGGCGCTAAGCGAAAGAATCGATTGGTAGACACTGTAAAAATAAGCAGCGGAGGTTCCTAATGCGACTAGAACATCCATGTTTGCACTCTTATTTTTCAATGCTTTATAAGCACCGACATAAAACTGCCTTCCAATGAAAAACTGAACTGGTGTAGCCAGGGCAAACTGTACCCACGGATTCATCAGTATTTTCGGAACCCAGATAAACGAGGTAAAAGAAAAGTGGGCGACCATTGTCCATAATAACGGGAGCGAAAGGATCCCAGAGAAGATAAATTTACGCGTTTGCTTTTTAATTTCAAGCTGGCGATGATCCGCTGCATCCTTCGCTTCTTCCTTTACCTTTGCGCCATAACCAAGATTTTCAACTTTTTTAATAATGTCACTTGGAGTGAGTACGCCCCCGTTATACTCAACCATAGCTTTTTCCAATGCTAAATTGACATTAGCATTCAGAACGCCTTCCATTTTACTGAGACCTTTTTCTATCCTTGCCGAGCAGGCGGCGCAGGTCATCCCTGTTATTTCAAATTCTGTTTTTTCGGTGACGACATCATATCCCAAGTCTTGAATCTTTTTTTGAAGATCGGTAACCTTTACTTTGGCCGGGTCGTACTTAATCGTCCCTTTTTCTAATGCCAAATTTACATTTGCTGTTTCAACGCCATCCAATTTATTAAGACCTTTTTCAATCCTTGCTGAACAGGCCGCACAGGTCATTCCTGAAATTTGCAAACTTGTTTCTTTCAAAGGTTGACTCATCAAAATCAACTCCTTATACCCCATACAGGTATATATTTTTGGAAAAAGAACGTGCTAAAGATCTAGCACGTTTTTTCACTATTATTACTTAACATCATAGCCTTGGTCATCGATCGTTTCTTTAATTTTATCCACAGAAACCTCTTGAGGGTTAAATTCTACATCAACCGTTGCCGCCTTTAAATCAACTTTTACAGAGGTGACTCCGCCAAGGGCACCAACGCTTCCCTCCACCGCTTTTACACAATGACCGCAAGACATTCCTTGAACGTTTAATGTAACTTTTTCCATTGTTAAAAACTCCCTTCAAATGTATGGCTATTTTTTCATAAGCCTCTGGATTGTTGTTAACAGCTCATCAACTACTTCGTGGTCGCCTTCTTGTATACGTTCAACCACACAGCTTTTCATATGGCCTTCTAAAAGAATTTTGGCAACGCTGTTTAAAGCCGCTTGGGTCGCTGCAATTTGCGTGATGACATCATCGCAATACGTATCTTTTTCAATCAGGCCTTTAATGCCGCGAATTTGCCCTTCAACTCGATTTAATCTTGTGATAAGATTTTTTTTTGTTTTTTCTGAATGGTGGCTTTTTCGCTCCGACGTGATTGGATCACAATGATTATCACATGGAGGATTAGGATTTGACGAATCGTGATTTTGCATCAAACTCCCTCCTTCAAGTTAATTTAACCATACCCCCCTACCCTATGTAAAGCCCATTTTCAAAAATTACGAAGTTGGACAAAATTCTCCATCATTAATATGTGTAGAATGTATTTATCCTATCAGTATCTTTATTGAAAGGAATGAAACCCAAAAAGGAAACCCGCCAGATTTTTTTCTGACGGATTTATTTCTTAATTTCTATTCATTCTGTTTAACGGGGATAATACCCTAATCCCCCTCGTGTTAGAAGTGTTTGCTATTTGATAGTGTTATATCAGATTGATCTTTTTTTGCAAACAGCTGATCCACAGAGAATCGGCTGCTTCCATTAATCACAAAGAATAATGAAATGGCTAAATAAGTTAATTCAAGTTCATATCCTGCCATTTTTCCATTTCCTAAGAGGCCGGCAGATAATTTCACTTTAATAATAGCTCCAATCATTAAGAAAACAAACAGGGCCGATACTACGCGGGTTCCAAGCCCGATGATGAGAGCAATTCCTCCAGCAACCTCAATGCTCGCGACAATATAAGCAAGCACCCCAGGCAACCCGATACTGCCAAACCAACCGGCAATATTGCTAATTCCGCCTTGAAACTTTGCAACTCCATGAACTAAAAATAGCAACCCCAACACCACTCGAAGTATAACTGCTCCTGCTTCATTTTTCACCAACATAAAAGATTCCTCCTCATAAAGTTTAAATTATTATCTAATTATTTTCAAATAACATCTCGAATCTATATATTTTTATTTCGAGATATTTAACCTTCGTTTTTTATCCAAACTGCCAAACACTATGACTTAGATTCCCATATTGATAACTACGTTGAAGCAATTTCGCTTTTTGCACATTGTCAGCAGCCCCCATCGCATAAAGGATTGGAATAAAGTGCTCATTTCCGTATGGCGGAACAGCCATAGGACTATTGGGAGCAAGTTTTTCATACTGAAATATTGATTCCAAATCCCACTTTTCCAAACGTGCTTCCAGCCATTGATCAAATTCAAGCGCCCACTGATCAACTTGACCATTATCACGCCAATTTAATACTCTTAAGTTGTGGACTGTGCCCCCGCTGCCAATAATTAACACGTCTTCTTCTCTTAATTTCTCCAATGTTTTACCAATATTATATTGTTCCTGAGGAGAAAGATCCGGATTAACCGACATGGCAATGACAGGTATATCAGCATTTGGATAAAGATGATGAAGAATAACCCATGCCCCATGATCCAAGCCACGATCTTTTTCAACTTCAAATGGAACTCCATTTTCCAAAAATAGTTCTTCTATTTTTTGTGAGATACTTTTATCTCCAGATGCTGGGTACACAATACGACTTAATGCAGGGTCAAAACCATAGAAATCATAAATTGTACTATAGTGCTCGACTTCACTGACTTGCTGTTTTTTTGAAGTCCAATGGGCTGAAAATAACACAATTGCTCTTGGCCTCGGAAGATTTTGCCCCAATTCTTTTAAAAATTTTGTGTACTCATTATCCTCAATAGCCAGCATTGGAGAACCATGAGCAATAAATAAAGATGGCATCATTTTTATTTCCCCCTTTTCAAATCACTTAAGATCCATTCTTGAAGATCAAGCATATTTTTTTCAGAAACGGCATGCCCAACCGGATAACTTTTAAAAGTAACTGAAATTCCTAACTTGGAAAAATAGTCTGCACTTTCTTTTCCCCATTCAAATGGCAGAACAGGATCATATTCCCCATGAGAAATAAATACGGATAACTGATTCCCGGCATCTATTTTATATTCTTCTTTTACAAACTTCGGAATATATCCGCTCAGTGCCACGACCCCTTTGATTTTACTGCCAATTGACAGTGCCAGTGACATGGAAAGAATCGCTCCCTGGCTGAAACCCATCAAATAGATTTGCCCTAAATCGATCGGATATTCTTCACATATATGATCAATAAAACCGGTTACCTTATTTATTGCCTCATCAAAAACATGACGGTGCGGTCTTCCCAGCCCCTCAATGGTAAAAAAAGAATATCCTGTCCCTTGGGTAAGATGCCCTCTTATGCTAAAAATATAAAAGGAATCTCCAAACCCGTTAACCAATGTCAGCAGATCTTCTTCGTTGCTGCCCATACCATGCATCAAGAATAATGCCGGGTAACGCTTATCTGCTATTACATTATTTGGACGGCGCAGTTCATAAATCATTGGTGCTTCCATTTTGGATTTCTCCTTTCTTTATTTTTATATAAATTATTAATTCATATTAGAAAACCTTTTAGCAAAAAAAATTGCTTACGGATGCCTCATTGTTTACTAATATGAATCTTTGTTTCTTAAATAATATCAACAAACAGGCTGGCATGTCAATTTATATTTTGTTAATATGTAAATAAGTTTACTATTAAGAAACTTATTTGAGGTGATTTTCATGGATATTGGATCAAAAATTCGGTCCATTCGAAATAGAAAAAAGATAACGATTGCGCAAATGTGTGAGGGAACCGGGCTCTCGAAAGGGTTTATCAGCAATGTTGAAAACAACAACACCTCCCCTTCTATTAGTACATTGCAAACAATTGCTAATTTCTTGAAAGTTCCATTGCCATATTTGCTGCTCGAAAAAGATCAGCAAATGTCCGTTATTAGAAAAAATGAGCGGGAGTATTCAATTTTAACGAATTCGGATGTAAAGGTAGAGCATTTGGGGTCAAGAGGAGGGTTAAACATTAGACTGGTTGAGTTTCCTCCTGGAACTTCTACAGGGGAAAGAAAAGCGCATGAAGGTGAAGAATGCCATTTGGTCATTAAGGGAAAGGTTCTCGCTGAACAAGGGGAGGACTCTTATATTTTAGAAGAAGGAGACAGCTTCAGCTGGTGTGCAAGTGTTCCTCATTTTGCAAAGAATATAGGAGATGAGACAGCTGTTGTATTAATAGCTGTTTATTCCGAGGTTTAAGACTGGTTGGTGCTCTTTAAACAAAATTAACACTAGATTAATTGCGAAATTTACTGATTTTGTCAAAAAAAGTATTTGGGACACTTTAGTTTCGGGCTCCATTCGTTTTATCCCAATAATAGTTTTTTGGGACACTTCCGCTTAGCTATCCATGGGTTTTGTCCTTAAAAACTTTATTAAGGACTTTTCACCTTTGCTATTCACGGGTTTTGTCCTTAAAAACTTTATTAAGGACTTTTCCCCTTTACTACTCACGGGTTTTGTCCTTAAAAACTTTTTTAAGGTCATTTTGCTTTTGCATTTCTCCGGTTTTATCCTTAAAAACTTTATTTTTCAACATATACAAAAAGACAACCTTTTTAGGTTGTCTTTCAATTGCCTGGCAACGTCCTACTCTCACAGGGACTTGCGTCCCAACTACCATCGGCGCTGAGAACCTTAACTTCCGTGTTCGGTATGGGAACGGGTGTGACCTTCTCGCCATCGCCACCAGGCCTACTACACTGAATAATCTTCTATGCTGGCCTGCGACGAGCTGAAGAATACCTCTTCGAATATGCTATGGCGCAGGAGCAGACATTCAATGTGCAACGTATGTAGAAATTCCGTTTAAGAAATTTCATTGTTGAGGTTCATTCCCTCAAAACTAGATAATACAGAAGAAGTATAAAAGAACGTTG
>CAZAEW010000002.1:0-324689 GCA_964484065.1 uncultured Bacillus sp.
TATTCTGACCAGCCACAAGTTTAACCGCAGGTTTCCCTGCGGTTTTTTTTTATAATTTTAAAATAAAGAAAATGATTTAATTTTCCGTTAATTTGAAAGCTCTTCTTTACTCCTGTATAATAAATAAAGTTGGGGGTGAAAGTATGTTAAAGTCAAAAACGAGATGGATTGTCCGTTCCCCCGAACGACAGGAAATCGAAAAGCTTGCGAATGAATTAAAAATTACACCTCTAGTTGCTTCCATGCTTGTCAACCGTGGCCTCTGTACCGTTGAATCAGCACGGTATTTTTTATTTGGAAAAGATGAATTCCACGACCCCTTTTTGTTTAAGGGAATGGACCAAGCTGTAGAGAGGATACAGGAAGCCATAAATAAGCAGGAACCCATACTGATCTTTGGTGACTATGATGCGGATGGAGTCAGCAGTACAACGGTCTTAATGATGACCCTCCGTGATTTAGGAGCCAATGTGCAGTTTTACATTCCAAATCGCTTTACTGAAGGTTATGGACCGAACGAACAAGCTTTCCGCCATGCTGCTGAAAGTGGAATAAAATTAATCATAACCGTGGACACTGGAATATCCGCTGTTCACGAAGCGTCTGTTTTGAAAGAGCTGGGGATTGACTACATTATTACCGATCACCATGAACCGGGTCCTGTTTTGCCTGAAGCACTTGCGATTATCCATCCCAAACTTCCGGGCAGCATATACCCGTTTCGAGAACTGGCAGGGGTTGGAGTGGCTTTTAAGCTGGCTCACGCCCTCTATGGGCATCTGCCGGAGCATTTATTGGAAATTGCTGTTATAGGTACAATCGCCGATTTGGTGTCATTAACAGATGAAAACCGTCTGCTAGTCAAAAAAGGATTGGAAAAACTAAGAACCACAAAAAACATCGGATTAAGGGCTATTTTTAAGTCTGCCGGCGTTGACCCGGCTTCTGTGAACGAAGAAACGGTTGGCTTTACGCTTGCACCAAGAATTAATGCAGTCGGCCGGCTCGAAGATGCGGACCTGGCGGTTCATCTGCTGTTGACAGATGATCAGGATGAAGCGAAGGCTATGGCCGAGGAAATCGACAGCTTAAATAAAACAAGGCAGACAATTGTCAATCAGATTGCGGCACAAGCCATTGAAGAAATTGAAACGAATTTTCCAATCGATCAGAACAAAGTTCTTGTTATTGGAAAAGAAGGCTGGAATCCGGGAGTAATCGGGATTGTCGCTTCAAAAATAGTCGAAAAATACTATCGCCCGACAATTGTCTTTAGTTTTGATCAAGAAAAAGGACTTGCAAAGGGATCGGCCCGGAGTATTGCCGGATTTGATCTTTTTAAGAACCTGTCTGTATGCCGTGAGATTTTGCCCCATTTTGGAGGGCACCCGATGGCGGCAGGAATGACGCTGAAAATGGAGGATGTGAATGAACTGCGCGTGCGATTAAATCAGCTGGCGGCAGAACAATTAACGGAGGAAGATTTTACTCCGGTTACCGTCCTCGATAGGAAAGTCAATCTTCATGAGATCGATCTTGGTACGCTTGATGAAATGAATCAGCTTGCGCCGTTTGGTGTTGACAATCCAAAACCAAAAGTGCTGATTGATGAAGTGCAAATTTCGAACATGCGAAAAATTGGCAGTGATCAAAACCATTTGAAAATGACGGTGGCAGACAGCGGGTCCAGTCTTGATGGAGTTGGATTTGGTTTAGGAAAATTAGCCGATCATATTTCGCCGATGTCAACATTATCTTTGATTGGAGAACTCTCGATCAATGAATGGAATAACATCCGCAAGCCGCAGATCTTCATCCAGGATGTAACGGTTAAAACGTGGCAGTTGTTTGATTACCGCGGGGTCAGCCGTTTTAAACAGCTCCAAGAAACGGTTCCAAAAGATAACTTAAAATGGATTCTTTTCCAAAAGGATGCATATGAAAAATTTTCCGCACGCGGACATCATGAATCTATTTTAGTAAGTTCACCTGAAGAGGCCAAAATGCTGGATATAAACGGAGCCAATATTGTCCTTGTTGACATGCCTTCTTCCCGGGATGTCATCAAAGATTTAGTAAAGGGGAAAAGTCCAGCCCGTATTTATGCGTACTTTTTCAAAAAATCAAGTGACTTTTTCAGTACCCTCCCAACGAGGGATCATTTTAAATGGTATTATTCGTTTCTTTTAAAACAGGAAATCGTTGATATTAATAAATATGGGGACATGATTGCCAAAAAACACGGCTGGTCCCGGGAAACGATTTTGTTTATGTCAAAGGTGTTTTTAGACCTGGATTTTGTTACAATAAACAATGGATTGATTACCTTAAATCGAACTGCACCAAAGCGTGATTTGACTGACTCGATGACTTATCGAATAAAGCAGGAGCAATTTTTGCTGGAAAACGAATTGCTTTATTCATCCTATCAGCAGTTAAAAGAATGGTTTGATCAGTATTTTAATGAGTCAGTTATGAATGAGGAGGCAATAGGAGAATGGACTTAAAGCAATTTATTACTATCGTGCCTGATTATCCAAAACCGGGTATTAAATTTAAAGATATTACACCGTTAATGGACAATGGAGAAGCATATAAGTATGCAACAGACCAGATCGTCAGCTATGCCAAGGAAAAACAGATTGATATTATTGTTGGGCCGGAAGCACGCGGCTTTATAATCGGCTGTCCCGTTGCTTATGCTCTTGGTGTTGGCTTTGCTCCTGTCCGCAAAGAAGGAAAACTGCCGCGTGATACGATAAAAGTAAATTATGGATTGGAATATGGCAGTGACGTGTTAACGATTCATAAAGACGCCATTAAACCTGGCCAGCGTGTCTTAATCACGGATGACCTTCTGGCAACAGGCGGAACGATCGATGCAACCATTAAATTAGTTGAGGAATTAGGCGGGGTCGTAGCTGGAATTGCTTTTTTAATAGAATTATCTTATTTAGAGGGCAGAAAAAATCTAAATGGATATGATGTTTTAACTTTAATGCAGTATTAAGGATGTATGAGAGCGCTCCATGCAGAGTGCTCTCATTTTTCTTAAAAAATTTCCTGAAAATAAATATTATTCGACAACCTCTAATAAAAAAAGACTCAATCCCTTTACATCTCTGAATTTTTTTTCGATAATAGTAACAATCATTCATAATTATTTATATATTTTACAGTACCTTCAAAAAGAATCGTTCTTTTTGATGTTTATCATAGACAGCAGATTTAAAAATGAAATGAATTAAAGGTGATTTTATGGCGAACGATCAAATGTTAACCGCCGAACAAGTCATCGACAAGACGAGAGCCTATTTAAATGATGAGAATGTAGAACTGGTAAAAAAGGCATACGAGTTTGCTAAACATGCTCATCGCGAGCAATATCGAAAATCGGGTGAGCCCTACATTATCCATCCTATCCAAGTTGCCGGAATTCTAGCGGACTTAGAAATGGACCCTTCTACGGTTGCTGCGGGTTTTCTCCATGATGTTGTGGAAGATACAAGTGCTACCTTAAAGGATTTAGAAACGGCTTTTAACGAAGAAGTGGCCATGCTTGTCGACGGTGTGACGAAGTTAGGTAAAATTAAATATAAATCCCATGAGGAACAGCAGGCAGAAAACCATCGGAAAATGTTTGTCGCCATGGCTCAGGATATTCGGGTTATTCTCATCAAACTGGCGGATCGTCTCCACAATATGAGAACGTTAAAGCATTTACCTGTTGAGAAGCAGCGGAGAATTTCCAATGAAACGCTTGAAATCTTTGCTCCCCTTGCCCACCGTCTTGGAATTTCCAAAATTAAGTGGGAACTAGAAGATACGGCTTTACGCTATCTGAATCCTCAGCAATACTATCGCATTGTTAATTTAATGAAAAAGAAACGGGCTGAGCGGGAACAATACTTGGACGATGTTATCCATGAAGTCCGCGGCCGTCTTGACGAAGTCGGGATAAAAGCTGATCTTTCTGGAAGGCCAAAGCACATCTACAGCATTTATCGGAAAATGGTGAAGCAAAACAAGCAGTTCAGCGAGATTTATGATTTGCTTGCCGTCAGGATTGTCGTAAACAGTATTAAAGACTGCTATGCAGTATTAGGAATTATCCATACGTGCTGGAAGCCGATGCCGGGCCGATTTAAAGATTATATTGCCATGCCGAAACCGAACATGTATCAATCCTTGCATACGACTGTCATCGGTCCAAAAGGGGATCCGCTTGAAGTTCAAATCCGGACGTTTGAGATGCACCGGATTGCCGAATTTGGGGTTGCAGCGCATTGGGCATACAAGGAAGGAAAATCATTGACGGATGAGAGCAATGATTTTGAAGACAAGCTGACATGGTTCCGTGAGATTCTCGAGTTTCAAAATGACACTGCAAATGCAGAAGAATTTATGGAATCACTTAAAATCGATTTATTTTCCGATATGGTTTTTATTTTTACTCCTAAAGGCGATGTTATTGAGTTGCCTGCGGGTTCGGTGCCGATTGATTTTGCTTACCGGATCCACTCGGAAATCGGCAACAAAACCATCGGGGCAAAAGTAAACGGAAAAATGGTCACCTTGGATTATAAGCTGAAAACAGGCGATATCATTGAAATATTAACTTCTAAGCATTCTTACGGCCCAAGCCAAGACTGGCTGAAGCTCGCTCAAACATCACAGGCGAAAAATAAGATCCGGGCTTTCTTTAAAAAACAGCGGCGCGATGAAAATATCGATAAGGGTAAAGAACTGGTCGAAAAAGAAATCCGAATCATGGAATTTGACACTAAAGAAATTCTGACGCCGGAAAATCTAAAAAAAGTGGCTGAAAAGTTTAATTTTACCAATGTTGACGATATGTTCGCAGCAGTCGGATACAATGGGATAACAGCGCTTCAGGTTGCTAATCGGCTTACGGAGAAATGGCGTAAAAAGCGGGATCTGGAACAGGCGGCGAATATCGCTAATAAAATTTCCGATCTTAAGGCCATTCCAGCATCGAAAAAGCGGGAATCCGGAGTCCGCGTCAGAGGAATTGATAATTTATTGATCCGTCTTTCGAAATGCTGCAACCCGGTTCCCGGCGATGAAATTGTCGGTTTTATTACCAAAGGCAGAGGTGTGTCGGTTCACCGTGCAGACTGCACAAATATTGATTCGACAGTTGCTCAATCAAGATTGATCCCTGTTGAATGGGAAACAACTTTAAATGTGAACAAAGAGTATAATGTTGACATCGAAATTACGGGCTATGACCGCCGCGGGCTGCTGAATGCAGTTCTGCAGGCAGTAAATGAAACAAAAACAAATATTTCTGCTGTGTCTGGAAAAACGGACCGTAACAAAATGGCGACGATCAATATGACGATAATGATTCACAATGTCAGCCATTTGCATAAAGTCGTTGAGCGGATCAAGCAAATACCGGATATTTATTCGGTACGCAGAATGATGAATTAATTGAAGGAGTTTCAGCATGAGGGTAGTAGTACAACGAAGTAAAGCTGCCAGTGTCACGGTTGACGGTAAAATTACCGGCAGAATCTCAAAGGGACTTGTCCTCCTTGTCGGGGTAACGCATGATGATACGGATGATGATGCCGCCTATTTAGCCGACAAAATCGTCAACCTGCGTATATTTGAAGATGAGGCTGAGAAAATGAATTTGTCATTAAAAGATGCAGGCGGGGAGATTCTCTCGATCTCGCAATTTACCTTGTATGGGGATTGCCGAAAAGGCAGGCGGCCAAACTTTATGGGCGCTGCCAAGCCGGAGCATGCCGTGCAGATTTATGAAACTTTTAACAGGCTTCTTCGTGAAAAAGGAGTTCAAGTCGAAACAGGGGTATTCGGAGCGATGATGGATGTATCCCTTGTGAATGACGGACCGGTCACTTTAATTGTAGACAGCAAATAAGGCAAAGCTTTGCTCGAAAACGGGCCAAGCTTTTTTCTTTTGGCTCTTTTTGTATACTTTGTTTCCTATGAATGGACTATTCGGCCTGGTTTGATTAAAAAAACTGGATTCCTGTCCGAATAAAGTTTTTTTTGACACTTCGACTTCGGCTTCCGTTCGTTTTGTCCGAATAATGGTTTTTTTCTTCGGACTGCTTTAATGAAAATAACCAGGTCCGGTCTGAATCAAGGGTCATAAGTTGAATGCTTAAAAATTAATAATGTGAAAAACAACAATCTTTACGAAAACAGCCTTTCTTTTTTACGTTTCCCTGAAAGATTCTTAAGCATATTGGCAACAATAAGCGTGAAAGAATGTGACAGGTGGTGAAAAAGATGAGATTCAGCGAAAAAGGCATGGATTCCCAAACAGCAGGCAGCCGCCTTTTTGGAGTGGATTTTCATGATTTTATTCAAAAGGAACAGCAAACGGGTATGTTTGAACTGGCATCAGAGTTTGGTTTGACAATCAGGGACGTTCGAAAATTAAAAAAACATTTGGAAAGATCGTAATTCCTGCTTGACATCTGCTTAATTGCTCCGTATTATATAGTAATTAAAATAACATTATGACGAGAACCAATGATGGAGCAGAGTCATTAGGAATTACACATGGCAAGAGAGGAAATGCCCTGGGCTGAAAGCGTTTCTGCATGATGTCTAATGAATTGAACACTCCGAAGGCTTCCCTCTGAAAAAGCGAACTTTAGTAGGAGGAGAACGTTTGCAGGCGTTAACTGTTTTGAGCGGAAGTGCATTATTTTAATGCCTTCAACTAGGGTGGCACCACGGGATATAAACTCTCGTCCCTTGTTTTTTAAACAAGGGATGGGAGTTTTTTTGTTTATTTTATAGTTTTTTTTGAAGGAGGAACCTCATATGTCAATCAGCATCCCAAGAGGCACGCAGGACATTTTGCCCGGTGAAGTGGAAAAATGGCAGCTAATTGAAAGCAAAGCCAGAGAGCTTTGTGAAAAATATCAATATCATGAAATTCGCACCCCCATTTTTGAACATACCGAACTTTTCCTGCGGGGCGTTGGTGATACTACCGATATCGTCCAAAAGGAAATGTATACATTTAAGGATCGGGGTGACCGCGATTTAACATTACGGCCGGAAGGAACTGCATCCACCGTAAGGGCCTTTGTGGAGAAGAAAATGTTTGGCAATGCAAATCAGCCAGTCAAGCTTTATTATATGGGGCCGATGTTTCGCTACGAACGCCCGCAGGCAGGACGTTTCCGCCAATTTGTTCAATTTGGAATTGAAGCATTGGGGAGCAATGACCCGGCAATCGATGCTGAAGTGATTTCTTTGGCCATGAATCTATATAAAGAAATGGGACTGAAAAAACTGAAGCTTGTTATTAACAGCCTTGGTGATAAAGAGAGCAGAAACGCTCACCGCGCTGCGCTTGTCAGCCATTTTCAGCCGAGAATCGGCGAATTTTGTGATGACTGTCAGAAGCGGCTGGAAAAAAATCCGCTTCGGATTCTCGATTGCAAACAGGATCATGATCATGAATTAATGAAAACAGCGCCATCCATTATTGAATTCTTAAATGATTATTCAAAAGAGTATTTTGAAAAGCTGCAGCAATATTTAACGCAATTAAATATTGATTTTGAAGTAGACCCGAATCTTGTCCGTGGCTTAGATTACTATAACCATACCGCATTTGAAATTATGAGTAATGCTGAAGGATTCGGCTCGATTACCACTTTATGCGGCGGCGGAAGATATAACGGACTTGTTGAAGAAATCGGCGGTCCGGAAACGCCGGGAATCGGTTTTGCCTTAAGTATTGAGCGCTTTATTGCAGCCTTGAATGCCGAAGGAATTGAACTGGGCACAAATAAGGGCATCGATTGCTATCTTGTTTCCTTAGGGGACGCCGCAAAAGATTATACGGTTGGACTGCTTCATCAGCTCCGAATGGCCGGGTTTTCAGCAGAAAGAGATTATCTTGACCGGAAAATTAAGACACAATTTAAAGCTGCTGACCGGCTGCAGGCAAAATATGTAGCGGTGCTGGGTGAAGAAGAATTACAGAACAATAAAATCAATATCAAAAACATGTCGACAGGCGAGCAAACAGAAATCGCTTTACATTCATTTATTAACTTTTTTAAAGGTTTACAAGGATAAGGGGGACGATTAAATCATGTATGGCAGAAGTTATTTTTGTGGAGAAGTACCAGAGTCAGCGATTGGGGAAAAGGTAACGTTAAAGGGCTGGGCCCAAAGGCGCCGTGATTTAGGGGGATTAATCTTTATCGACCTTCGCGACCGCACCGGTATTATCCAAATTGTTTTTAATCCGGAAACTTCAGCAGAAGCGCTCGAAATAGCTGAAAAGGTCCGCAATGAGTATGTGCTGAATGTCGAAGGCCTTGTTGTTGCCCGCGATGAATCAACCTACAATGATAATTTAAAAACTGGTAAAATTGAGGTTCAAGTACAGTCCGTTACGATTATTAACGAAGCAAAAACACCTCCATTTGAAATTTCCGATAGTACAGACGTAGCGGAAGATGTCCGGCTTAAATATCGTTACTTAGATTTTCGCCGGCCTGCTATGTTTAATACATTAAAAATGCGCCATCAAGTGACAAAGGCGGTCCGCGAACACCTTGATTCCGAAGGTTTCCTGGATATTGAAACACCGATTTTAACGAAAAGTACGCCGGAAGGAGCACGCGATTATCTTGTGCCAAGCCGGGTTCATCCCGGGGAATTTTATGCGCTTCCGCAATCCCCGCAATTATTTAAACAATTGCTGATGGTCGGCGGTATTGAACGTTATTATCAAATCGCCCGCTGTTTCCGCGATGAGGACTTGCGTGCTGATCGCCAGCCGGAGTTTACGCAAATCGATATTGAAACAAGCTTTTTGGGTCAAGAGGATATTATCCGCTTAACGGAAAACATGATGGAAAAAGTCATGAAAGAAGTGAAAGGAATCGATGTTACGCTTCCATTTCCGCGCATGACTTACGATGATGCAATGAACCGATTCGGATCTGATAAACCTGATACCCGGTTTGGAATGGAGCTTGTTGATCTTTCCGAAATCGTCAAAAATTCAGGGTTTAAAGTTTTTACCGCAGCAGTTGAAAAAGGCGGTCAAGTGAAAGGGATCAATGTTAAAGGCGGCGGTGAACGATATTCCCGTAAAGACATTGACGCGTTGACAGAGTTTGCCGCTGTATACGGCGCCAAGGGGCTGGCATGGTTTAAGGTGGAAGAGGACGGCTTAAAAGGTCCGATTGCGAAATTCTTTACGGAGGAAGAAAGCAAGGCAATCCAGGCCATTCTTGAAGCTCAAGCCGGGGATTTGCTATTGTTTGTTGCTGACAAAAAGAATGTTGTTGCCGACAGCTTAGGTGCATTGCGCTTAAAACTTGGCCGGGAACTCGATTTAATTGACCAAAGCCTGTTCAATTTCTTATGGGTGACGGATTGGCCGCTCCTTGAATACAAGGAAGAAGACGGCCGCTATTATGCTGCACACCACCCATTTACAATGCCGTTCCGCGAGGATTTAGAATTGCTTGACAATGAACCGGGAAAAGTTCGGGCGCAGGCCTATGATATCGTTTTAAATGGGTACGAGCTTGGCGGCGGGTCCCTGCGGATTTTTGAGCGGGATATTCAAGAAAAAATGTTCAGCGTGCTCGGCTTTACACCGGAAGAAGCAAAAGAACAATTTGGTTTCTTATTAAATGCGTTTGAATATGGAACACCTCCTCATGGCGGGATTGCGCTTGGATTGGACCGGCTTGTGATGCTCCTTGCAGGCAGCTCGAATCTTCGTGATACGATTGCATTCCCGAAAACAGCCAGCGCAAGCTGCTTGTTAACCGATGCGCCTGGAGAGGTATCCAAAGCTCAATTATATGAGTTGCATTTGTCACTAAATGTTAAAAAATCTGAGTAAACCGGCCGAGCGGTGCCGTTGAATAACGCTTACAATTGTGCTAAAATAAGTTCAAATAAAGAAGAGTCCTGAAGTGTACGTTGACCTACCTAAAGTTTTGACCGAACATTTTATATTCGGGAGTTTAGAGTTTTTCGGCTGCGTAAATGCCCCATCCTATACGGACCAAAGGGGACTTACAGAAACCGGAAACAGAACACCCACCTGCCGAGCGCGGGATCAAAACAAAGGTTCAAATTGACGGCACGATCGGGACTCTTTTCATATTTTCAGACCAATCTTCTGCCAAAGCAGGAGATTATTTTATTCGTTTATTACCATCATTCCTATCAACATACTTTCTTTTAAAATACACTAGAGTATGATATATTTTTACGAGTGAAAGATAAGGTAAGTGACTTTTTATATTGGAGTGAACAATATGCTGCATCAATTCTCACGAAACGAATTGGCAATCGGGAAAGAAGGGCTGGAGATCATGAAGAACAGCACTGTTGCTGTTCTTGGGATCGGCGGTGTGGGTTCATTTGCCGCTGAAGCGCTGGCACGCTCCGGTGTGGGACGATTGATATTAATTGATAAGGATGACGTTGATATTACAAACGTTAACAGACAGCTGATTGCATTGTTATCGACCGTAGGAAAGCCAAAGGCAGACCTGATGAAAGAAAGGATTAAGGATATTAATCCCGATTGTGAAGTAATCGCACTTAAGATTTTTTATACGGAAGAAACGTATGAACAAATTTTTGCGTATAACTTGGATTTTGTTGTTGATGCATCCGATACGATTGTATATAAAATACACTTGATGAAGGAGTGCCTAAAACGCAATATTCCAATGATCTCAAGCATGGGTGCCGCCAACAAAATGGACCCGACCCGCTTTCAAATTTCCGATATCTCGAAGACACATACTGATCCGATTGCAAAGGTGATTCGGACAAGGCTCCGTAAAGAAGGCATCCGAAAAGGAATTCCTGTTGTTTTTTCGGATGAAAGTCCAATTGTAATCCTGGAGGATATTCGCAAAGTGGTCGGCAATGATCAAGCTGAAATCCGCAAGGCGAAGATGCCGCCTTCTTCCAATGCGTTTGTACCATCTGTTGCCGGGTTAATCATGGCAAGTTATGTGGTCCGGGAACTTTTAAAAGGAATCAAAATAAGCAGAGTGAACGGCGAAAACTGATGACAAATTCCTGAACTATAACGGTTCAGGGATTTTTTTACGTCTTAAAACCGAGGAAATGGTGTCCATTATAAGATAAACTTATAATGGATCGAATCACCAGTTAGAGAAAGGGGAGGATCAGTTGGAATCCATTGTTGAATTAAAAGACGTTACCAAGGTGATTAAGGGCCGTACGATTATCGACCGGATCAGCTTTCAGGTAAACAAAGGAGAAGTTTTTGGCTTTTTAGGCCCGAATGGAGCTGGGAAAACAACAACGATCCGGATGATTGTCGGGTTGATGGGAATTACATCAGGTGATATTACGATTGCCGGGGTCAGCGTCAAAAAGAATTTCGAAGCAGCGGTCCGCCACATCGGAGCGATTGTTGAAAATCCGGAAATGTATAAATTTTTGAGCGGCTATGAGAATCTTCTTCATTTTGCAAGAATGTCCAAAGGAATTTCAAAAGCAAAAATGGATGAGGTTGTAAAATTAGTCGGTTTATCAGAGAGAATCCACGATAAGGTAAAAACGTATTCGCTCGGAATGAGACAGCGTTTAGGATTGGCCCAATGCCTTCTTCATGATCCTGAAGTATTAATTTTAGACGAACCGACTAATGGCTTAGATCCTGCGGGAATTCGGGAGATCCGTGATTATTTGAGGGTTTTGGCAAGGGAAAAAAACATGGCTGTCATCGTCTCAAGTCATTTATTATCGGAAATGGAAATGATGTGCGACCGGATCGGGATCATTCAAAATGGACAGCTGATTGATGTCCAGCTTGTTCGGGAGTTTGTCCATAATGAAGTGATGGCTTATGAATTCGAGGTTGCACCTGCTGATGAGGCAGCATCTTTTCTTAAAACCAATTATCCTGATTTCGAAATCAATCATTCCGGAAAAATGATTTCCATTGAATTGAACAAAGAAGATGTCCCGAAAATGGTTAAACTGCTGACAAATAAGGACTTTCAAATATACGGAATCAGGGAAGTCACGAAAACCCTGGAGGACCGTTTCCTTGAAGTGACAGGAGACAAAAGGGGGACTGGTGCATGATTTACTTGATTCAAAATGAATGGATGAAGCTTTTTAAGCGGCCGGGTACATACGTTATGATTGCGATCCTTTTAGTGGCAGCTTCGATCGTTGCGGCTGTTCTAAAATATGAAAACAGCGGCAGCCTTTCCGCAGACAATAAAAATTGGGAACAAGTATTAAAACAGGAAAATGAGGCGTTGAAAAACCAACTGGATACAAGCAGGACCAAAGCGGAAAAGGAATTATACAAAAAGAAAATCAGCTTGAATAATTATCGGATCAAACATCATATTCCTCCTGAAACAAGCTACCATGTTTGGGATTTTGTTAACGATGCCTCCCAGCTGATTGAGCTTGCCGGTTTATTTACGATTATTATTTCCGCTGGGATAGTTGCCAGTGAATTTAATTGGGGGACGGTAAAATTGCTGCTGATCAGGCCGATTTCAAGAACAAAAATTTTACTGTCAAAATATATAGCCGTTATTTTATGGGCCTTGTTGCTGCTGTCGATATTATTCCTTTTTTCCATGGCTGCGGGAGCCATTCTTTTTGGGCTTCCAGACAAAACCCCAACCTATTTAAATTATTATAACGGCTCTGTCAGCGAGCAAAATATGGTTGTTCATCTTGTGATTTATTATGCGATGAACTCGATCAATATGATTATGCTGGCGACAATGGCATTCATGATCTCATCTGTTTTCCGCAACAGCTCGCTTGCCATTGGTATTTCACTGTTTTTGCTGCTTACGGGAGGACAAATAACGCAGCTTTTGGCACTGAAGTTTTCATGGGCAAAATATATTTTATTTGCAAACACCAATCTCATGCAGTATTACGAAGGCACACCAATGGTTGGTGGGATGACCTTATCTTTTTCGATCAGCATGCTTGTGATTTATTTTATTATTTTCCAATTTTTAGCTTTTTATGTCTTTAGCAAAAGGGATGTCGCCGCATAAAGGTAAACCCCGGAGTGTTTTCCGGGGTTACTTGTGTTTGCTGATTTTTTCGTAAACGGCTGCAAGTGCCTGTTCAAATTTCCCTGTTTTTTTAGGCTGGTAATATTGCTTGTTTTTGATGCGGTCCGGCAAGTATTGCTGCTTTACCCAGCCGTTCTCAAAATTATGGGGATACAGGTAGTCAATTCCTCTTCCGAGCTCCTTGGCTCCCTTGTAGTGAGCATCCTTCAAGTGGCTGGGAACTTCCCCAATGATTCCTTTTTGAATATCAGCAAGCACTGCATCAATTGCCATAATAGCCGAATTTGATTTAGGAGAAAGACATAATTCGATAACTGCACTGGCAAGCGGGATTCTTGCTTCGGGGAAACCGAGCCTTTCCGCTGACTCTATTGCAGATAGTGTCCGGGCCCCAGCTTGCGGGCTGGCAAGGCCGATGTCTTCATATGCAATCACCAGTAGGCGGCGGCTGATACTGACAAGGTCGCCTGCTTCAACCAGTCTTCCTAAATAATGCAGGGCGGCATTAACATCACTTCCGCGGATCGATTTTTGAAAAGCGGATATGACGTCATAGTGGGCATCACCGTCGCGGTCATGGGAAAAGCTTTTCTTCTGCAAGCACTCTTCCACAGTTTTTAAATCAATTTGAATGACGTCTTCTTCATTTGGATCGGTTGATAAAACGGCCAATTCAAGCGCATTTAAGGAGCTTCTCGCATCGCCGTTTGATCCTGCGGCAAGATGGGTAAGGGCATCTTCCGAAATCTCAAGTTTCAAGCTGCCTAAGCCCCGTTCTTCATCTTTTATGGCTCTCAATAAGGCCGTTTTTACATCCTCGGGTGTCAATGGCTTCAGCTCAAATATTTGACAGCGGCTTCTGATCGCCGGATTGATCGCGTGGTACGGGTTGCTGGTTGTTGCCCCGATTAAGGTAATCATTCCATTTTCCAAATAGGGAAGAAGGAAATCCTGTTTCGCTTTATCCAGGCGGTGGACTTCATCCAAAAGCAAAATTACTTTTCCGGACATTTTCGCTTCTGCCGCAACAATTTCCATATCCTTTTTATTATTCGTCACCGCATTAAGGGTACGGAAGGCATAATTCGTGCTTCCTGCAATCGCTGAGGCGATGGAAGTCTTGCCGATGCCTGGGGGCCCGTATAGGATCATCGAAGTCAGCTGCCGAGCCTTTACCATTCTTGCAATGATTTTATCCTTGCCAACTAAATGGTCCTGTCCGACGATTTCTTCAATCGTCCTTGGTCTCATTCTAAAAGCTAACGGTTTTTGTGCCATGGTTATTTCGCTCCATTATTTTAAGAACAATATTTCTTTTACAATAACATGTTTGTTTTAAAATGGATATAAACAAGAAAGTTGAAAATCAAAAGCCTATCAAATTACTCAGGATTTTGGTAGAATTTAAAGGGGTATATTAACCGTATGGTTACACTGGTGCTTTTTTTGGGAAAACTGATAATGATTTTTGTGCCTGAGGTTTTTATTAAGCGGTAAACCGCTGAATATTTTACAGCTATTTTATTTTTTTATGGAAAGTTATTTACATAAACGAGGAAATCCAATAAATCGATGAGGTGTTAGAGAATGAAAATTTCAACAAAAGGACGCTATGGATTAACAATCATGATTGAGTTAGCTAAAAAAAACGGGGAAGGTCCTGTTTCACTAAAAACGATCGCGCAAGCAAATGATTTGTCCGAGCATTATCTTGAACAGCTGATTGCTCCATTAAGAAACGCTGGATTAGTAAGAAGTATCCGCGGGGCATATGGCGGTTATGTACTTGCTGATGGACCGACAAAAATTACCGCAGGAGATGTGATCCGCGTTCTCGAAGGACCTATTGCTCCTGTTGAGGGAATTGAAGATGAAGAGCCGGCAAAAAGGGAATTGTGGATCCGGATCCGGGATGCCATTAAGGACGTCTTGGACAGTACGACTCTTGACGATTTAGCCAAGCATAGTGATGATGAAATTTCTGATGGATATATGTTCTATATCTAAAAAGAATAATAAATGAATTATTTTGTTGATTGAAGGTGTAGGAATGAATCGTATTTATCTTGATCATGCTGCAACATCGCCCATTCATCCAAGAGTGGCCGAGAAAATATATGAAGCAATGAAATTAAATTTTGGCAATCCATCAAGCATTCATTCTTTTGGGAGACAGGCACGCCAATTATTGGATGAAACACGTGAAAAGCTGGCCCAAAGTATCGGGGCGAAAGAAACGGAAATTATTTTTACAAGCGGCGGAACAGAAGCGGATAATATGTCCCTTTTCGGAACAGCAGAGAGCTATCGGGAGAAAGGAAACCATATTATTACGACACAAATTGAACATCATGCGGTTCTTCATGCCTGTAGAAAGCTTGAAAAACAAGGATTTGAAGTAACTTATTTACCTGTTGATGAGACGGGGAGAATCTCTCTTGACGGCTTCAAAGCAGCACTTAGGGAAGATACGATTCTTGTTTCGGTTATGTTCGGAAATAATGAAGTCGGTACGCTGCAGCCCATTGAAGAGATTGGCAGACTTTTAAAGGATCATCAAGCTATTTTTCATACGGATGCCGTTCAGGCGTATGGAATCGAAAAGATAGATGTGAATAAACTTTTTATTGATTTGTTATCCGTTTCCGCCCATAAAATAAATGGTCCAAAGGGTACAGGATTCCTTTATGCACGGGAAGGGGTAAAATTAGCTCCGCGCTCTTTTGGCGGAGATCAAGAAAGAAAACGGCGGGCTGGAACAGAAAATGTGCCATCATTGGCCGGATTCCGCGAAGCTGTTGTGATTTCTCTTGCTGAGCGGGAAACAAAAAGGGAGAAGTTCCGACATTATAAAGAAGTCTTAATCAATGAACTTAAAAAACAAAATGTTGAATTTTATTTAAACGGATCACTTGAATATTCCATGCCTCATGTATTAAACTTAAGCTTTCCCGGGACTAATGTTGAATCGATGCTGGTGAATCTTGATTTAGCCGGGATCGCCGTATCGAGCGGTTCCGCATGCACAGCAGGATCAGTCGAGCCTTCGCATGTGCTAGTCGCGATGTTTGGAAATACTTCCGAACGGTTGACCAATTCAATTCGTTTTAGCTTTGGCTACAGTACAACTGAAGAAGAAATCATCAAGACAGCCGGCGAAATTGCAAAGATCATTAAGCGTATTAAAAAATAAATGCTTGTTTAGTTTTTCTTGAAAGCAGAGGTGAAAAAGATGGAGAAAAAAGATCCGAAAGATATAAGAGTTGTAATCGGCATGTCAGGCGGAGTTGATTCCTCCGTTGCCGCATTACTGTTAAAAAGGCAGGGCTATGATGTCATTGGAATTTTCATGAAAAACTGGGATGATACCGATGAAAATGGCGTCTGTACGGCAACGGAAGATTACAATGATGTCATCCGAGTTTGCAACCAAATCGGCATTCCTTATTATGCCGTTAATTTTGAAAAACAATATTGGAACAAAGTATTTACTTATTTTCTTGAAGAATATAAAGCAGGCCGAACACCAAATCCTGATGTCATGTGCAATAAAGAAATCAAATTCAAAGCCTTTTTAGAACATGCCGTGAATCTGGGGGCCGATTATGTTGCCACAGGGCACTATGCCCGGGTAGTAAATCGCGACGGTGAATATAAAATGTTGCGCGGTCTTGATGAAAATAAAGACCAAACGTATTTCCTCAATCAGTTAACACAGGAACAGCTAAGCAAAGTAATGTTTCCTATAGGAGAGCTGGAAAAATCAAAGGTGAGGGAAATCGCGAAGGAAGAGGGCCTTGCGACAGCTGCGAAAAAAGACAGTACCGGGATTTGTTTTATAGGAGAGCGAAATTTTAAAGAGTTTTTAAGCCAGTATCTTCCCGCCAAAAAAGGAAATATGGAAACCTTTGACGGTGAAGTTAAAGGCACCCATGACGGACTGATGTATTATACAATCGGACAGAGGCATGGGCTGGGCATCGGCGGTTCTGGTGAACCATGGTTTTCAATCGGCAAGGATTTGAAACGTAATGTACTTTATGTCGGTCAGGGATTTCATCATGAAAAATTGTATTCGGATGCGATCATTGCCGATAAAGTCAATTGGGTTTCGAATAAGCCGATGCCTGTCGAATTTAGATGCACGGCGAAATTCCGTTACCGTCAAGCAGACAATCACGTTACAGTCAGGCTATTGGAAGGGGACAAGGTACAAGTTATTTTTGATGAACCCATCCGCGCAGTAACACCGGGACAAAGTGTTGTTTTTTATCAAGGTGAAGAATGCCTCGGCGGCGGAACGATCGATAAAGTATATAAAAACGGTGAACGTTTAACATATGTAGGCTAGGAATGCCCCGCACCCGCGGGGTTTTTCTATGGATTAAACTTAAGGAAAAGCTGAAATATGTTATACTCACAAGTAGGATGGAGGTATTACATATGGATAAAAACCAATTAGGTGTTCAATATATGCAGGATGGAAATCTGGAGGAAGCCGCCAAAGCATTTAACGATGCGATCTCGGAAAACCCGCGTGATCCGGTCGGCTATATCAACTTTGGAAATGTGCTCGCCGCCCTTGGCGATGACGAAAAAGCGTTTAAATTTTATCAAAAAGCCCTTTCAATCGATGACAAGGCCGCCGCTGCTTATTACAGCATCGGAAACTTACTCTATAACAAAGATCAATTTGAACAAGCCAAAGACATGTATGAAATGGCGATGAAAAAAGGTCTTGAGACGAGCGACAATTATTTTATGCTTGGCATGAGCCTGGTGCAGCTCGATAAAGGGCGTTTTGCGCTGCCTTATTTACAAAGAAGCGTTGAACTTCATTCCGGGGATGCCGAGGCACTGTTTCAATACGGGTTATGCCTTGCCCAGCTGGAAATGATTGATGAGGCCATGGTGCAGCTGGAAAAATGTATTCAGATCGCTCCGAAGCATGCGGATGCTTATTACAATCTGGGGGTGGCCTTCGCTTTTAAAGACGATGGGATCAAAGCGCTTGAAATGTTTGATAAAGCGCTTGAATCGCAGCCAAACCACGCCCTTGCCGGCTATGCGAAAAAACTAATCGAAAAAGAAGATTAAAAGAGAGGAGGGGAGCCGGTGGAACAGCAACATTCCCTCGATTTATTTAATGAACAAGGAAAATTCGTTAAGGGCAGACATCTGGTGACGATTTTTCATAATGAAAGCAATTTGTATACCGTATTAAGAATACGTGTGGAAGAAACGAATGATCATTATGAAGATAAGGAAGCAGTCATCACCGGTTATTTTCCGCGAATCCATGAGCAGGAAACCTATATTTTCTTTGGTGAATTTAAGGAACATCCGAAATTCGGGATCCAGTTTCATGCCAGCCATTTCCGCAAGGATATGCCGCAGACAAAGCAGGGTGTTGCCGCCTATTTATCAAGTGAAATGTTCAAGGGAATCGGGAAAAAAACGGCTGAAAATATCGTCGAAACACTTGGTGAAAATGCCATTTCGAAAATTCTTAATCAGCCCTCATTGCTTGATTCTGTTCCAAAGCTCCCCCCTGACAAAGCAAAAATGCTCTATGATACGCTCATGGAGCATCAAGGCCTGGAGCAGGTCATGGTCGCTCTCAATCAGTATGGCTTTGGTCCCCAGTTATCGATGCGTATTTATCAGTCATACAAAGAGGAAACACTCCATATCATTCAAAAAAATCCTTATCAGCTCGTTGAAGATATTGAAGGAATTGGCTTTGGACGGGCAGATGAGCTGGGATTTCAGCTAGGAATCACTGGAAGCCATCCTGACCGGATTAAAGCTGGCTGTTTGTACGTTCTGGAAAACGAAAGTCTTCAAAATGGTCATGTTTATATCCTTGCGGAGGATTTATTGGAAAAAGTAAAACAGCTTTTAGAGGAAAATCAGCCTGACACGATTGAATTTACAGATATCTCATCAGAAATCGTTAAACTGGGTGAAGAAAACAAACTGGTTGTGGAAGAGAAACGAATTTATCTGCCGTCTTTGTATTACGCTGAAAAGGGATTGGTTTCCAGTATCAAACGAATTTTAGAACAAAAGGAATATGAAGACCAATTTCCTGAATCTGAATTTTTACTCTCGCTTGGCAGTTTGGAAGAAAGGCTGGGGGTTCAGTATGCTCCGACGCAGAAGGATGCGATCCAAACGGCGTTAATGTCACCGATGTTAATCTTAACGGGCGGACCGGGAACAGGGAAAACGACGGTAATTAAAGGGATCGTCGAACTTTACAGCGAATTGCATGGTCTTTCCCTGGACCCCAAAGATTACCATAAAAAAGGTGAACCTTTCCCGCTGCTGTTAGCTGCACCGACAGGGAGAGCTGCCAAACGGATGAGTGAATCAACCGGTCTTCCGGCTGTTACGATCCACCGGCTGCTTGGCTATAATGGCAGCGAAGGCTTTGACCATGATGATGCAAGTCCGCTTGAAGGAAAAATATTGATTATTGACGAAACATCGATGGTTGATATTTGGCTTGCCAACCAATTATTTAAGGCTCTTCCGGAAAATATTCAGGTGATTTTAGTTGGGGATGAAGATCAGCTGCCTTCTGTAGGACCGGGTCAGGTTTTAAAGGATTTGCTTGAATCGGAACGGATTCCAACCGTAAGATTGACGGATATTTATCGGCAGGCGGAAGGTTCTTCGATCATTGAACTCGCCCATGAAATAAAAAAAGGACATTTACCAGCTAATATTTCTGCACAGCAGCCGGACCGTTCCTTTATTAAATGCCATACTTCTCAGCTTTCCCAGGCTGTTGAAAAAGTGGTCTTGAATGCTAAAAATAAAGGATATTCAGCGCGAGATATCCAGGTGCTCGCTCCAATGTACAGGGGTCCGGCGGGAATTGACCGCTTAAACCTGCTGCTTCAGGAAATTTTTAATCCTAATCCGGATGGAACAAGAAAAGAATTGGTATTCGGTGATGTTAAATATCGGATCGGCGATAAGGTGCTCCAGCTTGTTAATCAGCCTGAAAGCAACGTATTTAATGGAGATATCGGTGAAATTGTTTCGATTTTCTATGCAAAAGAAAATACCGAGAAACAGGATATGATCATCGTTTCGTTTGAGGGCACTGAAGTGACTTATACACGTGCTGATTTAAATCAAATTACTCATGCCTATTGCTGTTCGGTTCATAAATCACAAGGAAGTGAATTTCCAATTGTTATTCTCCCGGTATCACGCAGCTATTACCGCATGCTAAGAAGGAAACTGATTTATACAGCGATTACGAGAAGTAAACAATTTTTGATTTTATGCGGAGAAGAAGATGCGCTGAAAATGGGAGTAGAAAGAGCGGATGAAGAAAACCGCCAGACCTCTTTATGTGAAAGCTTGCAGGCAGCAATTCCATCCCTGAAGTCTGTTGAAAAAGTAAACGGTCTTTGCGATGATATCTCCTATGAAGAAATGATAATGGGGACGGATCCGATGGTTGGTATGGAAAACGTTACACCGTATGATTTTATGGGTGGCAACTGAAACTAGGATTGTTCGGGAAGGTGGGTGTAAACTTTTGCGGACATTTTCCTTGCTAAAAGGCCAGCCTGTTTTTGACCGCAATACCGGAACCAAAATTGGTGAAGTTGTTGATTTATGTATTACAAGTCAAGGAACAGTGGAAGGTTTGTTAGTAAAAAAAGGTGCCTTTTTCAAACAGACATGTTTTTTAGCCATTCATAAAGTATCCTCCTTTGGCTCAGATGGTATTATGATTGATGGCCCGGAACTGCTTGAAAAAGTTAAATCCATTCCGAAGCATACCATTGTTCATCAGCATTCTCTGACTGGAAAAATGCTGATTTCCAAAAGCGGACGATCGCTGGGGCTATTGGAAGATGTATACTTCCAGGAGGAATTGGGCACAATCGTAGGGTATGAAGTTACGGATGGTTTCTTTACAGATATCACAGAAGGAAAGCAAGTGATTGAAACCGAGCTGCCCCCTGCGATCGGAAAAGATGCCATTATCGTAGACGTTAATGATTCGTGAGGTGTCTTTTTATGTTAAAGTGTCCGAATTGCGGGAGCAAAGATATCGGTAAAATTGGCATTAACCAATTCTATTGCTGGAATTGTTTTATCGAGCTGACAGTAACAAAAGGGCTCATTTATACCCATCAAGTGGAAGAAGATGGATCTTTAAGCTCACTTGATGATCTTTTTGAAGAAGAAGAGCGCCGTTATTCCCTCTGAATCCATTCAAAAAAGCGCAAGCCTTTGCTTGCGCTTTTCTTTGCATAATACCAACCGGTTCCTCCTAAAATAAGAATGGTAAAGGAGGAATCGTAATTGGATATTCGCGTGAAGTGGTTCTATCGGATTGGATTTATACTCCTTTTATTAATTGCTCTTTATGTTTTACTAAAAATCCGCTTTGTCTGGATCCCGTTACTAAGAGGTGCCTTTATTATTTTACTGCCGTTTATGATTGCGGGATTTATAACCTATCTGCTTCATCCAATTGTTGAAAAACTTCATGAAAAAGGTTTTCACCGGGGAATGGCTGTTTTTTTGATTTATGTTCTATTTTTTGGCGGAGTCGGCCTTGCACTATACAAAGGCATTCCTGTTTTTATTGGACAATTAAGAGATTTATCGGAGAGTGCACCTGTCCTTGCTGAACAATATCGGGGCATGATCGATACGATCCAGGCCCATACGGCGAAATGGCCGGACGGTATGCAAGGAAAAATGAATGATGGCATTAATGCTTTTGAACGCAAACTCGACCTGATTTTGACTGTCATCTTAAATTTTATGTTAAACTTTGTAAATTCAGCATTAGTGATTATGATCATTCCTTTTATCGCGTTTTACATGTTAAAGGATTATAAACATATCAAAAAGCTTGTCTGGTATTTAACACCAAAGAGCTGGAGAAGACAGGGAGGCCGTTTTTTAAGAGATGTAGACGAGTCGCTTGGGAGCTATATCAGGGGCCAACTGCTCGTTTGCATTATCATCGGCAGTGCTTCCGCACTTGCTTTCTGGATGTTTCACCTAAGATATCCTTTGCTGCTTGGTTTCATCATCGGCGTGACTGACCTGATTCCATACTTTGGACCATTTATTGGTGCGGTTCCTGCAATCATTATTGCGGCAACGGTATCGGTTAGATTAGTAGTTATAACCATCATTATTATCTTTGTTCTCCAGTTTCTTGAAGGAAATATACTTTCTCCATACATTGTTGGCAAAACACTCCATATGCACCCTTTGGTCATTATGCTGGCAATCACTGCCGGAGGCGAGATGGGAGGAATTGTCGGGCTGCTTCTTGCAGTGCCGATATTAGTGATCCTGAAGGTTGCAATCATTCATGCAAAAGGGCATTTAATCCGGGGAGGAGGCAATGAATCCTCCTTATGAAGCAGCGGAATGTTGACAAACGAATATTGGCTGGCTATAATTCGGCTATAGAAGTGAACAAAATCAATGTGTTGAAGGATCGAGTACGTTATAGTCCATCTTATAAGAGAGGAGCTTCCTCGGCTGAAAGAAGTTCTAGATGAAGAATAACGGAATGCTACTCCGGAGTGCAGCTAATCACTGCCGCTTGTGCAGCGTTAACGCATATTTGAGAGATGGACATGTATCTGGATGTCCATAATCAGGGTGGTACCGCGAGCTAGCTCTCGTCCCTGTCAGGGATGAGGGCTTTTTTGTGTTCTTTTTATCGAACGAAAAGACAAGCGCTGATTGCACTCCCGGTAAATATAGAAGGAGGATTTAGAGTGAAAAATCTTACAGGATCACAAATTCGCAGAATGTTTTTAGATTTTTTTAAAGAGAAAGGACATGCTATTGAACCAAGTGCATCACTTGTTCCGCATGATGACCCAACGTTGTTATGGATTAACAGCGGTGTTGCAACCTTAAAAAAATACTTTGATGGCCGGGTAATCCCGGAAAACCCTAGAATTACGAATGCCCAAAAATCCATTCGTACAAATGATATTGAAAATGTCGGGAAAACTGCCCGTCATCATACTTTCTTCGAAATGCTCGGAAATTTTTCAATTGGAAACTATTTTAAAGAAGAGGCCATTGAGTGGGCATGGGAGTTTTTAACGAGCGAAAAATGGATCGGGTTTGAAGCAGATCGTCTATCGGTTACGATTCACCCTGAAGATCATGAAGCATTTGAATATTGGAATAAAAAAATTGGCATTCCCGAGGAAAGGATTATTCGCCTTGAAGGAAACTTCTGGGACATCGGGGAAGGTCCAAGCGGGCCAAATACGGAAATTTTCTATGACCGCGGCACTGAATACGGAGACGATCCTGAAGATCCTGAACTTTATCCCGGCGGTGAAAACGACCGTTATCTTGAAGTCTGGAATCTTGTCTTTTCTCAATTCAACCACAATCCTGACGGTACCTATACACCGCTGCCAAAGAAAAACATCGATACCGGAATGGGTTTGGAAAGAATGGCCTCTGTTGTTCAAAATGTTCCGACCAATTTTGATACCGATTTATTTATGCCAATCATCCAGGCAACGGAACAAATTTCCGGTGCAAAATATGGATCAGATAAAGAAATTGACGTTGCTTTTAAAGTTATTGCTGACCATATCCGTACAGTTGCTTTTGCAGTAGGGGATGGTGCGCTTCCTTCCAACGAAGGCCGTGGGTACGTGCTGCGCCGCTTGCTGCGCCGTGCTGTCCGTTATGCGAAGCAAATCAACATCAATCGTCCGTTTATGTATGAGCTTGTCCCGGTTGTCGGTGAAATCATGGCGGATTTTTATCCTGAAGTAAAAGGAAATGCTGAGTTCATTGAAAAAGTAATCAAGAATGAAGAAGAACGCTTTCATGAGACTCTCCATGAAGGATTAGCCATTTTGGAAGGAGTTATAAGTAAGGAAAAAGAAAAAGGAAGCGATATGATTACTGGTGCCGATGTGTTCCGTCTTTATGATACGTATGGGTTCCCGGTTGAATTAACCGAGGAATATGCGGAAGAAGAAGGGATGAAGGTTGATCATGCCGGATTTGAAGAGGAAATGGAAATTCAGCGTGAACGGGCACGTGCTGCAAGACAGGATGTCGGCTCCATGCAAGTACAAGGCGGTGTGCTTGGCGATATTACTGCCCAAAGTCAATTTGTAGGCTACGACCAGCTGAAGACAGAATCAACTGTTCTGGCGATTGTTAAAAATGGCGGGCTTGTTTCAGAAGCTGCAAGCGGTGAAGAAGTGCAATTGATTTTGGACGCAACTCCGTTCTATGCTGAAAGCGGGGGACAGATTGCTGACCGTGGAGTATTAGAAGCAGATGGGGTTAAGGTGTCAATTTTAGATGTTCAAAAAGCGCCGAATGGACAAAATCTTCATAAAGCAATCGTTGAATCTGGAACTTTGAAAACGGATGGCCAAGTTACTGCAAAGGTTGATGCGGCTAACCGCGTGAAAATTATTAAAAACCATACTGCTACTCACTTGCTGCAAAGAGCGTTAAAAGATGTCCTTGGAGAGCATGTCAATCAGGCTGGTTCCCTTGTCGAACCTGATCGCCTGCGCTTTGACTTCTCCCATTTTGGCGGGGTAAAACCGGAAGAAATCGAGCAGGTTGAAAAACTTGTTAACGAACAGATCTGGAAAAATACCCAAGTCGACATATCCTTTAAACCAATTGCAGAGGCCAAGGAAATGGGAGCGATGGCACTTTTCGGTGAAAAGTACGGAGATATTGTCCGTGTTGTTCGCGTAGGTGATTACAGCCTCGAATTGTGCGGCGGCTGTCATGTTCCTAATACCTCTGTGATCGGATTATTTAAGATCGTTTCTGAATCAGGTATCGGCGCCGGAACGCGAAGAATCGAAGCTGTTACTGGTGAAGCTGCATATCATTTGCTTAATGAGCAAGCAGGATTATTAAAAGATGCAGCCGAAAAATTAAAAACACATCAAAAGGACATCCTAAGCAGAATTGACGGACTGATGACTGACATGAAGCAGCTCCAGCGTGAAAACGAATCCCTTTCAGCTAAGCTAAGCAATATTGAAGCTGGAAACCTCGTTTCAAACGTAAAAGAAGTGAATGGAGTCAGCGTTTTAGCTGCCAAAGTACCTTCAATGGATATGAATAATTTGCGGAATATGGCTGATGATATGAAACAAAAATTACCTTCAGCTGTAATTGTTCTCGGATGCGCAAACGAGGGTAAGGTGAATTTAATCGCTTCTGTCACAAAAGATTTAGTTGATAAAGGATACCATGCCGGAAAATTAATTAAAGAAGTTTCCTCTATTTGCGGCGGAGGAGGGGGCGGACGCCCTGATATGGCCCAAGCCGGCGGGAAAAATCCAGAAAATCTTGACAAAGCCTTGCAATTCGTTGAGGAATGGGTAAAATCCATTTGATAATGGGCTCAAGTAGTGTAAAATGTAGGTAACTATTACAAGTCTCTCCTGTACAAAAATGCGAGGTGTATGAAATGAGCTCATTTGATAAAACAATGAGATTTAATTTTCCTGAAGAACCGATTGAACACAACGTAAATGAAGTTCTGTTTCAAGTGTATGAAGCCTTGCAGGAAAAAGGGTACAATCCAATTAACCAAATAGTTGGCTATTTGCTATCTGGAGACCCCGCGTATATTCCGCGCCATCGGGATGCCCGGACGATCATCCGGAAGCTCGAGCGGGATGAAATCATTGAAGAGTTAGTAAAGTCCTACTTAAAAAAACAGCGAGAGGGTTAATGAATGCGGACAATGGGATTGGATGTCGGCTCAAAGACAGTCGGGATCGCACTCAGTGATGAGCTGGGATGGACAGCTCAAGGGCTTAAGACGCTCAAAATCGATGAAGAAAAAAATGAGTTTGGTTTTGATGAAATTGGCAAAATAATAAAAGAGTATCAAGTTAACCTTGTTGTCGTTGGCTTTCCTAAGAATATGAACGGTACGATCGGACCGAGAGGCGAAGCTAGCCAAGTATTTGCCAGTGAACTGGAACAAAGATTTTCAGTTCCTTGCGTTTTGTGGGACGAGCGTTTAACCACAATAGCAGCTGAACGTGTTTTGCTCGAAGCAGATGTCAGCCGGAAGAAACGGAAAAAAGTCATCGATAAAATGGCGGCAGTCATGATTTTGCAAGGCTATCTTGATAGTAAAAATTAATGAGGTGAAATGATGAACCACGGAGAAAATAATATTACAGTTGTAGATGAAGACGGAAACGAGCAATTATGTGAAGTTCTGTTTACCTTCGATTCAGAGGAGTTCGGAAAATCATATGTGCTGTACTACCCTGTAGGCGCTGAAGAAAATGATGAAGATGATATTGAGATTCATGCTTCCGCTTTCACTCCAAAGGAAGACGGAGAAGATGGCGAATTAATGCCAATCGAGACAGACGAGGAATGGGACATGATCGAAGAAATGTTAAATACTTTTCTCGACGAGCAAGAAGAAGGCGAAGAAGAAAAAGAGTAGAATTGGAGTTTACAAAACCAGCCATTTGGCTGGTTTTTTGTTTTGTCTTTTCAAACATTTTTCGTGTTGAATTGACATTTTTTTCAGTCTATGCTCAAATTATTACAATGCCCTATTTTTGCACGCAACGAAAGGGGCTTACATCACAAAATAGATAAGCTATGGGAATTAGGGAGGGGGCCATGTATGATTGAAGATGGCAAAAAAACAAAGAAAAAGGCAAAAAAAGCTGCTGTTTTTCTTTTCATATCGATTGTTTTCATTATCCTCTTGGCGGGAGGGGGATATTTATACATAAAATCGGAACTGCAGCCGGTATCACCAGAATCGAAGCAGCAAAAGTTGGTAGAAATCCCATCAGGTTCAACGTCATCGAGGATTGCTGACATCTTGGAATCGGAGGGAATGATCAAAAATGCTAGTGTATTTAAATATTACGTTAAATACAAAAAAGAATCTGGTTTTATAGCGGGAACCTATCGCTTGAGCCCGTCCATGGATGTTCCAAAGATTATCAGCATCATCAAATCCGGGAAAGTCACTGCTGCTGTTACTCTTACCATTCCTGAAGGGACGCAGCTGAAAGAAATTGCACAGATTAT
Organism: uncultured Bacillus sp.; assembly: GCA_964484065.1. Lineage (GTDB taxonomy): Bacteria > Bacillota > Bacilli > Bacillales > Cytobacillaceae > JAEVLT01. The sequence goes on from CAZAEW010000002.1 coordinate 27,195, forward strand.
CGCGAAGAATATCCATAAACGAGATAAGGATATCTTCAATCAATTAAATGATCGATCCTATATCAAGGGGCTAATTACAAAATACCCTACAGTATTATCGCCGGAAATAGTAAACAGCCGTATCATGTATCCGTTAGAAGGATACCTTTATCCAGCTACCTACTCGTTTTATAAACCAAACCCGACAGTGGATGAAATCATCACTGCCATGCTGGATAAAACAAAAACCGTTTTGGATTCTTATCAGGCACAGATTAAAAAGAAACAGCTAACGAATCATCAGCTTCTGACAATGGCTTCGCTCATTGAGGAAGAAGCTACTAATCAGGCTGACAGAAGTAAAATTGCCAGCGTTTTCTATAACCGAATTCAAAAAGGGATGCCCTTGCAGACAGACCCTACCGTTCTTTATGCACAAGGAAAACATAAGGCCCGCGTTCTCTATCAGGATTTAGAGGTGGATTCTCCTTATAATACCTATAAAAATAACGGGCTTCCGCCGGGGCCGATAGCCAATGCCGGAAAAAGTTCCATTAAGGCAGCCTTAAACCCTGCTTCCACAGAATATTATTACTTTTTGGCAGCATCAGATGGAACCGTTATTTTCTCAAAAACATTAGAAGAGCATAACCAAGTAAAAGCAAAGTATATTTCCAGTAATAAATAAAGGGGAATAATTAGCATTCCCCTTATTTTTATGCTAAAATAATTCAAGTGTTTATAGAACCCACTATAGCGTGCACCACAGTTCGCGGGGAGACAGCTTTCTTTGCTCCCAAGTATGATCCGGAAGCAGACTTCCGATTATGCAGCATTATCTGTGAACGCTATTTTTTCATGTCTAAAGAGCCTTAGAAAGTGCCATAATGCTGTTATTGAAGAAAGAGAGAGGTGACGCAGCTTGATGAGTGGAAAGCTGCTTTCCTATATAGAAAATATGATTCCCAATCGGGACGAATTATTCTTGGAAATGGAAAATTATGCACGGGAGTATCATGTTCCAATCATGGAACTTTCGGGAATAGAAGCGATGCTGCAGGTTTTACGGATACAAAACCCCAAAAAAATTCTTGAAATTGGAACGGCAATTGGCTATTCGGCGCTTAGAATGGCTTCCGCTTTCCCGGCAGCGACTGTAGTAACAATTGAAAGGGATGAGGAGCGGTACAGGCTTGCTGAAGAGTATATGAAACGCTCCGGTATGCTGGAGCAAATCATCCTCATTAAAGGAGATGCGTTAGAGGTCGAGGACCAAATACGTGCGCTGGGACCCTTTGATGCCATCTTTATTGATGCTGCAAAGGGGCAATATAAAAAGTTCTTCGAAATCTATTCAGAATTTCTGCATGAAAACGGGATCTTGATAACGGATAATGTATTATTTAAAGGGCTTGTTTGTGAAGCGGAAATTGAATCAAAACGAACCCGAAATCTTGTAAAAAAAATCGATAATTTTAATCGCTGGCTAATGAGCCATCCTGACTATCATACGGTAATTTTACCTGTGGGAGACGGGGTAGCTATTAGTAAAAAGAGGTGAAAGCAATGAAGAAGCCGGAAATATTAGTAACACCCTATAAAACAGAGGATATACTCCCTCTTATTGATGCAGGGGCAGATGCATTTGTTGTCGGGGAACAGCGCTATGGTCTGCGCCTTGCCGGAGAATTTAACCGCGATGAAGTGAAAAAGGCAATCGAATTGGCTCATTCAAAAGGTAAGAAGGTTTATGTCGCCATGAATGCCATTTTTCATAATGAAAAAATCGAGGAACTAAAGGATTATCTCCTTTTTGCAAATGAAGCGGGGGCCGATGCTGTTATTTTTGGAGATCCGTCCGTATTAATGACTGCACGCGAAACGGCGCCGGAATTGAAACTGCACTGGAGTACGGAAACGTTGGCAACAAATTGGTATTCCTGCAATTATTGGGGCCGAAAAGGAGCAAAACGCGCTGTGCTTGCCCGTGAAATCAACATGGATGCCATTGTGGAAATCGCTGAAAAAGCGGAAGTGGAAATTGAAGTCCTCGTCCATGGAATGATGTGCATGTTCCAATCTAAGCGGACCCTCCTTGGCAATTATTTTGAATTTCAAGGCAAGGCTATGGAGATTGAAAACCGCAAACAGCAAAAGAACATGTTTTTGCATGATAAAGAACGGGGAAATAAGTATCCGGTTTTTGAGGACGAAAACGGTACACATATCATGAGTCCAAATGATGTTTGTATTATTGATGAGCTCCAGGATATGCTTGAAGCAGGAGTGGATGCATTCAAAATTGATGGCATTTTAAAGAACATCGATTATTTAATCAGGGTAACCAAAGCATATCGTGAGGCGATAGACTTATATTTGGAAGATCCGGAGTTTTATGAGGATAAAAAAGAGGAATTGTTAACACAATTAGAAAAAATTCAGCCGGAAGGCAGATTATTGGATACAGGATTTTATTTTAAGGAAACGGTATACTAAAACTTTTTTGGAGGTGTTTGGCCGTGAGTGCAGTTAAGGATAAAATATCCAAGATTGTGGATGGAAAACGGGTAATTATCAAAAAGCCGGAACTTCTGGCACCGGCAGGCAATCTTGAAAAATTAAAAATTGCTGTTCACTATGGAGCCGATGCCGTCTTTATCGGAGGACAGGAATATGGCCTTCGCTCAAACGCTGATAATTTCACGTTTGCTGAAATGAAAGAAGGCGTCGAATTCGCCAAGAAATACGGGGCAAAAATTTACGTGACCACCAATATTTTTGCTCACAATGAAAACATTCCGGGGCTCGAAGAATATTTACTCGGTCTCAAGGGTGCCGGAGTTGCTGGGATTATTGTGGCGGATCCGCTTATTATTGAAACATGCCGGAGGATTGCTCCTGAAATAGAAATTCATATCAGTACACAGCAATCGATCACAAACTGGAAAACCATTCAGTTCTGGAAAGAAGAAGGGGCCGAGCGTGTTGTACTTGCCCGTGAAACAAGCGCTGAAGAAATTCGCGAAATGAAAGAAAAAGTGGATATCGAAATTGAAACTTTCATTCATGGAGCTATGTGTATTGCTTATTCCGGCCGCTGTACATTAAGCAACCATATGACGGCGAGGGATTCGAACCGGGGCGGCTGCTGCCAATCATGCCGCTGGGATTATGATTTATTCCAGGATAAAGGGAACCAAGAGGAGCCGCTTTTTGGAGAAGATGACTCTCCATTTGCAATGAGCCCGAAAGACTTAAATTTGATTCAATCCATTCCAAAAATGATTGAACTTGGAATTGACAGTTTAAAGATTGAAGGCCGAATGAAGTCCATTCATTACATTGCCACTGTCGTCAGTGTTTATCGTAAAGTCATTGATGCGTATTGTGCGGACCCGGATCATTTTGTCATAAGACAAGAATGGCTTGATGAACTGGATAAATGTGCAAACCGTGAAACAGCACCTGCCTTTTTTGAAGGGATTCCGGGGTATAAAGAGCAAATGTTTGGCAATCATAGCAAGAAGACCAGTTTTGATTTTGCCGGACTTGTGTTAAATTATAATCAGGAAACGAACATGGTTACCCTGCAACAGCGCAACCATTTCAAACCCGGTGACGAAGTTGAATTTTTTGGGCCGGAAATTGAGAATTTCACCTTTTGTATTGATAAAATTTGGGATGAAGATGGGAATGAGTTAGATGCTGCCCGCCATCCGCTCCAAATTGTTCAATTTAAGATGGATAAACCGGTTTATCCTTACAACATGATGCGGAAGGAGAACTAGCATCATGCATAAACCTGTTGTGATTGGTGTAACCGGAGGATCAGGTTCCGGAAAAACGAGCGTTACAAGGGCAATCTATGAATATTTTCAAGGACATTCGATCTTAATGCTTGAGCAGGATTATTATTACAAGGACCAAAGCTATCTGCCATTTGAGCAAAGGCTTAAAACAAACTATGATCATCCGCTTGCGTTTGACAATGATTTGTTAATCGAACATCTCGAGAAGCTGCTCCGCTATGAACCGATTGAAAAACCTGTCTATGACTATACTTTGCATACACGATCAAACCAGATCATTCATGTTGAGCCGAAAGATGTCATTATCTTAGAGGGGATTCTTGTTCTTGAAGATGAACGGCTCCGAAATTTAATGGATATCAAGCTGTATGTTGATACCGATGCCGACCTGCGGATCATCCGCCGTCTCATGCGGGACATGAATGAAAGGGGCAGATCAATCGATTCGGTCATCGAACAGTATATTAACGTCGTCCGTCCAATGCATAATCAATTTATCGAACCAACAAAACGGTATGCTGATGTTATTATTCCTGAAGGCGGACATAATCATGTAGCAATCGATTTAATGGTCACAAAAATAAAAACAATTCTTGAACAAAAGTCATTTTTATGAAACAATAGCAGGTAATAACATTTAGTTTGAATGCCGCGCGCCCTCTTTTTCGAGGACGCGTTCCTATATTCAATATGGGCATGCATACATACAGGTACATATAATATATTCATTATCTAGACCCAGGATAGTGAAGACTAGAAGGAGTGAATCATTTTGGCTGCTGAAAAAGAATTTCCGATGACATTAGCAGGTAAAGAAAAACTTGAACAAGAACTTGAATATTTAAAAACCGTGAAAAGAAAAGAAGTCGTTGAGCGGATTAAAATCGCAAGAAGCTTTGGGGATTTATCCGAAAACTCCGAATATGATTCTGCAAAGGAAGAGCAAGCATTTGTTGAAGGACGGATCACAACAATTGAAAATATGATCCGTAATGCAAGGATTATTGAAGAAGGCGAAATGACAAGCGATACGGTTTCATTGGGAAGATCTGTTACTTTTATTGAACTGCCTGATGGGGAAGAAGAAACCTATGCCATTGTGGGAAGTGCAGAAGCAGACCCATTTGAAGGGAAAATTTCGAATGATTCTCCAATTGCTAAAAGCTTAATCGGCAAGAAAGTTGGAGACGAGGTTTCTGTCCAAACTCCTGGCGGAGAAATGGCTGTCCGCATTGTTTCGATAAAATAATGTTTTGTACTGCTAAAAATTTATAGGTTTGATTGAAAAAGGAACACCTCGTCAACACTTTTGATGAGGTGTTTTTTTATGCGGAAAAGACGGATTATCTGCTTTTTGCTTCTATGTACATTTTCCATGGCCGTTATTATGGGGCGGCTGTTGGAGATTCAGTTATTCAGATCGGAAGTTTTTTCAAAGCGTCATATAAACTTATTGAAGGAAAGTGTCCGGCAAAGGTCACAAGAGCTGATTCTTGATGAAGGCAGGGGGAGGTTTCTTGATAAAAACGGTGAATCCCTGCAGGGTAAAAAAGGAGATGTGCTTGTCCTCTTCCCTTTTCTAAGAAAAATGAAAGCGGAGCTCTTCCAAGCAGCCGGTATTCTTGGTATCACAAGCGAAGAGCTTATCTCGGCTGTTAAGCAGTCGAAAAAACCTTTTATATACGGAGGCGACGAATCTCCGTTTGTCCTAACTCCCATGCAAGCTAAAAAAATCAACAGCTTAAAAATACCAGGCATGATTGCAGTTGAAAAAGTTTTGCACCGTCCCCATTTAACAGGTGCACAGCTTATTGGACTCGTTGGGGAAAATCCGCGTGCATTAAAGCAGCGATACCCAGATAAAAAATTATCCGCGAAAACCCGGCTTGGTGTATCGGGCTTAGAGCAGAGCTTTGATGAATTTCTTCTGCCGGAAGGAGAATCAAAGCTTGTCTATCATGTTGACGGGGCAGGTTCCCCCCTTTTTGGGTTACATGTCAGGTATGTGGATCCCGCAAATCCATTTTATCCTGTAAATATACGGACAACGATCGATAAAACGGTCCAGGAAAAAGCAGAAGAACTTGTTGATGAGAATCACATAAAAAAAGGCGGCCTTGTTCTTTTGGATCTAACCGATAACAGTATTTTGGCAATGGTTTCACGTCCAAACATTGCTCAAAACAATCCATTCAAAGGAAATGGTATTTCCAACATGATGCTGAAACAGCAAATAATCGGTTCAGTATTCAAAACCGTAACGGCTGCAGCAGCACTGGACTATCATCTTACCTCTCCTTCAAGAATGTTTAATTGCAGTAAAAAAATAAATGGACAAAAAGATTTAACGTATGATTATGGAATGTTAAATTTTACGGACAGTTTTGCAATAAGCTGTAATCAAACTTTTGGCCAGCTGGCCAGGGAACTAACGAAAATCGATCCGGAAATCTTAGAAGATTATGCGGTTAAACTTTCATTATTGGGACCAGCCGGTTGGCAGGGGAATATTTTTCACTCTGAATACTTTAAACAGCTCAGTGATGAGGAAAAAGGGAGAGTTTTTTTAACCAATTCAGAAAAGAATGATGCTAATTTGGTTGCCCAGACAGGAATCGGCCAGCATGAAGTCCGTGCCTCTCCTTTGGCTGTTGCCAACATGATGTCTGTCATTGCAAAAGGCGGAAAAAAAGAAATGGTAAGGGCTGTTTCTAAAATTGAATATAAAAACGGCGTAACCATGCTCGAATTTCATCCAAAAGAGATGGAGGGGCAAACGCTCTCTCCTTTTACGGCGGCAAAACTGCAGAAATTATTAAGAGAAGTCATTGTCAATCAACGAGGAACAGGCCGGTGGTTTCGGGAATTGCCATATCAAGTTGCCGGAAAGTCCGGAACAGGAGAGACAGGCAGGTACTTTAATGGGCGTCAGCTTCACAATAAATGGTTTGCCGGCTATTTTCCATATCAGCATCCGCGTTATGCACTCGTTACCGTTAATTTAGATGTTTATGCAAATGACGGGGGGATTAACCAACTGTTCGCGTCTGTTGTGCGTATGCTTTATGCAAGAGACCATTACAATTGATAAATCCATTTAATGGAAAATAGTGATAAAAAGCTTCAAGTTTTCAAGGAGTCGTGATAGAATGTTGACAACCATATTTATGGGAGAGTGAACATCTTGAACAGTGATTTTAATGGAAATTCCCGTTTCGGCTACCGGGCAAAAAGGAAAAAAACAAATCTGATACTTAATGGTTTAATCGTGCTTGTACTCCTATTAATAGCCGTCGTCGCCTATTCCATCTTTTTCTCAGGCGGTGATCATACAGCACCGGAAAAAGCTGCCCAGACTGCAGCAAAGGCCAAACAGGATACCGGTTCTTCAAAGCAAAAACAGGACTCACAAGGAAGCAGTTCAAAAAAACAAGAAGAACAGCAATCGGATAAGCAGGGAGGATCAGCTGCTGATCAACAAAAAAATACCGACAGTCAGGAAACAGCAGCTGCAACTGCCGCCACACAATCCGGTCCGCATACTACTAACTACGATTCAAATTCAGAGGACTGGCAGCAGATGCTTTCAGCAATCTCAAAAGCTACCGGGGTGGATCAAAGCAATATGACGGTTTGGTTCCTCGGTAGTGATAAAGGTACACCGAATGGCTCGGTAGGGACTATTTCAGCGAAGGATACCAAGCAAAAATATCGTGTCTATCTTCAATGGGTGGATGGACAAGGCTGGACTTCAACAAAAATGGAACAAATTTCGAATTAACCAATGAAAATAGGAGGGGTCTCTTTCGAGCTCATCCTATTTTTTATATTACTTGTCCCTGCTCATAATGGTACAATAAGGATTACGTAATATTATCAGAATCGAACACAGAGAGAGGTCAAAACATGAAAATCGCCATCATCGGGGCAATGGAAGAAGAAGTCGCCCTACTAAGAGAGCATATTGGAGAAAAAACACAAGAAACCATTGCCGGATGTGAATTTACTTTTGGCAAAATGCATAACAAGGATGTCATTTTGCTTAAGTCCGGGATTGGCAAAGTAAATGCAGCCATGTCTACTACCATTCTTCTTGAAAAATATAAACCGGATTGCATTATCAATACCGGTTCAGCAGGTGGAAATAACCCCTCCTTAAATGTCGGGGATGCCGTTATTTCCTCTGAAGTACGCCATCATGATGTTGATGTTACCGCTTTTGGGTATGAACACGGTCAAGTCCCGCAGCTTCCCGCAGCCTTTCAGGCAGATGAAAAGCTTGTTGAAATAGCTGAAGAGGCTGCCAAGGGGATTCAGACTATCCAGGTTGTAACAGGGCTTATTGCTTCCGGTGACACCTTTATGAATGATCCGGAAAAAGTAGAATATGTTCGCACAAAATTTAAAGGCTTGCAGGCAGTGGAAATGGAAGCAGCAGCGATCGCCCAAGTAGCTTATCAATTTGGTGTTCCGTTTGTCATCATTCGTTCTTTATCTGATATAGCGGGAAAAGAATCAAACGTCTCATTTGATCAATATTTAGAGAAAGCAGCCAAAAATTCAGCTGAATTAGTCATGAAAATGGTGGCCGAATTAGGTTAATTTTAGAATCATCAATATTTATAACGTCATTTTCATAAAATGATGATATATTTTAAAGAAACAATATCACTATTTCTTAGAAAGGGTGAAGTGTATGTTGTTCATGGTGGTTTTAGCTTTCGTTGTGACCGGAGTGATTGGCTGCGTAATCGGTGCGGAAATAAGTGCAGAAAAATAAAATAAAAATAGAAAGCATTAACCGCTTGGGGTTGATGCTTTTTTCGTAACCCAATACAGTTGCATTTCATTTACTATTCGTTTGGGAGAGATTGCGTTGAAAAAAATTTTGCTAGTTGATGATGAAATTCGAATGCTTGACTTGTTAGCACTTTATTTAGCTCCAAAAGGATATACCTGTGTGAAAATGACTTCTGCTTATGATGTAATTCCATATATAGAAACGGAAAAAGCTGATTTAATCATCTTGGATGTGATGATGCCCGGTCTTGATGGATGGGATGCCTGCAAAGAAATACGGAAAGTATCGGATATTCCCATTATTATGTTAACGGCAAGGACAGAAAAAATGGATGTGGTGAAAGGCCTGAAACTGGGAGCCGACGATTATATTTCAAAACCATTTGATGAAGAGGAATTGATGGCGAGAATTGAAGCTGTTCTCCGAAGAAAAAAATCTGAGGATCAGATTGAATTTAACGGACTGCTATTAAAGCAGGATTCCTTTGAACTGCAATACAACCAAAAACAGGTTTCCTTAACGCCAAAAGAATTTTCGTTATTGGGACTGTTTTTACAGAACCGTAATAAGGTTTTCACAAGGGAGCACCTATTGACCTCTGTCTGGGGTTATGCGGTTGCAACGGAGGACAGAACAGTGGATTCCCATGTTCGAAATTTAAGGGAAAAACTTAGGAGAGCTGGTTTTCCAATTGATGATTATTTGACAACTGTATGGGGAGTGGGATATAAGTGGATAGATAAGAATTTGTAATATTGCGAATTTAATAAAATTTTTTGGAGGGGAAATATGTTTTTTTTAAGGAAAACCTTATTTTTCATGATGTTGGGCCTATTCGTCTATACTGCAGGCTGCTCTAGCCAATCACAGCATGAAAAAACATCTCAGCCGGAAAATAACGCAGTTTCCACAAGTTCGCTCCATTATACAATGATCACAGCAAAAAACCAAAAGGTCACACAAATAAATGGCTTAGGTTACCCTGGTAATGATGACCGATTATACATTGCGACAAATAACGGTCTGAAGCTGTATAGAAATAAGACATGGTTTGAGGCTTCCGCAAACAATCATCATTACCAAAGTTTCCAAGCTGTTCAAGCAGGGTTCTTGGCGAGCGGCCATCCCGAAAAAGGCTCCGGACTTAAAGACCCTCTTGGACTAATAGAAAGCATGGATCAAGGAAAGTCGCTAAAAAAGCTCGCTTTTTATGGACAAAATACCTTTCATTTTTTATCCGGCAGTTTTTTTGGACAGGGCATTTATGTCATTAATGAAAATGATGGCGGCAAGTTGGACCAAGGGGTTTATTATTCAAAGGATAACGGCAGCAGCTGGATAAAATCCAAGCTGACTGATTTTACAGCAGATTCCCTTGGAATGATTGGAGTATACCCTAAAAATGGAAATGTCATTGCTATGGCAACAAGAACGGGGATTTTTTATTCAGAGGATTATGGAAATACAATGAAGCCCATTACAGCTCCAGACATGATTACCGCATTAACATTTACAAACAATGACATTTTATTTTCGAGTGTCAAGGACAAAAAAATATTCCTAAAAAAGATAGATCCGAAAACCAGGGAATTAAACGACATTGTTTTTCCTTTCCTCGATTATGATAATCCGGTAACCTATCTAGCAGCAGATCCTAAAAACGAAAAAAGAATAGCTTTTTCAACCTATAAAAATGATTTGTATGAATCTGCTGATGGCGGGAAAAGCTGGAATTGTTTATTGGCAAATGGACAGATAGAGCAGGAGTAAATCTCCTGCTTTTCTACTTTGAATATAACATTATCTATTTTTTCTTTCCTTTTCAGCGCGGTAAAATTCATGAAACATTTTCATCAGGGCACGCTTTTCAATTCTTGATACATAGCTTCGGGAGATTCCTAGTTCCTTGGCAATTTCCCGCTGTGTTTTTTCCTTTTGCAGGTCTAGTCCGAAACGGCCGATAATGACTTCTTTTTCCCTCTCATCGAGGACGTCAATATATTGTTTTATTTTTTCCAGTTCCATGTTTAATTGAATGGTATCGATTACATCTTCTGATTCCGATTTAAGTACATCGATTAACGATATTTCATTTCCCTCCTTATCCTGACCGATAGGGTCATGCAAAGACACATCCTTTTTCGTTTTCTTTAATGCACGTAAATGCATGAGTATTTCGTTCTCAATACAACGGGCGGCATATGTGGCAAGTTTTGTCCCTTTTCCTTCAGAATAACTTTCGATGGCCTTTATTAAACCGATCGTCCCGATGGAAATAAGATCCTCGGAATCTTCCCCGGTATTTTCAAATTTTTTCACAATATGGGCTACAAGCCTTAAATTATGTTCAATCAGCATGTTTCGGGCATTAGAATCTCCTTCTGCCATTAATCGCAAATACTTTCTTTCCTCTGCCGGAGACAATGGCTGGGGAAAAGCATTATTTTTTACATAAGAAACAAGGAATAAGAACTCTTTCATTAAAAACCCTAGTGCAGTCAAGATGCCAGACATGAACATCCACCCCCGCTTTCTTTAGGACTATCGCCTATAACTAATTCCTATGAAAGTGTCTGGAAGAATGTGTCTGTCCACTGATTTTTTATTTTAATAAAAAATCAGTAAAATAAAAAAGCCTTTTTTCCTCCAATTGAATGGGGAAAAAGGCTTCTGGCTTTCTTTTTCAAATTTTCTTCAGTTTAAAAGATCCTGTCATTAAGAATGATAAGATAATGGTTAGAAAGAAAAAAATCTGTGCCGGTAAATAAGGAATGACTAGAAAGCTTAATGTTGCCAAACAACCGGATGCAGTAATCGGCAAACCGGTAAAATAACCGTTATTTTCGGAAATATTAAATCTGGCTAACCGAAATGCGCCGCATCCGATATAAAAAACGGTGAAAAAAATTCCCGGCATACCAAAATCATGTAATATTCCTTGATAAAGCAATAGTGCAGGGGCAACTCCAAATGATATAATATCACTCATGGAATCAAGCTGCTTGCCAAGCTCGGATTCAATATGAAATTTCCTTGCAACCATCCCATCAAAACGGTCTGCCAGTGCTGCAAGGAAAATAAGCAGGACACTTAAGCGTAAATTCCCTTGGATGCTATACACAATGGCAAAACCGCCAAGCGCCATGTTTGTTAACGTAATCAGATTAGCTGTCTGTGATTTTAACTTTTTTATAGTATGGTCAAGGACATCTAAGAAAAACAATTCACTTCAACTCCTTATCTACAAAACGGGAATCATCTAAAAAGCAGATGCATAAAGGATTGAAACGCAAACCTGACCATATCATCATGGGAACATCCCGGATATTATTTTTAAGGAAAGGCTTACATTAAAATCAAAATATTTACTTTATATTATTTAATTCTAAGCATTTTATTCGGGAACGTAAAGAGTATTTTTACACTATTTGGGGGGAAGTACATTGCTGAAAATTTTATACCGCTTCTTAATTGAACTTACTAATGGAAGATGGACTTCAGAATTGTTGAGGAGATTTTCCCGTTCATCGGCAAGTCGTTTTATTGTTCCTTCCTTTGCAAGGATTTATCAAATAAATCAAGATGAAATGGAGAAGGGACTCTCCGAATACCCAACATTACATGATCTGTTCATCCGGAAGTTAAAAACGGGAGCCAGAAAGATCGCTCCGGAGCCTAATGCTGTGGTCAGTCCTGTTGATGCTGTTATTGAAGATGTCGGGACCATTCGAGAAACAAGTGAAATAACCGTAAAAGGGAAGATTTACACGGTGAAGGAAATGCTTGGTGATGAAGAGGCATTAACAAAATATTTAAATGGAACATACATGATCCTTTATTTAAGTCCAAGTCATTATCATCGGATCCACAGCCCGGCAACAGGAACAGTAATGAAACAGTGGAAGCTGGGCTCCAAATCCTATCCGGTTAACAAATGGGGATTGAAGTACGGGGTAAGAACCCTATCCAAAAACTACCGGGTTATCACAGAATTAAAAACCGAAAATGGTTTTATGGCAGTTGTTAAGGTTGGAGCCATGTTTGTTAATTCGATTGAAATCACCCATCCGGGCAGCAGGCTGAACAGTGGAGATGAAATGGCCTATTTTAGCTTTGGTTCAACTGTGATTTTATTGTTTGAAAAGGGTATTTTTAAACATGAAGGCATTCATGTACCTCAAGATGTAAAAGTCGGTGACAAAATCGGAGAATTCATTTTATCTGCACACTGATCAGCCGTTTCCATGAAAAAGAAAAAGCCCTTTTGGGCATAGGAAAGGTTAGGAGGTTATTTTAATTTTAGTGGATAAGGAACGGCGGTTGATTTCTGCTTCAATGAGGTAGATAAATTCCAAGCTTAATTTTAATTCGCGTGCTTTAAAATACGATTCAATTAATAATTCATCGGATAAGGCCTGCAAGATTCTGTTCACCTCCTAAGCATTTGAAATTCTAGGTTAAAACCTTTATATATAAGCTGGGTAGTTCAAAGTCTGTATCCTTAATCTACCAAATATAAACTTTCTGAACAACCGCCTTGGTTATCCACAATGCATGTGGAAAAAATGTGATTAAATTGTTAATAAATCTCTGAACGGTTGAAGCAACATTGGGTATAATGTGAATAAACTTATCCACAGTGTTGAAAAAAACAAGCATCTGTCGAAAACTTTTTTAATTTCAACGGTATTGTTATTTGTTTCGACATCAGCTATGAATTACTTGAGATATCCTTTGCCAAGCCTTGTCATATATGGAAGAACAAGAAGAGAATGACATATGCTTTGAAAGAGACAAAAAAATCCGTTATGATACAAGAAAAATAAAATGGTATGTGTTATGATAGACGTTATGAATTAAAACGGTTATTTAGATTGAAATTAATGAGGTGTAATCATTTGTTATTGAAACAATTTTTACCGAATGAGCATGTGAAAAGCGTTTTGGATATTACCCCTGAATCTTTAAAAGAAAAAGGAATAAAGGGGATTATCACGGATTTAGATAATACACTTGTCGAGTGGGACCGACCGCTCGCGACACCGCAGCTGGAAAAGTGGTTTGAGAACATGAAAAACCATAATATACAGGTTACGATTGTTTCGAATAATAAGGAAAATAGGGTCAAGCATTTTTCTGACCCGCTGAACATTCCGTTTATTTTTCGGGCCAAAAAGCCGCTGGGAAGAGCTTTCAAACAAGCTCTTTTGAAAATGGAAATAAAAAAGGAAGAAGCGGTCGTGATCGGTGACCAATTGCTGACAGATGTTTTGGGCGGAAATCGCAGCGGTTTTCATACGATTTTGGTAGTTCCGGTTGCCCAAACAGATGGACTGGCAACTAAATTTAACCGCTTCGTTGAAAGAAGAATTTTAAACTTTTTCAGAAAAAAAGGAATGATTCAATGGGAGGATTAAAGTGTGAGTGAGCATCAATATTTATGTATGGGCTGCGGTGTAAAAATACAAACAGATAACCCAAATGAGCTTGGCTATGCTCCCAAATCTTCATTGGAAAAAGAAACCGTGATTTGTCAGCGCTGTTTTCGCCTTAAGAACTACAATGAAGTACAAGATGTCCGCTTAACGGATGATGATTTCTTAAAGATCTTAAATGAAGTCGGCAAAAATGATGCACTTATCGTGATGATCGTTGATATATTTGATTTTAACGGAAGCTGGATTCCTGGAATGCATCGTTTTGTCGGCGATAATAAAATCTTGCTGGTCGGCAACAAGGTTGATTTACTTCCCAAATCTGTCAAACATCATAAGCTCATTCACTGGATGAAACAAGAAGCCCGGGAACAGGGCTTAAGACCGGAAGAGGTTTTTCTTGTCAGTGCGCAAAAAGGGTTGTTTATTAAAGAAACGGCTGCAGCGATTGATGAGTGGCGGCAAGGAAAAGATGTCTATATAGTAGGCTGCACAAATGTTGGGAAATCGACCTTTATTAACCGAATTATCAAAGAGGTAACGGGTGAGGGTGACATTATTACCACTTCCCACTTTCCGGGAACGACGTTGGATATTATCAAAATCCCATTAGATGATGGAAGATCATTAATTGATACACCGGGAATTATTAATCATCATCAAATGGCACACTTTGTGGAAAAAGCTGATTTAAAAATCATTACACCAAAAAAAGAGATCAAGCCAAAAGTATTTCAATTAAATGAAGAGCAGACTTTGTTTTTTGGAGGGCTGGCCAGGTTCGATTATGTGAGCGGCGGCAGACGGTCCTTTGTTTGTTATGTTTCAAACGATGTTATGATTCACCGGACGAAAACAGCCAATGCCGATGAACTTTACCAAAATCATCTTGGCGAAATGCTGACTCCGCCAAGAGAAGAGCAGTTGGAAACCTTTCCGAAGCTTATAAAAAATGAATATCACATCAAAGAGGCAAAAACAGATATTGTCTTTTCGGGACTTGGCTGGATTACCGTCAATGAGCCGGGGGCAAAAATCATTGCATACGTACCTGAAGGGGTACAAACACTTTTGAGAAAATCACTTATTTAAAAGAAAGCAGCTGGATGCAGGGGATTGGAGAGATTGTGTCGTGAAAAAGCTTTTTGCAGTACTTGGGGATCCAATCGGTCATTCGATGTCACCGATTATGCATAATGATTTATTTTTATATTATAACTTGGAGGGTACCTATCTTCCGTTTCAGGTGAAGCCAGAAAACTTAAGTGATGCTGTAAAAGGATTAAAAGCAATTGGGGCAGGAGGCTTTAATGTTACCGTTCCGCATAAAAGCGCGATTATTCCTTATCTGGATGGTATTGACGACCTTGCTTTGAATATTGGAGCTGTTAATACGGTAGTCAATGAAAACGGTAAATTAATTGGCTATAATACAGACGGGCCCGGGTTTTTAAAAGGTTTAGAGAAGTATGTTCCTTCATTGACAGGACAAAAGGTATTAATTATTGGCGCCGGGGGAGCTGCACGTGCTATTTATTTT
The DNA here is from genome assembly GCA_964484065.1 of uncultured Bacillus sp. GTDB lineage: Bacteria > Bacillota > Bacilli > Bacillales > Cytobacillaceae > JAEVLT01. The sequence continues at coordinate 42,759 of CAZAEW010000002.1, forward strand.
ACCCTTGCCCAAAAAAACTGTACAGCGATTGATATTGCTAACCGAACAGTGGAAAAAGCGGCCGGACTTGTAAAGGATTGCCCATTTTCGGTTCTATCCAAGGCACTTTCATTAGATCAAGCAGCTGAAGAATTAGGCAACTATGATCTAATTGTTCAAACCACCATGATCGGTATGCACCCAAAGGTATCCGAGCAGCCGATTTGTCTTACACATCTAAAAAAACAGGCACTTGTTTGTGATATTATTTACAATCCGCTTACCACACAGTTTCTAAGGGAAGCGCAGGAAAAAGGAGCGCAAATTCAAAACGGAATTGATATGTTTGTCAATCAGGGGGCGCTTGCTTTCGAAAAATGGACAGGAATCTTTCCTGATATCGAGAGAATGAGAGACTTGTGTTTAAAACAGCTTGGAGGTGCAAAGGAATGTTAACTGGAAAACAAAAAAGATTTTTACGCTCTAAAGCCCATCACCTGGATCCAATTTTTCAGGTTGGCAAGGGCGGAGTTAACGAAAATATGATTAAGCAGATTAAGGATGCTTTGGAGGCAAGAGAACTTTTTAAAATAAGCGTTCTGCAAAATTGTGAAGAAGATAAAACGGTAGTTGCTGAGCAGCTTGCAGCCGGAGCAGATGCGGAACTGGTGCAAATTATCGGCAATACGATTGTTCTTTATAAGGAATCGACAGAAAATAAACAAATTCATTTACCGTAAATTCTAGGGATTGAAGGAGGAAATTCATCATGAAGAAAGTCGGGATTTTGGGAGGAACTTTTGATCCGCCTCATCACGGGCATTTGTTAATAGCGAATGAAGTTCTTACCGCTCTTGACCTTGATGAAATTTGGTTTATGCCAAATCAAGAACCTCCACATAAAAAAAAGTCAGAATCGATCAGCAATAAAGACCGTTTAAACATGCTTGAGCTCGCTCTGGACGGGAACAGTCAATTTAAAATTCAGCCGATTGAGCTTGAACGCAATGGTCCGTCCTATACAGCCGAAACGATGAAAATTATTAAATCGCTATATAAAGATTATCAATTTTTCTTTATTATCGGAGCAGACATGATTGAATATTTACCTAAATGGTACAAAATCGATGAGTTGGTCACGCTTGTTCAATTCGTCGGTGTGGAAAGACCGGAATACGATCATGATACTATTTATCCTGTTCTTTTTGTTGATGTTCCCTCCATGGATGTTTCATCCAGCATGATCCGTGAACGATTAAAGAAGGGAAAATCGGTTCGGTACTTGATACCGGATTCGATTATTCATTACATAAAGGAGAACCGTTTATATGGAACGTGAACAAGCATTAAAACTGGTTAAAAAGCATTTGACTGAGCACCGCTACCTACATACAGTGGGTGTAATGGAAACAGCCGTCATTCTTGCTGAACAATATGGGGTGAATGCCAAAAAGGCAGAATTGGCAGGAATTTTTCATGACTATGCAAAATTCCGCCCTAAAGAAGAAATGAAAGAAATAATTGTCAATCAGGGTATGCGTAAGGATTTACTCGACTATAATATGGAATTGTGGCATGCTCCTGTTGGCGCCTATCTTGTTGAACAAGAAGCCGGAATTACTGACAAAGAAGTATTAGATGCGATCCGCTACCATACTTCAGGACGTCCCGGCATGAAAAAGTTAGAAAAAATTATTTATTTGGCTGATTATATTGAGCCGGGCCGGCATTTTCCAGGGGTAGAGGAAGTAAGAGAACTGGCAAAAATTCATTTAGATAAAGCCGTTATTAAAGCAATTCAAAACACAATTGTCTTTTTACTGAAAAAAAATCAGACCATCTATCCAGAAACAATTTTTACTTATAATGATCTCGTGATAAATTTGGAGGATTGATTGAATGGAGCAATATGATTTATTAAAAGTAGCCGTAAAAGCGGCCGATGACAAGCGGGCTGAAGATATTGTCGCCCTGAATATGCAAGGGATTTCTCTGATTGCTGATTATTTTGTTATTTGTCATGGGAATTCGGACAAGCAGGTCCAAGCAATTGCGAGAGAAATCAAAGAAAAAGCGGAGGAATATCATTTTGAAGTGAAGCGAATTGAAGGGTACGATGAAGCAAAATGGGTTCTGATTGACATGGGGGATGTTGTTGTCCATGTATTCCTCCGTGATGAAAGATCTTATTATAATCTTGAACGTTTATGGGGCGATGCTCCCTTAGAGGATATTCGCAGTGTGCTGAATCCATGAGTTATGAAGGATTTGCTTATATTTACGATGAATTGATGGAGGATGCCCCTTACGATAAGTGGGTTCAATATTTATCAGAACGCTTATCTGCATTCGGCATAACTGGAAATTCATTGCTTGACTTGGGCTGCGGCACGGGGGAGCTCTCATTGCGGCTTGTCCGGGAAGGGTTTGCTGTAACCGGTGTCGATTTATCGGCTGATATGCTGGCAGTTGCAAGGGCAAAAGCCCAGGAAGAAAATCTTTACATTCCTTTCTACCAACAGGATATGGCTGAGCTTGAAGGCTTTGGGCAGTTTGATGTAATTGGTATCTTTTGCGATTCTCTTAATTATTTATGTTCAGAAGAAAAAGTGAAACAAACCTTTACTAAGACTTTTCAACATTTGAAAAGGGGCGGTGTCCTTTTTTTTGATGTTCATTCTGTCTTTAAAATGAATGAAATTTTTATGAATCAGACGTTTACAGTAAACGGGGATCAATTAGCCTATATCTGGAATTGTTTTCCGGGTGATTTTCCTGATAGTGTTGAACACGAGTTAAGTTTTTTTGTTTTAGATGAGCGCACCGGAAAATATGACCGTATTGATGAGTTTCATCAACAGAGAACTTTTCCAATCAAGCAGTATAAAGAATGGCTTGAACAAGCCGGTTTTGAAGTGGCAGAAATCACTGCTGATTTTGAGGCAAAAGCCCCGGGACCCCAATCAGAAAGAATTTTTTTCATGGCAAGAAAATAAAGTGAAACTTCCATCAGTGGGGGTTTTCTTCATCCCCCGCTGATGGTTAGTCCCGTTCTACTGTCTCTTATATCAAGGCTTACACCTTGATATAAGAGACAGTACGAACCCGATTGGTTCAACTAAGCCGCTAAAAAACGAAGCGGCAAGTTTCACTGTATTTCACCAATCGGCTTTTACGGGCAGTTCCCGCCTAGGATTTCTTGTTTCACTCACACACTTGAGATGGGGTTGTACCGCCCGTTAATAAGGGATAAATTGGACCCCGCCTATCTGAATTCTTTGTTCAACAAAGAATTCGGATAGGCGGGGTCTTAATATTTTTTCTTTGCAGAAGGAATTTTTGGATGCAGCGGCGAAATTATTTATTTGCAAGCTGACCGCTCACTTTTTCAAGTTCCTCCTCAAACTTCGCTTGGGTTGCATGAAAGAGATGCTCAAAAACTTCTCCTAATTCTTCATCCATCACTTTAATACCTTCGCCGGTAATACCGCCTTTAACACAAACTTTCTCCAATAATGTTGGCAGAGTATAATGCCCCTGCTTTAACAGCTCCCCAAGGCCGACAATCATTTCACTCGCTAATTTTGTGGCAACGTCTTCTTCAATTCCCGTTTCGTTTACAGCAGCTTGAATAAATTGCTGCAATAAATAACTAAAGAAAGCAGGCCCGCAGCTCACAATATCGGATGCCACTCTAGTCACTTCCTGTTTGATTTCCACCGGAACTGAAATTTTTGAAAACAATTGCTGAACATTTTCTTTCCAGACAGGCTGACAGTGCTCTCCATAGGTTATTAGCGAAACTCCCGCCAAGGCTCGATTTGTAATACTGGGAATTACCCGGACCACGGAACATGAGACCTTATTTTCGAGCTGTTGTGTACTGATCGGGCTTGTGATGGAAATAATGCATTTTTCTTTTGTCAGAAAGGGGGTTATTTCTTGCAGAACTGGAAATACATCCAATGGCTTTACACACAAAAACAGGATATTGCACTCTGCCGCCACTTCTCCCGCATTTCTTCCCACCTGAATGTCTTGATATTTATCTTTAAGCAATAATGCTTTTGATTTTGTCCTATTTGTAATCATTAAAGAAGAAGGGGGTGCCGCTTCAGCTTCAATGAAAGCTTCCGCTAATATTCTCCCCATATTACCTGTACCAATAATACCTATATTCATCGTTCCAACCCTCCTTAAACGAAAGTTTCTTTACTAACCATATGATTTCAATCAGTAAATTATACCTAAGGAAGGATGATTGCTTTGAAAGCTTGGATTATGGAACATAAATTTTTGTTTTTTGCTGCCCTTTTTATTTTGGCAGGAGCCTTGTATTATACTTATTTCGATCAGCCCGGACGAATGGAAAATCAAAAAATCACTAACATTGAACCTGCCACGTCTGCAAAAGACGAAGATAAACAGGAAGATGAACAGCCTAAACAAGCAGAAAAAAAGGAAACGATTATCGTGGATGTGAAAGGGGAAATAAACTTGCCGGGGGTGTATTCATCCAACCAAGACGAACGTGTGATTGATGTTATTCAAAGAGCCGGCGGTCTTACAGACAAGGCTGACAAGAGTCAAGTTAATTTTGCTGCACACGTACAGGATGAAATGGTTATTTATGTTCCCGCAATAGGGGAACCCGGCCCTGCAATGGCAAGTACCGGCACCTCAACAGTTGTTGCTTCTAATTCAAATAGCGCTGCAGGAAAAATAAACATCAATAAAGCGGATGAAAGTCAATTGCAAGACCTTCCTGGAATTGGACCGGCCAAAGCTGCTGCGATTATCCAATATCGACAGGATAACGGCCCATTTAAACAAGCAGAGGATTTAAAGAAAATCAGCGGAATCGGTGAAAAGACATTTGAAAAATTAAAGGATGCTGTTTCTGTACAATAGCTTGGAACTTTCCATTGACCCAAATAACCTTTCACAAGTACACTAAAAATGAAACTGGATTAAAGTGAAACTTCAATCAGTGGGGGTTTTTTGACGCCAGTTAATGCGGGATAATGTTTATGGGAGTGAATAATTTGAAGAGGATTTCCTGGGATCAGTATTTTATGGCGCAAAGCCATTTACTAGCATTAAGAAGTACCTGTACAAGACTGATGGTCGGTGCAACCATTGTCAGGGACAAACGGATTATCGCCGGAGGCTACAATGGGTCCATTGCCGGCGGAGATCATTGCATTGATAAAGGATGCTATGTGATCGATCATCATTGCGTTCGGACGATTCATGCGGAGATGAATGCCCTGCTGCAGTGTGCCAAGTTTGGCGTTCCTACGTCAGGTGCCGAGATTTATGTTACACATTTTCCTTGTCTTCAGTGCACAAAGGCATTAATTCAAGCTGGAATCAAGACTGTTTACTATGCATCTGATTATAAAAATCATCCTTATGCCATTGAACTGTTTGAACAAGCAAATGTAGAAGTTGTACAAGTTGAACTAAAAGACAGGATTATTGACCTTGGTAAAATCAATGATTAAAGACCGGCTGGCTCCAAGTTGTTTACATCGGACTGGGGCCGCCTCTATTATCATTTAGGAGAGAGATTACATGTATGGGAGGTTTATTTATTTTGCTGCCGCTGCCCTTTTAGGAGTGCTTTGTTCCCTCAAATCATTTCTGCTGTTTATCCTTTTACTTTTGTTTTATCTTTTGCTTTTATCGATATACAAACAATTCTCCATCCCGCAAATTTCCATTTTGCTTGCGTTTTTTCTGCTCTTCTTTGTTTCCGCGCAGTTTGCTGTCCTCCATAACCGTACCATGATTTCCCCTTCGTCCAGCCATTTTTACGTAGAGTTCATTGAAGCACCGAAAATAGACGGTGACAAACTCCAGATTATCGCCAAAGATGCAGCCACCCGTGAAAAATTACTGTTACGCTATAAAATAACTTCAGAAAAAGAGAAAAAGCTGCTTGAGGAAGGAAGCTATTATGGCTGCCTATGCAAAGTGTCTGGAGAGCTGATAACACCGCCTGAAGCAACAAACGAAAATGCGTTTAACTATCGGCAGTATTTATTTAATCAGCATATTTTTTGGTTTCTCGACAGCCGCACCATGCCTCTTGAAAATTGTACGAAGCAGAAGTTAACTCTGCTGATGCTGCTGAAACAATGGCGTTACGAAGGAATTAACGATCTTCGCCGCCATTTTCCGTTGGAAACTGCTGCTCTTGCCGCAGCTCTTATTTACGGAGAAACCTCGCTAATGTCCCCTGACACGCTTGCTGATTACCAGAACATTGGAATTTCCCATTTATTAGCGATTTCAGGTCTTCAGGTAACCTTGCTTGTGATAATGATCTTTTATCTTGGCATAAGAATGGGAAGAACAAGGGAGTTTATGACAAACTTGCTGCTGGGACTTCTCCCCGGATATGCGGTAATAACAGGAGGGGCACCCTCTGTGGTGCGTTCTGTTTTGATGCTCTTTTTAGTAATGTCCGTCGTAAAATGGGGAAGGCCTGTTCAACTGCTCCCGATCGACGCATTAAGTATTGCTTTTCTAATCTATCTCTTCTTCAATCCCTATGTCGTTTTTGATGTTGGCTTCCAGCTTTCGTTTATTGTTTGCTCCGCTGTGATCCTTTCAAGTCCATCCATTCTCAATCGTTATCAAAACAGCATAGCCCAAACCGCAGCTGTGTCTTTGACCTCTCAGCTTGCTGCCCTTCCTGTTCTGCTTTATTATTTTTTTGAAATACCCTTCATCAGTATTTTTGCGAATCTTATCTTTATCCCTCTGTACTCGTATTTATTTCTCCCCGGAGTTTATCTTTTATTAGTAATTCGATTCACCATTGGGATCGTTCCAAACCCCATCATCAATTTGTTTACCGCGTTTGTTGATTGGTCCATTTATCTTTCGCAGGTCTTTTCCAGCGGAAGTATTCCAAAATTTACTTCAGGGAGACCTGGCGTTATTTTTCTTGCAGTATATTGTGCAATCGTGCTGGCTATTTTTATTTTATGGGAAAAAAGGTTTCCTAAAGAATGGAGAGGATTATTGATTGTTTTAGTGCTTGTCCTTTTCCAAATCCAAGCAGGCTGGAATAGACTAAATCCGGTTGGTGAGGTTTCCATTATTGATGTTGGACAGGGAGACAGTATTTTTATTCACCTTCCGCAAAACCAAGGGAATTATTTAATTGATACGGGAGGGATATTGCCCTTTCAAGCCGATTCGTGGCAGCAGCGGACGAAAACGTTTGATCCCGGGCGTAAGATTGTTCTGCCTTTTCTAAAAGGGAAAGGCATTACCAAAATCGATAAATTAATCCTGACTCATGGCGATCTTGATCATATCGGTGGTGCTTTTGCGCTGATTGAGGAAATTAAGATTGGTGAAATTTTGCTGCCGTCAGTAAAAGAGCCTTCCGAAGGCGAAAAGGCTATTGTTCAATCGGCACACGAAAAAGGTATCCCCATTGTTTATGTTTCTGAAGGACAGCAATGGCGAAACGGAGAAAGCCGCTTTTTGATTCTTTCTCCCAAAAGAAATTATGAAGGAGAGCGAAATCGAGGATCCGTTGCTATATTAGCAAGTGTTGGCGGATTAAATTGGTTTTTCGGTGGCGATTTAAATCAAGAAGGAGAAGAAGAAATCGTAAAACGGTATCCGAATATCAATATTGATGTGATAAAGGTCGGACACCATGGAAGCAAAACTTCCAGTTCACCGGATTTTCTAAACCACTACAAACCAAGGGCAGCGCTTATTTCGGTTGGTAAGAAAAACCGTTTTGGCCATCCGCACCAAGAGGTAATCAATCTGCTGAGAAAATCAGAGGCTGTTATTTACAGAACAGATGAAAATGGAGAAATTACCTATCGTTTTTTCAAGGGATCAGGAACCTTTTCTACATACCTGCCATAAAATACAGCAATTAAAGAAAAGGGTTAAATAAAAAAAGACTGCAGAAACATGCAGTCTTCAAATAGCCTTTTTGGTCAGGATCCAACTAGTTTTATGATTGTCGCAATGATAAACAAAGTGGCAAAAAAACCAAATGATACGAAAAAACCTGCCGCTGAATCAGAAGCATCGTTACGTTTACTTTGGACATTTTGTTCAAATTCGTTCACAGTCGATCCCTCCTAATTTCATTTAAGTATAAGGTACTTAACAAAAAAAATCCAGCTTCCTTTAATGACAAGAGTTTACACAAATAGTTTGCTCTCTTCGTGCCACACTATGATTACAAACGGTTCTCCCGTCAGTCTTTTAGAGCTCCTACGGCGAAAAATGCTGGCGTTCATTATAGATCGGGAATTAGCTTATTCGTACAGCTAATTCCCTTTGAACTCTTGTCAAATAGTCCAAGCTTCATTACGATAAGGATATGAAATGATATGTAAGGGAGCTGGACAAAATGGTTATGGAAATCTGGAAACAAATCAAGCAGAAGCGGATTGCTCCCATTTATTTATTATATGGAACTGAAGCTTTTTTAATCAATGAAACGAAGCAGCTGATCCTAAGTCAAGTATTATCCGAGGATGAAATGGATTTAAATTTTTCTGTCTATGATCTCGAGGAAACACCAATCGAAGCAGCGCTAGAAGATGCGGAAACGTTTCCCTTCCTGGGTGAAAAAAAAGTGCTCTTCTTACATAACCCGATATTTTTGACAGCGGAAAAATCGAAAGGAAAAGCTGAACATAATCTGGCAAAGCTGGAGGAGTATATAAAACAACCTGCACCATATACAGTCCTAGTCTTGTCGGCATCATATGAAAAATTGGACGAGCGAAAAAAAATCACAAAAGAATTAAAGAGAAATGCCGTAACGGTTGAGGCAAAAAAATTAACGGAACCGGAATTAAAAGGGTGGATCAGAGAAAGAGCCCAAGCGAATGGGATCAGCATCGACGCTGATGCAGTTGAACTTATGATTTCATTAGCAGGAACAAATCTTTTCATGCTTTCTGGTGAACTGGATAAATTAGCTTTATATGCAAACGATGAGAAGAAAATTGATATCCAAATAGTTGAGAAATTAACGGCAAAATCTTTGGAGCAAAATATTTTTACCCTTATTGATAAGGCAGTTAATCGAAAACTCGGTGAAGCACTTCGAATTTATTATGATCTTCTCAAGCAGAATGAGGAACCGATAAAGATTTTGGCTCTACTCGCCGGGCAATTCCGCTTGATTTATCAAGTGAAGGAACTATCGAGAAAAGGGTACGGGCAGCAGCAAATTGCAGGAATCCTCAAAACCCATCCGTTCAGGGTAAAGTTAGCAGCAAACCAAGCCGGAAAATTTAAAGATGAAGAATTAGCCGAAATGATGAGTAAATTAGCTGAGGCAGATTATCAAATGAAAACAGGCGGTATGAATAAGTCCCTGCTCGTCGAAATGTTTTTGCTAAGTTTAAGTAAATAATAATAAAAAAAACGACTCCTATTGGAATCGTTTTTTTATTATTATGCATTTAACTTCTTCATTAGACGGGATTTTTTGCGGGCAGCTGCATTTTTGTGGATAAGACCTTTTTGAGCAGCTTTATCTAAATGACTTGCAGCAGCAGCATATGCTTCTTTCGCAGCAGCAGAATCGTTTACTGTAACAGCAGCTTCTACTTTTTTCACAGCTGTACGCATTGCAGATTTAACAGTTGTATTTTGAGCGTTGCGGTTTTCACTTGTTTTAACACGCTTAATAGCAGATTTAATGTTTGGCATTCCATTCACCTCCTATAAAGAATCGAGACTATATGAACTCGACTAAACATCCATAAACAATTATTAAGAACAAAAGATATTCTATCAAACAGAGGGCTAGATTGCAATACTTGTTTGTATTTGCCGGTAAAATTCACGTGAATGTTTTAATGGAATTAGGAGATGATAGGAAAAAAGTTTCTATTCAATGCTAAAGTGTGAATGGAGTGGCAAAGATGAAAACATCACTTGATTTAAGCAAGTTATCTGTCAGAACGGATTTAGCGATTGAAGCCAGAGAAATGGTTTTGGCTGAAAAAGCGGGAACGGTCCAGGAGGAGGAAAACCTCTCCCAAATTGAAGGGGTTATCATTAAGGAAAAAGATATTGATGATATAAATATTTCATTGGTTGAGATTTCCGGTCAAGGGGAGAAAGAGCTCGGCAAAAAGGCAGGCCGTTATTTGACAATCGAAGTTCAGGGAATACGCGAGCAGGACAGCAATACTCAACAAAAGGTGGAAGAAATATTTGCTAGTGAATTTGCTCACTTTTTAACGGGCACCGGGATTAAAAAATCGGATTCATGTCTGGTGGTAGGACTGGGCAATTGGAATGTTACTCCTGATGCGCTGGGACCGATTGTTTGTGAAAACCTATTTGTTACCCGCCATTTATTTGAGCTGCAGCCTGAAAACGTCGAGGAAGGGTATCGGTCTGTCAGCGCTTTGGCTCCTGGGGTTATGGGGTTGACCGGCATTGAGACGAGCGATATCATTTTTGGAGTGATTGAAAAAACAAAACCCGATTTTGTGATTGCGATTGATGCTCTGGCATCGCGGTCGATCGAACGAGTCAATTCAACGATTCAAATATCTGATACTGGAATCCATCCCGGTTCCGGGGTGGGAAATAAAAGAAAAGAATTAAGCAAAGAGACGCTTGGGATTCCCGTCATTGCAATCGGTGTCCCGACTGTCGTCGATGCGGTTTCGATCACAAGTGATACAATTGATTTGATGCTGAAACATTTTGGGAAAGAAATGAAGGAAGGAAACCGTCCTTCCCGGTCATTAGCACCGGCAGGCATGACATTTGGAGAACGCAGAACATTAACGGAAGAGGATTTACCGGAGGAAAAACATCGTAAAACGTTTCTGGGATTAATCGGAACTCTTCCTGATGAGGAAAAAAGAAAATTGATCTATGAAGTCCTTTCTCCGCTTGGGCATAACTTAATGGTTACACCAAAAGAAGTGGATGTTTTTATTGAAGATATGGCGAATTTAATTGCAGGTGGATTAAATTCCGCCCTTCACCAGTCCGTTAACCGGGAAAATGCAGCATTTATGACAAGATAAGAATTGGGGCCTATACATGAAGCGATTCTTTTTGAAAAGTATATGCTTGCTTTCTGCCGTATTTTTGGCCGTGTTTTCGGGAATTCAGATGGTTGACGATGGGCTGGGTAAAATTAAAGGAAAGGATTTTCCAAATCAAATAAGCATTCAGGAACCGGACAGCCATAATTTAGCGGCTAAACAGAAAAAACTTGAGGAATGGAATAATTTTAATGTCTTTAGTTTTATGGGGAAAATGATGACTCTGGGTATTTCAAAGACAGCTGAAAATTTTCTCAAATCGATAACAGAGTGACAAAACAAGCAGCGGTGCAATATGCGCCGCTATTTTTGTTCCATAATTTTTGATTTCTTTTTTAAATTGAATCTTGTTTATTGTGCTGATATAATCAAAAATAGTGTACATGTGCGAGTATAGTAGGAGTGAAAGACCATGAACAGAGAAGAAAAGCTAGAGCGGCAGTCAAGAATACGGAATTTCTCGATTATCGCCCATATTGACCACGGGAAATCGACGCTGGCGGACCGCATTCTGGAGAAAACGAATGCCCTAACATCCAGAGAAATGAAGGATCAGCTCCTGGACTCAATGGATTTGGAGCGGGAACGCGGGATCACCATTAAGTTAAATGCCGTGCAATTAAAGTATAAAGCAAAAGATGGCGAAGAATATATTTTTCATTTGATTGATACACCGGGACATGTTGACTTTACATATGAGGTATCAAGAAGCCTTGCAGCATGTGAAGGAGCGATTCTTGTTGTTGACGCGGCCCAAGGAATTGAAGCCCAAACACTTGCAAACGTGTACTTGGCCCTTGATAACAATCTAGAAATTTTACCGGTTATTAATAAAATTGATTTGCCAAGTGCAGACCCGGAAAGGGTACGGAGTGAAATAGAAGACGTTATCGGTTTAGACGCCTCTGAAGCCGTGCTCGCATCTGCAAAAGCAGGTATTGGCATTGAAGAGATTCTTGAGCAGATTGTTAAAACTGTGCCTGCTCCTTCAGGTGACCCTGAGGGACCATTAAAGGCATTGATTTTCGATTCTCTATATGACGCATATCGGGGAGTTGTCGCTTATATTCGCGTTGCCGAAGGAACAGTAAAGGTCGGCGACAAAATCAGAATGATGGCAACAGGGAAAGAATTTGAGGTAAATGAAGTCGGGGTATTTACACCAAAAGCGGTGTTACGTGATGAATTAACCGTTGGCGATGTAGGTTTTTTAACAGCTTCTATCAAAAATGTCGGTGATACTCGCGTTGGCGATACAATCACAAATGCTAAAAACGGAGCAACAGAACCGCTCCCTGGTTACCGAAAATTAAACCCTATGGTCTATTGCGGACTTTATCCAATTGATACTGCTAAATTTAATGACTTGCGTGAAGCTCTGGAAAAGCTCCAGTTAAATGATGCTGCGCTCCAATTCGAACCGGAAACATCTCAGGCGCTTGGTTTTGGTTTTCGCTGTGGATTCCTTGGTCTGCTTCATATGGAAATTATCCAAGAGCGGATCGAGCGTGAATTTAATATTGACTTAATTACCACTGCTCCAAGCGTTATTTATCATGTAATCATGACAGACGGGACAGAGATAAGAGTCGACAATCCATCAGACATGCCTGATCCGCAAAAAATTGACCGCGTCGAAGAACCATATGTAAAAGCGTCGATGATGGCACCAAACGATTATGTCGGAGCGATTATGGAGCTTTGTCAGCAAAAACGGGGTAACTTCATCGATATGCAGTACGTAAGTGAAAATCGAGTAACGATCACTTACGATATCCCGTTAGCAGAAATCGTCTATGACTTCTTTGACCAGTTAAAATCCAGCACAAAAGGATACGCTTCATTTGACTATGAGCTAATCGGATACAAGCCTTCCAAATTAGTTAAAATGGATATCTTACTAAATGCCGAAAAGGTCGATGCACTTAGCTTTATTGTTCACAAAGACTTTGCATATGACCGAGGGAAAATCATTGTCGAGAAATTAAAGGAATTAATTCCGAGACAGCAATTTGAAGTTCCGATCCAAGCTGCGGTTGGTCAAAAAATTGTTGCCCGTTCGACGATTAAAGCAATGCGTAAAAATGTATTGGCAAAATGTTATGGCGGGGATATTTCCCGGAAACGGAAGCTTCTGGAAAAACAAAAAGAGGGTAAAAAACGGATGAAACAGGTTGGTTCTGTTGAAGTACCGCAGGAAGCATTTATGGCCGTTTTAAAAATGGACGATAATAACCAAAAGAAATAGACTTTAAAAAGGGGTTAGACGTGCCAAAAAGTTGGCAAGCTAGCCTCTTTTTATTGAAATGGGGGAACTCGATGATTAAGTCTGCCTATATTCACATACCTTTTTGCGAGCATATTTGCCATTATTGTGATTTCAATAAGGTTTTTTTGAAAGGTCAGCCAGTCAATGATTATTTACAAACCCTTGACAAAGAAATGGTGATGACTTTAAGCCAATACTCTGCTGAAACCATCGAAACGGTTTTTGTTGGCGGGGGTACACCAACTTCCTTAACAGAGCGGCAGTTATATACTCTTTGCCAAAGCATAAATAATAATTTGCCAATCAGCAAAAATCGGGAATACACGTTTGAAGCTAATCCGGGCGATTTATCCATTGAGAAATTACAAATATTAAAAGAGGCTGGTGTCAATAGGATTAGCCTGGGGGTACAAACCTTCAATGATGACCTGTTAAAAAGCATCGGCAGAGTGCACCGGGCAAAAGATGTGATTCGTTCGATTGAAAATATAAAAATTGCCGGGTTTGAGAATATCAGCATTGATTTAATTTTCAGCCTGCCTGGGCAAACCTTGACTGATTTTAAACAGACATTAATCGAGGCTTTTAAGCTCAATCTTCCGCATTACTCTGGATATTCGCTTATCATTGAGCCGAAAACGGTTTTTTATAATTTGATCAAGAAGGGGAAAATGCTGATGCCGAGCGAGGACCTTGAGGCAGAAATGTATGAGATTCTGATGGAGGAAATGGAAAAACACGGGTATCATCAGTATGAAATCAGTAATTTTTCAAAAACAGGCTTTGAAAGCCGACACAATCTAACTTATTGGAATAATGAGGAGTATTTTGGTTTCGGTGCAGGTGCCCACAGCTATGTTTCGGGATTCCGCCGTTCCAATATTGGTCCTGTTAACAAGTATGTCGACCTTGTCCGTCAGGAGAGATTGCCGTTGTTAGAAGAAACGAAAGTAACACCTGCCGAACAAATGGAAGAAGAAATGTTCTTAGGGCTGCGAAAAACAGATGGTGTTGAAATATCCAAATTTATTGATAAATTTGCCAAAAACCCTGTCGAATTATTTGCGAAGGAATTAAAGGACTTAGTGGATAAAGGTCTGCTTTCGGTTACAAAGGAAAAGATAAAATTAACGAAAAAAGGCCGTCTTCTCGGAAATGAAGTTTTTCAGGCGTTTTTGGAAATATGTAATGATTGACACCATCCCCTTGTTTTTGATAATTTATTATTAGAATTAGCACTCGGTTAAGTTGAGTGCTAACAGAGGTGAAGGATGTTGTTAACAGATCGTCAATTACTCATTTTGCAGGCTCTCGTTGATGACTTTATTCGATCCGCACAGCCAGTTGGCTCAAGAAGCTTGTCGAAAAAAGAAGGATTTTCTTTCAGCTCTGCGACTATCCGTAACGAAATGGCAGACCTTGAAGAATTGGGGTTCATTGAAAAAACACATACTTCTTCAGGAAGAATCCCATCGGAAAAAGGATATCGTTATTATGTGGATCACTTACTGCCGCCTCAAACCTTGGATCGAAAAGACATCATGATGTTAAAATCGATCTTTGCGGAACGAATTTTTGAATTTGAACAAATTATTCAGCGCTCAGCAAAGATTTTATCTGATCTGACGAATTATACTTCGATTGTTTTAGGACCTGCGGCAAAGGTGAATAAGTTAAAACGTATTCAAATTATTCCCTTAAATAGTGAGACTGTCATCGCGATATTTGTTACCGATTCCGGCCATGTTGAAAATCGGACATTGCATCTTCCTGCTTCCATTAATGTGGATGAATTGGAAAAGACGGTTAATATTCTAAATGATCGGCTAAGCGATGTACCGCTGGAAGAATTAAACGATAAAATTTATAAAGAAGTTGCCCTAATTTTGCGCCAGCACATTCAAAATTACGATGTTATGCTCCATTTGGCCGCTGAAGCTTTTAAAATGCCGACCAATGAAAAACTTTTCTTTGGGGGAAAAACCAATATTCTAAGTCAGCCGGATTTTCATGACCTAGCGATGATTCGGAACTTAATGAACATGATTGAACATGAAGACAGAATATATAATTTAATGAAGAAAAATCCATCCGGTATTAATGTGAAAATTGGCAGGGAAAATGATATCACGGCAATGGAAAATTGCAGTCTAATCACCGCAACATACTCGGTAGGGTCTGAAAAGATAGGAACAATTGCGATCCTTGGTCCTACAAGAATGGAATACTCCAGGGTAATCAGTTTATTGTCATTGTTAAGCAGCGATTTAACATCAGTGCTGACTAAATTGTATCAAAATAGTTAATGGTGGAGATATTGGTAAGGGTGGAATACCTTTTATTTCGCCCCCTTTTTCCTTGCCATAAAATTCTAATTTTATAGATATAAACCTTTAAGGGAGGTGAGTAAGTTGACAACCGAGAAGAACACTGCAAAAAATGATGAGCTTGTAGAAGAAAACAAAGAAAATGTTGAACTTACCGAAGAAGAATCTATTGAAGCGGCATCTGAAAAGGATAGCGATCAATCTTCCGTATCTGAGCAACTGTTGGTATTACAAAACCAAAACAGCTTGCTTGAAAAGAAGTTGGGGGAATTTGAAAACCGTTATTTGAGGCTTCAAGCTGATTTTGATAATTTCCGCCGCCGTTCCAGATTAGAAACCGAGGCGAATGAAAAATATAGAGCACAAAAATTAATCATGGAAATTTTGCCTGCGATTGATAACTTTGAGAGAGCGTTAAAAATGGAAGTAGAAAATGAACAATCGAGCGCTCTTTTACAAGGAATGGAAATGGTTTACCGCGGCTTGTTGGATGCCTTAAGCAAAGAGGGACTTCAAACAATTGAAGCGGTCGGAAAAGAATTTGACCCGCATCTCCATCAAGCTGTAATGCAGGGAGAAGACGCTGATTTTGGCTCAAATATTGTCATTGAGGAATTTCAAAAGGGATATTTGCTAAAAGATCGCGTCATACGTCCATCTATGGTGAAAGTTAATCAATAACAGTTACATGTTACATATATTGAATTTGGGAGGAAAATGGCTATGAGCAAAATTATTGGAATTGACCTTGGGACAACAAACTCTTGTGTTGCTGTCCTAGAAGGCGGGGAACCAAAAGTAATTCCTAATCCGGAAGGAAACCGAACTACACCATCTGTAGTTGCATTTAAAAATGGGGAGCGCCAAGTAGGCGAAGTTGCCAAACGACAGGCAATTACAAACCCAAACACGATTATTTCCATCAAGCGGCACATGGGTACTGCCCATAAAGTAGAAGCTGAGGGCAAAGCTTACACACCGCAAGAAATTTCAGCGATTATTTTACAATATTTAAAATCATATGCTGAAGATTATTTAGGTGAACCGGTAACAAAAGCAGTTATCACTGTTCCAGCCTATTTTAACGATGCACAGCGCCAGGCAACAAAGGATGCAGGGAAAATTGCCGGCTTAGAAGTTGAAAGGATTATCAACGAGCCAACTGCAGCTGCACTTGCATATGGCCTTGATAAAACGGATCAGGATCAAACGATTCTAGTTTACGACCTTGGCGGCGGTACTTTTGACGTTTCCATTCTTGAACTTGGTGACGGGGTTTTTGAAGTAAAAGCCACTGCTGGTGATAACCGTCTTGGCGGTGATGATTTTGACCAGGCAATTATTGATTACCTCGTTGATCAATTCAAAAAAGAGAATGGTATTGATCTTTCTCAAGATAAGATGGCCCTTCAGCGCTTAAAAGATGCAGCAGAAAAAGCGAAAAAAGATTTATCAGGTGTGACAACCACACAAATTTCTTTACCTTTCATCACTGCAGGAGCTGCTGGTCCTCTTCACTTGGAAGTATCCTTGTCAAGAGCCAAGTTTGATGAAATAACTGCTAATCTAGTGGAACGTACAATGGGACCTACACGCCAAGCACTAAACGATGCCGGCCTGTCAGCTTCTGATCTTGATAAAGTTATTCTCGTTGGTGGTTCCACTCGTATTCCAGCAGTTCAAGAAGCAATTAAAAAGGCTACTGGAAAAGAACCACACCGCGGTGTTAACCCTGATGAGGTTGTTGCAATGGGTGCAGCAATCCAAGGCGGTGTTATCACCGGTGATGTAAAAGATGTTGTCCTATTAGACGTAACACCGCTTTCTCTTGGTATTGAAACAATGGGCGCCGTATTTACGAAGTTAATCGACCGTAATACAACCATTCCAACATCTAAATCACAAGTATTCTCAACTGCAGCTGACAATCAAACAGCAGTTGATATTCACGTTCTTCAAGGGGAGCGTCCAATGGCAGCCGATAACAAAACTCTTGGCCGTTTCCAATTGTCGGATATTCCGCCAGCACCACGTGGAATTCCACAAATTGAAGTAACCTTTGACATTGATAAAAATGGTATTGTTAATGTACGTGCAAAAGACCTCGGCACTAATAAAGAACAACAAATTACGATTAAGTCTTCAACTGGACTTTCAGATGAAGAAATTCAAAAAATGGTAAGAGAAGCTGAAGAAAATGCAGAAGCTGACAAAAAGCGCAAAGAGGAAGTAGACCTTCGCAATGAAGCAGATCAACTTGTTTTCCAAACGGAAAAAACGCTTAAGGATCTAGAAGGAAAAGTAGATGCTGCAGAAGTTGCACAAGCAAATGAAGCAAAAGATGCGTTAAAAGCGGCAATTGAGAAAAACGACCTTGACGAAATCCGTGCCAAAAAAGATGCCCTTTCAGAATTGGTTCAAAATTTAACCGTAAAACTTTATGAAGAAGCGGCAAAACAAGCTCAAGCAAACCAAAGTGCGGAGCAGGGACAAGGAACTTCTAAAAAAGATGATAATGTTGTCGATGCTGAGTTCGAAGAAGTAAAGGACGATAAATAATCGGCTAAACATCTTGGGGGAAAGTCAAAGTCAGTCTATGGACTTTGACTTTTTCTTTGCTCTTTCATCCTGTCTAAAACAATTGCTTTTTGGAACGAATGGGTGTTAGAATAATTTTTATGTGACAGATTCGGGAGTGGTAATCAATGAGTAAGCGGGATTACTATGAAGTGCTGGGTGTTGAAAAAGGCGCTTCAAAGGACGACATTAAAAAAGCTTATCGAAAGCTTTCAAAAAAATATCATCCGGATATTAATAAAGAAGCGGATGCTGCGGAAAAATTTAAAGAAGTAAAAGAAGCTTATGAAGTGTTAAGCGATGATCAAAAACGTGCCCATTATGATCAATTCGGTCATACGGATCCGAACCAAGGTTTTGGCGGTTTCGGCGGCGGCGGAGATTTCGGTGGTTTTGGCGGATTTGAAGATATCTTCAATAC
Organism: uncultured Bacillus sp.; assembly: GCA_964484065.1. Taxonomy (GTDB): domain Bacteria; phylum Bacillota; class Bacilli; order Bacillales; family Cytobacillaceae; genus JAEVLT01. The sequence continues at coordinate 61,410 of CAZAEW010000002.1, forward strand.
ATTTTTTGGAGGCGGCGGATCAAGAAGGCGTGATCCAAATGCGCCAAGACAAGGTGCGGACCTTCAATACACGATGACCATTTCATTTGAAGAAGCGGCATTTGGTAAAGAAACCGATATCGAAATACCAAGGGAAGAAACCTGTGAAACCTGCCATGGAACAGGGGCGAAACCAGGAACGAACCCTGAGCAATGCAGCCATTGCCATGGAGCCGGACAGTTAAACATGGAACAGAACACACCTTTTGGCAGAATTGTCAATCGGAGAACATGCCCATACTGTAACGGTACCGGAAAAGAAATCAAGCACAAGTGTTCAACATGCGGCGGTACGGGGAAAGTGAAAAAACGCCGGAAAATTCATGTGAAAATTCCAGCCGGTATTGATGACGGCCAGCAGCTTAGAATGGCTGGGCAGGGGGAAGGCGGGGTCAATGGAGGACCTGCCGGAGACTTGTATGTAGTATTCCATGTCCGCAGTCATGAGTTTTTTGAAAGAGACGGGGACGATATCTACTGCGAAATGCCAATCACTTTTGTTCAAGCTGCGCTGGGGGATGAAGTGGAAGTACCGACATTGCATGGCAAAGTGAAGCTGAAAATTCCAGCGGGAACACAGACTGGAACAAAATTCCGCTTAAAGGGAAAAGGAGTGCCAAACCTGCGCGGCTATGGAACTGGTGACCAGCACGTAATTGTCCGCATCATTACTCCTACTAAGCTCTCTGAAAAACAAAAGCAGATGTTGAGGGAATTTGCGGATGTCAGCGGATCGGTTCCATATGGGGAACATGAAAATGGATTTTTTTCAAAAATGAAACGTGCATTTAAAGGCGAGTAAGGAATGGAGTTGGTAGGTTTGAAATGGTCTGAAATCAGCATTCACACTACAAATGAGGCAATTGAGCCTATTTCGAATATTTTGCATGAAGCCGGGGCAAGCGGCGTTGTCATTGAGGATCCTTTTGAATTGACAAAGGAAAGGGAAGATCAATTCGGAGAAATCTACCAACTAAATCCGGAAGATTATCCTGAAGAAGGGGTTATCATTAAAGCCTACTTGCCTGTCAATAGCTTTTTAGGCGAAACTGCCGAGGCTATTAAAGAAGCGATCAACAATCTGATCATTTATAATATCGATATTGGCATAAACAAAGTGACCATCAGCGAGGTAAATGAAGAAGAATGGGCTACTGCCTGGAAGAAGTACTATCATCCTGTCAAAATATCGGAAAGATTTACGATTGTTCCAACATGGGAAGAATACGAACCGGTTAACAGCGATGAACTTATTATCGAATTAGACCCGGGAATGGCATTCGGAACCGGAACCCATCCTACGACTGTCATGTGTATTCAAGCGCTTGAGAGAACGGTAAAAAGCGGAGATGCTATCATTGATGTTGGAACAGGTTCAGGAGTATTAAGTATCGCTGCTGCCATGCTTGGAGCCGGAGGAGTAAGGGCGTATGATTTAGATGAAGTCGCCGTTAGGTCCGCGCGTTTGAATATTAAGCTCAATAAAGTAAATGAAAAGGTAACGGTTGCCCAAAACAACTTACTCGATGAGGTGGAAGAAAACTCTGCAGACGTGGTTGTTGCAAACATTCTCGCTGAGGTAATTCTTCGATTTACAGATGATGCTGCAAGGGTGATTAAGCCAGGAGGCTGCTTTATTGCCTCAGGGATTATAAATGCAAAAAAAGATTTGATAAAAGAAGATCTGATTCGCGCCGGTTTTATCATTGAAGAAACGCTTGTAATGGAAGACTGGGTTGCGATCATTGCAAGGAGAAAATAACGGAAAGAAGTGAGGCTGGCTCAGGTTATCAGCCTCCTTTTTCTGTCCTTTCACAAATCTGTATTATTTAGTAAAATAGAAAGTATCCGTTTAAAAGGGGGTGCTATGGTTGCAGCGCTACTTTGTAAAAGAACCGGCTGTAAACAGCTGTTTTATTATAGCAGGAGAGGATTTTCATCATATCAAAAAGGTAATGCGAATGCACGTCGGGGATTGTATTTATTGCGTGGATTCACACGGTCATACAGCCTTGTGCAAAATTGCAGAAATTACCGAGACTCAAGCTGCTGCGGAAGTTGTAGAATGGATAGAAGAGACTACAGAACTTCCGGTCCGTATCACCATTGCCAGCGGTCTCCCAAAAGGGGACAAGCTGGAATGGATCATTCAAAAAGGGACGGAGCTGGGCGCCTGCGAATTTATTCCGTTTAATGCCGCCCGCTCAGTCGTGAAATGGGATGCGAAAAAGGCTGATAAAAAGCTGGAAAGATGGCAAAAAATTGCTAAAGAAGCAGCTGAACAATCACATCGTTCCCTTTGCCCTGAGGTATTTAGCCCCATTGACTTTAACCATTTACTCAAGCTAAGTGAAAAGTACGATTATAAACTGGCTGCATATGAGGAAGAGAGCCGCAGCGGAGAAATCTCTAGATTCTCTGCCACTCTCAAAAAAATGAATAAAGGACAATCCCTTTTACTGGTGTTTGGTCCAGAAGGAGGACTTACCGAACCAGAGGTAAGTCAATTAAAGGATAATAACTTTGATATCTGCGGGCTAGGGCCACGGATTTTAAGAACGGAAACAGCTCCATTGTATACTCTTGCAGCAGTTTCCTATCATTTTGAATTATTGAGGTGAAGATACATGCCGACAGTCGCTTTTCATACGCTCGGATGCAAAGTAAACCACTATGAAACAGAATCCATCTGGCAGCTATTTAAACAAGAAGGTTATGAGCGGGTTGAGTTTGAATCAACCGCTGACGTATATATTATTAATACCTGTACCGTTACCAATACCGGCGATAAAAAAAGCCGCCAGGTTATTAGGCGCGCTGTCCGCAAGAATCCTGATGCCGTTATTTGTGTTACAGGATGCTATGCCCAAACGTCACCTGCTGAAATTTTGGACATCCCCGGAGTGGACATTGTAGTTGGGACACAGGATCGGATTAAAATGCTTGATTATATTGAACAATTTAACAGGGAACGGCAGCCGATTAACGGTGTTCATAATATCATGAAAAACAGGGTTTATGAAGAACTTGATGTTCCTTCCTTTACGGACCGTACCCGTGCTTCTTTAAAAATACAGGAAGGCTGCAATAACTTTTGTACATTTTGTATTATTCCATGGGCACGCGGTTTAATGCGTTCGCGCGATCCAAAAGAAGTGATTCACCAAGCGCAGCAATTAGTGGATGCCGGTTACAAGGAAATTGTTTTAACAGGTATCCATACAGGCGGTTATGGGGAGGACATGAAAGATTATAATCTTGCCATGCTGCTTCGCGATCTTGAAAAAGAGGTGAAAGGAATAAAACGCCTCCGGATATCTTCCATTGAAGCCAGCCAAATTACGGATGAAGTCATTGAAGTTATAAAAAATTCAAAAATAATCGTTCGCCATTTGCACATTCCGCTCCAATCCGGCTCTAATTCTGTGCTGAAAAGAATGCGCCGAAAATATACAATGGAATTCTTTGGAGAAAGATTGGATCGTTTGAAAGAAGTATTGCCGGGTCTTGCTGTTACGTCTGATGTTATCGTCGGCTTTCCGGGTGAAACAGAAGAAGAATTTATGGAAACTTATCATTTTATTAAGGACCACAAGTTCTCAGAGCTTCATGTCTTTCCTTATTCCAAACGGACTGGTACGCCGGCAGCGAGAATGGAAGATCAAGTGGATGAAGACGTGAAAAATGACCGTGTCCATCGTTTAATTACTTTGTCTGATCAGCTCGCCAAAGAATATGCTTCTCAGTTCGAAGGGGAAGTATTGGAAATAATTCCTGAAGCCCATTATAATGATTCGCAGGAAAGCGGTTTGTTTGAAGGATATACTGACAACTATTTAAGAGTTGTTCTGCCGGCAAATGAAGATATGATTGGAAAGCTTGTTAAAGTAAAGCTCGTAAAAGCAGGCTATCCTTATAATGAGGGCCAATTTGTAAAAATAATCGATGATGAATTAGAAACAAAAACGGCAATATAATGTTTAAATAGGCAGCTCAGGCTGTCTATTTTTTATGGAGAAAGAGAATCATCTCGCCAAAGCGAGTGGCAAAAGGCAGGGCAATTAAGGAAACGGCCACATTAAAGATAACGCTTATATGAGCTAACTGAACATCTTTTTGGCTGGCCAGATAGGGAGCACAAGCAGCCAAAGCTGGGATAAGAGGTATGAATAGGAGCACACCCAAAACATTGAGCCAGACGTGGGCATAAGCTGCCAGCCTTGCTTCTTCTCCTCCGCCGATCGAAGCAATAACGGCCGTTATGCAAGTTCCAATATTAGCGCCAAGAACAAGGGCAATTCCGGCATCAAGATTCAGCAATCCTGCTGTCAGAAATCCCATTGCAATCCCCGTCATCGCCGTACTTGATTGAATGATAACGGTAATCAGCGCGCCGGTAAATATGCTTAATAAAATGCCATTATTAAGTAAAATCAATGTTTTTTGCATAAATGGCAAAGATGTTAAAGGATGGGATAACTGCTCAAAGCCCTTCATTGCAGTAAAAACGGAGGCGACTCCAAAAATGATCATTCCCGTGCTGCGAATTTTTTTTTTCGTAAACAGGATGAGAACAGAACCAGTGATGGCAAACGGAACGATAGCCTGATCAATGTTGAAAGTGATTAATTCAGTTTTAAAGGTCGTCCCAATATTGGTTCCGAGGATAATCCCGATGGACTGAGGAAAAGTCATGATCCTTGAGGAAATCAGCCCAATGGTAATCACCATGACTGCTGTGCTGCTTTGAAGGAGAGCAGTAATAAACGTCCCTGTCAGCATCCCTTTTAAGGGAGTGCTTGTCAATTTGATGAGCCAGTTCTTCAGATTATGTCCAGACAGGTTAAACAGCCCAAAGCGAATAATATACATCCCGCAAATAAATAATAAAATGCAAAAAATAAATAATACTATATAAAGCATGTCGAACCCTCCTTTTAACATTGTATGCAGGAAGGAATGGGGCATGTCTGAAAAAAACAATCTGGTATTCCATTTCGGCACTCGAAAATTTTAAGATTATTATCGCTGAAAACCACGATAGAACGATGAATTTCAGTTGACCTTGTATAAAGGTTATATTATAATTTACAAGGTACATGGATTCATGTTAGTGTGTTGTGTTTCGGAGGGAGGGAAAGAGAATGTCTAAAACCGTCGTTCGTAAAAACGAATCGCTTGAAGATGCTCTTCGTCGCTTCAAACGTACAGTATCTAAAACTGGTACTTTGCAAGAAGCTAGAAAGCGCGAATTCTACGAAAAACCTAGTGTAAAACGTAAGAAGAAATCTGAAGCAGCAAGAAAACGTAAGTTCTAAGAGAGGGTGTAATAATTGAGTCTTCTCGAGCGTTTAAATAATGACATGAAACAAGCGATGAAAAACAAGGAAAAAGACAAACTCTCTGTTATTCGGATGATGAAAGCTTCTGTGCAGAATGAAGCAATCAAACTTGGCAAACAAGAATTATCCGAAGAAGATGAGTTGACGGTCCTTTCTCGCGAATTAAAACAACGCAAAGATTCCCTCCATGAATTTGAAAAGGCAGGTCGGCAAGATCTTGCTGAAAAATTGCGTACAGAGTTAACTTTTGTTGAACTGTACATGCCAAAACAGCTTTCAGAAGAGGAACTTTCTGCGATTGTGAAAGAAACCATTTCTGAAGTTGGTGCAAATTCAAAAGCGGATATGGGAAAAGTGATGGCTGCGATTATGCCAAAAGTAAAAGGTAAAGCAGATGGATCACTTGTTAATAAACTTGTACAACAACACCTTTCATAAAAAATTCTGATACAACGGCCGCGGGCGACATGCCTGCGGCCTTTTCACATTTGATAAAGACGTTATCAATGACTGATGCGCGGGCTGCGAACGAAAATGGAAAATTAAGTGCTAGAACCTTCAATCATTTCATAAATATGAGATGAAAGGGGGTCTTTTTTTTATGGCAAAAACATGGGGACAGCGCATCCGTCACTGGATGGCGAGAAAAATGGATCTTCCTCAAGATGTCATGATGGATTTACCCCGAATCACGATGATTGGACAAATTCATATCTATATTGAAAATCATCGCGGCTTGTTAACATTTACTGATAACGAATTGCGCCTGTTATTAAAGCAAGGCCAGGTTTTGGTGAAAGGGAAAGCTTTTGTCATCAAAACCATCTTACCCGAAGAAATATTATTAGAAGGAAAAATTGATCAAGTCATTTATATAAAAGAGGATTCGGGAGGAGCAAAATGAAGAACCAATGGATTGAATTTTTATTTGGTGAAGTCACCGTAAAAGCGGCGGGAAGAGGAATAGAGCGCTTTTTAAATATTTTAATCAGAAATGGGCTTCGAATCTGGAATGTAAAGCGGCATGGAACGGAAAACATCACGTTTAAGATCAGGCTGACGGATGCACTTAAAATAAGGAGGTTTGCTAGAAACAGTGAATGTGAGATTTCATTTTTGCAGAGAAATGGTGCTCCTTTTTTATTCAAGAGAATTTTGAAAAACAGCGGATTTTTAACAGGTGCCGTTCTTTTCTTTTTTTTAATCCTATTGCTTTCGAACATGGTTTGGGGAATTGAAATCAAAGGAGCGAAGCCTGCAACGGAATATAAAATCCGAAAAGAATTGGACAAGATGGGAGTCAAAATCGGAAAACTCCAGTTTTTTGTTGATAATGTCGATTCCATCCAAAGAACGCTGACAAACAATATCAGTGCTATTACGTGGGTAGGAGTTGAATTAAAGGGGACAACCTTTCAGTTTCAAGTCGTCGAAAAAAAGCAGCCGAAGGAGCCTGAACATTTATCGCCGAGGAATTTAATCGCAACAAAAAAAGCAACCATAGTTAAAATGGAAGTAGAAAAAGGGCAGATGGTGGTTGAAAAAAATGATCAGGTTATGCCGGGCCAGCTGCTGGTTTCCGGTTTAATTGGCAAAGAAGGAGAAGAAATCCCGGTAGCGGCCAAAGGAAAAGTATGGGGCGAAACTTGGTATAAAAGCCATGTTGAACTGCCGCTTGAAACGACGTTTAATGTTTTTAACGGCAAAGAGCAGCAAAAATACGCGATTTTACTTGGAAAGATGGAGATTCCTGTTTGGGGATTTGGGAAACCGCCATTTAAGGAATATGAAACGGAAAACAACCCCAAAAAAATTCACTTTCTGAAATGGGAATTGCCGATTTCCTTTGAAAGTAAAACCATACGGGAGCGGGAAAAAATAACCAGAGCCTATAAGAAGGAAGAAGCAGAAAAAATAGCATTAGAGATGGCAAAAAAAGATATAAAAAGCAATTTAAATGAAGATGCTACTATAAAAGATGAAAAGATTTTACACAATGTAATTGAGAATGGTAAAGTTATACTGGATATACATTTTAAAGTAATCGAAAATATTGCAGAAGAGCAACCTATTAAACCGATTATCCAAGGAGATTCGTGAATGACAGAAAAATTAAAAACAATTGACGTCCAACTTGAAAACCCATCAGAGGCTATTTCCCTATTTGGAAACTCTGATTCTAATTTAAAAATCATTGAACAAGAGTTAGGCGTTTCCGTAATAACAAGAGGAGAATCCGTTTCTTTATCAGGTCAGGAAGAAAAGGTTGACTTAGCCGCAAAAGTTCTCGACCGCCTGGTTTTTGTCATCCGAAAGGGCATAAGCCTCAGCCAAAGAGACGTATTCTATGCGATTGAAATGGCACATAAAGGAACGCTCGATTATTTTGAAAATCTCTATGATGAAGAAATTTCAAAAAATGTAAAAGGAAAGTCCATTCGGATTAAAACCCTTGGCCAAAGATCCTATGTAAATGCCATCAAGAAAAATGATCTTATTTTTGGAATTGGCCCGGCTGGTACCGGAAAAACCTATCTTGCCGTAGTCATGGCAGTAAATGCTTTGAAAAATGGACAGGTAAACAAAATCATCCTGACAAGGCCTGCCGTTGAAGCAGGTGAGAGCCTTGGATTCCTTCCGGGAGATTTAAAGGAAAAGGTCGATCCTTATTTACGTCCATTGTATGATGCTCTCCACGATGTGCTTGGAGCTGAACACACCCAAAGGCTAATTGAACGAGGAACAATTGAGATTGCGCCGCTTGCCTATATGAGGGGACGGACGCTGGACGACGCTTTTGTCATTTTGGATGAAGCCCAGAACACAACACATGCCCAAATGAAGATGTTTTTAACAAGGCTTGGTTTTGGCTCTAAAATGGTTATTACGGGAGATCAAACACAAGTGGATTTGCCAAAGGGAGTAAAATCAGGGCTCATTGTCGCAGAGGAAATTTTAAAAGACGTGAACGAGATATCTTTTGTTTTCTTGGAACAAAGTGATGTTGTTCGTCATCCTCTTGTGGGCCGAATCATTCAGGCATATGAAAAAAGTATTGAAAAGGCCGTTCAATAACGTGAACGGCCCATTTTTGCGTGAAACTTACCCAAAAAACTGTTATGATTTTACATAGAGAGACGGTAAGAAACAGGTTTTATTTCCTGCAGGTGTGTTGATTCACCAGGCTTGATGGAGGTGCGATTTTGGAAAAACTGCAGCAATATTTGCATAGAGTTAGGAAAATGCTGGATATAACGTTCTATCGTGTCCTCTTTTTCGTGATCTTAGGAATTGTCTTTTATGCAGTAATGTTCTCCAATGTGAAGCCGGAAAAACTTAATATGCGATTATTTTCAATAGCTGACAAAACAGTCCGTTCTCCGATTACGATTGAGGATAAGAAAAGTACGGAAGAGAAGCGGAAAGAAGCAATCAGCCAAGTCAAGGATGTTTATATTCAAAAACAAGAGTACACACAAAATCGTGTTGACCTCATAACCTCGATTTATGATTCAACCAGCAAATTGAACGATGAAATAAAAACGGAAATGAAAAAACAAGAAGAGTCTGGAAATAATACTCTTATTCAGGAACCGAGTGTAACTGAAAAAATTGCCAGGCTAAAAAATATGTTAACAGTAGGCATCGCCAAGGATTTATCCGAGCAGGATTTTTCAGCATTGGTTCAAGCAGATAAAAATGAGCTATCCATTTCCAAGGACTTGACGGTCACGGCCATCAACAATGTCATGTCCAAAAGGATTTCGGCAAATGATGTGGAAGATGCCAAAAAAAGAATCGATGAAGAGTTAAAATATTCGACTTTGAATAGCGATTTAAAACGGGCATCTATCGATTTGGGCAGATATGCAGTCATTCAAAATGAATTTTATGATCCCGCTGCTACAAAAGAATTTCGAAAACAAGCCGAAGAAAGTGTCGAACCAGTAAAAATCCTTCAAGGGCAAATTATTGTTGAGGAAGGAGAATTAGTGAGCCGGGAAACATTAAGGCAGCTTAAACTGGTGGGGCTGTTAGATAATACAAATACGTTTAAGCCATATATAGGACTAGCTTTATTTGTCATGATCTTTATTGCAGCTATTTATTATTATTTTTATCAAATGGACGCATCACTAGAAAAAAAACAAACGTACATGCTCTTGTTCGGAATTGTTTTTTTCTTGTCTATCCTTTTAATGAAATCTATCAGCCTTCTGCAGCCGTTTGATTTTCAAGGAATTGGCTATTTATTTCCAGCAGCGATGGGCGGAATGCTAATTAAGATTTTAATTGATGAAAAGCTGGCTATTCTCACAACGGTGATTATGGCCGTATGCGGAAGTTTGCTTTTTAACGAAGGAATAACGGGAACGTTAAATTTTGCTGAAGGCATTTACATTCTCAGCGGTGCTCTTGCGGGCATTCTTTATTTAAGTAATCAAAATCACCGCTCCAAAATTCTGCGTGCCGGGCTGTTTTCGTCAGCCGTTAATTTGACTACCATTTTAGCCTTATTATTTTTATCAAATGGTCAATTGTCAGGTATGGGTTATATCTATTATTTTTCTTCAGGAATCGGGTCGGGAATCGCTGCAGCAGTACTTACGATTGGATTGCTTCCTTTTTTTGAGGCGAGCTTTGGAATTCTTTCCACGATCAAACTAATTGAGTTATCTAATCCAAACCACCCTCTCCTTCGTAAGATATTGGTTGAAGCACCAGGAACCTATCACCATAGTGTAATGGTTGCCAATTTAGCTGAATCTGCGTGTGAAGCGATTAACGGAAATGGCTTACTGGCGAGAGTTGGCTGTTATTACCACGATATTGGAAAAACCATGAGACCTAATTTTTTTATTGAGAATCAAATGAACAGGGATAATCCTCATGACCGCCTGACACCGGAAAAAAGTGTGAGCATTATTACGGCACATGTTGTTGATGGCGTGAATATTTTGAAGAAGTTCCGTATGCCGAAAGAAATTATTGATATCGCTGAACAGCATCATGGAACAACTTTGTTGAAATTTTTTTACTATAGAGCACAGCAAAATGGAACAGATATTAGGGAAGAAGAGTTTCGTTATCCCGGGCCAAAAGCACAAACAAAGGAAGCTGCCATTGTTGGGATCGCTGACAGCGTAGAAGCTGCTGTGCGTTCCTTATTACAGCCAACTCCTGAGCAGATTGAAAAATTGGTAAAGAATATAATTGTTGAACGATTGGAGGATGGTCAATTAAATGAATGTGATTTAACATTAAAAGAATTAGAAACCATTTCTTTTACCCTATGTGAAACATTAAAGGGAATTTTCCATTCAAGAATTGAATATCCGGAATTGATAAAACAGAAGGTGAGACAAGCATGACTTTAGTGATTGATTTTTTAGATGAAACAAATGAAGTAACAGCGGCGCAGTCTGAAGAAATTGAGAGACTGTTAAACTTTGCTGCCGATAAACTGAACGTCGAAGTCGGCAGCGAAGTTTCCATTACGTTTGTAACCAATGAGCGTATACAGGAAATTAACCGTGAATATCGAAATAAAGATTCGGTAACAGACGTTATCTCCTTTGCATTAGAAGAAATTGGTGAAGGTGAAGTGGAACTTGCCGGAGGGGAGGATATTCCCCGCATTTTAGGCGATATCATCATTTCCATTGCTAGAACAAAAGAACAGGCTGAAGAATACGGGCATTCCTTTATGCGTGAGTTTGGGTTTCTTGCTGTTCATGGCTTTTTGCATCTTTTGGGATATGACCATATGACTGAGGAAGAAGAAAAAGAAATGTTTACTTTACAAAAGGAAATATTAGAAGCGTATGGGCTTAAAAGATAAACAAAAATCCATCCCTTTATTAAAGTCTTTTTCGTATGCGATTATGGGAATTCGAACAGCCGTTATCCAAGAAAGAAATTTGCGTATTCATTTCACTGTTTCAATTATTGTCATTGGAAGCTCCTTTTTATTCTCGTTATCGCGAACGGAATGGCTGTTTGTGTTCCTTGCAATCGGCGGAGTGATTTCCTTGGAAATGGTTAACTCAGCGCTTGAACGAATTGTCGATCTTGTTACGGAAGATTTTCATCCGTTAGCAAAACAAGCAAAAGATATGGCTGCCGGAGCTGTTTTTTTCTTTGCGCTAATAGCGGTAATTGTTGGGATCATCATTTTTACCCCGCATTTGGCAGCGGCATTTAAATAGTTTTGAAAACAGAAAATAAATAATTAATTATTTAGAAAATTCTAACTTTTTAAAGAGATTTTCATGGAAATTGATGTATTTCTCTTGGGATTGAGTTAAAATAAAAGAAAGCTGCATCCAGCATGCTGTAAAAACCGACTAGGGCTGGATCAACATGGCTTTCCTTCGGAGGACTTGCATGATAACAAATAAAGATGACACTAATAAAGAATTTAAATCAGGTTTTATCTCCATTATTGGACGCCCGAACGTTGGGAAGTCAACTTTCCTGAATCGTGTGATTGGACAAAAAATTGCCATTATGAGCGACAAGCCGCAAACAACCCGCAATAAAGTCCAAGGTGTATTAACGCAGAATGATGCACAGCTGATTTTTATTGATACACCGGGCATTCATAAACCAAAGCATAAACTAGGCGATTTTATGATGAAAGTTGCCCAAAACACGTTAAAAGAAGTTGATTTAGTCTTATTTATGGTAAATGCCGAAGAGGGTTTTGGCCGTGGAGAAGAATTTATTATTGAAAAATTTCAAACAATTAAAACGCCAATATTCCTAATCATTAATAAAATTGATAAGGTACATCCTGACGAATTACTGCCAATGATCGAATCCTATAAAGAAAAATATTCATTTAAAGAAGTTGTCCCGATTTCTGCACTGGAAGGGAATAATCTCGACCGTCTTTTGGAACAAATAAAAGCCTATTTGCCTGAAGGGCCGCACTACTATCCAGCAGATCAGGTAACTGATCACCCGGAAAGATTTATTGTATCCGAGCTAATCCGTGAAAAAGCACTGCATTTAACAAGAGAAGAAATTCCGCATTCCATTGCAGTTGTAATTGATAAAATGGAACGCCGCGAGAATAAAGACGTGATCCATGTTATGGCAACAGTCATTGTTGAAAGGGATTCACAAAAAGGAATTATCATCGGGAAACAAGGGAAAATGCTAAAAGAAATTGGCCAACGGGCCCGAGCTGATATTGAAAATCTTTTGGGCAGCAAGGTTTACCTTGAACTCTGGGTTAAGGTGCAAAAAGATTGGCGAAACAAAATGTCCCAGTTGCGTGATTTTGGATTTAATGAAGAGGAATACTAATTTATACAACCCTAATTAAATTATTATCTTTCAGTTGAATTTATGCATGGTCAACATTAACATTTTTTTTGACTTATGATTTTTAAAAGACAGGCTATGATAAACGTAAGGTTTGGGATTGAAATAAGGCTAGTCTAAATATTGAAAGGTGGGGTTTCAATGTTGGATTTTACCTGGAGAGTGTTTGTTCAAACAGGTAATATTGACACATATCTTCTCTTTAAAGAACTCGAGAAGGAAAAAAAAGAAATGCCCGATAATCTTGATGATGAGCTAGCACGAATTGATTTTCCAGTATCATAAACTTGTCTTCGCCTGCATTGGAGGATGACAGTAATGCTGCAAAAATGCGAAGGCATTGTAATAAGAACTTCAGATTATGGCGAGTCCAATAAAGTAGTGACAATATTCACCCGTGAATGGGGAAAAGTCGGCGTGATGGCTAGAGGAGCCAAAAAACCAAATAGCAGGCTGTCAGCTGTCACCCAACTTTTTACTTACGGTTATTTTCTGGTTCAAAAAGGAACTGGTTTAGGAAGTTTGCAGCAGGGGGAAATGATTTCCTCGATGCGGGGGATTCGGGAAGACATTTTTTTAACAGCATATGCAAGCTATATCGTTGAACTGACCGATAAAAGCACCGAAGACAAAAAATCAAATCCGTTTCTTTTTGAGCTGCTGTATCAGACACTGAATTATATTAACGAAGAGTATGACCCGGAAATTTTAATGCATATATTTGAATTAAAAATGCTGAGTGTTTTAGGTTTGCATCCCATTTTAAACCAATGTTCTGTCTGCGGCTCAACGGACGGGAATTTTTCTTTTTCGATTCGGGAAGGCGGTTTTATTTGCCACCGCTGTCTTGAAAAAGACCCCTACCATATAAAACTATCCATTTCAGTGGTGAAACTGCTGAGATTATTTTATTATTTTGATCTTTCAAGACTCGGAACGATTTCGGTAAAAGACGATACAAAAGCAGAACTGAAGAGAGTTATTTCTGCTTATTATGATGAGTATTCGGGTCTGCACCTTAAAACGAAAAAATTTCTTGATTCGATTCATCAATTTCGCCCGCTATTATAGATGATTGTTGACAATTTTTCTTTGTTTGGTTACTATTTCTTTAACATAATATTTTGTTGCAATGAGAGAAAGGAGTACTTAGCTCCTTCTATTATAGCGAGCCTGGGATGGTGGAAGCCGGGTATAGAGCACTAAGGAAAGGCATTCTTGAGCAACAGCTTTAAAGAGGCTGCTTTTTAGAGAGCAGCAAATAGGGTGGAACCGCGGGTAACTCTCGTCCCTATGCGTTAGCATAGAGACGAGAGTTTTTTATTTTTAGAAAAAGGTAAAGGAGTTAAAAAAGATGAGTGTTTCGATGGAGCAGATTGTTTCACATTCAAAGCATAGGGGATTTATTTTTCCAGGCTCTGAAATATATGGAGGGCTTGCCAATACTTGGGACTATGGCCCGTTAGGTGTTGAGTTGAAAAATAATATCAAAAAGGCATGGTGGAAAAAGTTTGTACAGCAATCTCTTTATAATGTCGGCTTGGATTCGGCAATTTTGATGAACCCAAGAACTTGGGAGGCTTCAGGGCATATTGGGAATTTCAATGATCCAATGATTGATTGTAAAAAGTGTAAAGCCAGACACCGCGCAGATAAACTGATTGAAAATGCGTTGGATGAAAAGGGGATTGAACTCATTGTTGACGGTCTCCCGTTTGAAAAAATGGAAGAGTTGATAAAAGAACACAACATTGCCTGTCCTGACTGCGGATCTCATGATTTTACCGGAATCCGGCAATTTAATCTGATGTTTAAAACGTTCCAAGGGGTAACAGAAACAAGCACGAATGAAATATTTCTGCGGCCGGAAACAGCACAAGGAATTTTTGTCAATTTTAAAAACGTCCAGCGGACAATGAGGAAAAAGCTTCCTTTTGGAATTGCCCAGATTGGTAAAAGCTTCAGAAATGAAATTACACCAGGTAACTTTACGTTCCGGACAAGGGAATTTGAACAAATGGAATTGGAATTTTTCTGCAAACCTGGAGAAGAACTCGATTGGCATGATTACTGGAAGCAATTTGCAGAAAAATGGCTTTTATCGCTTGGAATGGGGAAGGAAAATATCAGACTTCGTGATCACTCTGAAGAAGAGTTATCCCACTACAGTAATGCTACTACAGATTTTGAATACAAATTTCCGTTTGGCTGGGGAGAGCTATGGGGGATTGCTTCTAGAACGGATTATGATTTAAAACAGCATATGCAATACTCAGGGGAGGATTTTCATTATCTTGATCCTGAAACAAATGAAAAATATATCCCATACTGCATTGAACCATCATTAGGGGCAGACAGGGTGACATTAGCATTTTTAATTGATTCCTATGATGAGGAACAGCTTGAGGATGGGACTTCAAGAACGGTTATGCATTTACATCCTGCTCTTGCACCATTTAAAGCAGCCGTCCTGCCGTTATCGAAAAAACTATCTGATGGCGCGAAAGAGGTTCATGAAATCCTTGCTAATCACTTCATGGTTGACTATGATGAAGCAGGTTCGATCGGTAAGCGATACCGCCGCCATGACGAAATTGGCACACCATTCTGTATTACCTATGATTTTGAATCACAAGAAGACCAAATGGTAACGGTCAGAGATCGTGATACAATGGAACAAAAAAGAATTCCAATTACAGACCTGGTCAGCTTTATTCAAGGCAAGCTGGACTTTTAGGGGGATTTTGGGCTGCCGATTAAACAAAAGATTGGGCAGCCCAATGCTTCCATTTTCAACTTTATTATCGGAATAAGTCCTTTTGATATGATTTTTACTGCAAACGAGTATTTACTGAAAATGTCTTAAGGGTGGTGAGGAAGATCGAACTAACAAAACGGCAAGAGCATATATTGCAAATTGTTAAGGAAAAAGGGCCAATAACAGGGGAACATATTGCCGAACTATTAAAGCTGACGAGGGCAACGTTACGACCTGACCTGGCGATCTTAACGATGTCTGGATATTTGGATGCAAGACCGCGGGTAGGGTATTTTTATACTGGAAAATCAGGCACCCAGCTTTTAACGGAAAATCTTCAAAAAATTCATGTTAAAGATTATCAGTCCATACCAGTCGTTGTTCATGAAAATGTTTCGGTTTATGATGCGATTTGCCAAATGTTCCTTGAAGATGTGGGAACACTATTTGTGGTAGATCAAAATTCGCTTCTTGTCGGGGTATTGTCCCGCAAAGATTTGCTTCGGGCCAGCATCGGCAAACAGGAGCTTACCACGATTCCGGTCAATATTATTATGACAAGAATGCCAAATATTACGATGTGTGAACGGGAAGACTTGTTAATTGATGTTGCCAAAAAATTAATTGATAAACAAATTGATTCTGTCCCGGTCGTAAGGAAGTCTGAAAAGGGTTTTGAAGTCATCGGCAGGATTACGAAAACAAACATTGCAAAGGCTTTTGTGGCCCTAGCATCGGAATAAGAGAACATTCTAGAGAGGAGCTGGTCATGGGTAATGAGTTTGCCGGTCATTTATGTCGTGTCCGATTCAGTCGGGGAAACGGCTGAGTTAGTTACAAAAGCTGCTATTACACAATTCAACGGCTCAGGTATGAAAATCAAAACTTTTCCCTATGTCGAAGATAAAGAAAATATTTCTGAAGTTATTTCGCTCATTAAAATGGATCATGCAATGGTAGCTTATACACTTGTGAAACCGGATATGCGCCAATATATGAGAGAGATGGCGGAAAAAACCGGGATTTTTGCTGTGGATTTAATGGGTCCCTTAATGGACCAAATTCAATTATTTACAGGGAAGCTCCCATTATGTGAACCTGGGCTTGTGAGAAAACTTGATGAAGATTATTTTAAGAAAGTGGAAGCAATCGAATTTGCTGTTAAATATGATGATGGCCGGGACCCGCGTGGAATTTTAAAAGCTGATATTGTCCTGATTGGGGTTTCGCGCACGTCCAAAACGCCGCTGTCACAGTACCTGGCACATAAACGACTAAAGGTGGCAAATGTTCCTCTGGTTCCTGAAGTTGATCCTCCGGAAGAATTATATAAAGTGCCATCATCTAAATGTTTTGGTTTAAAAATAAGCCCGGATAAACTTAACAACATAAGAAGGGAAAGACTGCGATCTTTGGGTTTAAATGACAGTGCCAGCTATGCAAATATTGATCGGATCAAAAATGAATTATCCTTTTTTGATTCTATTACAAAAAAAATCAACTGTTCTGTCATTGATGTTACAAACAAAGCAGTGGAAGAAACCGCCAATATCATCCTTCATCAAATACAAAACAACTAAAAAAGCACATAATCTTTGATTATGTGTTTTTTCTTTGAAAGTTTAAACATATATATGATTTGGCAATAAAAAAACATAAAAAATGATGGCGATTAGGAACTAAATGTACTATAATAAAAAATTGTGATAAAAATATATCTTTTTAGGTTTAGACTTGCATGGGAAAGAATAAACTATTTATTGTGAGATGTCAAGGCAGAGCCCAATAAGAAAATTCGACATTTTTCCTTTTTTAAAAGTTTGATGATGAAGAAGGAATATGCGGAGTGATGTAGAATTAATACTTATTAAAATGGGAATCCAACCATTTGTGTTGATGCCAGCTCATGCCCGGTGAAAGAGGAAATTGTCAATGATCGGGCAAAATTTGTGAGCACATTAACAAAAATTTTGTCGGATTTTGCAGGAATCTAGCGGTTATATCTAGAATACCTGTTAAGTAAAAAATGGAGTTGTTTACATGGCAGACTTAATTGCCGAGGAGAAATTAAATGAAATTCGTCATGCTGCTGATATTGTTGAGATCATAAGTGATTATGTTCAACTAAAAAAACAAGGGCGAAACTACTTCGGCTTATGTCCGTTTCATGGAGAAAATACCCCGTCATTTTCTGTTTCACCTGATAAACAAATTTTCCATTGTTTTGGCTGCGGGGCAGGCGGAAACGTTTTTACTTTTCTAATGGAGCTGGAAGGCTTATCTTTTCAAGAGGCTGCTGTCAAATTAGCTCAAAAAACCAATGTTGATCTCGAGATTAATTCCTCTGACCTTGGAAGAGAAAAACGAATTTCAAAAGAGCTGCAGGAAATGTTCGATGCACATGAGCTCTTAAGTAAATTCTATCATCATTTGCTGGTGAACACAAAGGAAGGCCAAGATGCGCTGGAATACCTGCTTTCCAGAGGATTTACCAGAGAATCCATTGATAAATTTCAAATTGGCTATTCCCTTAATTCTTGGGATTTTGTCTATAAGTTCCTAACCAAAAGAAATTTTAAGCCTGAATGGATGGAAAAGGCAGGATTGATCATTAAGCGAGAAAGAGACGGGACCTATTTTGACCGGTTTCGTGATCGTATCATGTTTCCGATTTTTGACCGAAATGGAAAACCGATTGCTTTTTCCGGGAGAGCACTGGGGGGCGGAAATGAGCCCAAATATCTAAATAGCCCAGAGACGGCAATCTTTAATAAGAGTAAAGTTTTATATAATTTTCAACTGGCGAAACCTTCAATAAGAAAATTGCAGTATGCGGTTTTGTTTGAAGGATTTGCTGATGTTATTTCCGCTGATCGTGCCGGAGTTGAGAATGGCGTCGCGACAATGGGAACATCTTTAACCGATGATCATATTTCTCTTCTTCGCCAAAACGTTCAGACGGCAATTATTTGTTATGATTCTGATAATCCCGGTATAGAGGCTGCTTTCCGTGCCGGCAGGCTGCTTACTGAAGCGGGGTGTTCGATTAAGGTAGCATTGATGCCTGACGGACAGGATCCTGATGAATACATTAAAAAAAATGGTCCGGAAAAATTCCGCAATGAGGTTATTGATGCCAGTTTAACATGGATGTCATTTAAATTTTTCTACTACAGGAGAGGAAAAAATCTTCAGGCAGAAGGAGATAGGCTGGCTTATATCGAACAAATACTACAAGAAATAAGTTCTTTGCCGAAAGCTGTTGAAAGAGATCATTATTTAAGACAGTTAGCCTCAGAATTTTCCCTATCATTGGATGCACTAAATGATGCATTAAAGCAGCAGCAAAAACAGAATTTTTTTACCGAAAAAAGAAAATCAATCGGCAAAACTCAAGAAAAAAGCAGCCTGCAATTCATTCCAAAGCAGGAGCTCAAACCAGCGTATATTACTGCAGAACGCCGCTTAATTCATCATATGTTAAAAAACCGTGATACAGCATATAAGGTTCAGGATTTACTGCAGGGAAATGTATTAAACGTTGATGAACATCAAGCCATTATTACTTATTTATTTGGATTTTACGAAGAATATCAAGATCCTGATCCCAGCCAATTTTTAACCTATATTCAAGATGACAAACTTCGGAGAATTGTAGCTAATATCGAAATGATGGATGTCAATGATGAATTAAGTGATCAAGAATTAACGGATTATATCAAACAGGTGTTGAATTACCAAAAATGGTTAAAGATAAAAGAAAAAGAAGCTGAAGAAAAGGAAGCGGAACGACAAAAGGATTATAAGAAGGCTGCAGCAATTGCGATGGAAATTATCCAATTGCGCAAATTGTTATAAGTTTTGAGTTCGTAAATGTTCTAATTGATTTTTAGAAGGAGGGGGACATATGGCTGAAAAATCAGCACGTTCAAAAGAGGTTGAAAACGAAATGACTTTTGAACAAGTAAAAGCCCAGTTAACTGCATTAGGGAAGAAAACTGGCGTCCTAGCCTATGATGATATTGCTGAAAGAATGTCTAATTTTGAATTGGATTCTGACCAGATGGATGAATTTTATGAATTCCTTGGTGATCAAGGCATTGAATTAGTTGGCGAAAGTGACGAGGATGCAGATCCTGACAGCCAAGAGCTGGCAAAGGGTGACGATGATGAGTTTGATCTAAATGATCTGAGCGTCCCTCCAGGGGTTAAAATCAATGACCCTGTCCGCATGTATTTAAAGGAGATTGGCCGTGTTGATTTGTTGTCCGCTGAAGAAGAAATTAATTTAGCGAAACGAATTGAAGATGGCGATGAAGAAGCGAAACGCCGCTTGGCAGAAGCAAACCTGCGACTTGTCGTCAGTATCGCAAAACGATATGTTGGACGCGGTATGCTGTTCCTTGATTTGATTCAAGAAGGGAATATGGGCCTTATTAAGGCGGTTGAAAAATTTGATTACAACAAGGGCTATAAGTTTAGTACTTATGCTACTTGGTGGATCCGCCAGGCCATTACAAGAGCGATTGCAGACCAAGCTCGAACGATTCGGATTCCGGTTCATATGGTTGAAACGATCAACAAATTAATCCGTGTTCAGCGCCAATTACTCCAAGATTTAGGACGGGAACCAAGTCCTGAAGAAATTGCTGAAGATATGGATTTAACACCAGATAAGGTCAGGGAAATTTTAAAAATTGCCCAGGAGCCTGTGTCACTAGAAACGCCTATCGGTGAAGAAGATGACTCGCACCTCGGAGATTTTATCGAAGACCAGGATGCAACCTCTCCTTCTGAACATGCAGCCTATGAGCTGTTAAAAGAACAGTTGGAAGATGTTCTCGACACTTTAACCGATCGCGAAGAAAACGTTTTGCGGCTTCGTTTTGGATTAGATGACGGCCGGACACGTACTCTTGAGGAAGTTGGAAAAGTTTTTGGGGTCACCCGTGAGCGTATCCGCCAAATTGAAGCAAAAGCGTTAAGAAAATTAAGACATCCAAGCCGCAGCAAACGCTTAAAGGACTTCTTAGAATAAACCAAAATGGAATTTACAGTGGAGTCTGATCACTTTAAAAACAAATCTTGCCAGAAGCTACTTTCTGAAAGAATGTTAAAAAGCGGTCAGGCTCTTTTTACGTATCGATCATGAACACGCTTTCTTATTTATTCTTTATTTTACTGAATTGTCTTTTATTTTGCAAATAGGCCTTTAAGTCTTTTTCTTTGGGATTCGATTTCTTCCATAACCTTCTCTGAAAGAATGAACAATCTCATTAATAATATTTTAAAAATTCAGACTTTTGTACTTTTACTTCTTTCCAATAATCAAGTAAAATTAAAGGTGTTTTTAGACAATTTTAGTAAATAATATTCTTACATAAGGAGGTAATTTTCATGAATCGTAATCCTGTCATTCCTTTTGTGATCATCATGGTGTTTGGAGTCATTTTAATGTTCGGATTGTCCTTTAAAGGGCTGGGTGATGCAAAAAGTACTGCTAAAGATAAGGGAACTTCTGCGCAAAAAACAGAGACAGCCTCAACGAATCCGGAAGGTATTTACAAAAGCACATGCCTTGGCTGCCATGGGGATCAGTATCAGGGCGGCGCTGGTCCGTCATTAAAAGGTGTCGGCAAAAGGTTAACAGTCGATCAAATCAAAGAAAAAATTACTACAGGTAAGAATAACAAAGGAATGCCGCCGAATCTTGTTCCTGCTGATAAAGCACAGGCAATGGCGGAGTGGGTTTCAAAAATCCAGTAAAACTAATAGAATATTAAAAAGTCCTTTGCAGATGTAAAGGACTTTTTCTATACTATTAAATAGTAAGTTTCACTTTATTGAAAGCAGTGGTGGAAAATTTGAATACGGAAAAATTGTCAGAACGCCTTGAGAGGGTTGCCAATTTTGTTCCTCAAGGGTCCAGATTAGCGGATATAGGATCAGATCATGCTTACTTGCCTTGTTATTTAGCAAAAAAAAGTAAAATAACCTTTGCGGTTGCCGGTGAAGTTGCGGCCGGTCCGCTTGAATCTGCGCAAAGACAAGTTCTTGCAGATGGCCTGACGGAAATTATTTCTGTTCGAATGGGGGATGGATTGGAAGTGCTCGAGCCGGGGGAGGTTGATTGTATAACTATTGCCGGAATGGGCGGAGCGCTAATTGCAAGTATTATCGATAAGGGGAAACAAAAGCTTGATTTGGTAAAGAGACTTGTCCTTCAGCCGAACATCAGCGCAATTACCATTCGAAAATGGCTTGTGGAAAATAGCTGGGAGCTTAAGGCGGAAGAAATTCTTGAAGAAGACGGGAAAATTTATGAAATTCTCGTGGCTGAAAAGGGAAAACCATTTAACCCCTATAAAAAGGATCCAGAGCTCGAACTTTTGCTTGGTCCCTTCTTATTGAAGAAAAAAACAGAGGTTTTCAAAAAAAAATGGCGGATGGAAATAGATAACTGGAAGCGGATCTGCGAGCAGCTGGAAAAGGCTGCTCCGACTGAAGAAACCGCCAATAAAAAACTGGAACTTCTTCGGCTGATCGGCTTGGTGGAGGAGGCTCTATGATGAAAAGAAAAAAAGCGAATGGTTATGAAATCATTCAGTTGTTTGAACAATTCTCTCCTAAAAACATCGCAATGGAAGGAGACAAGATTGGCCTGCAAATTGGCCGACTTAATAAAAAAGTGGAACGTGTTTTGGTTACTCTTGACGTTCTCGAGAACGTGATAGATGAGGCGATAGAGAAGGATGTGCAGCTGATTATTGCCCACCATCCGCCAATCTATCGTCCCCTCCAAAAAGTACTTACCGATTCTCTGCCTGGAATCATGATTGAAAAATTATTAAAGCATGATATTGCTGTTTACGCCGCCCATACCAATCTCGATATTGCAAAAGGGGGGGTTAATGATTTGCTTGCAGCGGCGCTTGAAATCGAAAATCCTGAAGTCCTTGTTCCCATTCATGAAATGGCCTTAAAAAAGATTGTGGTATTTGTTCCGATTGAACATGCGGAAGCTGTAAGACAATCACTCGGGAATGCAGGAGCCGGCTATATCGGAAATTACAGCCATTGTTCTTTTTCTGCAAACGGGACAGGCAGATTTATGCCTGGAGAAAATACAAACCCGTATATCGGGCAGCAGGGGATCATGGAGTCCGTTGATGAGGTTCGGATTGAAACGATTGTTCCTGAAAGCCAAATAAAAAAAGCAATTGCCGCCATGCTTAAAGCACATCCTTATGAAGAGCCTGCATTTGATATTTATCCTGTTGAAAATAAGGGGGAAGTGTTAGGACTGGGGAGAATTGGAACAGTACCAGAAACAACCTTAGGAGAGTTTGCAGAGAGAGTGAAAACGGCCCTGCAGGTCGATCGCGTTCGGGTTGTTGGGGACCTCCATTCTATTGTAAAAAAAGTGGCGGTACTTGGCGGAGATGGCAATAAATATTACAGCCAGGCCAAATTTAAGGGAGCAGATGTATATATTACAGGAGATATTTACTATCATACTGCACATGATGCAATGATGCTTGGCATAAATTTAATTGACCCCGGCCATAATGTCGAAAAGGTCATGAAAAAAGGGGTCAGCGCTGCAATGGCTAAATTATGCCAGGATGCTGGGCTGGATGTTGAATTTATTCCATCTGAAGCGAACACGGATCCATTTCAATTTATCTAGCAAAAAGGCGCTGATAAAGCTGTTTGATCATTTTGCTGCAAATGTTGACTGGAGCGAAATGAACTGGCTGTTTAACAAAGTAAAAAAGAACCGGAATCCGGTTCTTTTTTATTCGGCGTTTTTAACCTTTGGTAAAATTTTGTTAAGTGGAATTTGTTTCTTTCGCTCCCAGGTTTCTTCTTTGGCAGGGTCAAATTGTTCTAAAAATGAGATAACTTCTTTGGTAATCGGTGTTGGAGTCGATGCTCCTGCGGTAACAGCAACGGTTTGTGCATCTTTAATCCAGTCGATTTCCAGTTCTGAAATATCAGCAATCCGGTAGGCTTTTGTTCCGGCAATTTCCTCGGAGACTTGGGCTAACCGGTTGGAGTTATTGCTTTTTGGATCACCGACAACGATTAAAACATCTGCTTCTTTTGCTTGCTCAGCAACAGCCTCTTGACGGATTTGTGTGGCCAGGCATATTTCATTATAGCTTTCCGAGTGGGGATATTTTTCCTGCACTTTTTTCATAATATCGGCAACATCCCATTGGCTCATTGTTGTTTGGTTTGTCACGATAATCTTATCGTGCTTAAGTTGAAGGGCATCAACATCATCGGTATTCGAAACCAAATAAACATCATTCGGAGCTACACCGACCGCTCCTTCCGGTTCTGGGTGTCCTTTTTTACCGATATAAATGATTTTGTATCCTTCTTTTGTTTTCTCTTGTATCAGGTCATGTGTTTTTGTGACATCAGGACATGTAGCATCAATGGCAACAAGTCCTTTTTTGTGTGCTAATTCCCGAACCTCCGGAGAAATTCCATGTGCAGTAAAGATAACTGTACCTTTATCCACTTTTTCAAGAATTTCTTTCCTGTTTTTTCCGTCAAGCGTAATAATTCCTTCTTCGGCAAACGCATCCGTCACGTGTTTATTATGAACGATCATACCCAGTATATAGATAGGGCGCGGCAATGATTTGTCAAGTGCTGCATTTCTGGCAATAACCATCGCGTCAACAACACCATAGCAATATCCGCGCGGCGATATTTTTATCACATTCATGTTAAGGATCCCCCTATAAAAGCTTAAATCATCTTTATTATTATATAAGATAACTAGAATGTTTACAAAGAAACCCTTAACACTTTGTCTGTGAAAAACAGCATAACAGCCTATTGGGGCTATAGGATTCATAAGATCTAAATGTACAATTTAGGAACAGAAGCACCTTTTACCTTTTCCGGAGTTCCAGAACGGTTGTCTGTTTTTCTTTTTTGTTTATGTGATGCTGATGATTTCTTTTCCAGTGAAGAACTTTCAGTTCTTTTTTTAGAACTGCTTTTAGAGGACTGTTTATTCTTATCTTTTGTTTTATTTGAAGAATGTTCAGATTCTGTTTCTGAGCTGTCCGGAGCATTTTTAAGCCCTTGGAAAATTTTCCACATAGCCGGAATATTTCTTATTAGAGATCCGTATTGTTGAAATTGCTGGATCATTGGCCCCAGTGATTGAGCGGTTTGAATGACCTGTTGGGTATTATTCAAAAAACTGGACAGTGTACCGGGATTGCTTAGCGATTGCATCAAAGAACCTCCGCCGGACGCAGCACGGCCTGCTTGCTGCATCCCCATCATACCATTTATACCTGCAGGCTGTGCTCCTCTACCAAGGAGCCTTGAAAATAGACCTCCGCCCCGGTTCATCTGCTGCGTCCGTCCCATCATAGAACCCATCGTTGGGAATTGAGGTGTCCGATTCATGCCCGTTGCTGGAAACTGGGGAGGTCTGTTCGCTCCAAACATCATTGGGTTTCTTGATGCTCCAAATCGAGGTCCCATCATTCGCGGCCCCATTCCGCCTTGCGTAGGAAATTGTGGCAGCATAATGCCCCTCCTTTCTCTTTTCCGTTACCTTAAGGTATGCATCACACAGAAATTGGTTTAGGTGTGAATCACATGTTTTTTAAATTTTATGTTTAAATGCAGTCATACCGTAAAAGCTGATAAATGAAATAAAAGTGGAGATTTGTGATAATCTTTACTATAATAACAGGATGAATATTTGGTTTCGAAATCACCTATATAAGGAGTCAATAAAATGGCAAATCAATTTGAAAACTATCAATTTAAGTCGTTTATCATAAATGCCTTAACAACCGTTGGGTTTCACCATCCAACGGAAATTCAAGAACGAATGATTCCCTTGATTTTAAAGGGGGAGAGCGCAATTGGACAATCTCAGACTGGGACAGGCAAAACGCTATCCTATGTTCTTCCGCTGCTAGAGAAAATCAATCCTACGCACCAAGAGGTTCAGGCAGTTATTACAGCACCGACAAGGGAATTAGCAACTCAAATCTATCAGCAAATTTTAAAAATAACCGAACATGCCAAAGAAAATCCTCCTATGGTCCGTTGTTACATTGGGGGAACAGATAAACAGAGGACCATTGAAAAACTGAAGGTACAGCCGCAGATCGTTGTTGGAACCCCAGCAAGAATTAAAGATCTCGTGAATGATCAGGCGCTTTTTATTCATACGGCAAAAATTCTTGTTGTGGATGAAGCTGATATGATGCTTGATATGGGATTTATTCAAGATGTCGATCAGGTTGCAGCAAAAATGACCGCAGACCTGCAGATGTTAGTATTTTCGGCAACGATTCCGGAGAAGCTAAAGCCTTTTTTAAAAAAGTACATGGAAAATCCCGCTTTTGTGCAAATAAAATCAAAAAATATTGCCGCGGAGAATCTCCAGCATTATCTAATTCCGTCAAGGCACCGCAGTAAAAAAGAATTGGTTCGGGAAGCCTTGCTGTTATTTAATCCATATCTGGCTCTTGTTTTTACCAATACAAAAAAGATGGCGGAGGAAGTGGCCGATTATTTAACCGAAAAGGGCTTGAAGGTCGGAAGGGTACATGGAGACCTGAATCCGCGGGAAAGAAAAAAGATGATGAAACAGATTCAGGAATTAGAATATCAGTACATCGTGGCCACGGATTTGGCTGCACGAGGAATTGATATTGAAGGTGTCAGTCATGTCATCAATTATGAATTGCCAGCTGATCTTGATTTCTATATTCATCGTGTCGGCAGAACAGCAAGAGCGGGCATGTCAGGTACAGCCCTGACGATTTATGAACTATCAGACGAAGATGCTTTGAATCGTTTAGAGAAGCTTGGGATTGAGTTTAAGAACGTGGATATAAAAGATAATGAATTCGTCGAAATTGATGACAGGAACAGGCGGAAATCCCGGAAGCGGCAAGAGGATGAAATTGACAAACTTGCCAAGTCAATTGTTCGAAAACCGCAAAAAGTTAAACCGGGATATAAAAAGAAAATGCAGTCAGAAATCGATCAGATTCGAAAAAGACAAAAGAGATTAACCAGCAAGAAAAAATAAGCAAAGGGTGAGGTAGTGTTGTTGAAAATTGGATCACATGTATCAATGAGCGGCAAGAAAATGCTTCTGGCCGCAAGCGAGGAGGCTGTTTCCTACGGTGCCAACACGTTTATGATCTACACAGGGGCACCCCAGAATACAAGGCGGAAAAAGATTGAAGAGCTTAATATTGATGCCGGCAAAAAACACATGGAACAAAACGGCATTGTGGATATTGTTGTCCATGCCCCCTACATCATTAATATCGGAAACACTTCAAATCCGGCTACTTTTGAATTAGGTGTATCCTTCCTTCGCTCCGAAATCGAAAGGACTGAAGCCTTGGGAGCAAGGCAGATTGTCCTTCATCCCGGGGCCCATGTGGGAGCGGGGACAGAAGCGGGAATTAAAAAAATTATTGAAGGTTTAAATGAAGTATTAACTGGAAAAGAGAAGGTTCAAATTGCGCTTGAAACGATGGCCGGAAAAGGTTCCGAATGCGGAAAGTCATTTGAAGAACTGGCGATGATCATTGATGGCGTCAATTATAATGATAAACTGTCTGTTTGCTTTGATACTTGTCATACACATGATGCCGGTTATAAGGTAGCCGAGGATTTTGACGGTGTTTTAAATGAGTTTGATAAGATTATTGGCATCGAGCGTTTAAAGGTTCTTCATATCAATGACAGCAAGAATTCAATCGGGATGAGAAAAGACCGTCATGAAAATCTTGGCTTTGGGCATATTGGCTTTGCGGCATTGAGCTATGTTGTCCATCATCCGCAATTAGCAGATATTCCGAAGATTTTAGAGACTCCATTTGTCGGTGAAGATAAAAATAATAAAAAACCTCCATATCGTTTTGAAATAGAGATGCTTCGCGGGCAGAAATTTAATGAAAACGTGCTGGATTTAATTATGGGATCCTAACCAAATAGAAAAACGCAGGGAAACGGCTCTGCGCTTTTCTATTTTATAAGCTGAAGGAATAGTTTATTTACTTCTTTAGCTGTTCCCGCTCCTGCGACTTTGGCAATTTCTTTTATTAGGGCTGCCCGCTGACTGCTGTCGAAAATATTTACCTGCTTTCCTCTTAAATAATCAGCAATTTTTTTGGCATGCTCCCGTTTAACGGTTATGTTATATTGTTCGGCATACTTTAATAGCTCATCTGTAGTGATTTGATTGATTTTATGATTAATGATATTTTCAAAAATCTTCACATTCATCACTCCTTCATCTTAATGTATGTGTGTAAGGAGGGAAAGTGACTAGTTGTTTTATGTTTTCATTCACCCCTTTACCTGTACGCTTAAGGGTACTAAGGGACGCTTCGTGAGCATAAGCATCGCAGCAGGAAAGCTGTGCTTTTCGGTGAACTGCGACTCTGTCTTCGCCTTAATGCTCGCCAATCGGCGAGTTTTCTTTAGGATTCTTTACTTTTCTGATAACTTACTGTATACTACTTTTTGTTAAATCGGAATGATTCTTAATTAAAGGTGAGTGCCAATGACAGCACAAATAATATTAGAAATAAAGGAATTAACTTATCGTTATGAATCAGATATTGTGTTAGAAAATATTAATCTTGCCGTTCCTAGAGGGGCTTTTTTAGCGATTGTAGGTCCAAATGGATCGGGGAAATCCACTTTGCTGAAGCTAATTTTGGGTCTTTTGAAACTGCAAAAAGGAAAAATTAGTTTATTCGGTGAAGATAGCAGCCGCTTCAAAGGATGGGAAAAAATCGGCTATGTTTCACAGAAGGCTAACTCCTTTAATACAGGATTTCCTGCTACCGTTTCAGAAGTCGTCTCAAGCGGATTGACGAAAAAGCTGGGTTTATTTCACTTTTTGGCAAAAGAGGATAAACAAAAAGTCATTCATGCATTAGAGGCGGTGGGAATGGAAAAGTTTAAAAACCGAAATATTGGCGAATTATCCGGAGGACAGCAGCAAAGGGTTTTTATCGCACGCGCGCTTGTCAGCGAACCGGAAATATTAATTTTAGATGAGCCGACGGTTGGGGTAGATGCCAAAAATGTTAATACCTTTTACCAAATGCTGGTTGATTTGAATAAAAATCATCTTATTACGCTTCTATTGGTGACGCATGATATTGGAACAATCTCCGATAAAGTCAGCCATGTAGCCTGCCTCAATAAACATTTGTATTTTCATGGCAACACAAAGGAATTTGAAAAGCTTGGAATTGAGGGAATGACTGATTTTTATGGTCATCATGTTCAACTGCTTTCACATCACCATGAACATGAAGGGGTTATTAAATGATGCTGGGGATTTTTCATTATGAATTTTTGCAAAATGCCTTTCTTACAGGGCTTTTAATTGGTGCACTTGCACCATTACTGGGAGTTTTTATCGTTGTCAGAAGACTATCGTTAATTGCTGATGCTCTCAGTCATGTAACACTCGCAGGGATTGCGGCAAGCCTTCTCCTTGAAAAATCATTTGCTCCATTAAGCGGCCTTAATCCGCTCTATCTTGGAATGGCTTTTTCTGTTGGGGGCTCTTTATTTATTGAAAAATTACGGGGAGTATATAAGCATTATCAAGAGCTTGCCATTCCGATCATTCTTTCAAGCGGTATTGGGCTCGGAGTCATCTTTATTTCCCTTGCCAATGGGTTTAATACGGATTTATTCAGTTATTTATTTGGCAGCGTATCGGCCGTCAGCCGTACGGATTTATGGGTTATTTTGATTATCAGCATTTTTGTTATCTTACTCGTCATTTCCTTATACAAAGAATTATTTTTGCTTTCATTTGATGAAGAATATGCGAAAGCATCTGGCATAGCAGCTAAAACCATTCATTTTTTCTTTATCGTGATGGTTGCTCTTGTGATTGCTGCATCGATGAGAATTGTGGGAATTTTATTAGTCTCCTCATTAATGACACTGCCGGTTGCTGCAAGCATAAGGATTGCAAAAGGCTTTAAGCAGACCATTTTTATGTCCATTATTTTTGGGGAAATTTCTGTTCTGGGAGGGCTATTTACAGCCTATTACTTAAATTTGGCACCAGGTGGTTCAATCGTGATGATTGCTGTACTTATTTTAATTGCCGCCATATTATATAAAAAGCTATTAATGCAAAGGCAGATGCATTAAAGAGGTGTGGAAGATGAATGTAGATGAAGCACTTTTATGTTTAAAAGAAAAAGGATATAAATATACAGGAAAAAGAGAGGAACTTCTAAAATTATTCGCTGACCATAATAAATATTTAACAGCAAAGGATGTTCTTGAATTATTAAAAGACAGCTATCCCGGTTTAAGCTTCGATACCATTTACCGAAATTTATCCTTATTTGTTGACTTAGGAATTCTAGAAATGACAGAGCTTTATGGGGAAAAACATTTTCGGTTTACATGCTCGGGACACCATCATCATCACCATTTTATATGTCTTGACTGCGGCAAGACAAAAGAAATTGAAACTTGTCCGATGGGTGATTTAAACGAGAGCTTAAAAGGCTACGATATTTCGGGACATAAATTCGAGATATACGGAAAATGTCCTGATTGCCATTAAGAAAAGCGCAAGCGCCTTCAGAACAAGCACAGCTTGTTCTTGCGATGCAATATCAAAGTAGCATCCCTTAGTGCTCAGCCCCGATGGTCAAATGTTCTGGCAAAAAAAGTCCGCCCTTTGACTTTTTATGCCGAAGGTTATTTGACCCTGAGGGGCTAGGCGCTGAAGCTAGACATTTCTCGAAGTCTAAACTTATACTTTTCTTATAAAAAAAACGGCTTTTTAAACAAGCCGTTTTTCTTTTACCCAATTTTCTACCCAATTATATGCTTCTATCCAATTGTAAACACGAATAACACCTTCAGGAATTGGATCTCTGTTATAAGGTGTATCAAACAGGAGAACAGGGATCTTGCATTCCTCATGAATTTCAATTGCATTATCATGTTTATCTTCAAAGAAAATATCTACATGATGCTTTTTGACAGTCTCTACTTTATTGTGAGTTCCAATTAATTCAATTTTATCAAAAAATAAATGATGGTCATCAAACCATTTTTTGGTGACATCAAGAAGGTGGGAACCTCGGGCACTAATAAAACAAAGTTCATAAGTATTTTTCCAGTTATTCAATACTTCTGCAGCATCTTCAGCTATCGGGGAGCCTGCATAAATGATCGGTTCATTTTTCATAAACCAATCAGCAAACTCTTCTTTCGAAACATTCACAATGGGATTTAAATCATATTGTTTTACATCTTCAAGCGTAACATTCAGCCCGAATGCTTTATTGATAAACGGGAGGAGCGATGCTGGAGATGTTACCGTTCCATCGATGTCAATTCCAAACTTTTTTTTCATTATGAAATAACTCCTTTAAGTTCCAATATGCAATCTTATTTTATCAAAAAGATTAAAAACGCTGAAGTAAATGTTATAAAAGAAAGAATAACAGGACATCCAAACATTAACATACTAAAATAAATAGCCCTGCAAACAATAATAATGCTCCTAAAACTGAAAGTGAGGGATGATTGTGGCAGATCAGGATCAACACAGACATATGGATGAGGATATCCCGAACGATAGAGCCAGCCTTCGTGAAGAAACAGCTGCGGAAATCGCAGCACCTGTTTCACTTGGAAGGAGAAGGAGCTTTGATGACTTAAAGGGAAGGGACCGGGGCCAAGCCGGCACTGGAACGGGTTTTTTGGCCCTGGCATTATCCATACTTTCCCTGTTTGTCATGCCTATTATTTTCGGTGCTGCAGGAATCGTTTTAGGGTTTATGGCTAGAGCTAAGGGAGCAGAGGGTCTTGGTGCGTGGGCAATCGGAATTGGAGTTGTTTCCATTGTCATCGGTATCTTTGTTATCCCGTTTTTTTAATGATTGGCTCAAAAAATAAAGTCCTTGGACGAACATTCTTTACAATATTCTGGTATAGGAGCAAAAAAAGAAACCCGGTCAGCAAAACCGGGTTTCTTCCTGGTATAAGAAAATTTGATTACTTTGTTTGAGATTTAAGAAAATATTCTTCCGCAACTTTATCAATTTCCTTTTTAAGTTCTTCAACCATATCAGCCTCTGGAACTTTGCGGACAATTTCGCCTTTCCGGAATAATAAACCTTCGCCGCGGGCCCCTGCAATTCCAATATCTGCTTCACGAGCTTCCCCAGGTCCATTTACCGCACATCCTAAAACACTTACTTTGATCGGAGCCTTAATTTTTTGGATGTATTCTTCAATTTCATTTGCAATGCTGATTAAATCAATTTCAATTCTTCCACAGGTAGGGCAGGAAATGAGAGTGGCTGCGTTGGATGAAAGCCCAAAGACTTTAAGCAGTTCTCTGGCAACCTTTATTTCTTCAACCGGATCAGCGCTTAGAGAAATACGGATGGTATTTCCAATTCCCTTGCTAATTATAGCTCCAAGTCCTGCAGCGCTTTTTACTGTTCCGGAAAATAACGTACCTGATTCCGTAATACCCAAATGCAGCGGGTAATCAAATGCCCGGGCAGCTTTATCATATGCTTCAATGGCCAAATTTACATCGGATGCTTTCATCGAAACGATAATGTCATGAAAATCCAAATCCTCGAGAATTTTAATGTGGTGAAGGGCACTCTCCACCATGCCGTCAGCTGTAGGGTACCCATACTTTTCAAGGATGTGTTTTTCAAGAGAGCCGGCATTTACACCAATTCGAATAGGAATCGCTCGTTCTTTCGCTGCTTTTACAACCGCTTCAACTTTTTCCCGTTTTCCGATATTTCCGGGATTAATCCGGATTTTATCGATACCGCCTTCAATGGCCTTAAGGGCCAATTTATAATCAAAATGAATGTCGGCAACTAGCGGAATATTAATTCTTTTTTTTATTTCAGGAATCGCATTTGCGGCCCGTTCATCCGGACAGGCAACCCTGACAATTTGACATCCAGCTTCTTCTAGACGTTTGATTTGAGCAACTGTAGCTTCTACATCATGTGTCTTTGTTGTCGTCATACTTTGAATGATAATTTCATTATTTCCACCAATGGTTAAATTCCCCACCTTAATAGGACGGGTTTGGGTTCGATTTATAATTTCACTCACGTGGAATTCGCTCTCCTTTAAAAATGCGATTCTAATAATGATCAATTTGTTTTTATTGTAGCAGTCAATAAGCCATCTTGACAAGAAGAAGGGGTGGAACTCCCAACAAAAGGAATTTATTCCTTATAATACGGAAACCGGTATGTCTTTCCGATTTGAATTTGATTGGCAGGCTGCCCTGGGTTAAGGGTTTGAAAATCACGAATTAATTTATCCATTGAAACATTCAGCGGCCTTCCAAGTTTGTGTTCAACAATGGTGATGAGTGTGTCTCCAGGCTCCACGCTTGCCTCAAAATAAGGGATAGTGGAGTCAGGTTTTTCAATCGTTTCTGTTACCGCTTTTTGTGAATGATCATGTGGCAATGTACCGACAGTCATGTCGAAATAAATACAATAGATGATTAAGATGAATAACAGGAGTCCTACTAGTTTCTTCATATGGAACAAGCCTCCAATAAAGCGGTTTTTACACCATATGCTTGTCCATCTGTACATAGAAGAAAAAACGCAGCTCTAGCTGCGTTTTTAGCTGATTTTTTTTGGTTTTGGGGTTTCGTTAATAGCCAAAAATAATACAACCACGACGACAAACCAATTTAACAGGAAGCCCCAAGGAACAGTTGTTTTTACTGCGGCCATAATCGTAAAAAATAGTGTTGGTAAAGTTTCAGCGTATGCTGTCATAATCCATAACTGGCGGTAATTCAATCTTCGCTCAGCCAAGTTTTTTAAAGACAGCCCAAAGAGGGCAAAAATAGTGACTTCAACAAAACTGGCTGCACTGGAAAATAAATAAAGAAACAGTGAGATTCCCGGGATGATGATCATTTTCAAGTCACTAAGTGTGTTAAGGAAGTTCAGGAGATCCTTACTGGTTATGTTCATGTCATTGAACATGGCATAGTCATATGTATTTGTTTGTCCGCCGGCAAGAAAAACAAATTCATTTTTTAAAATGGCGAAGGTATTGTCTGTCCCTTCCAGCTCTTTTTCAGAGACAGATCCGGTTGGATCTAAGACAATCGTAAAGTTTTTCTTATTTATCGTAACGGGTGCGTTTGTTTCTGCGCTTAATCGGCCATTTTCTATGGCAAATGCCGGCAGCTGGTCTTTAATCACACTTTTAGCTGTATCAATTCCATCCGTAATTGCTGTGCCTAAGAAAAAGATCGATGGCAGGATTGAAACAAGGGTAAGAAAGAAGATAAATAAAATCGTTTTTCCTATGCCTTGAAAGCGGAAAGACGCTATATCCTTCGGTGAATAAGTGCTCTTATAAAATTGTTTGAAAATATTCATCAAAACCACCTTTATACAAAGACTTCCATTATATTTTAGCCTTGTTAACAATGATTAACAAGAATTGCTTTTTTTAGCTTAGATTTAGGTAAATAAAAACTTCCCGGAAAAGCTTTTTTCACATTTGGCTTCCCGGGAAGTTGCTTTGTTTTTTTTCTATTAATTAAGCCCGCAAATTTCATTCCGGCAATTTTGGCAATCAACGGAATGTCGTAAGTAGTTTAGCTTTTTAACAATAAATTTCTGCTGGTCATAATAAATAACATCTTTCTCCCGCAATTCCTTTAAGGACCGCTGGATCACTTCTCTTGTTCCATAGGTTAAATTAGCCAGTTCTTGATGAGTAATAGGTATGTCAATCAGAATCCCTTCTTCCGTTGGAATCCCGTAGGAATGGCAAAGTCTAATTAAAATGGAGTATAAACCGCCTTTTTTCCCATTCATTATCAGATCCTGACATTTCATCTGTGCTTTCAAATAGCCGGTGCTGAGCCAAGCTACCAAAGAATTAATGGCTTGTGGGTCATTTTTAATATACTCCTCGAACTTACTTCTTTTAACGGCAAGAAATTCGCAGTCTGATAAAGTTTTCGCAAAGAAAGAATAATATGGATTTTCGGCGAATAGCTGATACTCTACTAAAATCTCCCGGCTGTGCAGAATTTTTAAAATAAATTCTTTGCCCCTCATATGAACACGGCCGATGGAAATGCTTCCTTTTAGAATTAAATATATATATTCCACAGGATCTTTTTCTTGAAAGAGCACTGTTCCTGCTTTTATTTTTTGAATCTGCTCTGTATCCTCAAAAAACTGCACCAATAAACGATATAAGGAAACGCTGTCATTCTGCATCTTTAGTACCCCTTTCATTCCTCTTTCTCCTACTATTGATTTAAAAGATTTATATGCAACATGTCAATAGAATCAGAGTCTGGATGAACGGCCAAAAAAGGCCAGGTATGACAAAAATCGCTGACAGAGTGCTGTTTTTCTGGTTGTGACATTTTATTGAATTTTTCACAAGCAGCCGTGCTGGAGAAATAATCGGTATAAAATTTTTGAAAATGGATATTTTATTTATGTTGGAGCAGAGCTTTTCATTTGAAACGATTACCCAACTTTGGTAATCTATGCTCAAGAGCTTTAGAACCATTCTAAAATCATAACAATTCTAGAATGGGATTTTAGCTGAAAAAATGTTTAAACATAGGAGGATTTAAAAATGGCATTTGAATTACCACAATTACCTTATGCATACGATGCACTTGAACCACACATTGACAAGGAAACGATGACTATTCATCACACAAAACATCACAACACATATGTAACCAATTTAAATAATGCAATTGCAGGGAACCAAGAGTTATTATCTAAAACAGTTGAAGAGATCGTTGCTAATTTGGATGCGGTGCCGGAATCTATCCGTACTGCAGTGCGCAATAATGGCGGCGGACACGCAAACCACTCTCTTTTCTGGCAGCTTTTATCACCAAATGGCGGCGGTCAGCCAACAGGAGAATTAGCTGATGCTATCACAGCAAAATTCGGAAGCTTTGAAAACTTCCAAGATGAATTCAACAAAGCTGCTACTGGCCGCTTTGGCTCCGGCTGGGCATGGCTTGTTGTTAATAACGGCCAAATAGAAATTACAAGCACAGCAAACCAAGATTCTCCATTATCAGAGGGTAAAACTCCAGTACTCGCTCTTGATGTATGGGAGCATGCTTACTACTTAAAATATCAAAACCGTCGTCCGGAATACATTACAGCATTCTGGAATGTTGTTAACTGGGACGAAGTTTCAAAACGCTATAATGCAGCTAAATAATGAATACAGTGCAAAAAGCAGCCAATCGGCTGCTTTTTGTTTTTTCTTTTACACAAAATGAATAAGTCAGGGCGTCAGGTTGAAGACTACCCATATGAAAAAGGGGAGTCGTTATGGTAAAAAAATATAAGTTCATTGGTGACGTCGAATTAAATAAAGATTTATTATTGCTGTTAACGATTGGCGGTTTATATTCGTTGAGTGTGGCTCTTTCGAATACATTTGTTAATATTTATTTATGGAAACAAACCGGTGAATTTTCTGACTTAGCTCTCTACAATTTAGCGATTGTCGTTCTTCAGCCAATCACCTTTATTTTAGCGGGAAGATGGGCAAAAAAAATCGACAGAGTAATCGTTCTTCGAATTGGTGTTATTTTTTTAGCTTTTTTTTACCTGATGGTTCTTTTTGCCGGCACCCATGCTGCAAAGTACCTGCTTTTATTAGGAAGTTTACTTGGGGTTGGTTACGGGTTTTACTGGCTTGCCTATAATGTGCTGACATTTGAAATAACCGAGCCGGAAACAAGAGATTTCTTTAACGGTTTTCTGGGGATTCTTTCCTCAACGGGAGGAATGATCGGACCGATCGCAGCGGGATTTATCATTACCAGATTGGAGAAATTCACCGGCTATTCAATTGTATTTGGCTTATCATTGGCACTTTTCTCTCTCGCAGTGTTTTTAAGCTTTTCTTTAAAACCTCGTCCGGCAAATGGTGATTACTGCTTTCAGCGGATCTGGCAGGAACGGAAAAATAATCAAAATTGGCGCCATATAACAAATGCCCACCTTTTTCAAGGACTCCGTGAAGGAACGTTTTTATTTGTCATTTCTGTCTTTGTATATGTATCCACAGGGAGTGAGCTAGCACTAGGTACATACGGGCTGATAAATTCCGGTATATCGTTTATTGCTTATTATTTGGCAGCCCGCCTTATCAAAAAAAACGATCGGAAGAAGGCTGTATTATTAGGAGGAATTGCTTTATATGCGGCGATTTTTTTAATTATTTGGGACATTAATTTCGTCAAGCTGATCCTGTATGCAGCAGTAATTGCCGTGGCCTATCCGGTGCTGCTTGTTCCTTACATATCAACCACATACGATGTAATCGGGACCGGCTGGAAAGCGGCTGAAATGAGAATTGAATATATTGTTGTCCGCGAAATATTTTTAAATATAGGCAGGATTATCTCCATCTTAATGTTCCTTGGAGCAATTACTTTCTTTAATGAAGATAAGAGCATCCCGGTTCTTTTATTAATTTTAGGAGCAGGTCACACATGCATTTATTTATTTATAAAAAAAGTTCGGCTGCCTTCCATGTAAGAACACGATAAGTGAATTAACTTATTGTGTTTTTTTAGCTAATCAGAATTTATTTCCATAAATTCTGATTACGCATAAGTGCACTAAGGAACGCCTCGTGAGCATAAGCTTCGCAACCGAAAAGCTGTGCTTTTCGGTGAACTACGCCTCTGTCTTCGCCCTGAAGGGGCTCGCCAATCGGCGAGTTTTCTTTATTACAAAATTGGTTATTTATATACAGAATTAGAATTATTTTGTAAAATATTGATAATAAATAACGTGTGAAACAGGATGGGGTAGTTTCTGTTGAAAGATAAACCGAAACATAAGAAAAAACGAATAGCAAAACGCTTGAACATCTTTTTTTTGAGTGTTTTTTTATTGTTTTCTGTGTTAATTCTCAGATTGGGAGTTATTCAAATCGTATACGGTAAAGATTTTAAACGAGAGATTCAAAGAATCGAAAATGTAGATGTCAACAATCCGGTGCCACGCGGAAAAATATATGACCGGAATGGAAAGATCATAGTCGATAATACACCATTAAACACCATTACTTATACGAAGGGAAAACATTCAGACCAAAAGGAAATGCTTGAAATTGCCGAAAAACTTTCTAATGTAATTGCAATTGATACTTCAAAAATTCGTGACCGGGACAAAAAAGATTATTGGATCTTGAAGAATCCTAAAAAAGCAAAAAAATTAATCACGAAAAAAGAAATGGAATTATACGATCAAAAGAAGCTGAATGACAAACAGGTATATAGTCTTCAGTTAAAAAGAATCAGCAAAAAGGATATTAGTCATTTTTCAGAGAAAGACTTGAAAATTCTAGCGATTTTTCGCCAAATGAACAGCGGATATGCGTCAACCCCGCAATTGGTAAAGAATAAGGATGTGACGCAGCAGGAATTCGCCATCATCAGTGAAAATCTTGAGAAGCTCCCGGGGGTGGATACCACAATGGACTGGGAACGAAAGTATGTCTTTGGTGAAACCCTTAAAACGGTTCTGGGAAATGTATCTTCTTCCGAAGAAGGACTGCCTAAAGAACAGATCGATAAATATTTAGCTCAGGGATATAGCCGCAATGACCGCGTTGGTACAAGCTACCTTGAGAAGAAATATGAAGATGTGCTTCAAGGCCAAAAAGCAAAATTGAAAAATATAACCGATAAGTCGGGAAATATTGTCTCCACAGAATCTGTCACCGAAGGAAAAAGGGGCGACGATCTCGTTCTGACGATTGACATGGACCTGCAGCAGCAAGTTGAAAGCATTCTATCTGACGAACTTGCAAAAGCGAAACAGCATGAAGGCACGGCTTTACTTGATCGAGCTTTTGTTGTATTGATGGATCCGCATACCGGGGAAATCTTAACAATGGCTGGTAAGCAAATTGCAAAGAATCAGGAAACAGGAAGGTCTGAAATGCGTGATTTTGCTCTTGGCAATATTACGACTTCTTATAATGTTGGGTCTGCCGTTAAAGGGGCCACCATTTTAACAGGCTACGAAACCGGGGCGATTAAACCAGGTGATTATCAATTAGATGAACCGCTTTACATAAAAGGAACGAAAGTAAAGAAATCTTGGGAAACTTTCGGCAGAATTGATGATTTAACTGCTTTGCAAGTTTCTTCAAACGTTTATATGTGGAAAACGGTCATTGCGATGGCGGGAGGGCGCTATGTTCCGAATCAGCCGTTGCCGCTGAAATTAGATACATTTAATACTATACGGCATTCGTTCAGCCAGTATGGACTTGGAACCTTAACCGGAATTGATCTTCCTAACGAAACGGTTGGGTTTAAAGGGCCGATCAGACAAGAAACGGGTTTGCTTTTGGACCTTGTGATTGGGCAGTATGACACGTACACGAACATGCAATTAGCCCAATATATATCAACGATTGCCAACGGTGGATATCGGGTACAGCCCCATATTGTGAAAGAGATTCGCGAGCCATCAACCGAAAACAGCCGGCTTGGCCCGATTATAGAAGAGATTCAGCCAAGAATATTAAACAAAATCAATGCCCAGGATGATTGGATTAAACACGTTCAAGAGGGGCTTAGAAGAGTTGCTCAAGTAAAACCGGGGACAGCCGCAGGATACTTTGCCGGAGTCGATTACAGCCCAGCAGCAAAAACAGGGACAGCACAGGCTTTCTATGACGGACCGGAGCGTAAAAATTTTGGTAAAGAGCCTCCGGAAGTGATGAATTTAAGTCTTGTTACCTTTGCGCCATTCGATAAACCCGAAATTGTGATGGCCATTCTCGTTCCATGGGCATATCAAGGCAATCAAACTCTTCCTGTAAATGGCAACATTGGCCGAAGAGTCCTAGATTCGTATTTTAATTTAAAGAAACAGCGTCAAGGTGCAAATCAAAACCTTCCTTCAACCGAGGCTGTTGTACAAATATCCGATCCCAATCTAGTACCGAATTAAACTTCAAAGCTGATAAAGGTCAAAAAACTATCTGAAATGGGGCATTTATTTAATTCTTTAATTGGCAAGGGTTCCTTATGGTAAAAATACTAGTTTTCTTTTAAAATATAGATTGTGCTATTGTATGTTTTAAAAAGGAAGTGGTATTTTCCATTGAATAATAAACCGAAAAAAAAGAAAAAACGTGTTTCGTTCCGCTTAAACATGTTATTCTTTGCTGTATTTTTGCTGTTTTGCGCATTGATTCTTAGATTAGGCGTTGTCCAGATTGTCTACGGCGAAGATTACAACCGAGAAGTCCAAAGAACCGATAATGTCACTATTAACAATCCGGTGCCGCGCGGGAAAATATATGATCGCAATGGAAAGGTTATCGTTGATAATACCCCATTAAATGCGGTTACGTTTACAAAAGGACAAAATGCCAATACGAAGGATATGCTTCAGATTGCAAAAAAACTAGGAAACTTAATTTCTCTTGATACAAAGAAAATACGTGACCGGGACAAAAAAGATTATTGGATCTTAAAACACCCGGCAAAAGCAAAAGCATTGATCACCAAAAAAGAATGGGCTTTATATGATGAAAAGAAACTTGATGATAAACAGATTTACAATCTGCAATTAAAACGAATCACTAAAAAGGATATCGGTTCTTTTTCACAGAAAGATTTAAACATTTTGGCTATCTTTCGACAGATGAACAGCGGGTATGCACTAACACCTCAAATTGTAAAGAACAAGGATGTTACACCTGAAGAATATGCGGTCATCAGTGAAAATCTTGAGAAGCTGCGAGGCGTTGATACAACGACGGATTGGGAGCGCAAATATGTATTTGGAGATACGCTGAAAACGGTTTTGGGCAACGTTTCTTCCTCTGAAGAAGGTTTGCCGAAAGAGCAGCTTGATAAATTTCTCGCTCAAGGATACAGCCGCAATGACCGTGTTGGGAAAAGCTATCTGGAAATGGAATATGAAGATGTTCTTCAAGGTCAAAAAGCCAAAGTGAAAAATATTACCGATAAATCAGGTAATATTCTCTCAACCGAAACCGTTTCGGATGGTCAAAGAGGAGACGATCTCGTCCTTACGATTGACATGGATCTTCAACAGCAGGCTGAAAATATTATTTCCGAGGAACTTTTAAAAGCAAAACAAAGCGGAAATACAGGATTGTTAGACCGGGCTTTTGTTGTGTTAATGAACCCGCATACCGGTGATGTATTGACGATGGCCGGCAAAAAAATTGAAAAAGACCCGGACACAGGAAAAATGGTGCTGAAGGATTTTGCCCTTGGCAATATTACAACATCCTATAACGTAGGATCTGCCGTAAAGGGTGCCACCATTTTGACAGGATATGAAACCGGTGCGATAAAGCCTGGATCAACTCAGGTCGATGAACCGTTAATGATTAAAAATACCCCTGTTAAAAAATCTTGGAAAACGTTCGGTACGATTAATGATTTAAGGGCACTGCAGGTTTCCTCAAACGTATATATGTGGAAAACGGTTATCGCCATGGCAGGGGGGCACTATGCTCCAAATCAGCCGTTGCCATTGAACTTAAATACTTTTGACACAATGCGCCAATCGTTCAGCCAGTTTGGATTGGGGACTCTAACGGGAATTGATTTGCCGAATGAAACGGCAGGATTTAAAGGACCGGAAAGAAAACCTGGTTTGCTTTTGGACCTTGCGATTGGGCAGTATGATACCTATACAACGATGCAGCTGGCGCAATATGTTTCAGCGATCGCTAACGGCGGCTATCGTGTGCAGCCGCATCTCGTCAAGGAAATTCGGGAACCATCAGGCAATAACAATTTGCTCGGACCGCTTGTAGAAGAAATTCAGCCAAAAATCTTAAATAAAGTGAATGCTCAGGATGATTGGATTAAACGTGTTCAGGAAGGATTTCGGATGGTTGCACAGGTTGGCGATGGTACTGCCGTCCATTACTTTGCTGGAGTGGATTACAGTCCTGCAGCAAAAACAGGTACCGCACAGGCTTTCTATGACGGTCCCGACCGTAAAAAGTTTGGGAAAGAGCCGCCTGAAGTGATGAATTTAAGCCTAGTAACGTTTGCTCCTTATGATAATCCGGAAATTGCCATGGCTGTATTAGTTCCATGGGCATATCAGGGCAATTCGGGTCCAACGATCAACGGAAACATTGGCCGCAGAGTGCTGGATGCTTATTTTAACTTAAAGAAACAGCGTCAGCAGGCAAATCAAAACCTGCCTTCCTCTAATGCTATTGTCCAAAATACGGACCCAAACCAAGCAGTTCAAGTAAATACACAAGCACAATAAAGGGAAAAAACCTGTCTTTTTAATTAGACAGGTTTTTTCTTTTTCTTTGAATCTTACAATTCTCGACAACATCGATCGTATCATTGACGAATTTCGTATAAAAAACACGAATTTACAAAACATTTACATACGGTTAAAACTCGGTTAATACTAATCCGTTAATCTATAAATGTAAAACAAAACGACCAAAATTAGGGGGAAACAAAGAAAATGAAGAGTTTCAAAAAACTGGCATTACCAATGGTTATCGCAGCATTAATGGCGATTATGGCTGCATGTGGCGGCGGCGCTTCGAAAACAGATACCGCTTCTAAAAATACAAATGAGCAGAAAAAGGAACTCTCCGGCTCATTGGTAATCTCTGGTTCAACTGCATTACAACCTTTAGCTGCAGCAGCTGCTGAAAAGTTTATGAACGAAAATCCAAAAGTTAGCATCCAAGTAAACGGCGGCGGATCTGGTACAGGCTTATCACAGGTTGCACAAGGTGCGGTACAAATCGGTAACTCTGACCTTTTTGCTGAAGAAAAGAACATGCCTGCTGATCAGTTGCAAGATCATAAAGTAGCAGTAGTTGGTATTACAGCTGCGGTAAATCCTAAGGTTGGCATTAAAGATATTAAAAAAGACGATTTGATTAAAGTATTCACTGGCAAAATTACAAACTGGAAAGAACTTGGCGGAGAGGACCAAAAAATTGTTCTTGTAAACCGTCCGGATTCATCTGGTACACGTGCTGTATTCAATAAGTTAGCACTTGATGGTGCAACACCTGCCCAAGGAATTACAGAAGATGCTTCAAATACAGTTAAAAAGATTATCAACGAAACTCCTGGAGCAATTGGTTACCTTGCATTCTCATACTTAACTGACGACACTGTTACTGGACTTTCTATCGATGGTGTTAAACCAACATCTGAAAATGTACAAACTGGTAAATTCCCTGTTTGGGCTTACGAGCACGCGTATACAAAAGGCGAAGCAACTGACCTTGCAAAAGCATTTCTTGATTATATGATGAGTGATGAAATTCAATCCTCTATCGTAAAACAACAAGGTTACCTTCCTGTAAATAAGATGGAAGTAGAACGTGACGCTACTGGTAAAGTGACAAAGAAATAAACTTCGATAATGAAGAGGGGGTAAAAACTCGGGAGAGTTTTTACCCTAATATGCTGTAATTTAGGGGTGTTTTATAGTATGGAAAATTTGGTTCCTGCTAAAGACAGATTATTAAAATCTGAAAAAAAATGGATGAATGGTGAAGTTAGAGGGAAAGTAATTGTTCTTTTTTGTGCAGCCGTAATGATTGCGACAACGATTTCAATTACGATTTTCCTTGGTTCAAAAGGATTGCAATCCTTTATTAAGAATGGTGTAAGTCTTATTGAATTCATAACCAGCAGGCACTGGGATCCCACAAATCAAGCTGATCCGGGATATGGGGTTTTGCCGTTTATTTTTGGATCTTTTGCTGTCACTTTTTTATCGGCGCTAATCGCAGCACCTCTAGGAATAGGTGCAGCCATTTTTATGACAGAAATTGCCCCAGCATGGGGGAGAAAAATTTTACAGCCTGTTATTGAACTTTTGGTTGGAATCCCATCCGTTGTTTATGGCTTCATCGGGCTTACAGTTTTGGTTCCGTTTATTAGGGAACATTTTGGAGGACAAGGTTTTAGTTTATTAACAGGAATGATTGTCCTATCTATCATGATTTTGCCGACTATTACAACAATATCAACTGATGCACTTGCATCTCTCCCAAAAACTCTCCGCGAAGGATCTTACGCACTTGGAGCTACTCGCTGGCAAACCATTCGAAAAGTATTAATTCCGGCTGCCACACCAACGCTATTGACCGCAATAGTACTCGGAATGGCAAGAGCGATTGGAGAGGCATTGGCCGTACAGATGGTAATAGGAAATGTAAGCAATCTTCCGCACAGTCTTTTAGATCCGTCAGCAACACTTACAACGATTATTACTTTAAACATGGGCAATACCACATATGGAAGTGTGGAGAATAATGTCCTTTGGTCGATGGGCTTAATCTTGCTGATTATTTCCTTTACCTTTATCTTCGTCATCCGCTACCTTGGATCAAGGAGGAAATTTTAATGAATAGTAAAACAGCAGATCGAATAGCCACTGGAGTATTTATTGGGATTGCATTGATCATCGTGCTATTACTAGCCGGATTATTCTACTTTATTTTAGTAAATGGATTAAAACATGTATCCATCCAGTTCCTGACATCTCCATCAAGCAACCTTGTTGCAGGCGGAGGAATCCGTGATCAATTATTTAATTCTTTTTACGTATTATTTATTACAATGCTGATTACAGTGCCGCTTGGTTTAGGGGGCGGTATATATATGGCTGAATACGCTAAACCAGGAAAAATAACAAATATTATTAGGTCTTGTATTGAAGTATTAGCTTCGCTCCCTTCGATTGTCATTGGGATGTTCGGATTATTAATGTTTGTAACGCTGACAGGCTGGGGATATACGATCTTGGGAGGGGCATTGGCACTCACAGTGTTTAACCTGCCCGTAATGGTCCGTGTCAGTGAGGATGCTATTCGCGCTGTACCGCGAGACCAAAAAGAAGCAAGTCTTGCTTTAGGTATCACCCATTGGCATACAATTAAAACCGTATTACTCCCGAGTGCTTTCCCTTCCATTTTAACCGGAGCCATTCTTGCTTCAGGACGTGTATTTGGGGAAGCAGCAGCATTGCTATTTACAGCAGGATTGTCAACCCCAAGGCTTGATTATGCAGATTGGAATCCATTTTCAGCAACGTCACCATTAAATATTTTTCGCCCTGCCGAAACACTCGCTGTCCATATATGGTCCGTCAACACTCAGGGATTAGTTCCTGATGTCAAAGAAATTGCTAATGGTTCTGCTGCTGTTTTAGTATTATGTGTTTTAATATTTAACTTGTCAGCACGGGCAATCGGAAGCCTTATCTATAAGAAAATGACGGCTACAAAATAGGGAGGGGTAAATAGAATGTCTGTACCCATGTTAGAACGATTAGTTATACCGGAATCATTGCCAAAAGAAAGTATATTAAATGTAAAAAATCTAGAAATTTTTTATG
The DNA here is from genome assembly GCA_964484065.1 of uncultured Bacillus sp. GTDB lineage: Bacteria > Bacillota > Bacilli > Bacillales > Cytobacillaceae > JAEVLT01. The sequence continues at coordinate 106,382 of CAZAEW010000002.1, forward strand.
GAAATAAACGGGCTGTCAACGGAATTTCAATGGAGATCGAAAAAAACTCCATTACTGCTCTTATTGGCCCGTCCGGATGTGGGAAATCAACTTTTTTGAGAAGTATTAATCGAATGAATGATCTTATACCTGGTGCAAGGGCAGAAGGGGAGATCCTTTATGAGAATTTAAATATATTGTCAAAAAAAATAAATGTTGTTGCTTTGCGTAAAGAGATTGGAATGGTTTTTCAAAAGCCTAATCCTTTTCCAAAATCAATTTATGAAAATATTACTCATGCATTAAAGTTTCATGGGATTAAGAAGAAGAGAGAACTTGATGAAATGGTTGAAGAAAGTTTAATAAAAGCAGCATTGTGGGATGAAGTAAAGGATCGGCTTCACAAATCTGCCTTATCTCTTTCCGGAGGTCAGCAGCAGCGCTTATGCATAGCCAGAACCATTGCTACAAAGCCTGCAGTATTGCTCCTTGATGAGCCTTCCTCTGCGCTTGATCCAATTTCAAATGCAAAGGTTGAGGAATTAATTGTGGAGTTAAAAAAGGACTATTCGATTATCATTGTTACTCATAATATGCAGCAGGCATCCCGTATTTCGGATAAAACGGCATTCTTCTTAAGCGGAGACCTGATTGAATACGATGAAACGGAAAAAATTTTTACGAATCCTGCGATTGGAAAAACAGAAGAGTATATTTCAGGAAGGTTCGGATAAGGGGGGAGAGTATGTCAATTCAAACAGTAACAGATACAGCATTTGAAATAAATGACCTTAATTTATGGTATGGAGATCATCATGCCCTGAAAAACATTGATTTTCCAATCAACAAAAAGGAAGTTACGGCTATTATTGGACCTTCAGGCTGCGGAAAATCAACCTTCATTAAGACACTTAATTTAATGATTCATACCACTCCTAATGTAAAGATGTCAGGGGAGATAAACTATAATGGACAAAATCTTTTAAGCGAAAAAATCGATCTTGTTCAGCTTCGAAAAAATGTCGGTATGGTTTTTCAAAAAGGGAATCCTTTTCCACAATCCATCTTTGATAATATCGCTTATGGTCCTCGTATCCATGGTAAAAAGAGAAAAAGTGATCTTGAAGAAATTGTGGTGAAATCATTAATGGATGTTGCTTTGTGGGATGAAGTAAAGGATCGATTGCATACACCTGCCCTGGGACTTTCAGGCGGACAGCAGCAAAGATTATGCATAGCTAGAGCACTTGCTACGAAACCAGATGTATTACTTATGGATGAGCCAACATCTGCTCTTGATCCTATTTCAACTTTGAAAATTGAGGAATTGGTAATGAGTTTAAAGGAAAAATACACCATTGTCATTGTTACCCACAACATGCAGCAAGCCGCTCGGGTTTCTGACAAAACCGCTTTCTTTTTAATGGGGGATTTGGTTGAGTTTGATGAGACTTCAAGGCTTTTCTCTCAACCATCTGATAAACGAACAGAAGGATATATTACCGGCAGATTCGGCTAAGGGGTGTTCATAGATGATCACAAGATCTAATTTTGATAGTAATTTAAGTCAATTAAAAAGGCTGCTCATGGAAATGTCCAAAAAATCAGAAAATGCAGTCAAGGAGTCTATCCAGGCACTTATCAATCAGGATCTGGATAAAGCAAAGCAAATTATTGCAAATGATGATGAGATTGATCGAATGGATCATGAAATTAATGATAAGGCTCTATTAATGATTGCTAAGGAGTCTCCTGTAGCAACTGACCTTAGAAAAATTATCGTGGCAATAAAAATTTCTGGAGAAGTAGAAAGAATTGCAGACAATGCAGTCAATATAGCAAAATCTGTAATCCATATAGGAAACGAAAAGAAAGTAAAGGAAATTATTGATATTCCGAAGATGATGGAGCTGGCTCTTGAAATGTTATCGGGTTCCTTAAACGCTTTTTATTTAGATGATGTGGTTTTAGCAAAGAAAAGCGCAGAAAAAGATGATAAAGTTGATGCTATGTATGGAAATTTGATTCAGGAATTAATGAGTTTCGTACCCGATAATCCAACTGTAACCAATCAAATTACCCAATTAGCATATATTTGCCGATATATTGAACGGATAGCCGATCATTCAACGAATATTGCTGAAAATGTAATTTTTCTTGTAACGGGAAGACGCATTGATTTGAATATTTAGTCAATCGGATGTACTATTTTCGCTTTAAAGGAGAAAAAACAAAAAGATGATGCAGAAATGAGACTGCATCATCTTTTTTATGTCTTCGTGATCATTTTGGCGATTTGTTCATAACTCATTTTGTTTGTTAGATCGAATGTTCCTAATTGTATTTTCGTTTGATAATTATGGGATATAAGATAGTCATTAAAAGCTTTATTATCATCTATGATTTTTGCTGCAGCAAGAAGGGTACTGATTTGGCTGGAACTCATTCCTTTTTCAATCGTAAGCCGGTAGTTGATTACTCCTGTTGGGTTGTTATTTTCTGCGCTGTCATGAGATCCGGGTGCCTCTTTGACTGCTTCGCTTTTAGGTTCTGAAGCCTTTGCTGATATCTTTTTATATTCGTTTTTTGTCAGTAACACATACCCAGCTTTATGTAAGATTTCTTTAGCTTCATTTATATTCAATTTTTGCTGATTATCTTTCGCAAACGAGTAACTGTAGACAGCGGATGTACAAACAGCAAACAAAATTCCAAATGAAAAGGTTCTTAAAGTATGTTTATTCATTGGACATTCCTCTATCTTTGTATTCCTTTAGAATCGAAAAAACCTCTTCGGTCTTAAGCGAGGATTGAAGAGCAATTTGTTCGATTGGCTTGCCTTGCTGTGCCAGTGCCCACACTTGATTTTTAATAATATCGTGAATTTCGCGATCCTGATTCATCCCGCTTGGCTCAGAAAAAGGATCCTCATTGATCAGAAGTTCCTCTTCAAGTATTTTCAACTTTTTTTTCACTTGGTAGAATTCTTGAGCATGCTGTAATGTCAGATGATCGATTTCTTCTTTTAATTCCTTATAAGGATCTTTTTGAAAGAAAGAAATGAGAAAGATGAAAAGAGATATACCAAGAAGTATGTACGTTATGATCTCCATTTGAACCCCCAAAAACCATTTTTATAAACATTTTATCATTATAGGGCTATTTTTGACATGAACGTAGAAAGATTATGATATTTGTCGAAAAGAAGCGGTGAAACAAGAAGGGCTTTTTGTCGAATGTTGAAAAAATAGTACTCCAGTCGTCAGCAGAGAAAAAAATTATCTTTCCAAAACATATATGCCATAAGGACAAGCAGAATCCGACAAATTGCGTTTATTGTATGCAACATAACAAGGTGATACCATTGAATTATGAAAAAAGTGGGAAAATCGGCGTATTTTGAGAATTGCGGATTGGAGGATAGACATGATTATAGATGGAATGAAGATAGCTGAAAAAGAATCCTGCTTCCGTCAACTGATGATAAAAGGTGAAATGCAGGCGAAATTGGTCTCGCCAAGAAAGATGATTTTACTCTGGGAGACTTATGACCTTCCAAAACCGTTTCTTGATCTTTTTTTAAATATTTCATCAGAAGAACTTGTTCAGGCAATTAGGATCTATGATGTAACGAATGTTAAATTTAATGGGGAAAATGCCCACCATTTCTTTGAAATAACGGTTCCATATCAGCAAGAGTACTGGTTTGTGAAAGGGCTTTTATCCAATCGAAGATATCTGGCAGAAATCGGTGTGATCACAGCTGGAAGTTTTATTCCTTTGCTGCGATCGAATCCGGTTCAAACACCGAAACTCGATTCAGCTGTTCAGCATCCGATTTATCAAGATGTCTTCCAATTGCAGCAATATGAGGAGCGAATACCTGCACAAACGGAACACATAAGCACTTATTGTTATTTTGTTGAGAGAGACCACGATCGTTCGGTAAAGTAAAAAAATACGAATAAAGAAAAAATAGATAAAAGGTGTTAGTATGATAAATTTTAATGAATCCTTAATAGATAATCGGTTTACCTTCCGCCATTCATCCACCCCACAGCTGCATTATACTGCAGGGATATGGATAAATGGAAAATATGAATGGCTCCAAAACTGCCGGGAAAAAATTCTCTATGAAGATCAGCTCATCATGAAAGTGAAACAGGAGCAGATTCACTCAAAGATACATCTAAACCATGTGTATGTCAGCAACCATAGCGATAAACCAAAAAAGGTTAAAATATTGGCGATGCATCATCACTCGAAAATTTCACAGGAACATTTCACGTTTGCTTCACCGAAAGATCAAGTGATCTTTCATTTTGGCAAGAAAGAAATATATTTAGTGAATGGTCAAGTCTGCGGAGCAGGCATAAAGGAATACACAATACAGCCATATTGGAACGTTCTAACGGATAAAATCTGGGACTGTCTGGACAAAGGACACTTAAAGTATCAGCCAATGGCAAAAGGTCCCGCAGCGAGCATTTTTACATTAGATGCAAAAGTAGAGCCGCATCAAACCATTAAACTTAAAACATGGATGATAAAAGGAAATAATAAGCAGGATTTAATGAGGTTTAATCAAGCGCTTTTAAGTTGATAAGCGCACTAAGGAATGCTTCATAAGAATAAGCATCGCAGCCGAAAAACTGTGCTTTTCGGCCAACTGCGCTTCTGTCTTCGTCTTTAGGCTCGGCAATCAGCGAGTTTTCTTTAAAACACACTAGCATTTCCATTTGAAAAATGATATTATAGAAAAGTCGTATGAACGTACAGCTTTATATTGTTTGGAGGGATAGACATGCGTGTAAATATTACGTTAGCTTGCACAGAGTGTGGAGATCGTAACTATATTTCAACAAAAAATAAACGAAATAATCCAGATCGCCTTGAGCTTAAAAAATATTGCCCAAGAGATAAAAAATCTACAACACATCGCGAAACAAAATAAAGCAGCAGGGGGCTCCCTGTTGCTTTTTTTGTTAGATTAAATAAAGTAGAGAGGATGCGGCAGAATGAGGAAAAAAGAACTTCGTGCAGAGATGAAAGAAACACTTTCAAAGCTTCCTAAATCACTGTATGATGACTATTCTCATCGTATCGCAAATCTGTTGTTTAACGATGAGGATTGGCTGCAGGCCAATGTAATTGGAATTACCATTTCGCAAAAACCTGAAGTGGATACATATCAAATTATCCGAAAGGCGTGGGAACTGGGAAAACAAGTTGCAATTCCAAAATGCGACCCAAAAGAAAAGAAAATGTCTTTTCGGTTAATTACTCAATTTTCGCAATTAGAAACGGTTTATTTTGGATTATTAGAGCCGGTTGCTCATTTGACTGCCGAAATAGAGCCTGAATCGATTGAATTATTAATTGTCCCCGGACTTGCTTTTACAGCAAATGGTTACCGAATTGGTTTTGGCGGAGGCTATTATGACCGCTTTATGAAAAATTATTTTGGGAAGACCCTTTCTCTTGCTTTTTCTCCGCAAATGATCCCCGACTTTGAGACAGAAGAACATGATATACCTGTCTCAAAAATTATAACCAATGAGAAGGTTATCATCGTATGAATACTGGAACAATACTGGTCATTCTTGTCATTGCAGCCGGCTGTATTGCCGGATACCGCCAAAGGTCTCTTGCCTTCTCTGGCGCATTTGCCGCATTCATCGTAGGATTGTCTGTTTATATCGGTTATGGCGTAAACGGTTTAATTCTTTTAGGAATCTTTTTTGCAACGTCGAGCTATTGGTCAAAATATAAAAGCGCAAAAAAAGCGACAATTGAAGAAAAACTGGCAAAAGGTTCAACAAGAGATTGGAGACAGGTGTTTGCAAATGGAGGTCTGGCTGCTGTTTTAGGGCTGCTTCATTTCCTTTTTGATTTTCCATTTTTGGTGCCGGCTTTCGCTGCTGCCCTTGCAAGCGCAAATTCTGATACATGGGCCTCCGAAATTGGAACATTAAGCAGAAAAGATCCAATAGATATTCGTACGTTTTCCAGGGTTGAAAAAGGTACCTCTGGAGCAGTCAGTTTACTGGGAAGTTTAGCTGGACTGGCGGGGTCGCTTTTAATCGCTTTTTGCAGCACAATCCTTTTCTCATTCCATCCAATGTTACTCCTTTTCGTTTTTTTATTCGGCTTTATTGGCAATCTTGTTGATACTCTGTTAGGAGGCTTTTTTCAGCAAAAATATCATTGTAAAAAATGCGGATTGGAGACGGAAAAATCAAGCCACTGTGGGCGGCCGACAGTGCGCGTAAAAGGAATTGCTTTTATGGATAATGACATGGTAAATTTCCTTTCAGGCATGGCGGCTGCATTACTAATGGCGATTGTCGAACTGGTAATGAAATAATTTTTAACGGCGGAAGAGTACTGTTTTCTTCCGCCTTTTTTATTGGGGAATAAAAGCAGGGTCCATAAAGGTGATTTTCGTTTGCATAAAAATGGGAAAATAAACAAACTTAATAAAGATAAGAAGTTTTAATTATCATTCTGCTCATTAGGAGGAAATTATGGTAAACCGTGTAAACAGAGTAGTATTAATTGGAACCGGGTTTGTAGGATCAAGCTATGCTTTTGCTATTCTTAATCAAGGAATTACGGAGGAGCTAGTGTTAATTGACCTTAATAAAGAAAAGTCTGAAGGGGACGCAATGGATTTAAATCACGGACTTCCATTCGCACCGTCCCGTACAAAAATATGGTTTGGGGATTATTCCGAATGTAAAGACGCTGATTTAATTGTTATTACTGCAGGGGCAAATCAAAAGCCGGGTGAAACCCGCCTCGATTTAGTTGAAAAAAACGCCAAGATTTTTAAAGGAATTGTCGGCCTAATAATGGAAAGCGGTTTTGACGGCATTATTTTAGTTGCGACAAACCCTGTTGATATCCTGACGTATGCCGTTTGGAAATATTCCGGCCTGCCAAGAGAACGTGTGATTGGATCAGGCACCATTCTTGATACAGCCCGCTTTCGTTTCTTACTTGGAGAATATTTTGATGTGGATACCCGAAATGTTCATGCCTATATTATTGGAGAGCATGGAGATACAGAGCTTCCGGTCTGGAGTAATGCCGATATTGCCAGTACCCCAATTTTAGAGTGGACGAAAAATAAACCGGGGTTTAATAAGTCAGATCTTGAACAAATTTTCTTAAATGTACGTGATGCTGCCTACCATATCATTGAGCGGAAAGGTGCTACCTATTATGGAATTGCTATGGGGCTTGTCCGATTAACAAAAGCGATTCTTCAGAATGAGAACTCCGTCTTAACTGTATCTGCATATCTTGATGGGGAGTATGGTCACAGCGATGTCTATATCGGCGTGCCGGCGGTAGTAAACCGCAACGGCATTCGAGAAGTTGTTCAGCTTGATTTAAGTGAAGAGGAACAAGAAAAATTCAATCATTCTGTATCGGTTTTAAAGAATATTCAGGAACCTGTTTTCAGGTTACCATGAAAGCAGACAATAATGGAGAAAAAATCAATTTATTTCCAAGAAACTTATAAAATTTAAAAAAAGCTGGATAATAATAATGTTAGCTCTCAAACTAACTTTTAGGAGGTATGAGAATGTCTCGAATGTTAACATCCATTTTCACAATTGGAACTGTTGTATATTGTGTTTATCGGTTTAGGTACAGACTATTAAATCTCCTTGTCGGTACGGGCTGGATGAGGCGGATTGCTGTAGGATCTGTAATGGGGCTGCCGGGAGTCAGGAAAAAAATGATGCAGGCTGTTTTCGGAGGACCATCCCAGTGGTGAATACCACGATGGTCTTCTTTTTTTACGGTCTGTTTACCATTTGATTATCGAAGAAAGAGAATTTAGTTTATAATGAGGAAATAAGGAATACTTGAAAATATTTGATTATCATTTTCGCTCGATTAGATAGAAAGTAGGGGAAACCTTGAATTTGAAAGAGGAGTACATTTTTTGGAGGCTGGCTCATTTTTTCATAACTGAACAAGGATATCGGCTTGTTCAATTGTTCGAAAATCAAAAAGAGTTATGGCTGGAAAAATTGGAAAATAAAAAAGTACCCGTTATTCGCTTGCTGAACCACAATTTGGATTGGAGCAATCGGATGCAAAGGGATATCGAATTTACTGCTCTAAATGGCGAAAAAATTCGTAAACAGACCGGCAGAAATGATCTGAACGTAACAAATATTTATGTCAGTCCATATCCGCCTGTAGATGATTACGAATTTCGTCTTGCGGAGCCGTTTGTCTTACCTGAAGGAAAGAAAACGGCTGTCAGTTCCATCCTTTTTGCAATGGGAACATATGAAACCGCGTTTAAAAGACTTTCCCAGCTTTTTGAAAGAGAAGTAACTTTTCCGATTGAGGAGGAGTACGCGGAGGAGGCTGTTGAAAACATAAAAAAAGCTTCCATTCATTATGCTGTGAAAAAGGCAAAGGCTGAGGAAATGTTTTTTTCAAATCGTCCTCCATACTTTACCTATGCTTTTATCATTATCCAAATAGCTGTTTTCATTTGGCTGGAAACGCATGGAGGAAGCACAAATACTTCAACACTCATCAAATATGGAGCTAAAGTAAATCCGTTGATCTACGAAGGAGAATGGTGGCGTTTTATTACTCCTATCTTTTTGCACATTGGTTTTTTGCATCTTGCGATGAACACACTTGCATTATATTACCTTGGCATAGCAGTGGAGAAAATTTACGGAAATTCTCGCTTTTTGTTTATTTATTTGTTTGCCGGAATAACCGGATTTATCGCAAGTTATCTATTTAGCTCCAATCTTTCCGCAGGAGCAAGCGGTGCTATTTCCGGCTGTTTTGGAGCACTTTTGTACTTTGGAGCGATCTATCCTAAACTTTTTTATCGGACGATGGGGCTTAACGTCATTTTCATTATTATTCTTAATCTTGCATTTGGGTTCTCCACAACCGGCATTGACAATGCCGGACATATAGGAGGATTAATTGGCGGTTTTCTTGCTGCTGGCATTGTTCATTTTCCGCAAAAGAAAAAATTATGGCTGCAGCTTTTATTTGTTATTCTGTCAACAGCTGTTGTTTGGGTATCCCTTTCTTATGGCTTCAGTGATACTGCCCGGGCGAAGGATGAGACTTCCGGCCTTATTCTCGCAAGAGATTACATAATGAATCATCAATATACCAAAGCATACAAGGTTTTAAAGGAAACAGAAGCCAGGGCGAAAACTCCATCTGCCCAGCTTTATTTCTTATATTCGTATATTGAGATAAAACAGGATAACTTGGCTGAGGCAAAGCCTCACCTGCAAAAAGCGATTAAGTTAGATCCGAATTTTCACGAGGCCTATTATAATCTTGCCCTTATCGATCTTGAGGAAAATGACTTGGAAAATGCTAAAGTAAACGCTGAAAAAGCGGCTAAATTAAAACCGGATCAGAAGGATTATACAAAACTAGTCAAAGAAATTAATGTTCATATTCAATCATCTGGCGGAGGAGTATAGATTCTCCTTGGGCAGATTCTGTTAACACCAGCAGATGGGTTTTATCTGTTGAGATCAAAATGAGCGGAACGGTACTGCCAATGGGCTTTTCAATCGTACCGTCCGCTTTTTTTATTCCTAGTAAATAATTTTTATATAACCCTTCCCAGAGCCTGCCGATAATGGCTTTGGTTTTATTTTTCGAAAGGCCGGCAAGTGAATCCAGTTTTTTTTCATTTAGTTCTGTTAATGGAAAATGATCGTACTGATCAGGATTAATCGAAAAAAAACGGATCCCCCTTTCCCAGCTGTAATGAAGCATCATGCTGGTCTGTGTATCCAGTCTATTTTTCCACTCTTGTTCTTCTTTGGAGGATGGGGATCGAAAAGAATGCAATGGATAGCCGGCGGAAGGATTGATTACATAAAGCTGGTCAGACGATATTCGCTGTGAACTGAAGATTTGGTTATGGTGGTGCAGCTCGGCATAATGAAAAGCGATAGCTTGAAGGATCCCGCTTTGTTCAGCTGTAATCATTTTTTCCTGTTTAAGATAGTCTGTGTTTTGCTCCCAGCCTCGTAACACGGCGGTTAAGCGTCCATTTGAGAACAATAAACCGGCATCTTGGCGCAAATAGGCTTTTCGATCAAGTGTTGATGTCAGCTTCCATATATATGTATATTGGCCATTTGCTGCTTTTTTTAATAGTGTGATGGTTGTATTTGCTTCCCTAAATGAAATTTTTGGATCAATCGGAAAGTATGTAATACTTTCTTGAATGTTCTTGTCATGATGATTCAAAATGGCAGCGATATATACGAACAACAGAGCAAAGCCGATAAAGATAAAATTATTTTTCATTTCGCTCTCCTTTTAAGGACTTTTACTCAATTAAAAATATATGAAAGTTTCAGCAGTAAAGACCAAAAGAAAGGCAGAAAAAGGAAAGTAGAAACTAAAAATGAAATTCCAGTCTTGAGGCTGGATATTGGATGGATTATACTATATGTGTTTCCATTATTTCGAACTAAAGGGAGATTCACGATGAAAACAATATATGATATTCAACAGTTTTTAAAGAAGTTTGGGACGATTATTTATGTTGGAGATCGGGTAGCTGATTTGGAATTAATGGAAGCGGAATTAAAAGAACTGTATCATTCACAGTTAATTGAAACGAGAGATTATCAAACAGCACGATTAATTCTAAGACATGAAATCCAAATGGAAAAAGATAAGCAAAAGAACATAAGAAAATGAAAAAGCCTGCTGCAAAGTGAGGCTTTTTTCATTTTTATTTTTTAGGAACATATTAATAGAATAGGAGGATGGTGCGGATGAAGATTCATGTTCGAAGAGGTGACTCGTTATTTTATTATAGTCAATTGTTCGGCGTTCCGTTGGAATTGATACAGGATTCTAATCATATAAAGGGTAATGGGACACTGCAAATTGGAGAAGAGATTCTCATTCCTGGATATGAAACGGCCCCTTATATGGTACAGGATGGAGACACCCTTTGGAAAATTGCCAAACAGGATAAGTTTGCACTTGATGCTTTCATGATTGTCAATCAGCCCCACTGCAAAAATAACCTACATCCCGGTGATGTTGTCCTTCTCCCGCGGAGAATTACAACATCACCCATAAACTCAACTGTCGGGTGTGACAGCGAAAAGTTAACCTCTTATTTACATCAATTAAAAACCATCTATCCATTCATTTCGATTAACCGGATTGGAACAAGTGTCTTAGGAAAGCCCCTGGTTGAGGTCCGTGTGGGTAAAGGGACAAAAAAAGTTCATATGAATGGCTCTTTTCATGCGAATGAATGGATTACAACCCTAGTACTACTGCGGCTGTTAAATGATTATTTACTTTCCTTAACGAATAAAACCGCGATTAGGGGGGATGAACCTCAAATCTGGTATCAAAACGTTGAATTATCACTGGTGCCAATGGTAAATCCGGATGGAGTAGATCTTGTTCTGCTTGGACCGCCTTCCCACCTGCGTGATAATGTCCTAATGATCAATGATGGGAATACGGAGTTTGTTCATTGGAAAGCCAATATTCGCGGAGTTGATTTGAATAAGCAATATCCTGCAAATTGGGAAGTGGATAAAAAACGAAAGGCCCCGAAAGTTCCTTCCCCAAGGGATTATCCCGGGAACGCCCCGTTAACAGAACCAGAGGCAATAGCAATGGCAAAGTTAGCTTTAAAAAGCGGCTTTAGCCGTGTTTTGGCATTTCATACGCAAGGCGAAGAATTTTACTGGGGCTATGAAGGTCATGAACCGTCGGAATCGGCTGAAATTGCCAAAAAGTTTGAAAAAAACAGCGGCTATAAGGCTGTTCAATATGTAGATAGTCATGGAGGTTACAAAGATTGGTTTTTACAGGAATTTAAGCAGCCCGGATTTACGATTGAACTTGGCAAGGGGATCAATCCGCTTCCACTTTCTCAATTTAAGGATATTTTAAAAAAGGCAGAGGGCATTTTTTTTACTGCTTTATCTGTTTAAAAAATTTCGGGATGAAGCAGTCGGGATAAACAAGCAAAATCGTAACAAAGGAATGAAAACAACAAGCCGTCTTGGGCGGCTTTTTTTATTATATATGAAACCTTTCTTATGGAAACTGCGTAATAATGGAGTATAATTTTAAAAAAGGGGTAGGAGTGCAGGATCGTATGATAAATAAATGGATTAAGAAGAAGTCTTTTCCCCATCTGGCACTCATTTTTGTCATCCTGTCCATTTTTCTTTTAAATGCTTGCTCGATTCATCAAAATCAGCAGTCCTCTCTAAAAGTCAAATCTCATCCGCAAAAATCACAAATATCAGCAAAAGGAAAGGTAAACTGGAAATTACCGATCAGCATTCCGGATGGAGAATTTTTTAAAATTGGAGGATGGCTTTCTCAGGAAAAGCTATTATACATAACCAACAAAGGACAAACGTCAAACTTGTATAGTTATCATCTTACAACTGGAAAAAGTCAGTTGTTATATAAAAGTAAATATCCGATCGGAGCTGTTCAAATTAGCCCTAAAAAGAAATTTATCCTTATTCAATCTTCCCCATCTTCCTATGAAGGGAAAATCACCATTATAAATGTGAAGGGAACAGAAAAATACACACAATTCATTCCATCCCATGAGTTGTCGTTTGAATGGAACCCTTATAAAGAATCAGAAATCCTCGTTTCGAAATTTAATGAGGATTGGTCGTTTCAGGTTTCTTTGGTGAATTTTGAAAAGAAAATGGTAAAGGATCTTTCTGTGCCGCAGCCCTTTTTGAAATGGGTGAATCAAAATAAGATTGCCTACCTGAATTGGGATATTAATAGCCAGACATTGTTTGCACCGCTTGCAGTCCATTCTTTAACAACAGGGAAGGATCAAACTTTTTTTTCGAAGGTCTATCAATTTTCAACGTTTCCTAATACGCTCATGACCATAACTGTTAACGAAAATGATAAATCAAAAGCTGTCTATTCCTTTTATGATCAAACGTTGAATTCAATCAATTCCTTTAAATTGCCGCAGCTTGCCAAATATTCGGATTGGCTGGTTCCATATTATGATTATTTTGAAAAAAACAAGCAGTTTTGGACATTCAGACCGAAAAAAAGCACGAATGTGGATTCTTATACAGAAGGGTTTCAGCTTGGTTCTTATGATCTAAAAAGCGGAAAGTTCACGGTCATCCTTGAGGGAATGAACAATGAGCCGATCCTTTTATCCCCAAACGGGGAAGTCTGTTTATATGGAAACCGGTTTGAAAAGATCATTGATTTAAAGACAAAAAAAATAACCAAACTGGTTAAGGAATAGACTGCACAGTTAATTTGGAAAAGCGATGAATTGCTTCCGGAAGTTGTTCCTGCGGAACTGCACATTAAAAAGACTGCCGAAGCCGGCAGTCTTTTTAATGTGTCCCTGTAGGAACTCCGTTATGAATGACTGTCATTACGACAAACCAGCCAAAGACGAGGACGGATGCAATACCCCAAAATGCTCCAAAAAAATTTTTGCTTTTTAGCGAACGCAGTGCACCAAAAGCGGCAAGGATCGTGACTAAGGAAAAAATAATAACTAGTCCCAAAAAAAATCCCCCTTTATCAATTAAGTACCTTGAGGTTTAAGACACGGTTATGTAATTATAGTATATACATGTAACTTTCATTTTATCGGTTTTTATTTCGGATGTCGAGAGTGTAAAAGAATTCAAATTTCGTCTTATACCGTCAAGGTTTGAAAGGACATTAAGTTTAGTGTCTATTCTTTTTATATGGTAAGTTATTATGGGAGAACTTTGAGAATTAGCAGTGGAGGATACAGATATGAAATGGACACAAATCCCTTTAGGGATTATGCAAACAAATTGTTATATTGCCGAACAAGATAGAGCCTGTTTAATTATCGATCCGGGCAGTGAAGGAACGAAACTCATTTCTTGGATCAATGAAAATAAATTAAAACCTATTGCCATTTTATTAACACATGCTCATTTTGATCACATTGGAGCTGTTGATGAAGTTCGCGAAAGATTTAACATTCCTGTTTATGTGCACGAAAAAGAGAAAGAATGGCTTCCAAACCCAATGTTAAATGGTTCGGAGCAGTTCCGGATGGCCCGTCCTGTTCAGGCAAAACCTGCAGAATGTTATTTTATGAAGGAAGAAAAATGTAAACTGGACTCATTTGAATTTATGGTGTTAGAAACACCGGGACACTCACCTGGAAGCGTTTCCTATTATTTTGAACGCGAAAAGGCAGTGGTGTCAGGAGATGCCTTGTTTAGTGGCAGTATCGGCCGTACAGACCTTTTAGGGGGCAATCACTCCCAATTGATAAACAGCATTCATGCAAAGTTGCTTGTGCTCCCTGAAGAAACGGTCGTTATGCCGGGACACGGGCCAACAACGACAATTGGGGAAGAGATGGATGGGAATCCGTTTTTAAATGGATTTTAACGCCTCAAAACCCTTCACTTGGAAAGGGTTTTGAGGGGGATGTAATTGCATTATAGGAGGGAGTTCCTATATCAGATCAAAAACGATATTGATAATATGTTGATGATGTTAACTAAAGGGAGTTATCTAAATGATTACATATTTAAAGGACCTCATTTTCCAGTCACCTGAACAGTTAATAACTTATGCAGATTATATCAATGCGGTACTTTATCATCCGGAACACGGTTACTACATGAAAGCTAAGCAAAAAATCGGAAAAGCAGGAGATTTTATTACAACCAGCAATGTATCCGATATTTTTGGACGGACATTAGCAAAGTGGTTTTCGTTTCTATGCCGCGAAAATCAGCTTGCTCCAGTTTTTTGTGAAGTGGGTGCGGGGAACGGGCGATTTGCAAGGGCTTTTTTGGAAGAATGGAATGAAAGTATAAAAACACCGCTTCGATATATCATTATTGAGTCAAGCCCCTATCATCGCAAGCTGCAGTCAGAATTATTAAAGGATGATTTTCTGTTCGAACAGGCAGAGAGTATGGATAAATTGTCACCTATTGAAGGTATGATCTTTTCAAACGAATTGTTTGATGCACTGCCTGTTCATGTAATTGAAAAAGAAAATGACAATCTTTACGAGGTCATGATCGGAATAAAAGGCAGCGAATTATTTGAGGTGAACGTTCCGTTAACAAATCAAGAAATCCTAAATTTTTTTCAGGAAAATAACCTTGAGTTAAAGGAAAAGCAGAGGATTGAGGTACCGCTTCTTGCAGAAGGAATGCTAGAAGGGATGTCCAGGGTGTTGAAGAAAGGCTTTATAACAACTGTAGATTACGGCTATACAAATGAAGAATGGATGAAGCCATCGCGAAGAAAAGGGAGTTTAAGGGGATATTATCATCATGAAATGATAGAGAATGTTCTGCTTCATCCTGGTGATATGGATATTACCACACATGTTCACTTCGATTGGCTGATAAAGAAAGGGGAACAGCTTGGTTTAGAGTTTATGAATAAGTTAAGGCAGGATGAGTTTTTGCTGAAGACCGGAATATTGGAAGAACTTCAAAATCATTTTGACCCGAATCCCTTTTCTGAAAAAGCCAAGCGCAATAGAGCGATTCTAAGTCTAATCATGCCTTCTGGAATGAGTTCTTCTTTTCATGTATTAATTCAGCAAAAGGGTCTTCAAACCAGTACAGGCAAGCTGTTTTCCCATTAAATAAAAACGCCGGGATCCTTATCCCGGCGTTTTTCAAACTTTCTAAGCTTTACAGTGCTCCTTTAAGCGGCATCATAAAAGTTGTCCAATATGTAAAGCCGACAAAGAATATGGTCAAATAAGCACCGAATACATACATGTACATACGTTCTGAGAGTCTTAGATAACTTAAAAGAACAAAGAATCCTGTTTGAGCAAGAAACAGCATTGCCGTTTTGTCTAAATTGCCAAGCCAGAAAAAGATGGTAAAAACTCCTGTCCAAAATCCTAAAACTCTAAACATGCGATCCATGTGTATCCTCCTTTTACTTTATATACCATCACTTATATATTATAAAGTAAAAGCAAATGAAAAGTAAATGACGGCTGTCACTAGATTGTCACAAATGCTTGATAACTGCAGTGATTACAGCCTGAAATCATATTTTCTTTTTCAATCAACTCTACAGAAGCAAAGAGTTCTTCAAACATTCCTTTGAGAAATTGCTGGTGCATATGGCAGACAGTATCGGAATGTTCTTGAGCAACTTCCTTGAATGGACAGTTATAGATCTGAAAATAGATTTTGGTTTTATCTCCATTTGCTTCAAATTCAGGATAAAAACCTGCCAGTGTAGCAGCATTTCTCAAAATATTCAGCCTGTGTTCAAATTCTAATTCTTCACCTGCTAAAGATTTTTTGGCCATTTCCTGTTCAACAACTTCAGCCCCGAAGCGTTTTCCAGTTAAATATAAAGCTTTCTTTCCTTCTTCTCCAAGTGAAACCATAGTTTGAATCGCAACTTTTGCTAACAGCATGTAATCGCGGAAAGGAAAGTGAAGCTGAATGACGTCGTCTGACAGACGGTACAGTCTGCTTGGTCTGCCGCCTTTTCCGGTTTTTTTCGTTTCGGAAGCAAGCATGTTCACGTCTTCCAGTTTTGATAAATGAAGTCTTGCAACGTTTGGGTGGATATTAAAATTGTCGGCAACTTCTTGAACAGTTACTTCTTGATGTCGTTTTGTAATGTATTGATAGATGTAATAACGGGTTGGATCTGATAAAACGTTTGTTATTTTTAGTGTTTGTTCCATTTGGTTCACCTCGACCCCCATAATATTTTCTATTATATTACAGCTTAAAAGGTTATGGAATGAGGTTAACAATATAAACACTATATGTTTAGAAAATGTTCACAATTACATTCTTATAATGTTCAAAATATAAAAAAGTTATTCATAAGAGTTATAGAAGATGAAAAAGAAGCAGCATTAACTGCTCCTTTTCCTCTTCTTTACCTCCATGTATAGTACATAGGGAATAATCCCAAACCAACGGTACCAAAAGGAACCTTTTGCATGGCGGCGTTCCTTCTTTATCCTTAAGCGTTCTTCTTTAGGTTGATCGATATATTTTACAAAGGTTTGTGTCATAAATTTTACGTAGTCATTTGTTTTCATAAACATACCTTCTTTACTCCGTGCTGTTTATCAGTATGTCCATGATCACTAAATTCAACCATGTTTCATCATAAAAGGAGAGGGAGAATTTGCTCTATTAGTTTTTTTCAACCCACTTGATGATTTTTTGGGTATTATTGTCATAATAAGCGTATCCCCCTGCCATTGCACCAGACTTTAAAACAAGGGTAAGGGTGATTTTTTGGGTACTCCCGTAGGGCAAATCGATTTGATATTCCATATTTCCAAAAAGATATGTCATTTTTCCTTTTGATGGCACCGATTCACCAGATTGCAGTTGTCTTTCGATTTTTTTTATAGAGGAAAGCATATAATATTCTTGCTCAAAAATGCTTTTTGTTTCTTGAAACATTTTTCGCTCTGCTAAAAGCTGCTCAACTTGAAGGGAAAGGAAGAGGATAAAAACGATTACGATAGAAAGAGTCAACGGAAGCGTAAATGCTTTTTCATTCTTAATCATTACGCATCGCTCCAATTAAGAAATGAATAAACCGTAATGTTATAATCAATCCCTTGTAAATCCTTGACAGAAACATAAATAGAATTTTTCAGCAAGGTGAAATTTACATTCGTGACGTTTTGAAGCAGCACTTCATGCCCAGTGCTGTTAACCCGTCTCCTCAGAACATTTTCATACTTTTCATAAATAACGGTTCCAACATCCTCAGTCAAAATGAGGCTGTTTCCGCTAACCCGGGCGCCTGTGCTCAGTCTGATCTCTTTTTTCATTTGGCTGCAAAAGACATCCCATTCAAGTTCCTGAATTCTTCCTTCGAGATTTTTTCCCGGCATCAGTTGAAAAACGGGGGATATCAAAAAAACAATGGAGGTAAATATGAAGAAGGACACCAGCATTTCAACAAGGGTAAAGGCCTGTTCATTCTGAATTACGGCAAAGATTGATTTCTGAGTGGAAAGAATTTTTTTCAACCTTGACACACACCTTTCTTTGTTCAGGAATATCAGTAGCGCTCCAATTAATTTGATATTCGATTCCATTGTGAATGGTTGAGTGATCTTGGGAAGGCTGATTATTAATGATCAATGAGTGGAGCTCTTCAAAAAGAAGTTGATTCGCATGTTTTTCAATTTGAAGCTGATTAGATTGCTTGACCAAATCTATCAAGAGGGGAGTAAAAAACAAACAGATCATAAGCATGGCGGAGAGTGATAAAATCAACTCGGCCATAATGAAGCCATTATTTTTCAATAACATAAAAACGTCCCTTTCCAATTAAAAAGGTCAATTGATAATATCTGTTTCCGCATTGAATCGATAAAGATCCAAACTTGCTGACATTTCCGCCCGGAGTAAACTTAAAGCTCAGCGGAAGAGTTCCCGGCGAAACGGTAATAGCTTTAGAGTAATTTCTCATGATAATTGTCGGAGAGTTGAAATTGGTGCGCATGTAATAATAGTGCTGATCACTGGAGAAAGTAACCGTTACTTCCGCCTGATGTGAGATGGCATATTGCTGCCCAAACAAAAGGTCTGCCTTCAGCTGGGTTAAAAAAGCTTCACTTTCCTTACTTTCATACTGCGGCTTCATGTAAAAAACCGCAATTGAGGAAATAACAAGGAATATTGACAGAACGAGCAATGACTCAATTAAAGTAAAACCTTGCTCAGCTGTTTTCATTGCTTTGCCCTACTCAGTTATGACCGTTCCGTCCTCCTGAATGACGACCTCTTTTCCATCCGGGCATGTGGAGGTTTTTAAATATTCCCCGCTTTTGAGCTCTGCAATAGTTGGTATTTTATTATTCTCGAGCTTGTATGATTGTACCTGTGCTTCAACCACCTTCTTAAATGCTTCGCAGCCTTTGCTGTTAATATTGGCATTGTGTTTGGCAATGTTCGGTATGGTGATAATTAACAATACTGAAATGATTAGCATAACAATCATCATTTCGATGAGGGTAAACCCTTTTTCGTTTTTTAACATTTTTATTCCTCCTTAAAGTTAGATTCCATCCATGAGATGGAACATGGGTAAAAGAATAGCTAAATACATGGATACAACAAGAAATCCAATCATTAAATACAAAATAGGCTGAATCGTTTTGATCGCTTTTTCCAGCAGTTCTTCTACAAGCTCAATACAATGCTGACTGTAAAATAGCAATTCCTGTTCTAATTTCCCATTTTCCTGGCCATGCCGAACAATCATCGTAAATTCTTTTTCAAAAAAATGAAACGTCTTTAAAATGAATTCAAGTTTTTCTCCGGTAACCAGCTTTGTTTTTATTTCTTTTGCCAGCGCGCTGTAAAATGGCTGTCTTGAGTTCGCTTCAAACTGCATTAGCGCTTCGGAAAAGGAAATTCCCCCTGATAACAAAAAGCTTAATTGGATCGAAAAATAGTGGGTATATAATAATTTGAGGACACGGCCAAAGAGGGGAATACGGACAAGCTGGGTTTTCTGCTGAAGGATGGGAATTTTTCTGAAAATAAAAAAGTAATAGGCTGTCAATAGGGAGAGGAGAACTGATAAGGTCATGACAAGTAACGGCAGATATTTTCCAACTCCAAACAGCACTTTAGTAAAAAAGTTCGCCTCCAAGTTCATTGATTGAAAAAGAACAGTAAATCGAGGCAGCAATGTTTTTTCGAGAAAGGAAAATAAAAATCCCGTAATAATGATTAGAATGATCGGGTACTGAAGGAGTTTTAAAAGCTTTTGTTTGTCCTTCTGTTTTTTCATTGCCAAACTGCTTCCTTCTAATAATGCTTCAGCAAAACTTCCGTGTTGTTCAGCATAATAAACATATCCAATCAAGTCATTGTTAAAACCTAGTTTTTCTAATACATCATGGAAAGGCAGGCCTTTTTTTAAATCTGTTAGGCACCCTGTTAATTCTGATTTCCTGATTGGATGTAAATGATAGGAAAGCGATTCAATGGCTTCGGCTATGGGATAACCTCTTATGAGCAATTCCCCTGTTCTTTTTAGAAAATTTGCCTGCTCGCTAATCGTCCATTTATGTCGTTTCATCGTAAACCAGCCGTTCATACTCTGTTTCTTTAATGTAGCCTAAAGCTATTCCTTTTCTGATGACATTTTTTAAAGTTCGATAATTCATGTTAACTTTATTTCCTTTTGCTTCTTTAAGCACTAAACTTAAATTTCTTCCTGATAATAGCTCGAAAACACTTGCCCTTTTCCACCTGCCGTAGGAATTACAAAATCGTGAACATTTATCTTCACAGAAAGGGCATGTTAATTCCACCAGCCGCTGCGCTGTCACCGCAATCAAAGTCTGTTCCACTTCCAGCCAATTGACACCAAATTCGTGAAGCCGGTAAACGGCTCCTTTAGCATCTCTCGTATGCATCGTGCTTAATACTAAATGCCCGGTTAAAGCAGCCCGTACAGCTATTTTTGCTGTTTCGCTGTCCCTGATTTCACCGACCATAATGATATCCGGATCATGCCGTAATATAGCCTTAAGGCCTGTGGCATACGTTATTCCGGCTTTTTCATTTACCTGCACCTGCAGAACGGAATCATAATTTTTTTCGATTGGGTCTTCGAGCGTAATCACATTGCGCTGAAACATATGGGCGGTTTCATTTAAGAGAGAATAGAGAGTGGTTGATTTGCCGGAGCCTGTCGGACCAGTCAGAATAATCAGTCCGTGGGCATGCTTTAGGAGAGCTAGTAATTTTCGAGTCATTAATGGAAATAAGGACAGCTGATAAAATGGGATTTGTTCCTGCTGAGGCAGCAGTCGGATGACGAGGCTTTCCCGGCCGTTGGACGGTAAAGTGGAGAGTCTGAGTCCCAAAGGTTCGCCATTTAATTCCCAAACAATGGCACCATTTTGCGGGCGCCTTCTTTCCCCAATATCCATATTGGCGCTGAATTTAAAGTGAGAAATAAGTCGGTCACATTCTTCTTTTGGAAGGGATAAGCGGGGCACCAGCTTGGTTGTTAAACGGAATTGAATAAGTGTGTCTTTTCTGCGGGGCAGGATGTGAATGTCGGTCGCTTGATTTTTTACGGCATCTGAAATGATTCGATTGGCTAAGATTTCAGTAGCACTTACAATAGGAAACACCACCTTTTTATTTGATTCGCTATAAATATTCGACAGGCTTTTTCGTTTCCCTTTATTTTTTTAAAAAAATTTTTCGGGGGAGGCCCCCCGAATCATACAGCATTTTCAGTCAGGTAAAAAAGCCCGCCATTGATATAAGAGATCCGGATTTTTGGTTCATATTGGTCTCTTAAGGCTTGTTTTTCAATTTCATAGCTTTCGTTTTTCCCTTCCTCATTTTCATAAAAATGATTGAGAAGCTTAAGATCCGATTCCCAGCGTTTTCTTGCCTCATCTGCCCAATGATGATCTTCCTTTTCGATTAATTGTCTCAGGTAATTTTCAATGCGTGTTATTCCGCTTTTGGGCTTAATGAGAGGGGATAGAGTAAAAGAATAATCTGGGATTTTCGGAGTCAGCTTTATCCGGAGCAATTGATCATGGAAATCTTCCACCATTCTTCCGTTAATAAGCTGAAGACCGATCGAATAAAAACAATCACGTTTCCGGTCACATTGATAACTGACTTTCACATTCATGCACAGCCATGGCATCAGAGGGGTCTGCTGATATTGGCGATCATGATTTTCATAAAGCCTGATATGTCCAGCAAGTTTTTTTGTTGACTGAAATATTTGGTGAAGGCGGGGCGAACCAAAATGAATTCCTTCTCCTTTAATGGAGTCAGTAGCAGACTTCCGGTCCGTAATAAAAGTGAGCTGCGCAGGACTCGGAATTCCGCCTGTTTTTTCTAAGTAGTGCCAGTAAAAAGGACGGTTCATCAGTTCTTTATCCAGTTCAACGGTCAGCTGTACAGTTAAATACCCATGCTGGTTTTGCAGAATCTGACATTCATTTCCTTCAAAATACCGCTCAAGAAATTGATGGATTTCCTGTTGTTGCATAATGATCCCCTTTCCTTAGGGTATTGGCAAATTCAATCATTGAAGTGAGATTTTCCATTTTGATGTTCATTTCTCCTTCTGAGCCGGAGCGGCTAAAGATATCAATTAAGTGTTCTTCAATATTGCCAAACTCCAGTTTTGTCAGGATGTCATCCAGTTCACCAATTACTTTTTCAAATAAGTGGATTTTTTCATACAGCAGCTTAAGAATATGTTCTTCAAGTGTATCTTTTATTGCAAAGTTGTAAACCACCACATCTTTTTCCTGCCCCAGCCGGTGAATTCTGCCAATTCGCTGTTCAAGGCGCATCGGATTCCAGGGAAGATCAAAATTTATTATGTGATGGCAAAACTGCAGGTTAATTCCTTCCCCGCCTGCTTCGGTGGCAATCAGGACCTGGGCATGTTTTTGAAAAAGCTCGCGCATCCAGTCTTTTTTTCCGCGTTTAAAGCCGCCGCGAAACGGAACGGAACTAATTCCATGCTGCTTTAAAAACCATTGTAAATAGATTTGTGTTGCCCGGTATTCAGTAAAGATAATCACCTTATCGTTAATGCTTTGAATGAGTTCAAGTGCTTTTTGCGCTTTTGAATTTTGCTGAACGTTTTCCACCTTGGAAATCAAAAACTGAATTTGCGCTGTGTAACTTTTGGGTGGATTTTCTTGTTTATCGAGCATGTTTTTTAGTGTGTGATAAACAGCTTCTCTGCTGCTGCAAGCTTCACGCTTTAGTGTCATTAAGGAAAAAGTGCTTGTTTGCACCCAGTTTTCATCGCTTTTAAATGATGAAATCGCATCATATAATTCTCTTTCCGGCATAGAAAACTCAATCGGGATGGTCTGCACCTGCCTTTTTGTCCATTCAATACCTGTGTCCGCCCGCCGGTTTCGAATCATCACCTTGTTCACCAGTTCTTTTAAATGTTCATCATCATGTAAAGAACGGGAATCGCGTTTATATCTTTCATAAAAACTCGTTTCACTTCCTAAATGTCCTGGCTTCAGCAGAGAAACAAGGTTAAATATTTCTTCCACTCTATTTTGGATTGGAGTTGCGGTCAAAAGTAGGCAAAACTTTTTTTTAAGGTTCTGGACGAATTCATAGTTTTTGGTTTTATTATTTTTTAGTTTGTGGGCTTCATCAATAATGATCAGGTCATAATCGAGATTATATATGATTTCACGGTGAGGGCTTCGCTTCGCTGTATCGATTGAGCTCACCACCACATCATACTGCTCCCAAACATAGCTTTTTCGCTGGGTAATCGCCGGTATATAAAATTTGCTGTTTAATTCTGAAGCCCATTGAGTGACGAGGGAAGCGGGAACCAGAATGAGCACTTTTTTGACAAGACCGCGGATCATGTATTCTTTTAAAACTAAACCGGCTTCAATGGTTTTTCCAAGTCCGACTTCATCGGCAAGGATTGCTTTCCCATTCATGTTTTCAATGACCTGTCTGGCCGTTTCGAGCTGATGAGGCAGTGGAGTGAGATCAGGAAGATGTTTCGGCGCCTGCAGGCCTTCAAATTCCGGGATGATCAAATGTTTTTCGATTTCGACCGCCAGCTTAAAGAGTTCCCAGCTCCCCCATGGACCATCTTGGTCCATTCGATGAATAAAATCATCTTGCCATGAGGAATCAAATTCAATATCGACCGTCATGTTTTCTAGCCTCCTTTTGATAAATTGATATTGCCCGGTATATAAAAATAATGATAGGATGATAATAACTTGGAAAGTTTTTAATATTGTCAAAACCGCAAAATCTTTAGAGTTTGTTTTAGTATGACCAGCATGGAGAATATTATAATCGCGAATGATAGCAAGGGGAGAGACTGCCGAATGTGCAGCGCCGAAGGAGCAAGTGGTTTTTAAACGAATCTCTCAGGCAAAAGAACTCTTGTTGGACGCAGCTCTGGAGAGTGCTTCAATTATTTTGCAGCCACCAAAGGGGAAAGCCTTTTTAAGGTAAACTTTCAGGTGCCAGGACAGAGACCTCACTTTTTCAAAAAGGCGGGTTTCTGTCCTTTTTTAATGCAGAAAATCCTATAAAGGGGGATTAGATGATGACAGAGTTAAAGCAAACACCATTGTTTGAGGTTTATCGGGAATATGGAGGGAAGACGATTGATTTCGGCGGATGGGAGCTGCCTGTTCAATTTTCAAGTATTAAAGAAGAACACGAAGCTGTCCGGACCAGAGCCGGATTGTTTGATGTGTCCCATATGGGAGAAGTTGAGGTTAGAGGTAGCGGAAGCTTGAATTTTTTGCAAAAGATGATGACAAACGATATCTCAAAACTGCAAACAGGCGGTGCCCAATATACAGCAATGTGCTATGAAAATGGAGGCACAGTGGATGATTTACTGACTTATAAATTAGCAGAAAATCATTATTTGCTTGTGATTAATGCAGCGAATATTGAAAAAGACTTCGAGTGGCTCCAACAACACCTTGAAGGAGATGTAAAACTTGAAAATCTTTCTGAAAAAACGGCACAGCTTGCCCTGCAAGGCCCTTTGGCTGAAGAGGTGCTGCAAAAGCTGACCGGATCAGATTTATCCGGGATCGGCACCTTTAAATTTCAGCAGGAGGCAGGCATAAATGGAATAAAAGCGCTGATCTCGAGAACAGGCTACACCGGCGAAGATGGATTTGAAATTTACTGTCATTCGAAAGATGCGATCTCCCTTTGGAAAGCCATTCTTAAAGCGGGAGAAAGCGAAGGGGTTCTTCCATGTGGACTTGGCGCCAGGGATACGCTTCGGTTTGAAGCGGCATTAGCCCTGTACGGTCAGGAACTTTCTTTGGATATTTCACCGCTTGAGGCGGGAATCAGCTTTGCCGTGAAATTAAATAAGGAAGAAGATTTTATCGGAAAAGCGGCATTAACAAAGCAAAAAGAAGAAGGTCTTGCCAGAAAAATAGTTGGAATCGAAATGATCGACAGAGGGATTCCAAGACATGGCTATCCTGTTTATAAAGGTGAAAAACAAATTGGCGAAGTGACAACGGGCACACAATCGCCGACCTTAAAGAAAAATATCGGCTTGGCGCTGATTGAAACGGCTTATGCCAAACTGGATCAGGAAGTGGAGGTTGAAATCCGCGGCAAACGATTAAAAGCAAAAGTGGTTCCAACACCTTTTTATAAAAGAAAGAAATAATGGAAGGGAGTAATGACAATGAATCAGCATCGTTATTTACCGATGACCGAAGAAGATAAAAATCAAATGCTTCGTACAATTGGTGTATCGTCGATTGATGAGCTTTTTAGCGATATTCCGGAAAGAGTAAGGTTTAATCGTGAATACAATATTAAACCTGCAAAATCGGAAACGGCGTTATGGAGAGAACTATCAAGGCTTGCTGATAAAAATGCGGATCTAAAGAAGAATGTCTCCTTTTTGGGGGCGGGAGTTTATGATCATTACATTCCGGCTATTGTTGACCATGTTCTTCTGCGCTCGGAATTTTATACAGCCTATACGCCTTATCAGCCGGAAATTTCTCAAGGCGAATTGCAGGCGATCTTTGAATTTCAAACGATGGTTTGTGAATTGACAGGCATGGACGTGGCAAACTCTTCCATGTACGATGGGGGAACGGCATTAGCTGAAGCGGCGATGCTTAGTGCTGGTCAGACAAAACGGAACAAAATACTGCTTTCAAGCTCCGTTCATCCAGAATATAAAGAGGTTGTCAAAACGTATGCCAAAGGGCAGCGGATTGAAATAATTGAAGTCCCTGTAAAGGACGGCGTGACTGACATTGATGCATTAAAAGAACTTGCAAACGAGAAAATCGCTGCATTCATTGTTCAATACCCGAATTTTTACGGACGGATTGAGCCTTTAAAAGACTTCGAAGAGATTGTTCATTCCCATAAGTCCTTATTTGTTGTTTCGAGCAATCCATTGTCACTTGGCATCTTGACACCTCCGGGAAAATTCGGTGCCGATATTGTTGTTGGAGACGTTCAACCTTTCGGGAATCCGACTGGCTTTGGGGGGCCGCATTGTGGATATTTTGCCGTAACAAACAAATTAATGAGAAAAATACCGGGCCGTCTTGTCGGGCAGACAACGGACTTTCGGGGAAGACGAGGTTTTGTTTTGACTCTGCAAGCCAGGGAACAGCATATCCGCCGTGATAAAGCGACATCGAATATCTGTTCCAATCAAGCGTTAAACGCTTTAGCCGCTGCAGTTGCCATGACAGCTCTCGGCAAAAAAGGAATAAAGGAACTGGCTGCTGCTAATCTGCAAAAAGCCCATTATGCCAAAAATACTTTTTCAGAAAACGGAGCGGAATTCGTGTTTGACGGCCCTTTCTTCAATGAATTTGTCCTTAAGTTAACGAAACCGGTAAAAGAGATCAATTGCAAGCTTCTCGAAAAAGGAATTATTGGCGGATATGACTTGGGCAGAGATGATCCCAAGTTGACCAATCATATGCTTGTTGCTGTTACAGAGCTTAGGACAAAGGAAGAAATCAATACTTTTGTCAAAGAATTGGGGGATTTGCAATGAACAAACAAGATCAGCCGCTCATTTTTGAACTTAGTAAACCCGGCCGTATCGGCTGCAGCCTCCCGGAAATGGATGTTCCGGAAGCAGAATTAAGCATCCTTCTTCCACCTGGCTATTTAAGGGAAGAAGAGGCTGAACTTCCTGAAGTCTCCGAACTCGATATCATGCGGCATTATACGGCGCTCTCAAGAAGAAATCATGGGGTTGATTCCGGCTTTTATCCGCTTGGCTCGTGCACGATGAAATACAATCCTAAAATCAATGAGAATGTCGCCCGTTTTAACGGGTTTGCCCATTTGCATCCGCTCCAGGACGAAAACTCTGTTCAAGGGGCTCTGGAGTTGATGTATGATTTGCAGCAGCATTTGATTGAGATAACAGGAATGGATGAGGTCACTTTGCAGCCTGCTGCAGGCGCACATGGCGAATGGACTGGGTTGATGCTGATCCGCGCCTTTCATGAGGCTAATGGGGACTATCACCGGACGAAGGTCATTGTCCCTGATTCGGCACATGGGACAAACCCTGCTTCTGCTTCAGTCGCAGGACTTGAAATTGTTACGGTGAAGTCAAATGAGCACGGTTTGGTCGATCTTGAAGATTTAAAACGGGTTGCCGGGGACGATACTGCCGCTTTAATGCTGACGAATCCAAATACGGTCGGCCTTTTTGAAGAAAATATCCTTGAGGTCGCGGAAATTGTCCATGCTGCCGGCGGAAAACTTTATTATGACGGGGCGAATCTGAATGCTGTTCTTTCTAAAGCCCGTCCGGGCGACATGGGCTTTGATGTTGTCCACTTAAATTTACACAAAACCTTTACGGGACCGCATGGCGGCGGAGGACCGGGATCAGGGCCGGTCGGGGTAAAGGCGGAACTGATTCCCTTCCTTCCAAAACCGGTTATAACCAAGCAGGGGGATGAATATGTGCTTGATTATAACCGTCCGCAGTCGATCGGACGAGTAAAACCGTTCTACGGAAACTTCGGTATTAATGTCCGTGCGTATACGTATATTCGTTCGATGGGTCCTTCGGGTTTAAAAGCAGTGACGGAATATGCGGTATTAAATGCAAATTATATGATGAGAAGATTGGCAGGATATTATGATTTGCCTTATGACCGCCACTGCAAGCATGAATTTGTGTTAAGCGGCCGCCGCCAAAAAAAATTGGGAGTCCGAACGCTCGATATAGCAAAACGTTTGCTTGATTTTGGCTATCATCCGCCGACCATCTACTTCCCTTTAAATGTGGAGGAGTGCATTATGATTGAACCGACGGAAACCGAATCAAAAGAAACATTGGATTCGTTTATTGATATCATGATTCAAATTGCCAAAGAAGCCGAGGAAAATCCGGAAATTGTTCAGGAAGCGCCGCATACGACCGTTGTCGGCCGCTTAGACGAAGCAACCGCTGCACGCAAACCTATTTTACGGTACCAAAAGAATTAAAGAAGAAAGACGAAAAAGGAGCTGACGCTTATGTCAGCTCCTTTTTGGAGGTTTGATTTGTCTCACATTAATTTTTCGCTTTTATTTTGCCTGTCCAGCCTTTAAATCCGCCTTTTAAATGGGTCAGATTGCGGTAACCTTTCCGGTAAAGGACTTGTGCGGCACGGCCGCTGCGCATCCCGCTTTGGCAATATAAATAAACAGGTAAATCAGAACGGATTTCTTTCGTTCGCATTTTTAACTGTGTAAGCGGAATATTTCGAGCCCCAAGAATATGGCCGGCATCAAATTCATTTGGTTCACGGACATCGATAAGCTGTGCTTTTCGGTAGCCTGCACGGAATTCTTCTTCTGTAACCGTTTTTACCACTTTACGCTGATAAAGCCAGGTATAAACGTAATAAATACCGACTGCTAAGATAATGATTAGTAAGGAATAAAGTGAACTCAATTTTTAATGCTCCTTTCAAAGCTATGCTGCACCAAAATTTATTATATATACCCAGGTGTGAATGGTAAAGGTTAAGTATAAAAAATCTTTTTCTTTTCATCTAAATTATACCAAAAACAACTTACTTTGTTTTTTATTTTGATTTTGATAGACTAAATATCGCACCTGTTTTTTAATACATAAAGTTGAGGGTATGTGTATGAAAAAAGAAGTATGGCGCTTTATTGATTCCGGAAACTGCTCTCCAGACTTTAACATGGCATTGGATGAAGCCTTGCTTGATTGGCATAGCAGCGGGAAGTTCCCTCCAGTTGTCCGCTTCTATGGATGGAATCCACCTACATTATCAATTGGATATTTTCAAAAGGCCGAAAAGGAAATCGATTTGGAAGCAGTAAAGCAGCATGGCCTTGGATTTGTGCGCAGGCCAACGGGAGGCAGGGGTGTTCTTCATGAGCATGAACTAACTTACAGCGTCATTGTCTCCGAAGATCATCCTAATATGCCGAAGACAGTCACGGAAGCCTATCGTGTGATCTCGGAAGGAATTTTAAAAGGGTTTTGCCATCTGGGGCTTGATGCTTATTTTGCTGTTCCTAAAACTGCTGAAGAAAGAGAGGCATTAAAAACTCCCCGTTCTGCAGTTTGTTTCGATGCTCCCAGCTGGTATGAACTTGTTGTCGAAGGACGCAAAGTAGCCGGAAGCGCGCAGACGAGGCAAAAAGGCGTGATCCTGCAGCATGGTTCGATTCTGCTGGATTTAGATGAAGATAAGCTCTTTAGTTTGTTTAAATATCCAAATGCACGTGTAAAAGAGCGGATGCAGAAGGCATTTAAAAGCAAAGCTGTTGCGATTAACGATATTAGTCCGAGAAGAGTATCGCTTGAAGAAGCAAAACAGGCTTTTTACAAGGGTTATGCGGAAGGATTGAATATTGAACTTGAGCCATATCAGTTAACTGAAGAAGAACAAAAGTATGTTCAGAAAATTGCCGAAAATAGATATCAGAGTGATGAGTGGAATTTTAAACGATAGCAGAATCTGCGGCAAAGGCCGCTTTTTCTTTTGTCAAGCAATGTCACTTTTTGAATGTTTTTTGTCGAAAGCAAATGGAAGTGGCAGCAAGTCCGCAGTAGTGCGATTCTTGTCAGCAGAGAAAAAGTGCAAGCAGTAAATTTTGCTGAATTTGATGATTTAACCGCAAAAAACGGCCGGAATCTTATTTTTTCTTTAGAATCTTTTTTTTTTTACGTTTGACAAAATGTTTATTATTTGCTTCAAATACAATATATTGTGGCATCGAAAATATTTTCGATACTATATATTGATTTTTTAGGACGTGAGTGGTAACGTTAAGAATATCAAAGACAACTAGATCCGGCATGTCCTGAATCTAGTTTTAAGATATAGATTTTTTTTGAAGGAGTTGTTCCCATGTCAGTTGTGTTTAGACCAAAACTGAATATTGATTTTGACAGATTAAACGAAGACATTCATTTGTTTCCTCAAGTGCACCCGATTACACCGGATATGAAGATTACTCATAAGGG
The DNA here is from genome assembly GCA_964484065.1 of uncultured Bacillus sp. GTDB lineage: Bacteria > Bacillota > Bacilli > Bacillales > Cytobacillaceae > JAEVLT01. The sequence goes on from CAZAEW010000002.1 coordinate 136,442, forward strand.
TGTGTCAAGGCTGGTCATGTTGGACCGCTATACCTTTAAGGACACTGAGAAGATTACATTAACAGCTGGTGACTTCGTTGTTTTAACGATAAAAGAAGATCCAAAATTCCCTGCACGCGGCCTTGGTTTTATTACGGAGATTGACTGGGAAAAGAAAAGAGCAACGGTTGTGGTGGAAGAAGAGTTCAGGGGAGTGCTTGAGCCGGAAGAAGCAAGCACCGGATTGATTACCCGCTCTTTGGATGTGATTGAAAAGCCGCTGGAAGTTTTCTATGAACAAATTGCTAAGCGGAATGCAACAGGGCTTGCGGCTGTGGAAGAAACAGAGGAAAAGCGCAAGGAATGGTTCGAAAAGTTCTATCAAGAGCTTGTCAGTACGAATTTTATTCCTGCGGGACGTGTTCTTTACGGGGCTGGTTCGGAAACAGATGTTACGTACTTTAACTGTTATGTGATGCCGTTTGTAGCGGATTCCCGGGAAGGGATTTCTGACCATCGCAAGCAGGTGATGGAGATTATGAGCCGCGGCGGCGGGGTTGGAACAAACGGTTCTACATTGCGCCCTCGTAACACCCTGGCAAGAGGCGTTAACGGAAAATCATCCGGTTCGGTTTCATGGCTGGATGATATTGCGAAACTGACGCATTTAGTTGAGCAAGGCGGTTCGCGCAGGGGTGCACAGATGATCATGCTGGCGGATTGGCATCCTGATATTATTGAATTTATTATTTCTAAAATGCAAAATCCAAGAATATTACGGTTTTTAATTGAAAATACAAAAGATGAAACGATCAAGAAACTTGCAAAAGATAAACTGAAATTCACACCGTTAACAGAACAGGAAAGAGCGATGTATGAAGGGATTGTCCGCTTCAAAAAGATTCCTGGTTTTGGCGGGTTTACAGAAGGCATTATTGCAGAAGCTGAAGAAAAGCTTGAAACGGGCGGTCATTTCTCCGTTCACAATCCTGAATTCCTGACTGGAGCAAACATTTCTGTCTGTCTTACAAAAGAATTCATGGAAGCTGTTGAAAAGGACAGTGAATATGAACTTCGTTTCCCTTATGTTGAACACTATGACGAAGAGGAAATGAAGGTCTACAATGAGGAATGGCATCAATACGGTGATGTCCGCGAGTGGGAAAAACTTGGACACAAAATTCGCGTTTACAAAAAGATTCGTGCGAAAGAGCTTTGGAACTTAATTAATATTTGTGCAACCTACTCAGCTGAACCTGGTATTTTCTTTATCGATAATGCTAACGATATGACAAACGCAAAAGCGTACGGACAAAGTGTCGTGGCAACAAACCCTTGTGGAGAGCAACCACTTGCACCATTTTCTGTCTGTAACCTTGCTGCTGTGAACCTTGCGGAAATGGCGGACAAGGAAACAAAAACAGTGAACTATGAAAAATTAGAGCAGACAGTAGCCATAGGTGTTCGCATGCAAGACAATGTCATCAATGCAACACCATACTTCCTTGAACAAAACAAAAAGCAAGCATTGGGCGAGCGCCGTGTCGGCTTAGGAGTTATGGGTCTTCATGACTTGCTCATCTACTGCGAAACAGAGTACGGTTCAGACGAAGGAAACAAACTGGTAGATAAAGTGTTTGAAACAATTGCTACAACAGCCTATCGAACATCTGTTGAATTGGCAAAAGAAAAGGGAAGCTTCCCATTCTTAACCGGAGAAACGCATGAAGAAACGAACCGGCTAAGAAATGCGTTTGTCAATACAGGATATATGAAAAAAATGCCTGAAGACATTCGCAGTTCCATTGTGGAACATGGAATTCGGAACTCCCATTTACTAACAGTTGCTCCGACAGGATCAACGGGTACAATGGTAGGGGTCTCTACAGGGTTGGAACCATATTTTTCCTTTTCTTATTTCCGCAGCGGACGCCTCGGCAAATTTATCGAGGTGAATGCGGATATCGTTCAAGAATATCTTGAAATGAACCCGGAAGCTGACAAAGACAATCTGCCTAGCTGGTTTGTCACAGCCATGGAACTTGCACCTGAAGCCCATGCGGATGTACAATGCGTCATTCAGCGCTGGATCGACAGCTCCATCAGTAAAACGGTTAACGCGCCAAAAGGCTACAGCGTTGAGCAGGTAGAAAAAGTGTACGAGCGTCTCTACCGTGGCGGGGCAAAAGGCGGAACCGTTTATGTTGACGGCTCACGCGATTCACAGGTCCTTACCCTTAAAGCGGAAGAAAACAATCAGGAAGAAGTTAAAGCTGTTAAGGAAAAACCAAAGCAGCATGTTGTTTTGGTTGATACCATCAGCGACCTTCGCTCCACTGACGTGACCATCGGATCAGAAGTTGGCAATACATGCCCTGTCTGCCGCAAAGGAAAAGTAAAAGAAATTGGCGGATGCAACACTTGTACAAACTGCGGCACCCAGCTAAAATGCGGGTTATAATATAAAATGATGGAAAGAGGATGGAAAAAACTGTTCCACCCTCTTTCTTTTTGCCTTTTTTCTTTTCGTTCATACTAAGAAAAAACGAAAAGAGGAAACCAATTGGAACCGTTTATGCCGCAATTAGTTTATATCGAACCTCAAGCCTTAGACTACCCCCTTGGCCGCGAGCTGAAAGAAAAATTTGAAAAACTCGGAATTGAAATCCGTGAAACCACTTCCCACAACCAAGTAAGGGGAATTCCTGGAGAAAATGAATTACAGCAATATCGCAATGCAAAATCAACACTCGTTATCGGTCTGCGCCGGACGTTAAAATTTGATACTTCCAAACCTTCTGCGGAGTATGCCATACCGCTCGCAACCGGCTGTATGGGCCATTGCCACTATTGCTATTTGCAAACAACACTTGGCAGTAAACCGTATATTCGTACATACGTAAACCTTGACGAAATCTTTGCTCAGGCCCAAAAATATATCGATGAACGAAAACCGGAAATTACCCGCTTTGAAGCAGCCTGTACATCCGATATCGTGGGTATCGACCATTTAACGCATTCATTAAAAAAAGCGATTGAATTCTTTGGCCAAACGGAATATGGGAAGCTCCGCTTTGTTACTAAATTTCATCATGTTGATCATCTCCTCGATGCCAAACATAACGGAAAAACCCGGTTTCGTTTCAGTGTTAACTCGCGCTATGTCATCAAAAACTTTGAGCCGGGCACATCCTCTTTCGATGAGCGTCTTGGAGCGGCCCAAAAGGTGGCCGGAGCCGGATATCCGCTTGGATTTATCGTAGCGCCTATCTATATGCATGATGATTGGGAAGAGGGATATTTGGAGTTGTTTGAGCGCCTGCATCACCATTTAAAAGAGCAAACTATTCCGAATTTAACCTTCGAACTCATCCAGCACCGTTTTACGAAGCCGGCAAAGAAAGTCATCGAAAAGCGCTATCCAAAGACAAAATTGGAAATGGATGAAGAAAAACGAAAATACAAGTGGGGCCGATACGGGATTGGTAAATATGTATATCCTGATGAAGCTGCCAATGATTTGGAAACGACCATTCGCAGGTATATTGAGAAATACTTTCCAAATGCACAAATTGAGTATTTTACCTAATTGGATATTCCATAAAAAAACTTCAATATGCGTAAAAATTAGCCTGTCTTTGGTACTAATTTTAAAAAGTGCTGCTTAAAGATGTATCAATAAATAAATACATCTTGGGAGTGGCAGATATGGACATAGACGGTGTTTTTTCCGGGGGAGGAATAAAAGGCTTTGCCCTTCTTGGAGCTTGTGAAGAAGTGGAGAGCAGAGGATTCCGGTTTGTCAGACTCGCCGGTACGAGCGCGGGGTCCATTATTGCGGCTTTAATTAGCGCGGGATACAAAAGTAAAGAAATTTACAACCTGCTTGAAGAACTTGACTTGTCAAAACTGTTAGATACAAGAAAATCCTATATACCATTTGCAAAATGGCTTTTTGTTTACTGGAAGCTTGGACTATATAAAGGAAATGAACTGGAGAAGTGGATAAAGGAAAAGCTTGAGGTTAAGGGGGTAAGGACCTTTTCTGATTTACCCCCCAACGCACTTAGGGTTATTGCATCGGATATTAGTAATGGGCAGTTGCTGGTTCTTCCGGATGATTTAAAAAGATACGGAATTTCTCTAGGCAATTTTTCAATTGCAAAAGCAATTCGAATGAGCTGCAGCATACCTTATTTTTTTGAACCGGTAAAATTACGCACAGATCATGGGACAAATATTATTGTTGATGGGGGAGTATTGAGCAATTTTCCAATATGGTTGTTCGACAGAGAAGAAAACTGTAAAATAAGACCTGTATTGGGGATTAAGCTTACCCATGATGAGTACGAACATGAAAAGCATTACATCAGCAATGCTGTGCAGTTATTTGCTGCCTTGTTTGAAACGATGAAGGATGCACATGATGCAAGATACATTTCAAAAAGACATGCGAAAAATATCATATTTATACCGACAGAAGGGGTATTATCAATCGAATTTAAATTGACAAGTGAAAAAAAAGAGGCCCTCTTTCAAATGGGAAAAAAACAGGCTCGGGAGTTCTTAAGGACTTGGAGTTATTAAATAGAAAGAATGGAAGGCAAAAAAAGAGCACCCCTAAAAGGATGCTCTATTTTTCTTTTTCCCTTTTTTTCCGTCAATTACAGTTAAGTGAGCATTTGTTTTCTTTTTCCTCTTCGCTGCTTTCTTAAGTGAAGTAAAAGTTCCCAAGGCAGTGCTTTTCGGATGAATGTCTGCCCCTTTTTTTTGTAATCTTTTCTTCGATTGTTTGGCTGCCTTTACAAATGCACGCTGCTCTTTTTTCTGAGGACTTGCTTTAGTATTAAACCGAACTAGAAAGTATATAATTATGCCGACTGCTAAGAAGCCAGCGATTCCTAGGAGAATACCGGAGGGATTATTGATAACCATTCCGGAAATACCGATTAAAGCAAGGACAATCATTACACCAACGACAAGACTTGCTGTCAGATTTTTCAAGAGAGCCACCTCCTTAAGAGCATCTTAAGCATTTTTTGATTCTTTTAAACATGAAAAAATAGAAGATTAAACAATTTCCTCAGTTTTAGTCTGTGATTCTGTTTCTTTTTCCATTTTTAATAATCTGCTAAAAGATAGAATAGCCACTTCAATTTGTTCATCGTTAGGTTCTTTAGTGGTTAAAAGCTGCAGCCATAAACCAGGAAGTCCTAAATATTTAAATACCGGTACATTTCTTAATTTGTTCGTGAATTGAAGAACTTCGAAAGCAATTCCAAGTACAACCGGTATTAATGCAATCCGGTCAACAATACGCAGCCAAAGCGGAGATGTCGGGACAATTAAATAAACAAAAACTCCGACTACTACTGTGAAAAGGATAAAGCTGCTGCCGCAGCGGTAGTGAAGACGAGAATGGGCACGGACATTATCAACCGTTAATTCAGCCCCAGATTCAAATGTATTAATTACTTTGTGCTCAGCCCCATGATATTGAAAAACCCGTTTTATCAGCGGAGTCAGCGAAACAAAGTAAATATACAGCAGCAACAATAAAAGCTTAAATAATCCTTCAATTAGAACTTGCGCAAAATCAGTTTGGAAAATGGGCCGGGTTAATTCTGCTAAAAAGACAGGAACTAATGTAAAGATAAATTTACCAAACAAGAAGGAAATGATGCCAATTGCAGCAACACCTAACCACATAGTTAGTTTTGGTGTATCTTTTTCATTCAATATTTGATCATCATCACTTGGGTCAACATCAAATCTTTCAGAAGAAAAATTAAGATGTCTGGAACCGTTTGCACTTGCCTCAATAATGGAGACAATTCCCCGTAAAAGCGGGATTTTTTTCAGTGCAGCAAAGGCTGGATTTACCTTGCGCGGCAAATGGAAGTATTCAATCGAATGATCTTTTCTGCGAATAGCCGTAACATAATGATGCTTTCCGCCAAACATTACGCCTTCGACCACTGCCTGGCCTCCGTATACTGGTTTTTGGGTATCTGACATGTAAGTAAACACCAACCTATCACAAAGTCGCACTCCAGTTTAAAACTGTATGTACTTATTTTATTCTACTAGAAAAAAGGAAAAACCTCTAGAAATGAGACAATATTTCCAATTAATTTTTTGCCTCGTTCTTTTTTATGAAATGTTATCGAATGCATTTGGTTATAATAATGCAGAAATCTAATCGTGAGTTGATTATGAAAAATAAATGAAGCAAAGACCGGAAGAATTTGAAATTTTTTATTTCGCACTTATGGCAAGATGGAGGTAACAACAATGGCAAAATTACAAAATGAAAGAAAAGGAAATTATCCTAAACCTATGTCTATTATAACACATGTTTGCTGGACTGGATTAGTTGCAGGAATATTTTGGTCACTGCTTGGGTATATCGCTTATTTATTCAGTTTTACTGATATCCATCCACATGTTATTTTAGAACCTTGGGCACTGGGAAACTGGAAAAAAGAATGGCTTGGAACGATTATTTCAATCATTGTTTACGGAATTATTTCAATAGGAGCCGCTTTTATTTATTTTTCAGCTTTTAAAAAATTAACTGGTATTTGGCCGGGAATGCTCTATGGAATTGTCCTCTTTTTTCTTGTTTTCATAATCTTGAATCCGCTTTTTCCCAGTATCGGCCCTTTTAAGGAATTAAGCAGGGATACTTTGGTGACATCTGTTTGTTTATACCTTTTATACGGGCTTTTTATCGGCTATTCCATTAGTTATGAATACCAAAATCATTCGACAGCTGAAGAGGAGACACCTACTTAATTCTTATTAGTCGGATAAAATATGTTTGTGTTAGAATATGGCTATAAGCCTTCTAGGCTTTTTAAAGATATATAATTGCAGGAACTGCCGGAATACAAGCCATTTTCCTTGTTTTCTATGCGGTTCTGAAAAAGGAGAGAGGGAAGTTATGGAAAAATTAGCGAAAATAAGAAAATCATTTTCTGAGGCAGGAATAGATGGCATTTTAATTGCAAGTCCATATAATCGCCGCTACATGTCAAATTTTACAGGAACCGCAGGGTGCGTATTAATCAGTATGAACCGGGCCCAGTTTATTACCGATTTCCGGTACGTTGAACAAGCAAGAAAACAATGCGAAGGATTTGAAATTATTCAGCATGGTCCCTCGGTTGCCGCTGAAATTGCTGAGCAGGTAAAAAAACTGGGGATTCAAAAGCTGGGTTTTGAACAGGAACATATAACGTATGCTTCTTTTAAAGTATATGAAAAAGTAATAAAAGCTGAACTTGTCCCTGTTTCTGGTCTTGTTGAAAAGTTACGCTTGATTAAGACTGACTCAGAGATTAAGATATTAAAGGAAGCAGCAGATATCGCAGATGCTGCATTTAAACATATTTTGGGGTTTCTTCGGCCCGGTAAAACAGAGCTTGAGGTAGCGAATGAATTAGAGTTCTTTATGAGAAAAGCAGGAGCTTCATCCTCTTCGTTTGACACAATTGTTGCTTCCGGATTAAGGTCAGCACTTCCACATGGTGTTGCCAGCGACAAAGTGATTGAAAAAGGGGATTTTGTGACGCTTGATTATGGTGCCTATTATAAAGGTTATGTGTCCGATATAACAAGAACGGTTGCTGTTGGCCAGCCGGATCAAAAGTTAAAGGATATCTATGAAGTCGTCCTTGAAGCACAGGCAAGAGGAATGGCGGGAATTAAGCCGGGGATGACAGGTAAGCAAGCGGATGCTTTAACAAGGGACTACATTACTGAAAAAGGGTATGGCGAGTATTTTGGTCATTCTACAGGCCATGGAATTGGGCTTGAAGTTCATGAGGGTCCGGCACTATCCGTTCGATCTGAACTTATTTTAGAACCGGGAATGGCGGTAACCTGTGAACCCGGTATCTATATTCCGGGTTTGGGCGGTGTTCGGATTGAGGATGATTTAAGAATTACATATGATCATAATGAAGCGCTGACTCATTCACCAAAAGAACTTATCATTCTGTAATAACTATTTAGGAGGATCTATTGCATGATTTCTGTAAATGATTTTAAAACAGGTTTGACCATTGAGGTAGACGGCGGCATTTGGCGCGTTATTGATTTCCAACACGTAAAACCAGGAAAAGGGGCTGCATTTGTACGCTCTAAACTTCGCAACCTTCGTACGGGAGCCATTCAAGAAAAAACATTCCGTGCAGGTGAAAAAGTTCAAAAAGCTCAAATTGATAACCGCAGAATGCAGTATTTATATGCAAGCGGCGATCAGCATGTATTCATGGACAATGAATCTTATGAACAAATTGAACTGCCTGCATCAAGAATTGAATATGAATTGAAGTATTTAAAAGAAAATATGGAAGTATTTATTGTTTTGTTCCAAGGGGAAGTGCTTGGTATTGACCTTCCAAACACGGTTGAGTTGGAAGTGACTGAAACTGAACCGGGAATTAAAGGAGATACCGCTTCAGGAGGAACAAAACCTGCAACACTTGAAACCGGATTGATTGTTCAAGTTCCGTTTTTCGTTAACCAAGGTGACCGCCTCATTATTAATACAACAGATGGAACATACGTATCACGCGCATAACAGAATAATAAAGCAAGCCTGTGTACTTGATTTGAGTGCACAGGCTTTTTTCTTTTTTTAGAACTAGTAATAGCTATTTTTACTATCTTATCCGCCTTCTGATATTTGATGAAATTGTGAAAAAAGACATGCGAATATTTTGAACAAATTATAAACTAATTCTTTATAACTAGTATGTATATTACTTTCCTACTAAAATAAAAAAGAAGATGGCAGATGTTCATAAATATATTGGATAAATAGAGGGATGCTAAAGTGGATAAGATCAAAGTTTTAATAGCAGATGCCCATTACATGTTCATACGCGGTATTGAAAGCATACTTTCAGATGATGAAACCTTGGAAATTGTCGGAAAGGCTCAAACCGGTATTGAAGCGATTGAAATCGCGAGGCAGTCTAAACCAAATGTTATTTTAATGGATGTAAATATGCCAATCATGAACGGTTTGCAGGCATTGAAACAAATAAACGCAGAAATACCTGAGAGTAAAGTCCTTATACTGGCCGTTGAGGAAAAAGAGGAACAGCTATTCGAAGCACTGCGTTCTGGCGCATGCGGGTATTTATTGAAGAATTTACTTCCAAATGAGCTGCTGGCATTTATCCATATGATTCACCGAGGTGAATATATCGTTTCCGGACCCATTGCAAAAATGATTGTTGATTCATTTGCCAATCATCAATTAACTGATATGAAATCGCTGCGAAAAAAAGAAGATATTCTAACAAAGAGAGAAAAGGAAATACTAACGCATGTCATCAAAGGGTTAACCAATCGTGAAATTGCGGCTGCACTTTATATTTCCGAAAACACAGTGAAAAATCATTTGCGAAATATTATGGAGAAATTACAAATGAATAATCGTGTTCAAGCGGCAACGTATGCTCTTCAGGAGGGCTGGCTTCAAAACACATAAGGTATGAACGGATCAACTGGTATTTTTTTGTGATTTTCTTACAATTGTAAACTTCACTAAATAGTTAAATTTATAGGATATTATGCCTATGACTGTTTGCTAAAATATATAAGTAACTATCTTAGAATAGAAAGGTGTGAAGAAGTGAAACGTTTTACATCTATAATGATAGTCATTTTAGCCATAGTGGTTATTGCTGCAGGATGCGGGACTAAAAAAGAGAATTTAACACTTAATGCAAAACATAAACCGCTTCCTGATTACGTGTTAAATTCTTCAGCAATGGTCAAAGAAACCTATATTATGGCTTCAAATAATCCTGAAGTTCTAGCTCAGGTTCCATGTTTTTGTGGCTGTGTATCTGATGGACATAAAAGTAACCTTAATTGCTTCATACAAAAAATGGGACCAAACAAAGCAGTTGAAGCTTGGGATCAGCATGGTATAGCGTGAGATACTTGTGTAAATATCGCCCGTGAGGCGGTTCAATTGCATCAAGATGGTAAAAAGCCAAAAGAAATATATCAATTAATAACAGAGAAATATGGAGATTTAGGGGACCCCACCCCAACACCTGAACCAAAGTAAGAGGTGAACCATGAAAAAATTCCTACTCGGTATTTATTTTCTTATTACAATCGGCATTATCATTGTAATATGCACCAGCAATTTTAATGGTAAAAAGGACAGCAAAGCCATTTCAGCTGGGGAGAAAATATATCAAAAGCAACTATGTATTGTTTGTCATGGTAAAACCGGTAAAGGCGAAGGAACAAAAGCAGGTACAGCATTAAATAACCAGTATTTTTTAAACTCTGTATCAGATAAAGATCTCTATCATTACATTAAATCTGGCCGGGAAGGGACAGCAATGCCTGGCTATGGAGAAAGAATTTCCGATAAAGATATTAAAAATCTGGTTGCCTTTATTAGAAATTGGCAGACAAAAGAAATAAAATTTTCGGCACCAAAGACAATTTCAGGCGACCCTGAAAACGGTAAGCGCTTATATAAGTTATATTGTTTTACATGTCACGGCGAAAATGCAGTCGGCATGATGAAAATGGGGCCGGCACTTTCAAACCCGCAGTATTTAAAATATACAAGTGACCAGCAAATTTGGATCACAACTGCTTACGGACGCGAAAATACGGGAATGGGACCTTCTTTAAAGGGTCAGGAAGGAGTACGGCAGTTAAAAAAGCAAGAAATTAATGATATTGTTACGTATATTCGCTCTCTGCAGAAGGAGTAGAAGGTTAGACTTTGACCGAAAACCCTGTTTCCAATTCAAAGGATACAGGGTTTTCTAAATGTAATTCATAGTTATTTTTCCCTAGTTAAATAAGTTAAGAAGACCATAACTATGATAATGGCTGAGGAATAACTAATGCTAAATGACTATAAATCTATGAAAAAAGCCACAAAATCTGTGAACATTCTGTGGTGTTTTTTTGTCAAAAAGAAAACGATTTTCATCCTTTAACAAAATGTTCAAGAGTGGTTAAACTATTACGTTTGGATAAATATTATATTTATTTCAAAGAGGACTATAGTGTTAATTAGTTTTTTCGAGGAGGATATATATGTTAAAAAAAATGATGGCTTTATTCGTCATTACGACATTCTTATCAAGCTTTGTTATTAAAAATGCAAACGCCGAGACAGCCTTTCAGGCAGAGGAATTTCCTTACAAAACAATGCAAATTCAAGTAATGCCTGAATTCGATACCCCTGCAGATTGGCCAAAAGATACACCGGCATTACTAGTGGGCCAGTATGGAACCATTACCAATAACAGTGGTGCTGATTATTCTGGGAAAATTGAAGTACCCATTCCGGTAAATGATAAAAATTTTGAAGCGAACCTTGTTGCAGAGTTTCCAGATCCAAATAAACCAGAGGTTCAGCGGCCATATGACATTGATAAACAAAAAGGGACTATTTCATGGACACCTGAAAAGCCGATTAAAAACAATGAAACTTATCAATATGTAATCGAATATTACACCAATAACATCAACGTTGCAGATAATAAAAACTTTACTTATGAATTTACGAACCAATCGAAAATCGACACTTTAGATGTTGTCTTTTATGCACCAATGAAAGCAAAAAACATTGTTATCGATCCTAAAGCACAAAGTACATCAAAAAGTGACTACGGCGAGGAACTTTATGCCTACGAATATAAAGATGTAAAGCCCGGCAATGCTCTTAAATACACGTTTTCTTATACAAAAAAGGATAATACAACTTCTCTATCAGTGATTAATAAAATGCAGCCGCCGAATGACAGTACTCATTCCGGAGTTAGCAACAATAATTCTTCAAGCACCACAGCTAACAGCAAACAGCCGATTATTGGAATAGGTGGAGCATCCATCATTGGAGCATCCATCATTGCTGCAGCATTATTTATTTTCTTTGGATTAAGAGGAGGCCGCAGAAATACCCATTCTTCGACTGTATCTGTAAATAAATCAAAAAAGAAGCAACCTGGAAAAGCCAATGCGAAAAAGGAAAGCAAGCTGGCTATTTCGGAAGAAAAGAAAGAGCTTCGGAAAAAGCTTCTCAATGGAAAGATTGATCAAGAAACCTATGAAGAAGAAATGAAGAAATTAATTTAAAGAGGGTGCTGGCATGAAAAAAAACACAATCGTATTAATAGGAGGCTTTATCATTGCAGGTGCAATTGTTTTCCTTCTTATGGCTGCAACTCCCGGTTCGAGCGGAGTGGAACTTTCGCTGAAACAGCTGGTTGCGACTCAGAATCAGCACAAAAATGATTATGTTACAGTTGAAGGCTTATTAATCGAAAAATCAGTGAAATGGGATGCCGAAAAGGTTCAACTATCGTTTGATGTTAGAGATAAAACCAGTAAAAACAAAGAAATCCTGCACGTAACCTATCACGGTGTGAAACCTGATAACTTTACTGACGGTATCGACTGTATTCTTGAAGGGGCACCATTAGGAAATAACAATTTTAAAGCTGAAAAAGTTCAAACAAGATGCCCTTCAAAATATGAAGGCAAAGATGTAAAAGATATGCCAGGCTACAACTCTGAGACTCATCAAGTTGATAAAACTCAGCAATCTACACAAAAATAAAAGGCATCTAAAAGAAGGTGGCAAAACAACATGTTTTTATTTGCTAACGCAACAATCTATTTAGGTTTATTCCTAGCAATCTATTCTTTGCTTGTGATGACTTACGGAATGAGCGTAAAGAAACAAAAGTATATAAATAGCGGAAAAAGCGCAGTCATTGCTGTATTCATATGTGCAGGACTTGCCATGTTCTCCTTGTTTTATTTGCTAGGAACTTCCCAATTTCAATATGCAACCGTCACGGATTATACAAGCAAAGATCTGCCGTTGATTTACAAATTAACTGCCCTTTGGGCAAGCAATGCCGGTTCATTACTTTTATGGACATTCTTTCTAACGCTTTATGCGATTATGATTACCTATTCCCGAAAAATGAAAGGCAATCCGATGGTGCCTTACATTGTTGCGATCTTAATGGCAAATGCGGTATTTTTCTTCTTTATCCTTGGGTTTGTCGCAAAACCGTTTGAACTTTTAACGAATGTACCTGCAGATGGACGAGGATTGAATCCAATGCTGCAAAATCCAGGAATGATCATTCACCCTGTTACATTATATCTTGGTTATGTGGGGCTTTCAGTGCCGTTTGCTTTTGCGATGGCCGCCCTTATTATGAAGAATGTTGATGATTTCTGGATTAAAATGACGAGACGCTGGACAATCATTGCATGGCTGTTCTTAAGCTTAGGTAATATTTTCGGAGGCCAGTGGGCATATGTAGAGCTGGGCTGGGGCGGCTATTGGGCTTGGGATCCGGTTGAAAACGCATCATTTATGCCGTGGCTGACCGCCACTGCGTTTTTGCACTCGGTTATGATTCAAGAACGCAAAAACATGCTGAAGGTTTGGAATATCAGTTTAATTATTATCTCTTATGCATTAACCCTTTTTGGAACATTCTTAGTCCGAAGTGGGGTTCTAACTTCTGTTCATGCTTTTGCTAATTCTAATTTAGGATTATATTTCTTAATTTTCATGGGTATAGCTGTTATTTGTTCACTCTACGTTCTAATGAGCAGATACCAACTGCTTAGAAGAAGCGCAGGAGAGTTCCAATCCTTTGTATCTAAGGAAAGCTCTTTCCTCATTAACAACTTACTATTGGTGGGTGCAGCGTTTGCTGTATTCTGGGGAACGATTTTTCCATTAGTGTCTGAAGCTGTAAAAGGTACAAAAGTGACTGTGGGAATGCCTTTCTTTAACACGGTGGAATCACCAATTCTTTTGTCGATGATGTTTTTGATGGCCGTTTGCCCGCTTTTAGCATGGCAAAGATCAAGCGTTAAGAATTTAAGAAAAAATTTCTTGATTCCTTCCATCCTTGCCATCATAGGCATGACCTTAATGGTTGTCTTTGGGATCAGAAAAGCGTGGGCGGTAATCGGATATGGAGTTATTATTCTATTATTTATCACTCACTTTTTAGAGTTTTACAGAGGGGTTAAAGCCAGAAGGAAGATGACAGGTGAAAATCCTTTGCTTGCTCTTTATCGCCTGATGGTGAAAAACCGCCGCCGCTATGGTGGATACCTTGTCCACCTAGGGATTGCTTTTATTACAATGGGAATTATCGGCTCACAAAACTATGATTTGCAAACGATGAAAACAATTGAATTGGGAAAATCAATTGAAATTGGTTCCTATCGAATTAATTACGACCGCCTTGATCAGAAAAAAGAGAACAGCAATGACATTGTATATGCCGATATCACCGTTTTTAAAAACGGTGAAAAGTTAGGCTCATATGAACCGAAGAAAATCTTCTATAACAGCACAGAGAGTCAGCCATCTTCAGAGGTGACCATTATTTCTTCGCTTAAAGAAGACTTATATGTTGTCTTAAGTACATGGGATCAAAATGGAAAAGCGACATTCTTGGTTAAAGTTAACCCGATGATGGACTGGATGTGGATCGGTTCGTTTATGATTGTGATTGGTGCAATGTTTGCGATTTGGAATGGAAAATACCAAAATATTACTCCTCGTTACACAGGAGTACGTAAAGAGGTGGCATGATTTGAAAAGTAAATTAATGATCAGCCTCCTAATGCTGCTTTTTATTTTTCAAGGGTCGTTTCTGCATGCTGAAGCGAAAACCATTGATTATAAGTCTGCTGAATTTAAGGCTGTAGCTTCTCAGTTTGCCTGCACATGCGGCTGCGGTCAGGATCACTATGAATGTGATCCAAATACTTGCAATCTAACAAAAAACTTTAAAAAAGACCTTGTTAAGATGATGAATAAAGGCTGGGATAAAGATAAAATTCGCAATTATTATGTGAAAATTTACGGAGAATCGATTTTAACAGCTCCGGAAAAAAGCGGTTTTAGCTTAACAGCTTGGGTTCTTCCTTTCGTAGCACTTGGTGCAGCAGCAGCAGCAATATTCTTCGTCATTCGAAAATGGGTAAAAAGAAAGGGAACAGATGAAACTGTCTTTGAGAATAGTAACGAAGAAAATGATGTGGAAAGTGAAATCCTTTCTTCCATGATCGAAGAAGAACGTAAAAAGTATCTTTAGGATGTGAATATAATGCATGATATTTCAGTGGTCTCAATGTTTTTTACAGCTGTTCTAGTGCTTGGCTGCTTATTTCTGGCTATTTCACCATTATTTAAATGGGATTCGTATTTAAAGCTGAACTCACAAAGTGAAGATTTGACCGTAACAAAAGAAATGCTGATGACAACACTTAACGAAATTGAATTTGATTATAAAATGGATAAAATTTCTCAGGTGGACTATAAAAATTTAAAAAAACAATACGAAGTACAGATTGCCAGCATCATGAAAGAAGAAGAAGAGTTTGTTGAACATAAGATTGATAAAGATTTGATGGATGAAGTTGAACGTGAAATTCAAGAAGCAATGAAAAGCAAACAAAAAGAAAAGGGGGGAAGAAAGTGATCAAGAAAATCACCATCTTCCTTCTAGGATTAATGCTGCTAATCCCGACAACAGGCTTGGCAGCTTCCGACTCGAAGATCACCATTGATACGCATTATCTTGTTGTTAGTCCCGCAGAAGACGGATCAACCAACTTGATGAATATGGCAAGCTATACCAATCCGTCTTCTCAAGAGTATAAAGGAGACGGTACAGGAGAATCCGTTTTAAAAGTCTCTTTGCCACAAGGTGCGACAGGATTGAATTTTTTAGACAGTACCATTCAATTTCAACAAACCAGCAATGGATTTATTACCAAAACACCAATACCAGCAAATCAAACTCAAGTTTTGCCTTATAGTTATAGAATGCCAAAGGGAAAAAAGATTACGTTAACTTTTGATTATCCGGTTTCACAGATGCAGTTTTTAGTTCCTGAGGGAATGGGAAGCATCACATTTCAGGGAGTTGATGCCGCAAATCAAGGAACTTTCAAATTTGATAATCAAAACTATGTCGGCTACAGTGTAGAAGGAATTCAAGCAAATCAATCCTTCTCGATTGCTTATGACCCAAAAAAACAGCCGGAAAATGCATCGTCACAATCCCAAGCAAAAAGTTCAAGTGAAGGGAATGTAACGAGATCGGCACCGGCATTTCATAATCCCGGACATATTCGGATGTGGGAACAGTCACCACTGCACAGCTTTAATCCGCATATTTTTTTAATAGTGGTGCTGGCAATGGTAATTGCAGGAATTGCCTACTGGATCTACTTCAGAAGGAAGGCAAGAGCAGAAGAGGCTCGACTCGGAGCAGATAAAGAGGAAAAGGCATTCAAACTATTAATGGCTAAGCAAAAAGCCATCATGGATAAAATTATTGAACTTGAGGAAAACCATGGTGACGGAACCTTAACAGAAGACGAATATAACAAAAAACTTGCAGCCTATAAGGAACACTTGATTCAAGTGAAATTAAACTTACGCAACTTTGTAGAGTAATAACTGGAATGGGAGGGATTCGTGTTGATTGAAATACGAAAGCTTACAAAACAAGCAGACAATAAATTAATCTTACGCGGTATCGACCTCTCCATAAAACAAGGGGAAACAGTAGCTATTCTCGGTCCAAACGGAGCTGGCAAAAGCACTTTGCTAAAGGTGCTTACCACTCTTATTAAACCGACATCCGGGATAGTTAAGATTAATGGTTTGGATTTGAGAAAAAACCAAATCGAAATTAAAAAGCAATTTGGTTATTTACCCCATTCCAGTCTACTTTATGACCAATATTCTCCGTATGAAAATCTAATTTTCTTTGGTCAGCTTTACGGAGTGAAGAATGTTGAGCAGCGGGCGGTTGAGCTTGTAAAGGAAGTCGGGTTATCGTTCTTTTTAAATGACCCTGTTAAAAATTTCTCTCGCGGGATGATTCAGCGAATTGCGATTGCAAGAGCGATTGTTCATGAGCCGCAAATCCTGTTTCTGGATGAACCGCACACAGGCCTTGATCAAGGGGCCATCGGCATTCTCAACAACGTCATCCTATCAATGAAAGCCAAAGGAACAACGACATTGATGGTAACGCATGATTTTAAACAAGCCGCAGAAATTTGTGATCGAATCGTGATTTTAAAAAATGGGAAAATTGCTGATGATTTTAACCTTGGCGAAAAAAGTCTTGATTACGTTACAGAAAAATATCAGCAGCAAGTGGAGGGAGTATCATGACACAATTAAGAACGGCCCTCCTGCTTGCCAAAAAAGATTTATATTCCGAATTAAAATCAAAGCAGGTTCTGGCAACCATGATTATTTTTGCAGGACTGGTCATATTAGTATTCAGTTTTGCGTTTGATCCTGCAAATAATACGACCAAAGCGGTTATTCCGGGCGTGATTTGGGTAATCATAGTCTTTTCAGGGATTCTGGGATTGAACCGTTCCTTTCTATCAGAGCAGCGCAATGATACCATGCAAGGATTAATGATTGCACCAATGGATGCGACCAGCATCTATATAGGGAAATTTTTGGCGAACTTTACCATGATCTTGATTGTTGAACTTGTATCTATTCCTTTTTTGTTCTTATTGTTTGACTTTAATGTTCTTGGCAGTGTGTCTTATTTTATCCTTGTACTTTTCATTGGCAGCTTTGGATTTATTAGCATCGGAACATTCCTTGCGGCGCTCGCGGCAAATTCAAAGAGCAGTGAAATGCTGCTGCCACTGCTTCTGTTTCCGATTACAAGCCCGATTTTAATCGGTGTTGTTCAAGCAACAAGAATTATCTTGACCAATATGGAAAAGTTTTCAAGTGCTCTGGCTTGGATTCAATTAATATCAGCTTATGATGTAATCTTCTTTGTTCTTTGTTATTTATTAATCGAATACGTATTGGAGGTCTAAGCGATGAGTATGAATCTCGAACAGGAGGAAATGCCCCTTCCGGAAGTAGAACCGGCAGAGGGAAACAGCTCCTTATTACCGAAGATTTTATTCGGTTGTACAGTAGTTTCGATCTTGGCAGCACTTTATTTAATCTTTATGTATGCGCATATTGAGAAAACGATGGGTGTTGTTCAGAAAATCTTTTATTTCCATGTCGGTTCCGCCTGGACAGCCTTTTTAGCTTATGGGGTAACCTTTGTTTACAGTATTCTCTACCTTGTTAAAAGAAAGAGAATTTATGATACATATGCCTATGTATCTGCAGAAATTGGAGTAGTTTTCACAACCATTGTATTAGTCACAGGGCCTATTTGGGCTAAATCAGCTTGGAATACTTGGTGGGTTTGGGAACCTCGTCTGACAACAACCCTAATCCTATGGTTTCTTTATGTTGGCTACATGATGATCCGGCAAATGGATGGTGTTTGGGATAAGAAAGCCCGACTTTGCTCAGTATTTGGAATTATTGGCTTTGCGGATGTGCCTATCGTCTTCTTTGCTATCCGCTGGTGGCAGACGAAACTTCATCCGATTGTTTTTGGTAATGGGGTTTCTCAGCAAGGCGGCGGAATTGAAGGAAACATGCTTGTTGCATTGTTAGTGTCTCTGACAGCCTTAACGTTCTTATATACCTATCTCCTTAATAAAGGGGTTTCCTTCGAAAAAATGAAAATAAAAGTGAACCAATATAAAGAAAAACTTCGTGAAGAAATCGAACAATAGGAGGAGATTTATTATGGCTTTTGTATGGGCAGCATATTCAGCAATTTGGTTAATTATTTTTGGCTATCTCATGATTTTAGGCAAACGCCAAAAAGATTTAAAAAAGGAAATTGAGTTCCTAAAGCAGCTGGAAAAGTAAACATCTGCGCATAACAGCTGAATTTTATTCTCTGGCTGGTGTTAGGAGGAAGAATGATGAACAAACTGGTTATTAAGCGGCTCGTCCTAATTCTGTTAATAGGCATGTTTGGATATTTCGGATACAGTATGATCCATCAAGGCAAAAAAACAGATGTTGGTGATAAAGCCTATAATTTTTCTCTTCAAAATTTGGATGGCTCCACAACAAAGCTGTCAGATTATAAAGGGAAAATGGTTGTCATCAATTATTTTGCAACATGGTGTGACCCTTGTAAGGAAGAAGCACCGGAATTGGCACAATTTGCAAAAGACTATGGTGACAAGTATCCTCTCGTCATGATTGATAGAGGAGAAACGAAAGATGATGTAAAAGAATTTCTAAAGAAAAATAAAAGTACAGCAACATTTTTGTTTGATTACAATGCAACCGTTGGAAAAATATACAATGTTACCGGTCAACCTGAAACATTTGTTATTGACCGGAACGGTGTGATTAAAGAGCATTACAACGGACCATTATCAGAAGATCAACTGTATCAGATGGTAAAAAAACACGATAGTTAAAAAGGCTGGGATTAAACCTCTTATGACGGTTTAATCCTTTTTTTATGCTTGATATCGGAAGTAAGCGGTGATTTTGGCGGAAATGAGAAGCTGCCCAGGCTCGAAAGCAGCGGTGGAGATTCCTTTGACAACCGGAAAAGGCTGAAGATTTAGGGGGCGATCCGTTTTTGAACGTTCGATCAAATAAACAGGTGCGGGCTGCAATGTTACTTTAATGCTTGAGGCAATTGAGTTCGCCTTTTGCTGTGCATCGGCAATGGCAGCTGAAAGGGATTGAAGATAAAACCACTCTTTATGAATCACTGAAAATTGAACATCAGCGACATAATTTGCTCCTTGCAGAACCGTGCTGTCAACAATATTTCCAATGGACGATAGATCCTCAATTTTTACGCGAAGAAGATGTGAAACCTTATAACCCCTGAATATTTGCTTTCCTTGCTCAAAATCATATTGTGAGTCAATTCGGTAATCAAATGTTTGAATATGTTCTTTCAGGATACCATGATTTAATAAAGTTTGAATCACTCGATTGACTGCAGCAGCATTCTTCCGCTGTGCTTCGGTCAGATCCTTTCCTTCATTGATAACTCCTAAATTAACAAATGCCAAATTGGGCGGAACAGCAAGTTCTCCTTCCCCTGTAACCTCCAGCATATATGGCTGAAAAAGAGAAGAAACATGCAGAATAGGCTGCTGATGATACATATTAATCGCTCCAATCACAAATATTCCATATCAAATAAATACGAATGCTGAGCAAGAAAAATTCCACAACAATATTTTTTGTTGGAGGGTTACGCCTAACAGACTAATTCAAAGTCATATTGTTTGCCCCCGGGCATACATTTAAATTAATTAGACAAGCAACGGGGGGTAACGAGATGGAAACACTCTTGAATTCATTGCCAAATACAATTGCAGAAATCATTAAAAGAGTCCCTCCTTCAGAACGGACACAAGTTGAAGAAATCAGAATACGGGTTAATCGGCCAGTTGAAATAACCATGAAGGGAACTCCAACATTTTTACCCTATATCATTCAGCCGGAAGATGCTTTTCATTTAATGAATAAAATCAGCTGTTTTTCCATTTATGCATTAGAAGAAGAATTAAAACGGGGATATGTAACTGTTTCAGGAGGACACCGGATCGGTTTAGCCGGAAAGGTCATTCTTGAGGAAGGAAAAGTGAAAGCGATTCGAGATGTTTCATCCTTCAATATTCGGATTGCTAGAGAAAGAATTGGAATATCAGAAGCGGTGATTCCTTTTGTCTTTAAGACTGAGTGGCTTCATACGATGATTATCGGCCCGCCCCAGACTGGAAAAACGACCCTGCTCCGGGATTTAGCCCGAGCAATCTCCACCGGAAACGGAGTGAAACGAATCGAGGCTGTTAAAGTAGGAATCGTCGATGAAAGGTCTGAAATAGCCGGGTCAGTAAATGGCATTCCCCAACTGACATTTGGAAATCGTGTTGATGTACTTGATGCGTGTCCAAAGGCAGAGGGCATGATGATGATGATTCGCTCGATGAGTCCCGATGTTTTAATTGTGGATGAAATCGGCAGGAAGGAAGATGCAGAGGCGATTATGGAAGCAGTTCATGCCGGCATTAAATTATTCATGACAACACACGGGAGCAATCTTGATGAAATAAGGAAGCGTCCATCTTTGAAAGAAATTCTCGATCAGAAAATTTTTCAGCGCTTTATTGTATTAAGCAGAAAAAGCGGACCGGGAACAATTGCTCAAATTTTAGATCACAATGGCAGAGAATTGATTCAAAAAGTGAGAGTGACCTAAATGATTAAGTTAATCGGTGCGATGTTTATTCTGGCAGCCACTACATGGTGCGGCTATGAGGTATCCAGAAATTTAAGTGAACGGCCTAAACAGCTCCGTCAATTAAAATCAGCCCTGCAGTCTCTCGAAGCGGAAATCATGTATGGGCATACTCCGCTCCTTGAAGCAGCCCGAAGACTATCGGCACAGCTATCAAAACCGCTTGCCGATTTTTTTCAGGAGTTTGCGAACAAATTAACAGATACAGATACAACCGTAAGGGATGCTTGGGAAAACAGTTTAAAAGAAATATGGAAAACAACAGCTCTCAAGCAGGGAGAATATGAAATTATGAAACAATTTGGAGAAACCCTGGGGAGACATGACCGCAATTCACAGCAAAAGCATATTATGCTTACCCTGACACATCTGGAAAGAGAAGAAGCAGAAGCAAGGGAAAGCCAAGCAAAATACGAAAAAATGGTTAAGAGTCTGGGGCTTTTAACAGGGATATTATTGATCATTATCTTCATATAGGGGGAAAAGCGATGGGCTTAGATGTGGATATTATTTTTAAAATTGCCGGCGTTGGAATTGTCGTGGCCTTTCTGCACACGGTTCTTGATCAGGTTGGGAAAAAGGAATATGCGCAGTGGGTAACTCTATTTGGCTTTATCTATATTCTCTTCCAGGTTGCAACGATTGTGGACGACCTCTTTCAGAAGATTAAATCAGTTTTTTTATTTCAATAGAGAGGAGAGGAGCAGCTATTGAAATCATTAAAGTAGTTGGATTAGCGCTTGCAGCGACATTTTTAGCATTGATTGTAAAAGAACAAAAACCAAACTTTGCTTTTCTCCTCATCGTTTTTGTCGGCTGCACGATTTTTCTATTCCTTGTCGATAAAATTTACGAAATCATTACTATGATTGAGAAACTGGCCATAAATGCCAAGGTTAATACGGTCTATGTTGAAACGATTCTTAAAATCATTGGAATAGCCTATATTGCTGAGTTTGCAGCACAAGTGACAAAGGATGCCGGCCAGGGCGCGATATCTTCCAAAATCGAATTAGCCGGGAAAATCATTATCCTTGCGATGGCCATTCCCATTTTGACAGTTATGATTGAAACCATTATAAAACTGATACCAAACTAGAATGTTATTTTCTTAAAATTAACGGGGTGGATTTAATGAAGCAGCGGCTGAAGTTCGTGACTATCATCGCTCTCTTTTTCTTTTTTTTATTTAGTCCTAATGTACAAGCTTCCGAAAACAGCAAAGATTCCACTGTTACACTTTCCCCGCAGGAAATGGCAGATTCTCAGTTAAAAACTCTGGATTTAACAGAGTTAAAACAATTCTGGGGAGACATTATCAACAAGTACGGCGGTTTTCTTCCTGAGGGTCAAAAAGGGAGCCTTTACGATTTTATCAAAGGAGATAAAAAGTTTTCTTTTAATGAATGGAGCCAGGGAATTATTAAATTTATTTTCCAGGAATTTGTCGCTAACGGAAAATTGCTGGGATCGCTGATTATGCTGACAGTTTTTAGCATGTTTCTCCAATCATTGCAGTCTGCCTTTGAAAAAAGCACCGTCAGCAAAGTTGCCTATTCCATTGTTTACATGGTTCTCGTCATTTTAGCTTTAAACAGCTTCCACGTAGCAATAAATTACACAAATGAAACAATCGGAACAATGATTTCATTTGTTTTAGCACTGATCCCGTTATTGATGGCACTGATTGCAGCTTCCGGAGGGATTGTCTCTGCAGCTTTTTTCCATCCTGTTATTCTTTTTTTAATGAATACGAGCGGGCTTCTGATTCAGTACGTGATTCTCCCTCTATTATTTTTAGCAGCATTGTTAAGCATCGTTAGTACAATGAGTGAAAATTATAAAGTTACTCAGCTGTCAGGATTGCTGCGCAATTGGAGTATAGGATTGATGGGTTTATTTTTAACTGTTTTCCTCGGTGTTATTTCCGTCCAAGGCGCATCTGCAGCTGTTACAGATGGAATTACGATTAAAACTGCAAAATTTATTACCGGAAATTTCATTCCTGTTATTGGAAGAATGTTTACGGATGCTACTGATACCGTAATAAGTGCATCAGCTCTTTTAAAAAATACAGTTGGGATTGCTGGAGTGGCTATGTTATTAATCATTGCCGCATTTCCTGCTATTAAAATCCTAATGATTGCCTTTATCTACAAATTTGCTGCTGCCATTCTTCAGCCGCTAGGAGGCGGTCCGATTATTAAATGTCTGGATATTATCTCAAAAAGCATTATGTATGTTTTTGCTGCATTGGGGATTGTCTCGCTTATGTTTTTCTTAAGTATAACCGTGATTGTTGCAGCCGGAAATTTAACAATCATGATGCGATAGGGAGGAGGCCCCGTGAGTTATTTAATTGAATGGGTTACAAATATTATTCTTTTTATACTCCTTGCGACTGTCATTGATATGCTGCTTCCAAATTCCAGCATGCAAAAATATTCAAAAATGGTTATCGGCCTGCTGTTAATTGCGATTATCCTGACACCTATTTTTAAATTAATCTCCAAAGATTTTGAAACAACATTAGCTTCGATCCCCAGCTTGAATCTGCCGGAGGATAATTCGATGAAAAATTCAATAGAAATGAAGAAAAAAGAAATACAAGCTAATGATCATGCATATATTTTAGAACAAATGGCTGTCCAACTGAAAAAGGGTGTATCAGAGGAGTTGATGAAAAAATACGGACTAGAAATTTCCCATATCGAAGTGTTAACGAATGAAAAAAGTAATCAAACATTCCCTCAAAATCTGCAAAAAGTAGCCGTTCATTTGAAAAAGCGCGAAACACATGTTGAGACAGTAGAAGTGATAAAGCGTGTTGAAATTAATGCAAAAGAATCTCTTACAACCAATAAATCGAAGGATACAGCTAAGGAAGTGTCCAAATTTCTTTCAAAAAAATGGAATATAGATGAAAAGACGGTTGAAGTTTCGATTGAAGGGGGGAATAATCAGTCGAATGGATAAAAACCAAGAGCCATCGAAATGGATAAATAAGTGGTTTTTAAAGAATCATCAACCAGAAAAAAAAGCTGGAAAATATCAATACATGATTGTCGTTTTATGCATAGGAGCTGCTTTTATGCTGGCTGGAAATGTATTTTTTAAAAAGCAGACCTCATCTCCTGATATTCCTGCTGCCAAGACGGCACAAACACAAGCGGAGGATGTTCCGGCTTTTGGAATGAAAAAAAGTTCTGGGAATAAAGCAATATCTGATTACGAAAGAGAGTATGAGGATCAGCTAAAGTCTGCTCTTGACGAGATGCTCGGTGTCAGAGATGTCAAAGTGGTTGTGAACATTGAAAGCACGGAAGAACAGGTGGTGGAAAAAAATACGGTGACGAAAAACCAAACAACAGAAGAAGAAGATACAAATGGGGGCAAGCGAAAAGTCCAAGATTCTTCCACCGATGAACAAATGGTGATAATCCGAAATGGGGACAAAGAGGTGCCAATTGTCGTCCAAACAAAGAAACCAAAAATCCGTGGTGTTCTCGTTGTTGCCAAAGGAGCAGAAAATATTCAAGTGAAAAAATTTATTGTTGAAGCGGTAACCAGAGCGCTTGATGTGCCCAGCTACCGTGTGGCAGTCATGCCGAAAAAATAAAAGGGGGACCTTGAAATGCTCTTAAAAAAACAAACCGTTTGGTTATTAACCATGCTGAGTTTAGTAGTTGTTTTATCCGTTTATTATATTACCTCTCCGGAACAAAAAAACAATGATTTGGCAGGAATGGAACGAAAATCCCAAAACCAAGCATCCAATAAGCAGGCAGCGATGAAACCAGAAGCAAAAGATGGAAAAACAGTTGTTACTACTGTTGCCGGTGATGATGCCTTTGAAGAGCTCCGGATGCAGCTTGAAGATCAGCGAAGCCAGAAGAAAGACGAATTGGAAGCAATCGTTGCTTCGACAAATCTTCCTGCTGACAAACGAAGCGAGGCTTATGATCAGATGCAAAAATTAAATGAGACAGCCCAAAAGGAAGAGGTACTCGAAACATTAATTAAAACGATGGGGTATGATGATGCTCTTGTCCGCGCGGATGGGGAAAAGGTAAACATCACCGTAAAATCTAAGAAAAAACACTCTCCTTCAGCAGCAAATGAAATCATTCAATTAGTGAAAAAGGAAATTGGAGAAACAAATTACGTTGCGGTGGAATTTCAGCCATCTAAATAAGAAATTGTCTACAATAACTTCTCTCCAAGAAAGCAAAAGCTTTCTTTTTTTATTGAATATATTCCCAAAGAATACATAAAAAGAAAATTTTCGCCACAATTCTTTGTTATATAACAAAATTTTTAAAAAATTTCTGTCATATAGTTCACATTTCGTTAAAAAAATATTAATATGTAATAGAAATGGCAAAATGCTGAAAATGCTACCACGATTTCAGACGGACATCATTGAACTATTGCAGGATATTATCGTATAGTATTAATAGCAAGTCATAAAGAATGACAAGGGGTGTTAATCACATGTTAAAAGTACAAGAGATTCGGGAATTAATTAAACTAGTTGATCAATCAAACATCGATGAGTTCCTTTATGAATTTGATGGGTCAAAAATTCAAATGAAGAAAAATGCTGGAGAAGTAGTAGCTGTAAAACCAGTTGTTCAAGCTGTTGAAGCAGCGCCTATAAGCGCACCAGCACCAAAACCTGCAGCTGCAGCAGCACCTGTTGCAGCAGTGCAAGAAACGGTTAAAGAAGCACCAAAGGCAGAGGTAAGTGAAGCAGAAGCTGCTGATCTTCATAAAATTACATCACCAATGGTTGGAACATTCTATGCATCCCCATCTCCTGATGCAGATGTATATGTTAAACCAGGTTCAAAAGTATCAAAAGATTCCATTGTTTGTATCGTTGAAGCAATGAAACTTTTCAATGAGATCGAAGCAGAAATAAACGGAGAAATTGTCGAAGTGCTTGTCAGCAACGGACAATTGGTAGAATACGGGCAGCCATTATTCTTAGTAAAGCCCGAGTAAGGAGCGAGACAACAGAATGATTAAGAAGCTGTTAATAGCAAACAGAGGGGAAATCGCCGTTCGGGTTATTCGTGCCTGTCGGGAAATGGGAATTGAAACCGTTGCCGTATATTCAGAAGCAGACCGTGAAGCGCTGCATGTTCAGTTGGCGGACGAAGCCTACTGCATTGGCCCTACCCTTTCGAAAGATAGTTATTTGAATACGACGAATATTATTAGTGTAGCGAAGAAGACAGGTACTGATGCCATTCATCCTGGCTATGGCTTTTTGGCAGAAAATGCAGATTTCGCTGAGCTTTGCCGCGAATGCAATATCATCTTTGTTGGTCCTACTCCGGAAGCCATTACAGCAATGGGAACAAAGGATATTGCCAGAGAAACCATGCGTAAAGCCGGAGTTCCAATCGTACCTGGATCAAGAGGGATTATTAATAGCACAGATGAGGCTATTGAGCTTGCAAATGAAATGGGCTACCCAGTCATTATTAAAGCAACTGCCGGTGGCGGCGGAAAAGGAATCCGTGTTGCCAAAGATGAGCAGGATTTAATTAAAGGGATCAATATTACGCAGCGTGAGGCAGCAACGGCATTTGGCAACCCTGGCGTTTATATTGAAAAATATATTCAAGATTTCCGCCATGTTGAAATCCAGGTTCTTGGAGACAACTATGGCAACGTGATCCATTTGGGTGAACGTGATTGTACGATTCAAAGAAGACTTCAAAAACTGCTTGAAGAGTCACCATCCCCTGCTTTGGACGGAGAAATTCGTGCGGAAATGGGAAATGCAGCAGTAAAAGCTGCAAAAGCAGTTGATTATTCAGGTGCAGGCACGATAGAATTTATTTATGACTACCGCAATCGGAAATTTTACTTCATGGAAATGAATACTAGGATTCAGGTGGAACATCCGGTTACTGAATTAGTTACGAGCACTGACTTGATTAAAGAGCAAATTAAAGTTGCTTCCGGTGAAAAATTATCCATCAAACAAGAAGACGTTACCTTTAATGGATGGGCAATTGAATGCCGTATTAATGCGGAAAATCCGATGAAGAATTTTATGCCTTCACCAGGAAAAATTAAAATGTATTTACCTCCTGGCGGTCTTGGCGTGCGAATTGATTCAGCTGCCTATCCTGGATATTCGATTCCACCGTATTACGATTCCATGATTGCGAAAGTTATCACATACGGAAGCAGCAGGGAAGAAGCTATTGCTAAAATGAAACGGGCGTTAGGTGAATTTGTGATTGAAGGCATTCATACAACGATTCCGTTCCACTTGAAACTGCTGGAAAACGAGAAATTCGTGGAAGGTCAATTCAATACGAAATTTCTTGAATTGAATGATGTGATGAATTCTTAAGCCAAAATCTGGAGGTGTCTTGATGAGCGAAAATAATGTTTTAGAGATGGATCAAAATAATGGGCATGGGAAAGTAGAAATTGCCCCAGAGGTCATTGAAGTGATTGCTGGAATTGCTGCTTCTGAAGTAGAGGGCGTCGCGCAAATGCGCGGTAACTTTGCCGCAGGTGTAGTGGAGCGTTTGGGGAAAAAGAACCATGGGAAAGGTGTAAAAGTTGACCTTTCGGAATCGGGCATAAAAGTAGATGTATACTGCGTGATGAAGTTCGGTGTCTCCATTCCTGCCGTTGCCCAGAAGATCCAGGATAACATTAGGCAAACATTGCTTAATATGACAGCTTTAGAGGCAGAGGAAGTAAACATTCATATTGTTGGCATTCAGTTTGAAAATCAAAAAACTGAACAAGAAGTGGAACAAGAAGTTTAAGTCACAAAAATATTGAATTCTTGACCAGAGAATTAACCAAAGGAAATTTTTCCTTTGGTTTTTGTCTTTAATTGCAATATGATATTATCGTAATGAACATGGTGCAACATTTTCCGTTAAAATTTTATGATATCGAGTTATCGGATAAAACAGCCCTTTCATTGTTCTAAGAATCCCATTTTTATACATAAAGGAGTTAAAAGTATAATGAAAAGAAGAACAGCAAGGGAAAAAGCGTTGCAAGCTCTTTTTCAAATTGATGTCAGCGGAACAGAACCTTCTTCTGCGATTGAACATGTCTTAGACGGGGAACCAAATGATGAATATTTATCAAGACTTATTGGCGGTGTGGTGGAACACCAAGATGAGATCGATCAAGTAATAAAGGGAAATCTGGAAAAATGGACGTTGGAACGATTAGCAACGGTTGACCGTAACATTCTGAGAATTGCTGTATACGAATTAAAGTTTGCTCATGATGAAATACCAGAAAGAGTTGTAATGGATGAGGCAATCGAAATTGCTAAGCTTTATGGCGACCACCAATCAAGTAAATTTATCAATGGAGTATTGTCAAAGGTAAAAGCGCAGCTGTTTTAATGCTGCCACTATCGAATTAGGGGGGGAGTAAAATATGTCAGCTCAAATTATAAGCGGTACGGAAATTGCCAATAAGAAAAAAGCGGAAATTGCTGATGAAGTTCAAAAACTCAAGGAAAAAGGGATTACACCGGGATTGGCTGTTATTCTTGTTGGAAATAACCAGGCTTCAAGAACATATGTAACCAGCAAACAAAAAAACTGCATCGAACTGGGGATGCATTCAGTGCTTGTAGAGCTTCCTGAGGATGTAAGCGAAGAGGAATTACTTGGGAAAATTTACGAATTAAATGAGGATCAAAGTATTCACGGTATTCTTGTGCAGCTTCCTCTTCCAAAACACATTGATGATACAAAAGTGATTGAAGCCATTTCACCTGCCAAGGATGTTGATGGTTTTCATCCAATCAACATAGGAAGAATGATGACTGGTCAAGATGCCTTTTTGCCATGTACTCCATATGGAGTGATGGTCATGCTTGAAGAAACAGGAATTTCTGTTGAAGGAAAGCATGTTGTTGTTGTCGGGAGAAGCAATATCGTCGGAAAGCCTTCAGGGCAATTATTTTTGAATCAAAATGCAACCGTTACCTACTGCCACTCAAAAACGCCGGACTTGAAATATTTTACAAACCAAGCAGATATTCTTGTTGCAGCAATTGGAAAAGCAAATTTTATCACCGCCGACTATGTAAAAGAGGGTGCAGTTGTCATTGATGTAGGAATCAACCGCAATGAACAAGGAAAACTTTGCGGTGATGTTGCTTTTGATGAGGTAAAAGAAAAAGCAGGCTATATTACTCCAGTTCCAAAAGGAGTTGGTCCAATGACCATTACGATGCTTATGTTTAATACATTAAAGGCTGCTCAAAAGGAGCTGTAAGCCGCTAATCCGGCCGGAGCAATCGAAAAAAAGAAAACATTTTTTCTAAAATAGACGAATGCCCGGCGGATTTTAGGTTAATAAGGAGAAGGTTAAAGTGGACCAGAGATATTTAACCGTTTACGCACTAACCAAATACATAAAACGAAAATTTGATGCTGACCCTCATCTGCATGACATCTTTGTAAAAGGGGAAATTTCAAATTTTAAACAGCACTCCAGCGGCCATATGTATTTTACATTAAAAGACGATAAAGCCCGTATTCTGGCTGTAATGTTTTCCAGCTATACAAAGGCGATGAAATTTAGTCCTGAAAATGGAATGAAGATTATTGTCAGGGGAGAAATTTCAGTCTACGAACCAAGCGGACAATATCAAATTTATGTGAAAGAAATGCGGCCGGATGGAATTGGTGAGCTGTTTTTAGCCTACGAACAGTTAAAACAAAAACTGGAGTCGGAAGGCTTATTTGCAGTGGAAAGAAAAAAGCCGATCCCACCCTTTCCCAGAACAGTCGGGGTTATTACTTCGCCGACTGGAGCTGCAATCCGTGACATCCTCACAACCATTAAACGCCGTTTTCCTATTGCCAATATTTTAGTATTCCCTGCTCTTGTTCAAGGTGACAATGCGGCTCCCTCTATTGTGAAGGCAATTGAACAAGCAAATAAGATGGCGGAAATTGATGTTTTAATTGCCGGGCGCGGGGGAGGGTCGATTGAAGAACTATGGGCATTTAATGAAGAGCAGGTTGCCCGTGCCATTTATGCCTCAAATATTCCGATTATATCAGCCGTTGGCCACGAAACGGATTTTACGATTGCTGATTTTGCGGCTGATTTACGCGCGCCAACGCCTACTGCTGCAGCTGAGTTAGCTGTACCTCACATTGATGAATTGCTAGAGCGGGTCTTACAGAGGCAAGCCCGCTTAATTCGGGCTATAAAAGATAAGCATCGACTAGGCCAGCAGCGTCTCAATCGAGTTTCAAAGTCATATGCGTTTCGTTACCCAGAACGATTGTACCAACAAAAACTGGAACATGCTGATCGGTTAACGGAACGGCTCATAAAAGGTGCAGCCCGGTTAGTAACAGTCAAAGGATCACAGCACGAAACTTTATCGAAACGGCTGGTCCGCAATCATCCGAAGGAGATCCTTCAAAGGGCTAATGATCGTTTTCTGCGCTCGAATAAGGATTTAGAACGAAAGATGCAGCGAATTTTAGCTAAAAAACAAACTGAATTTGACCATATCGTTTCCACATTGCAGGCGCTAAGCCCATTGAAAGTAATGGAACGAGGATATAGTTTGGCCTATACAGAGGACCGGAAGCTTCTTAAAAGTGTTAAACAAACAAGGCAAAGCGACCATGTGCAAATTAAGCTCAGCGATGGAAGTTTATTTTGTTTAGTGGAAGATGTGAAGGAGAGTGAATAACATGGCAGAAGAAAAAAAATTAACTTTTGAAGAAGCAATGGACCAGCTGGAAGAACTTGTAGACCGCCTTGAGGAAGGGGATGTTCCCCTTGAAGAAGCGATCGAAATATACAAAACAGGGATGGAGCTTTCAAAGCTTTGCCATGATAAATTAAAAAATGTGGAAGAGCAGCTTACCCAAATTATTACCGAAGACGGTCGAAAAGAAAGTTTTACCGTTGCAGAGGAGGAATGAAAATTGACAACCAAGCTGCTTAACTCATTCTCGGCACAATATAAACAGCTGCTGGATGAGGAACTGAGAAAGTTAATCAATCGCCTCGATGCACCGCAGGTTATAAAAGAATCCATGCTTTATTCATTAGAGGCTGGCGGAAAACGAATCCGCCCTCTGCTGTTATTTGCCACATTGGATGCTTTTGGATTAGAGCCAATTAAAGGGCTGCAATCGGCTGCCGCAATTGAGATGATACATACTTATTCTTTAATACATGATGATCTCCCATGTATGGATGATGATGATTTAAGAAGAGGGAAACCCACAAATCACAAAGTATTTGGGGAGGCAATGGCAGTATTAGCCGGAGATGGACTTCTAACCTACAGCTTTGAGGTAATTGGAAAAACCCCTGACGAATATGTTTCGCCGGAGACAAAAGTTAAATTAATCATAGAAATGGCAAAAGCAGCAGGATCCGAAGGAATGGTTGGCGGACAGGTTGCTGATATGCTGGGGGAAGAAAAGGATCTTTCCCTTGAAGAGCTTGAGTATATTCATATTCATAAAACCGGGAAAATTTTAGGCTTTTGTGTCAGTGCTGGAGCGCTTATTGCCGGGGCAAATGAAAATGAATTAAGATTGCTGTCAGGTTTTGCTCATCACTTGGGGCTTGCTTTTCAAATACGTGATGATATTCTTGATTTAGAGGGAAATGAAGAAGTGATTGGCAAACCAGTTGGAAGTGATGAAGCAAACAACAAAAGCACCTATCCGCAACTTTTAACGATGGAAGGGGCAAAAAAAGCGTTGGCGGACCATATCCAGCAGGCAAAGCAGTATCTGGTAAAAACAAATTTAAACACAAATATCCTATTCGAAATAACAGATTTGGTTGCTTCGAGGGACCACTAAAAGTAACATTTGAGGCAGTCTTTTAATTATGATATAATGATTTATATTGAAGAAAGCGTTACCTGTGCCGTTATCACGTCTTGTGTTAGCGGCTCTTTTTTGAAAAGAACCCTTGAATGGATAGGTTCACAATACACGAAATAGACGCAGACTTAATCCTCCTAGAATAGTATGAAAGTGAGTGGTCCAGAATGGACTTGTTATCAATAGAAAACCCCTCCTTCTTAAAAGAACTGTCAAATAAAGAATTGGAAAAGCTGAGTGCGGAGATCCGCAAATTCTTAATTGAAAAGCTATCCGTTACCGGGGGTCATATCGGGCCGAATCTCGGGGTTGTTGAATTAACCATTGCTCTTCATAAAGCCTTTAACAGTCCTAAGGATAAAATTATTTGGGATGTAGGCCATCAATCCTATGTTCACAAAATACTGACGGGCAGAGCAAGTGAATTTGATACCTTAAGACAGTATAAAGGGTTATGCGGATTTCCTAAACGTCAGGAAAGCGAGCACGATGTCTGGGAGACAGGCCATAGCTCCACATCTCTATCAGCCGCAATGGGAATGGCCATTGCCCGGGATTTGAAAAAAGAGGACTCTTTTATTATTCCGGTTATTGGTGATGGGGCCTTAACGGGCGGAATGGCATTAGAGGCATTAAACCATATCGGTCATGAAAAGAAGGACATGATCGTCGTTTTAAATGATAATGAAATGTCCATTGCCCCGAATGTCGGCGCTCTTCATAATGTGTTGGGGAGATTGCGGACTGCTGGAAAGTACCAATGGGCAAAAGATGAATTGGAGAGTTTGCTGAAAAAAATCCCTGCTGTTGGCGGTGTTATTGCTGCTACGGCAGAAAGAATAAAGGACAGCTTAAAATATTTGCTTGTATCCGGAATGTTTTTTGAAGAATTGGGCTTTACGTACTTGGGGCCTGTAGACGGCCACAACTTTGAAGCTCTTTTTGAAAGCTTAAGCTATGCGAAAAAAACAGAAGGTCCAGTATTGCTTCACGTTATTACAAAAAAAGGAAAAGGATTCACACCGGCTGAGATGGACAAAACCGGTAATTGGCATGGAACAGGACCGTACAAAATGGATACCGGCGCCTTTGTTAAGCCGTTGAATGCTCCTCCGGCTTGGAGCAGTCTTGTCAGTGAAACGGTAAGGAAAATAGCCCGCAAGGATGATCGGATTGTTGCGATTACTCCGGCAATGCCGGTAGGATCAAAGCTTGAGGGCTTTGCAAGTGAATTTCCAGATCGAATGTATGATGTCGGAATTGCCGAGCAGCATGCAGCAACTGTAGCTGCTGGTTTAGCTACGCAAGGAATGAAGCCGTTTCTGGCTATCTATTCAACCTTTCTCCAGCGGGCATATGACCAAGTTGTCCATGATATTTGCCGGCAAAATTTAAATGTATTTATCGGCATTGACCGGGCAGGATTAGTTGGTGCTGATGGAGAGACCCATCAAGGTGTTTTTGATATTGCCTTTTTAAGACATATTCCAAACCTTGTCCTAATGATGCCAAAAGATGAAAATGAAGGACAGCATTTGGTTTATACCGCTTTAAAGTATGATGACGGTCCGATTGCGATGAGATTTCCGCGCGGCAATGGAATCGGGGTGCCGATGGAAGCACAATTACGCTCCATTCCAATCGGCTCATGGGAAGTCATCAAAAAAGGCGATGATGCTGTCATTCTCACATTTGGAACAACGATCCCAATGGCGTTAGAAGCAGCGAGTTTGCTTGAAAAGCAAGGTATTTCAGTAAGAGTAGTAAATGCAAGATTTTTGAAACCTTTAGATGAAAAAATGCTATTGGATATATTTAACGAAAATTTACCAATCCTTACAATTGAAGAGGCTGTTCTTCAAGGAGGATTCGGCAGTGCTGTTCTTGAATTTGCCCATAACCAAGGATATTATCAAGCCGTAATCGACAGAATGGGCATACCGGATCGCTTTATCGAACATGGGGATGTAAATTCATTGCTTGAGGAAATCGGATTGACATCAAAAGAAGTATGTAATCGACTGACGATTCTTTCCCATAAAAAACAACGAAGGGCCTAGAAGATGAAAATAAGAAAAGAACGTGTTGATGTTTTACTGGTTGAAAGAGGTCTTGCGGAAACGCGGGAAAAAGCGAAACGAGCCATTATGGCGGGGCTTGTTTATTCTAATGAAGAGAGGCTCGATAAACCAGGTGAGAAAGTAAACGAGGATATCCCTTTAACATTGAAAGGGAACCCTTTGCCATATGTCAGCAGAGGAGGGCTTAAACTGGAAAAAGCCCTGCGCACTTTTGATGTTGATGTTAAAGATAAAGTGATTTTAGATATTGGTTCCTCCACTGGAGGGTTTACAGATTGTGCTTTGCAGAATGGGGCGAAAATGTCATATGCCCTCGATGTCGGTTACAATCAGCTTGCATGGAAGCTACGGCAGGACGACCGGGTTATCGTAATGGAACGAACAAATTTCCGCTATGTAACACCGTCAGACCTAATCGGTGAATTGCCTAATTTTGCTACCATCGATGTCTCTTTTATTTCGCTGACATTGATTCTTCCTGTTCTTAAAACATTATTAGTAAAAAACAGTGATGTTGTTGCTCTGATAAAACCGCAATTTGAAGCAGGCAGGGAGCAGGTAGGTAAAAAAGGCATTGTACGTGATGCAAAAGTCCATCTGGAAGTTATTAATAAAATGATTGCTTTTTCGATTGCAGAAGGATACAGCATTATGAACCTTTCCTTTTCCCCTATTACAGGAGGAGATGGGAATATCGAGTTCCTTCTTCACTTACGATGGGAAGGAGAACGGGATAAAGGAGAAAATCATCTCACATTAACCCCGGAAGCAATTGTTGAGCAGAGCCATTTAGAGCTAAAAACAAAAATTCACACAGATGAAGGATAAGCAAAATGCTTATCCTTTCCTTTATTTATTTTTATGAACGACTGTGTACAAGTATGCAAAAATCAGCTAACATATTTGTATATCTAGAAAAACTTTTTTTGAATTTCTTGTATTTTTCCCGAAAGAAAATTTTAGCTCCAGCAAACAGCGGAAATGACAGCAACTCGATGTTTCGTGAGGGCTTGTGCTTTTTAAAATATAGAGGTGATAGTGATGAATAAAGGACAACGGCATATTAAAATTAGGGATATTATAGCGAATAATGATATTGAAACTCAAGATGATTTAGTTGATGAGTTAAGAAATGCAGGTGTAAATGTTACACAAGCCACTGTTTCCCGTGACATTAAAGAATTGCATCTTGTTAAAGTGCCATTGTCAGATGGCAGATACAAATACAGCCTGCCTGCAGACCAGCGCTTTAACCCTTTGCAGAAATTAAAAAGGGCTCTTATCGATGCATTTATCAAAATTGACTCTGCCGGTCATCTTTTAGTCATGAAATGCTTGCCGGGAAACGCAATGGCAATCGGGGCATTAATTGATAATCTGGACTGGGAAGAAATTCTCGGGACAATTTGCGGAGATGACACTATTTTAATCATATGCAAAACAGAAGAAGATACAAAGACGATTACAAACCGATTCCTTGAAATGCTCTAATCAGGGGGGACTGTCACTTGTTAACGGAGTTATCGATACGAAATTTTGCCATTATTGAGGACCTGTCTATTTCATTTGTTAAAGGATTAACCGTTTTAACCGGGGAAACAGGTGCGGGGAAATCGATTATCATCGATGCCATTCATTTGTTGATCGGAGGGAGAGGATCTTCTGAATTTGTGCGCCACGGTGAGGAGAAAGCCGAAATTGAAGGATTGTTTCAACTTGACAGAGATGACCATCCCTGTTGTAAAAAGGCATTAGAATTAGGAATTGAAGTGGAGGAAGGCATGGTTGTTCTAAGACGGGATATTTCTCGAACAGGCAAGAGTGTCTGCAGAATTAACGGGAAATTAGTCACCATTTCAACCCTCAGGGAAATAGGCTCTGCTTTAGTGGATATTCATGGACAGCATGAGCATCAAGAATTAATGGACGATACGAAACATTTAACCTTGCTCGACCAATTTGGCTTTGAGGAAATAGCCCCATCATTATCAGAGTATCAAACCGTCCATCGTCGTTATGAGCAAACCTTGAAAAAACTCCAAGCACTCAGTGAGAATGAACAGCAAATGGCTCATCGTCTTGATTTAATCCAATTTCAGCTTGAAGAAATTCAAAAAGCGAATCTCAAGTTAAACGAAGATGAGGATCTGCTTGAGGAAAAGCGGAAGCTGAATAATTTTGAAAAAATATTCGAAGCTGTCCAATCCGGTTATACAGGATTACAAGGTGAGCATAAAGGACTTGATTGGGTAAGTTTCGTCATGGGGCATCTTGAGGCGGCGGCAGCACTTGATTCTGCCTACAAAGATGTTTATGATGCTGTGGCAAATTGCTATTACACGCTTGAGGATGCAGCGGGTACGCTTCGAAATGAATTAGATGGGCTTGAATACGATCCGCAGCGTTTAAATGAGATTGAGGACAGGTTGACCGAAATCAATCACTTAAAACGAAAATATGGCAGCACGATTGAAGACATTTTAGAATATGCAGCTAAAATTGAAGAAGAAATTGAAACATTGCAAAATAAAGAAGTCCATATTGAGCAATTAGATAAGGAGCTTTCCTCATTAAGGAAGGATCTTAATCTTGAAGCCAAACAGTTAACGGACATCCGAAAAAAATGGGCAGGAAAACTGACAAAGCTCATTCATAAAGAATTAAAAGACCTGTATATGGAAAAAACGGTTTTTGAAATTCGCTTTGAACCAACAGGCTCTTTTTTAAAAAATGGGATGGACACAATAGAGTTTTATCTTTCCACAAATCCCGGGGAACCATTGAAACCACTTTCGAAAATCGCCTCAGGCGGAGAATTGTCAAGAATCATGCTGGCATTAAAAAGCATTTTTTCAAAACATCAAGGAGTCACATCGATTATTTTTGATGAGGTAGATACGGGAGTAAGCGGCAGGGTTGCACAGGCAATCGCTGAAAAAATTTATAAAGTCGCAGCTGATTCACAGGTTTTGTGTATTTCTCATCTTCCTCAGGTTGCAGCGATGGCAGATACACATTTGTTTATTGCCAAAGTAATCAAAGGAGGGAGAACAAAAACCTCTGTTACTCCATTAACTGAAAACGAAAAAATTAAGGAAATCGGCAGGATGATCTCTGGTGCGGAAATAACTGATTTAACAAAAAAACATGCTGAAGAGCTTCTCGTGCTTGCGGGTCAAAATAAAAAGGGTGCAGGAATGGCTTAGAGAGTTTGAACGATGCCCTTGTCATTTTAACCAGAAAACGACTATGATTTTAATGTTAATATTATTTGAAAAGCTATCCAAAAGGGGTAGCTTTTTATATTTTCGACTAGTTATAAATGACTGCGAACGAGGCAAAATTAAAGATGTAGCCATTTCTAAGTTTGGACAGAAGCGAGGAGAGTGAAAAGATTTGAAAGTAGAGATGTTAAGAAAAATCATTGGTGGAATTCTCCTTGTTTCATTAACCAGCATACTTTTTTTTCACCCTTTTCAGCAATATCTTACCATTCCAAAAAATATCACTGTTTTTAAAGGACAACAGTTTACATTTGATAAAGCTGCTCCGGTTGCAGCTGTATTGGATATGCACAATAAAAGTATCTCACTCAAAGAGGAGGAACATTCGGTCTCTGTATCAGCAAAAAACTCAGGGAATAGCGAAATGCTGTTAGAATATGCGGGGATCCCGATTAAACAGGTTGATGTTAACGTATTAAAAGATTTTAAGGTCATTCCCGGAGGTCAATCCATTGGTGTTAAATTGAATACGGTTGGTGTCTTAGTGGTCGGACATCACCTTGTCAATACAGAGGAAGGGAAAAAATCGCCAGGTGAAATAGCAGGGATAAAAGTCGGCGATATTATTACTGAAATAAACGGAACAAAAATAAACAAAATGTCGGATGTAGCACCATTTGTTCAAAACGCCGGACAAAGCGGTCAGCCCCTGAATATGGTGATCAGCCGTGAAACTGGAAAATTTACAACGAAGCTAACACCTTTAAAAGATACAGGAGAAGACGCCTATAAACTTGGTTTGTATATTCGCGATTCTGCAGCTGGAATTGGAACGATGACGTTTATAGATCCACACTCGAAAAAGTACGGTGCATTGGGACATGTCATTTCTGATATGGATACAAAAAAACCGATCGTTGTAGATGATGGACAAATTGTCCGCTCTACAGTAACATCGATTGAAAAAGGAAGTAATGGAGATCCGGGTGAAAAATTGGCCAGATTTTCCTCCGATCGTGAAATCGTTGGCGATATTAGCAAAAACAGTCCATTCGGTATATTTGGAAGACTGACGAAAGAACTAAAGAACGAAGTAATGGATGAACCGATCCCAATTGCACTTTCAAATCAAGTAAAAGCGGGGCCGGCAAAAATCTTAACGGTTGTGAATAACGATCAAGTGGAGGAGTTTAATATTGAAATTGTCAGTACCATTCCGCAAAAATTCCCGGCAACAAAAGGAATGGTCATCAAGGTCACAGATCCCAAACTACTTGAAAAAACAGGTGGAATTGTTCAAGGAATGAGCGGAAGTCCGATCATACAAAACGGAAAATTAGTTGGTGCAGTTACCCACGTTTTTGTCAATGATCCAACCTCCGGATATGGGGTTCATATCGAATGGATGTTAAATGACGCAGGTATTAATATTTATGATAAACCTGTGGAAAAAGCAAGCTAAGAAAGGGACAAAATGGGCGAATCGCCTGTTTTGTTTTGTAATGAAAAAATAGAAAGGGCAGGTGGAAAAGAAACACGAAGAACATTCGACAAGATTTTATCGAAATTTGTCTGTTTTCGAGAAATCCGTCGAATTAGCGAGAAAACAAAAGGAATGATGAGGTTTTACAGGCTTTTTAAGAAAAATTAAAAAATTGAAAGGAATTTTTGTTGCTTTGTCGAAATTCTTATTTAGAATAGTAAATAGAGACAAATTGACAGAATAGAGATAAATAATTTGAAATGAGGAGGAATCTGGATTTGAAGAAAATTAAGGTTTGTGTTGTGGACGACAATAGGGAATTGGTAAGTTTGTTAGAAGATTACATTTCTTCGCAAGAAGATATGGAAGTTGCAGGAACCGCCCACAATGGACAGGATTGCTTAGATATGTTAGAGGGTACAGATCCAGACGTCCTTGTATTGGATATCATAATGCCGCATTTGGATGGATTAGCCGTATTGGAGAGACTTCGTGAAATGAAGAAGGACTCTTTACCGAATGTTATTATGCTAACCGCATTTGGTCAGGAAGATGTAACGAAAAAAGCAGTAGAGCTTGGTGCATCCTACTTTATTCTCAAACCATTTGACATGGAGCTTCTTGGAAACCATATTCGCCAAGTTAGCGGAAAAAGCAGCACGATTGCCAGAAAATCATCATCAACCACGAATTACCGCGGGCAGACTGAGCAAAAACCAAAGAATCTTGATGCCAGCATTACAAGTATTATTCATGAAATTGGGGTTCCGGCCCACATTAAGGGGTATTTATATTTACGTGAAGCGATTTCAATGGTCTACAATGACATTGAATTATTAGGTTCGATTACAAAAGTTTTGTATCCTGATATTGCCAAGAAATATAACACGACAGCAAGCCGTGTAGAGCGGGCGATCAGACATGCAATCGAGGTGGCGTGGAGCCGCGGCAACATCGATTCTATTTCTTCACTGTTTGGCTATACGGTCAGCATGTCCAAAGCAAAACCAACCAATTCCGAGTTCATTGCAATGGTAGCTGACAAACTCCGCCTTGAGCATAAGGCATCCTAAAGAGATTCGGGATATTTAAAGCCTTTATTTGAGCAAATGAGCGCAAATAAGGCTTTTTGTTTTTATCCCGCATTAAAGTCCGATGGTTCAATTAAGCCGCTGCGTTCTTTAGCGGCTTAATTGAACCATATTGGCAAAAGGGCTAGTCAAATACATAATATTAAGGAGAGACACTTATTTTGGATTATTTTTGCTTTATAAATAAATCTTAGGCGGTGAACTAAAGTGACGAAAATATTTGCGCACCGTGGCTATTCTGCTGTTTTTTCTGAAAATACGATGACGGCGTTTGTGGAAGCTGAGAAGGCTGGTGCAGATGGGATCGAGTTGGACGTCCAGCTGACAAAAGATGGAGAACCCGTCATTATCCATGATGAAAAAGTCGATCGAACCACAAACGGAAAAGGGCTTGTAAAAGATTTTACCTTAAATGAGATCCGCAAGTTAAACGCCGATAAAAGAGAGGGGAAGAATGAGCCGATTCCTACCTTGACTGAAGTTCTTGAGTGGCTTCAGACAAATCAGTTAATATGTAATATTGAATTGAAGAATGGAACCTATCCATATGAGGGAATGGAAGAAAAAGTGATACAGCTTGTCCGCAGCTGCGGCTTACAAGAACGGATTATTTTCTCTTCTTTTAACCATTACAGCCTTGTTTATTGTT
Organism: uncultured Bacillus sp.; assembly: GCA_964484065.1. Lineage (GTDB taxonomy): Bacteria > Bacillota > Bacilli > Bacillales > Cytobacillaceae > JAEVLT01. Next base: position 177,068 of record CAZAEW010000002.1, read on the forward strand.
ACCGTTTAGCCCCGGAGATCGAAATTGCCCCGCTTTATTCGGGAAGGATTTTTATGCCGTGGATTTATGCCAAGTCACTTCGAGCGCGGGCGATTCACCCCAATTTTAAGGGGTTAACCGATGATATCATTAAAAAATCAATGGAATCGGATATAGCCGTAAGACCATATACCATTAACAAAACTGGTGATATGGAGCATTTATTCAAGCTTAACTGTTCGGCTTTCATAACGGACGACCCTGTTAAAGCCATAAAACTGAAAAAGAAGAGGAAATAGAGGCCGATCTATAGACCGGCCTCTTTTATTTTTTTATCTGGAACTTAGGCTGTACCTTATTGCGTTTTCTGTCACGGTGAAGAATAAAACCGGCCAGGAAGCTCAAACCTCCAATAAAAAAAAGAAGACCGGCGAGAAATTGAAGCCACAAGAAAGGAAAAGGAGATAACAATCTTCCGAAAGTCATATCACGCATTAATTTAATTCCGTAGCCAGCTAAAAACCCAGGGATTAATAAGATCAAGAGAGCAATTAGACGTTTCATACAACTTCCTTCCTCTGCCGTATATAGTGGTTAACCCTTATTAGATTACTTACAAAAATAATAGTATAATGCTTAAATTTGTCAAGGGGAGGATCTCAGGGTAAAATAAACCTTGAAACAACTTGCATAAGAATCGTTATTAAGTGTGAAAAAATATTCCCGTTATTGAATTACCTTTATGACAGAAGTGTCAAGGAATATGGAAGGAGTGAATAGCGGAAATGGAAGAAACTGGAGATTTGATAAAAAGATATCAAAATGAATCCTATAAATTTAATTTAATTTTTAACTCGACTGATGATGGTATGATTGCAATAGATAACAATGGGATTATTAATTTGTTTAATAATCGGGCGGAACAATTGATCGGAATTAGTAAGGAAGATGCTGTTGGAAAGTACGTTTTGGATGTAATTTCGGCAAGCAGGCTTCCTTTTATTTTAAAATCAAGACGAATTGAATCAAATCAAGAATTGATCTTGGAAAACGGGCGGAAAATCATTACAACGAGAATACCGATTATTGAGAATAACGGCAGAATGATGGGGGCTTTTGCAGTTTTTAAAGAAATTACCCAAGTTGTCAAGCTTGCTGAGGAAATTACCGATCTAAAAGAAATCCAAACAATGCTTCAGGCTATTATCCAATCAAGCGATGACGCTATTTCTGTGGTGGATGAAAAAGGATTAGGTATTCTGATTAATCCTGCTTATACACGGTTAACGGGACTGACGGAGGAACAGGTCATCGGCAAACCGGCAAATGCTGATATCTCCGAGGGAGAAAGCATTCATATGAAAGTACTTAAAACGAGGAGACCGATTAGAGGGGCCTCGATGAGAGTTGGTCCAAGAAACCAGGAAGTCATCGCCAATGTTGCTCCAATCATCGTGAAAGGAAAATTAAAGGGGAGCGTTGGTGTCATTCACGATATATCAGAGATTAAATCCTTAAACAAAGAATTGAATCGGGCAAGGCAAATTATCCGGACACTTGAGGCTAAATATACATTTGCAGATATTATTGGCAGCTCAGAGGAAATGGTTTTGGCAATCGAGCAGGCAAATCTTGGAGCTAAAACACCAGCAACGGTTTTATTAAGGGGAGAATCCGGTACAGGAAAGGAATTGTTTGCCCATGCGATCCATAATGGAAGTGACCGGAAATACAATAAATTTATCCGTGTAAATTGTGCTGCTATCTCAGAGTCGCTGCTCGAAAGTGAATTATTTGGATATGAAGAGGGAGCATTTACCGGAGCGAAACGAGGCGGAAAGAAAGGATTATTTGAAGAAGCTAATAACGGAAGCATTTTTCTCGATGAAATTGGCGAATTGTCAGCACATACTCAAGCAAAATTATTAAGAGTGCTCCAAGAAAACGAAATTGTCAGGGTGGGCGGGACTAAAGCCGTTCCTATTAATGTGAGAGTAATTGCCGCTACAAATGTCAATCTGGAAAAAAGAATTGCCAGCGGGGCGTTTAGGGAAGACTTGTACTACCGCTTAAATCGGATGCCGATTCATATTCCGCCATTAAGAAAGAGAAAAGAAGACATTCCAATCCTTTGCGAAAAGATCATTCAGAAACTGAATCAAGAGTACGGCCGCAGCATCGAGGGATTAACAATTGAAGCCCAAAAGCAGCTGTCAGGCTATGATTGGCCGGGAAATGTCAGGGAACTCGAAAATATCCTGGGAAGAGCGATTATTTTCATGGAAAACGCTGAGATTTTTATTGATGTAAAACATCTTCCAGAGTTACATAATAAGCAAAAGGAAATGGAAAAGACAACCATTGTCATGGAGGAAGCAGTGGAAAATAAGACGCTTGCCGAGATGGTCGAGGAGTATGAGTCGAGTATTATTCAAAGGACGCTTAGACGCCTAAAGGGAAATAAAACATTAACGGCAAGAACACTCGGCTTATCTGTACGGAACTTGTATTATAAGCTGGGGAAATATCATCTTGAGGAGAATGACCTGCAATAAATTTCATATTGCACAAATTGTTTCAGTTAGAACTTGGTGAATACCCTGTTTATGGACGTTTACGGTTGGCGTGTTTCTTGCATATCCTTTTATAAAGGGTTCATAACAGGAGGAAGTGCAATGGAAATTTTCCGATCTATGGAAAAACATGATTATGAACAGCTCGTCTTCTGTCAAGATAAACATTCCGGTTTAAAAGCAATCATTGCTATTCATGATACAACACTGGGTCCTGCATTAGGCGGAACACGGATGTGGGCATATGAGTCGGAGGATGCTGCGATTGAAGATGTACTCCGTTTGGCAAGGGGAATGACATATAAAAATGCCGCTGCAGGATTAAATCTTGGGGGAGGAAAGGCCGTAATTATTGGAGATCCCCAAAAAAATAAAAGTGAAGAATTATTTCGAGCTTTTGGCCGTTACATTCAAAGTTTAAATGGCCGTTATATTACGGCGGAGGATGTTGGCACCACTGTAACGGACATGGATATCATTCATGAAGAAACAGATTATGTTACCGGTATTTCACCTGCTTTTGGTTCGTCCGGAAATCCATCTCCCGTTACGGCTTATGGTGTTTACAAAGGAATGAAGGCTGCTGCAAAATCAGCATATGGCTCTGATTCTTTGGATGGCAAAGTAATTGCAGTGCAGGGTGTCGGAAATGTTGCCTATCATCTTTGCCGTCACTTGCGTCAAGAGGGTGCCAGCTTAATTGTTACTGATATTAATAAATCTGCAGTTCAGATGGCTGTAGATGCATTCGGGGCAAAAGCTGTTGATCCTGCGGACATATACGGAGTTGAATGTGATATATTTTCTCCCTGTGCGCTTGGAGGCGTTATTAATGATCAAACCATTCCAAAATTAAAAGCAAAAGTGATTGCAGGTGCTGCCAACAATCAATTAAAAGATACGGTTCATGGTGATTTAATCTATAAAATGGGAATTATTTATGCTCCGGATTATGTCATAAATGCCGGTGGAGTTATTAATGTAGCGGATGAACTGTATGGCTATAACCGAGAGAGGGCAATGAAAAAGGTTGAGCAAGTATATGACAGCATTGAGAACGTCATTAATATTTCAATTCGGGATGGAATTCCTTCCTATCTGGCTGCTGACCGGATGGCGGAAGAGCGGATTGAAAAATTGCGGAAATCACGCAGTCAGTTTTTACAAAACAGCTGTCACATTTTAAGCAGGCGTCGTTAACAAAACAAGTTTCTTGGCAAAAGATTTCAATAAAAAGTACGGCTTCTTTCCGGGCCGCCACTTATATATTTTCAGGGGGGGGATGGGACGTTGCCGGAAAAAAGATATCGAGTTCTAGCCATAAATCCAAGCTATACATCTACTAAAATTGGTGTCTTTGATGATGAAGTTTCTATAATAGAAAAAAAAATTATCCATGATTCAAGACAACTAGCTGTCTTCGAAACGATTGCTGAACAATTTGAATACAGAAAAAAGATTATTTTAGAAACCTTGGATACGGAAGGAATCAACCTCTCAAAAATTGATGCTGTTTGCGGCAGGGGCGGTTTGCTGAGGCCGATTGAGGGCGGAACGTACGCCGTTAATGATCTGATGCTCCAGGATTTACGTACGGGTATTTCAGGCCAGCATCCTTCGAATTTAGGAGGAATAATTGCCTTTGGAATTGCTTCCGGATTAAATATTCCTGCTTTTATTGTCGACCCTGTTGTTGTAGATGAATTAGAACCCATTTCCAGAATATCCGGGTTTCCCTTAATCGAGAGAAAAAGTATTTTCCATGCTTTAAATCAAAAAGCAGCAGCAAAAAAGACTGCAAAAGAGTTAGGAAAAAAATATACGGATGTAAATTTAATTGTTGCCCACATGGGAAGTGGAATAACCGTTGGGGTTCATAAGCATGGAAGAGTTGTGGATGTAAACAACGGGCTTCATGGCGAGGGCCCTTTTAGCCCCGAAAGGGCCGGCACGGTTCCGGCAGGTGATTTAATGAGCCTTTGCTATTCGGGTGAATACGATCGGGACCAAGTCTTGGATATGCTTGTCGGCAAAGGCGGATTAGCAGGATATTTAGGAAATAAAGATACGAAGAAAGTAGAAAAAATGATTAAAAATGGTGATGAAAAGGCAAAGCTTATTTATGATGCAATGGCCTATCAGGTAGCCAAAGAAATTGGGGCTGCAAGCGCGGTGCTATCAGGAAAGGTAGATGCCGTTATTTTAACAGGTGACCTGGCTTATGGTACCTATTTTGTTAAAGAAATTATGGAACGAATCAAGTGGATTGCGGATGTCATTGTCTACCCTGGTGAAAATGAATTGCAATCATTGTCCGAAGGCGCATTACGGGTTTTACGCGGAGAAGAAAGATTGAAGGAATATTCAGATCAGATAAGAATGGCAAAAATTTAAATAGGAGAGGGAATAAAAATGGCAAAAGAATACGATCTTGTCATACTTGGCGGCGGAACAGGCGGATATGTTGCAGCAATTCGAGCAGCTCAGCTCGGTCTGAAAACAGCGGTAGTGGAAAAAGGAAAACTTGGAGGTACATGTTTACACAAAGGATGCATTCCCAGTAAAGCCCTATTAAGAAGTGCCGAAGTTTATCGGACGGCAAAAAACAGTGAAACTTTTGGAGTCATTACGAATGAGGTGTCGATTAATTTTACAAAAGTTCAGGATCGGAAAAGGAATATTATTGAAACTCTTCATAAAGGCGTACAGTATTTGCTGAAAAAGGGGAAAATCGATGTTTATGAAGGAACCGGCCGTATTTTAGGCCCATCCATTTTCTCGCCTATTCCAGGAACCATCTCGATTGAAATGAATAATGGTGCAGAAAACGAGATGCTGCTCCCCAAAAATATCATTATCGCAACGGGTTCACGTCCTCGAACGCTCCCTAGCTTAGAAATTGATGGAGAGTATTTATTAACTTCTGATGACGCTCTTGCGATGGAATCGCTGCCGGGCTCCATGATTATCGTCGGAGGCGGTGTTATTGGGATTGAGTGGGCTTCCATGCTTTCTGATTTTGGAGTTGAGGTTACTGTGCTTGAGTATGCTGACAGGATTATTCCGACTGAAGATAAAGAAATTGCGAAAGAAATGTTACGCGTTATGAAGAAAAAAGGAGTCAAAATTGTGACAGGGGCAAAAGTGCTCCCGGAAACGCTTATAAAAGATAACGGGGTAACAATTCAAGCAGAGGTAAAGAAGGGGCAAACAGAGTTTAAGGCAGAAAAGATGCTGGTTTCAGTGGGTCGCATGGCAAACACGGAAGACATAGGTCTGGAAAATACTGATATTCAGCTAATAAAAAACGTCGTTGCTGTCAATGGAATGTATCAGACAAAAGAAAGTCATATTTATGCAATTGGGGATGTGATCGGCGGCATGCAGCTTGCTCATGCTGCGTCACATGAAGGCATCATTGCGGTTGAACATATTGCTGGATTAAATCCTGAACCCATTAATTATGACCTGGTCTCAAGATGTATTTATAGCAGCCCTGAAGCAGCAAGTGTCGGTCTTACTGAAGATGAAGCATTGAATCGCGGCTATAAAGTTAAAGTTGGTAAATTTTCATTCAAAGCCATTGGAAAGGCGCTTGTCTTTGGTGAATCGGATGGTTTTGTCAAAATAATCGCTGATCAAGAAACGGATGATTTATTGGGAGTTCATATGATTGGCCCGCATGTAACCGATATGATTTCGGAAGCAGGACTAGCGATGATTCTTGACGCGTCGCCGTGGGAGATAGGGCATACGATTCACCCGCATCCAACCCTTTCTGAAGCAATTGGAGAAGCAGCACTTGCAGTGGATGGAAACAGCATCCATTCATAGACCGGTAATGAAAATTGTTTTAATTATTCGGAGGTAAAAATAATGGTTGAAAATTGTCATCATGCATTAGGTTTAACAGATGAAACTGTGTTGGAAATGTATGAAACCATGCTGTTAGCCCGCCGCATTGATGAGCGGATGTGGCTGTTGAACAGAGCAGGTAAAATTCCATTTGTTATTTCCTGCCAGGGACAGGAAGCTGCACAGGTAGGAGCTGCATTTGCTCTCGATAAAGAAAAGGACTATGTTTTGCCTTATTATCGCGATATGGGCGTTGTTTTAACCTTTGGGATGACGGCAAAAGACCTTATACTTTCTGGATTTGCGAAGAGTGAAGATCCAAATTCCGGAGGGCGGCAAATGCCTGGACATTTTGGTCAAAAGAAAAATCGAATTGTTACCGGTTCCTCGCCGGTAACAACACAAGTGCCGCATGCTGTGGGGATTGCTCTTGCCGCTAAGATGGAGAAAAAAGAGCTTGTGGCCTTTGTTACTTTTGGGGAAGGTTCCTCTAACCAAGGGGATTTTCACGAAGGAGCAAATTTTGCCGGAGTTCATAAATTACCTGTTATTTTCATGTGCGAAAATAACAAATATGCCATTTCTGTTCCGATTGAAAAACAGCTCGGCTGCAAATGGGTCTCAGATCGAGCGATCGGATATGGGATGCCGGGAGTTACCGTTGACGGCAATAATCCCCTCGAAGTTTATAAGGCAGTTAAGGCTGCCGCAGATCGGGCCAGAAATGGAAATGGACCAACTTTAATTGAAACGATTACCTACCGGTTAACCCCCCACTCATCGGATGACGACGATCGTACTTATCGTGCACCCGATGAAGTTGAATGGGCAAAAACACAGGATCCAATCATTACTTTCGGTGCATATCTAAAAGAAAATGGTGTTATGGATGCCGGGTTAGAAGCAAAAATTGATGACAGGATCCGAACATTAGTAGATGAAGCAACAGAGTACGCAGAAAACGCTCCGTATGCCAGCCCTGAAGATGCACTTAAATTTGTTTACGGAGATTTGTAAGGGGGATTAAAAAAGATGACCGTAGTTTCATATATAGATGCTGTAACGATGGCCATACGAGAAGAAATGGAAAAGGATCCGAAGGTTTTTGTCCTCGGGGAGGATGTTGGGAAAAAAGGCGGAGTATTTAAAGCAACCCATGGCCTGTATGAACAATTTGGTGAAGAACGTGTTATTGACACACCTCTAGCGGAATCTGCGATAGCTGGCGTAGCTATTGGTGCTGCGATGTATGGGATGCGTCCGATCGCTGAAATTCAATTTGCTGATTTTATTATGCCGGCTGTTAACCAAATCATTTCCGAAGCGGCAAAAATCCGTTATCGTTCCAATAATGACTGGAACTGCCCATTGGTTGTTCGTGCCCCTTACGGCGGAGGTGTACATGGAGCATTGTATCACTCGCAATCTGTTGAAGCGGTTTTTGCCAATCAGCCCGGCTTGAAAATTGTCATGCCATCTACTCCATATGATGTAAAGGGGCTGATGAAGGCTGCAATCCGTGATAATGACCCGGTACTATTTTTTGAACATAAACGTGCGTACCGATTAATAAAAGGTGAAGTGCCGCCAGATGACTATACACTGCCAATTGGCAAAGCAGATGTTAAGCGGCAAGGAGAAGATATTACCGTCATCACCTATGGGTTATGCGTTCATTTTGCTCTGCAGGCTGCCGAAAAATTAGCACAGGATGGGATTTCCGCACATATTCTTGACCTGCGCACCGTTTACCCGCTTGATAAAGAGGCCATCATCGAGGCAGCTATAAAAACGGGCAAGGTTCTGCTTGTTACTGAGGATACGAAAGAAGGCAGCGTCCTCAGTGAAGTGGCAGCCATTATTGCTGAAAATTGCCTGTTTGACTTAGATGCACCGATCAAGCGTCTGGCAGGGCCGGATGTACCGGCAATGCCTTATGCCCCGACAATGGAAAAATTCTTTATGGTGAACCCTGACAAAGTTGAAAAAGCGATGCGGGAACTGGCTGAATTTTAAATGGAGATATCCACTGCCAAGATATGAAAGGAGGTTTACCGATGGCTGTCGAACAGATTAAAATGCCTCAATTAGGAGAGAGTGTGACAGAAGGGACAATCAGTAAATGGTTAGTCGCCATTGGTGAAAAAGTAAAAAAATATGATCCCCTTGCTGAAGTGATGACGGACAAAGTAAATGCTGAAATTCCATCCTCATTCACCGGCGTGATAAAAGAGCTGATTGCAGAAGAAGGGGAAACTCTTGCCGTTGGTGAAATTATTTGCACCATCGAAATGGAGGGAGAGAGTGACTTGCAGCCGTTTGAACAAAAAAACGAACAGCAGCAAGTGGAACCGGCTGCTTCGGAAAAGTTCCAAAACAAAGGGCGATTTTCACCCGCTGTTTTAAAAATAGCACAAGAGCACCGTATCGACTTATCAAAAGTTCCAGGTACCGGGGCGGGAGGAAGGATTACCAGAAAAGATCTTCTAGGGCTTCTTTCTTCAAACCGTTATCTTGAAATGAAGCAAGCACTGTTACCTGTTTCTGGACAGAAACAGGAAAAACATGAACAAGTGGTTAAACCTAAGGAATCAATGCCGGTTCATCCTATTCGGGAGGCTGCAGCGGGCGATAGTGAACTTCCGGTCACCGGCATCAGAAAAGCTATTGCAGCACATATGCTTCGCAGCAAGCATGAGATTCCGCATGCATGGACGATGATTGAAGCAGATGTAACGAATCTTGTTGAGTACCGGAACCGTTTGAAAGATGAATTTATGACCAAGGAAGGTTTTAATTTAACCTTTTTTACCTTTTTTGTTAAAGCAGCCGCGCAGGCGTTAAAAGAATTTCCGCAAATTAATTCCGTATGGGCGGAAAATAAAATAATCCTCAAAAAAGAAATCAATATATCCATTGCAGTCGCTTCTAAGAATGGCCTGTATGTTCCGGTCATTAAAAACGCGGATGATAAATCAATTAAAGGAATTGCACGGGATATTTCGGATCTTGCCATAAAAGCACGCGCAGGAAAATTAACGTCAGATGATCTGGCGGGAGGAACGTTTACTGTTAACAATACAGGTACATTTGGCTCCGTTCAGTCAATGGGGATCATAAACTATCCTCAAGCGGCTATTCTTCAAGTGGAATCGATTGTTAAACGCCCTGTTGTGGTGAATAATAACATGATAGCGATACGTGATATGGTTAATCTTTGTATGTCGCTTGATCACCGTATTTTGGACGGCCTTATTTGCGGACGTTTCTTACAGCGAATAAAAGAAATCCTCGAACAAACATCTGAATCGACATCCCCTATTTATTAGATATAGGACCTGTATCGCTGCCGAGAAAGGCAGCTTTTTTTTATTCTGCGGAAAAGGGGAGGAGCTGCGCAAAAGTCATGTTGTTTTTAACTAGTCGAAGTCAGGAAGAAATGATAGTAAAAAATGAATGAAAACGATGAATAAACCATAAGATATTTTTGTCATGAATCGACATTTTTTTTGGTTTAAAACATATATTTTTGTTGTTTATGTTCTCAATCTACTTTTTAAAACAAAATTTGACTGTTTTCGTTGCTTGAATTCGAATTCTATCCTACAATAAGACTGAGTGTTGAAATTTTTGAATTTTATTGCAATTCGTTTATTTTCTTGGGAGGGGAGATTATGAGTTTAAAAGAAATGATTGAGCAATCCTTTCCACACTACCATTACGATGAGTGGAAAGAGACTGCAGAAGTGTCATTAAAAGGGAGAAAACTTGATTCTTTACAGCGCACTACATATGAAAACATTGTTTTGAAACCGCTCTACACAAGCGAGGATGAGAAAGCAGCATCTGAATTTCCCGGCGGCGGCGATTTCAGAAGGGGTATTGATTCATTGGGGTATGTCACAAATAAATGGAAGATAGCCCAAAGAATCTCTTATAAGAAACTAGAAGAATTACAAGAAAAGCTAAAAATGGCTTTAGAAAGCGGACAGAATGCTCTATCGTTTGATCTTTCGAATGAGTTGATCGAAGCGGAGAACTTCCTTAAGGAATTGATTCGTGATTATCATAAATATCCATTTGCCCTTGATGCCGGCGAATTCCAAAGCAAAATTCTGTCTTTAATTACAAGCCTTGGTGAAGGTGTAAATGCAGAAGGCTATGTTGCAGCTGACCCATTATCTGCAGCCGCAGTCAAAGGTGCTGATCCTGAAAACTTGAGCGTACTTTTGGAAGATTGGGCAGAAACTGTTGTGAATTCTAATCGAGAGCTTCCAAATCTAAGAACGGTACTTATTAACACGATCCCGTATCATAACGGCGGAGCAAATGCTATCCAGGAATTGGGGATCGCTGTGGCAACAGGAGTATTTTATTTGAACCAATTGAAAGGGCTTGAGCTTGAACAGGCATTGGAAAAAATGATTTTTAAATTTTCAATTGGCTCAAACTTTTTCATGGAAATTGCAAAATTGCGCGCTGCACGTATTCTTTGGAGCAAAATAACGGAAGTTTACGGGGCAGAAGAAACAAAGCGCGGCATGGAGATTGCCGCTGAAACATCCATATTTACGAAGACTGTTTATGATTCCTACGTCAATTTGCTTCGCGGAGGAAATGAAGCGTTTGCAGCTGTCGTCGGCGGTGTTCAGTATTTGCACGTGAATCCTTTTGATGAGCTGGCCGGGTCTACCTCGTTCTCAGAAAGAATTGCCCGGAATACGCAGCTTATTTTACAAGAAGAAGCACATTTGCAAAAAGCGATTGATCCGGCAGGCGGTTCCTGGTATGTCGAAGCATTGACAAATGAATTAGCCCAACAAGCATGGGCATTCTTCCAGGAAATTGAAGCGAACGGCGGCATTTTGGAAGTTTTAAAAACAAATTGGCTCCAAGAAAAAATTGCAGCTGTTTATGAAAAAAGGAAGAAGGACATTTTCACAAGAAAGCAAAGTATTATTGGAACAAATGTGTATGCGAATTTAGAAGATCCTGTTCCTGAAACGGCTCCATCACAAGCAGAAAGCCAAAACCAGGCTTCAGGCATTCAGCCAATCGCCCAAGTACGGCTTGCTGAACCATATGAAGAGCTTAGAAAAAAAGCGGACAATCTCAAACAGAGATCAGGCATTCAGCCGCAGGTTGGTTTAATTTGTCTTGGAAGTCTTAAACAGCATAAAGCACGGATGGATTTTGTAAGAGGATTTTTGTCTGCTGGAGGAGTTTCTGTGCTGCCTAGCGATCCGATCCAGACGACAGAAGAGGCAAAAACATTTGTGTCTAATGCGAATACAAAGCATTTCTGCATCTGTGGCACAAATGATCAATATCAAACACTTGGCTTGGATGTGCTGCAATTAGTCAATGCAGAATTTGCTGATCAAAATGTTTATCTTGCCGGACTTCCTGATAAGGAAGACCAAGCAAAATGGGAGGAAAATGGTTTGAAACAGTTTATTCATGTCAAGAGCAACTGTTTTGAAACACTTTCTGCCATCCTTTCAGAAATGGAGGTGTCTGTAAATGATTAAGTCCAAGCCTAATTTCCAGGAAATTACCCTTGATAACACAGGGAAGTCAATTGACAAAGAAGAATGGAAGAAAAAAGCGGAAGCAGAGATTAAAGCATCAATTGATGATTTGTTATTTGAAACCAATGAACAAATAAGTGTAAAACCTCTTTATACAAAAGAAAATTTGCAAGGCCTTGACCATTTAGACAGCAAGCCGGGTCTGGCGCCGTACACACGCGGGCCATATCCGACGATGTATGTAAACCGTCCATGGACTGTAAGGCAATATGCCGGTTTTTCAACTGCAGAAGAAAGTAACGCTTTTTACCGCAGAAATTTAGCGATGGGTCAGAAGGGTTTATCGGTTGCCTTTGACTTAGCGACTCACAGAGGTTACGATTCCGACCATCCTAGGGTTGTCGGGGATGTTGGTAAAGCAGGGGTTGCGATTGATTCCATTCTTGATATGAAAACATTATTTGCCGGAATTCCTTTGGATCAAATGTCCGTTTCCATGACTATGAACGGAGCTGTTTTGCCAATTCTGGCGTTTTTCATAGTGACCGCCGAAGAGCAGGGCGTCAGCCAGGAAAAACTTTCCGGTACGATCCAAAATGACATTTTAAAAGAGTATATGGTGCGGAATACGTATATTTATCCGCCGGAAATGTCAATGAAAATTATTGCGGATATCTTTGAATATACTTCAAAGTACATGCCTAAATTCAACAGCATCAGTATTTCAGGCTACCATCTGCAAGAAGCGGGTGCACCTGCTGATATCGAATTAGCTTATACACTTGCGGACGGACTTGAGTACGTAAGAACAGGTCTTAAGGCAGGAATTGATATCGATAAATTTGCTCCAAGATTATCTTTCTTCTGGGCAATTGGCATGAACTATTTCATGGAAGTTGCCAAGATGAGAGCCGCTCGATATATTTGGGCGAAAATGATGAAAACCTTTGATCCGAAAAACAGTAAATCAATGGCCCTGCGGACACATTCCCAAACATCCGGCTGGAGTTTAACGGAGCAGGATCCGTTTAACAACGTAACCAGGACCTTGATTGAAGCGCATGCTGCAGCAATGGGACACACCCAGTCTCTGCATACCAATGCGCTTGACGAAGCCATTGCACTTCCGACAGACTTCTCTGCAAGAATTGCGAGAAATACGCAATTGTTCTTGCAGGAAGAAACCGGAATTACCAATGTCATCGATCCATGGGCAGGTTCTTACTATGTTGAAGCTTTGACAAATGAACTGATCCAAAGAGCTTGGCAGCATATTGAAGAAATCGAAAACCTTGGAGGAATGGCAAAGGCCATTGAAACAGGTCTTCCAAAAATGCGAATTGAAGAAGCTGCTGCACGCAGACAGGCTCAAATCGATTCAGGAAAAGAAACGATTATTGGGGTTAACAAATACCGCCTTGATAAAGAAGAGCCAATCGATATTCTGGAAGTTGACAACACAGCGGTTCGCTTAAAACAAATTGAAAAATTAAATCAGCTGAAAGCAACTCGTGATGAAGAGAAGGTTAAGGAGGCTCTTGCAGCAATAACTAGAGCAGCCGAAACTGGCGAGCAGAATTTACTTGAAGCTGCTGTACAAGCAGCAAGGGTGCGTGCTACATTAGGTGAAATTTCGGATGCAATTGAAGAAGTGGCAGGCCGCCATAAAGCAGTGATCCGTTCTATCAGCGGTGTATACAGCACTGCATTCTCAAATGATGAAGAAATCGCCGAAGTGAAACAAATGGCAGATGAATTCTTAGAGAACGAGGGAAGAAGACCGCGTATCATGATTGCAAAAATGGGGCAGGACGGGCATGACCGCGGGGCCAAAGTAATTGCAACCGCCTTTGCCGATCTTGGTTTTGATGTTGATATCGGTCCATTATTCCAGACGCCAGAAGAAACGGCCCTGCAGGCAGTGGAAAATGATGTCCATGTTGTTGGATTTAGTTCCCTTGCTGCAGGACATAAAACGCTCTTGCCGCAGCTTGTTGCAGAATTGAAAAAACTTGGACGTGAAGATATCTTGGTTGTCATTGGGGGAGTAATCCCGGCCCAGGATTATGAATTCTTATATCAAAATGGAGCTGCAGCCATTTTCGGACCTGGAACCATTATTCCGGTTGCTGCCCAAAAGGTTATAAAAGAAATTTATCGTCAGCTTGGATATGAGGAAGTGACTAAGTAGTGGGCGAAGGTATGAGACCGGAGTGGAGTGACCCAAACAATCCTGATACTTGTTCTAGTATTATACGGAAAGGAGAAGAGCTGGAAGGCTCTTCTACTTCCGTCCAAAGAAATATTCGGTTTCAAAAACGAAAAAAAGCGGAGATTTCCACTGAAGAACTATTTGAAGGTGTTCTCTCCGGGAACAGAACTTCGCTTGCCAAGGCAATTACACTTGTTGAAAGTAATGCTGAGCATCATTTTGCCAAGGCTCAGGAACTGCTTCAAAAACTTCTTCCGCATTCAGGAAAATCGATTCGGATTGGCATTACCGGCGTGCCTGGAGCTGGTAAAAGCACGTTTATCGAAGCCTTTGGCACGCATTTATGCAGCTTAGGCCATCGTGTTGCTGTACTGGCTATTGATCCCAGCTCAAGTATAAACGGCGGGAGTATTCTTGGAGATAAAACGAGGATGGAACAATTATCGCGAAATCCAAGAGCGTTTATACGTCCATCGCCATCAGGGGGGAAACTTGGCGGAGTTCATCGAAAAACGCGGGAATCGATGCTGATTTGTGAAGCAGCCGGCTTCGATGTTATTTTAATTGAAACGGTTGGAGTTGGGCAAAGCGAAACAATCATCAGAGATATGGTGGACTTTTTTATGTTGCTCGTTCTTACTGGTGCAGGGGATGAGCTTCAGGGGATGAAAAAAGGAATTATGGAGCTTGCCGATGCTCTGATTGTTCATAAGGCAGATGGTCCCAACCGGGAAAGAGCCATGATGACGCAAAAGGAATATAATCAAATTCTTCATTTTCTTCAGCCGGCCACAAAAGGCTGGCAAACTAAAGCCCACACTTGTTCTTCCTATACAAACGAAGGAATTGGTGATGTATGGCAGGTAATTAAGACCTTCGAAAAGAACGGAAAGTCTCTGGGGGTTTTTGAAGACAGAAGGAGATGGCAATTAAGACAATGGATGTATTCCATGATCACGGATCAGCTTCAATTTCAATTTTTTCATCATCCGGAAGTTACCCACCAACTTCCCAAATTAGAAAATGAAGTGATGGCGGGAGAAAAAACAGTCGCCTCGGCTGTAGAACTTCTTTTCAAAGCCTTTTTTCATTAAAAATTAAATCCATCTTATTTGATAAAAACACTTTTTGACTGTTATTATGTTGTTATACCTTTTTATTAACAGCTCAAAATAGGAGTGATCAAATGAGTATGGATTTTAATTTTTTTATGAATGATATTGTCCGCCAGGCACGAGAGGAAATCACATCGGCTGGTTATCAAGAACTTAAAACACCTGAAGAGGTAAAAGCCGCTTTATCACAAAAAGGAACAACTCTAGTGATGATAAACTCTGTCTGCGGCTGCGCCGGAGGAGTTGCCCGTCCGGCAGCAGCTCATGCGCTCCACTATGATAAACGTCCGGATCATCTAGTCACGGTTTTTGCCGGTCAAGATAAAGAGGCTACAGAAGAAGCCAGAAGTTATTTTACCGGATATCCGCCATCATCACCTTCATTTGCTTTATTAAAAGATGGGAAAATCTGTACGATGGTTGAAAGACACCAAATTGAAGGATATGATCCAATGACGGTTGTATCCAGCTTGCAACAGGTTTTCGACCAATATTGTGAAGAAGTATAAAAAACAAAGAGTCCAGTTCACTTTCTGGGCTCTTTATTTTTTTGAAAAAAAAAGGTTTAATTTTAATATTATATTTGCATAATTTAATTTATGTGTTAAAATTCATTGGTATGAATAAATATCAATAATGATAAAGAGAATTCATTAGGAAAATGTATATTTATATTATAGGAGGAAATAAATTGAAGAAAAGCATACTTGTATTACTATCATTGTTTTTGCTAATCGGACTGACTGCATGCGGTTCAGCGAAAAAAGAGAATACAGCCGGAAGCAGCAAGGATAAAAAAGTGTTAACGATGGGTACTTCAGCGGACTATCCGCCGTTTGAATCCGTGAATACAGGAAAATCCGATGAAATTGTTGGTTTTGATATTGATCTTGCGAAAGCAATTGCCGGAAAACTGGGGTATGAAGTGAAAGTAAGAGATATGGATTTCAGCGGGCTGATTCAAGCGCTTAAATCCGGTCAAGTTGATTTTGTTATGGCAGGAATGACGCCGACACCGGATCGTAAGAAAAATGTGGATTTCAGTGATATTTATTATACAGCTCAGCATATGATCGTTTCCAAAAAAGACAGCGGCATTGAAAAACTAGCCGACTTAAAAGGGAAAACGGTCGGAGTCCAATTAGGTTCGATTCAAGAAGGAAAAGCGAAAGATATCAATAAAACAGTACCGATTAATATTGTAAACCGTGACCGTATTCCGGATCTCATCCAAGAATTAAAAGCAGGACGTATGGATGCTGCGATTATTGAAGACACAGTTGCAAAAGGCTTTTTTAAGAAAGAGACAGAATTGAAAGGATTTACGATCAGCGATAATCCGGAGGAAGCCGGATCTGCGATTGCCTTTCCTAAAAACAGTGATTTGGCGGCAAAGTTCAATAAAGAATTAAAGCAAATGAAAGATAACGGCGAACTTAAAAAGCTAATTGTGAAATGGTTCGGCGGCGAAGCTCAAAAGTAATAAAACAATAACAAAGGCGTTCAAAGGATCTTTATCCCCTTGAACGTCTTTCAAATTTTATTTGTCATCGTTAGAGAGGACTGGTTTCTGGATGAATTTAGATTTTGGCCAATTCATACCTTCCCTGCCTTATATATTCAAGGGAATAATCGTAACGCTGCAAATTGTCCTGCTGGCCGGTGTATTAGGATTTTTGCTTGGTACTATTTTGTCATTATTTAAAATTAGCAAACTAAAGATTCTTGGCTGGTTTGCTGATGCCTATACTTCTATTTTCAGGGGTACGCCTTTAATTTTACAATTAATGCTTATTTATTACGGCTCTCCTCAGCTTATTGGCTACCAAATTGAGCCATATACGGCAGCAATCCTAGCATTTGCTCTCAATTCCGGAGCATACATTTCAGAAATAATCCGTGCCGGCATTCTGGCCATTGATAAAGGACAGCAGGAAGCTGCCCTTGCGCTTGGTGTGCCATATGGAAAAATGATGTGGGATATTATTCTGCCGCAGGCCTTGAAAAATATACTTCCGGCATTGATGAATGAATTTATTTCTCTATTAAAGGAATCAGCAATCGTCACATCCATTGGCGTTATGGATATTATGCGCCGCTCTTATCAAGCAGGTGCAGAAAAATACTCCTTTTTTGAACCTTTAATCATTGCCGGTTTGATTTATTACGTAATGGTCATTATTTTAACCTTCTTTGGAAAAATGATTGAAAGGAGAATGAGACGCAGTGATTAAGGTTGAGCAATTGACAAAACATTTTGGCAAGCTTGAAGTCTTAAAAGGAATTACAACAACGATCAAGCAAGGGGAAGTTGTGGCGATTATTGGACCTTCAGGTTCAGGAAAATCAACCTTTCTTCGCTGCATGAATCTCCTTGAAACCCCGACATCGGGTCAAGTTTGGATTGGAAACGAGGAAGTAACCGATAAAAAAACAAATATCATGAAAGTTCGTCAAAATGTAGGGATGGTTTTCCAGCACTTTCATTTATTTCCGCACAAAACCGTGCTGCAAAATTTAACCTATGCCCCAATAAAGGTAAAGCGGGTTTCAAAAGCAGATGCAGAAAAATTTGCCTATGAGCTGTTAGAAAGGGTTGGCCTTTCAGAAAAAGCCAATGAATATCCAAAAAGATTATCGGGAGGCCAGAAGCAGCGTGTCGCGATTGCCAGGGCACTAGCCATGAAGCCGGAGGTCATGCTTTTCGACGAGCCGACATCTGCCCTCGACCCTGAAATGGTCAAGGAAGTTTTGGAAGTAATGAAATCACTGGCCCACACGGGGATGACAATGGCAATTGTAACCCATGAGATGGGTTTTGCACGTGAAGTGGCCGACAGGGTTCTTTTTCTTGACGGCGGAATATTAGTTGAAGATGCTCCCCCAAAAGAATTTTTTTCCAATCCAAAAAGCAAACGTGCGCAAGACTTCTTGCAAAAAATGCTTTAAACAGTATATGCTAGAGAAAAAGATGATCAAGATGATCATCTTTTTCTAGTTTTACCTGAGGAGAATTAATATATGAGGTTTCGAATTGGATATCGTACATTAAAAACAGCAGTCGGCACTGCAGCAAGCATTTTCATCGCTCAGCAGCTTGGACTGCATAATTTTGCATCAGCAGGAATTATTACGATTCTTTGTATTCAAATTACCAAAAAAAGATCAATTAGAACAGCATGGGACCGATTTTTGGCATGTGTTTTGGCAATGCCCTTTTCTGCTCTATTTTTTGAAGGATTTGGCTACCATCCTTTCGTGATTGGGATTATCCTTTTATTCTTTATTCCTTTCATCGTAATGTTGAGAGCGAAGGATGGGGTTGTAACTAGCAGTGTTATTATTTTGCATATCTTTTCCGCACAGCAGATTTCGATGTCGCTTTTCGTGAATGAATTAGGTGTCATCATTACTGGAATTGGTGTTGCCCTAATTATGAATTTGTATATGCCAAGCGTCGATAAACAAATGGACTATTATCAAGAGAAAATTGAAGAAAATTTCCGGAGGATTTTTTTCGAGATGATTCGCTATTTGCGCGAAGGTGACAGCGATTGGGATGGTAAAGAAATTACCGAAACCGCCAGAATAATCAGTGAAGCGAAAACCATTGCGATTCGTGATGTTGAAAACCGCCTTCGAAAAGAAGAATCTATTTATTATCAATATTTCACAATGAGAGAAAAGCAGTTTGAAATTATCGAACGGGTTTTACCGGACGTTACCTCGATTACTAGCACAGTGAAACAAGGGAAAATGATTGCGGATTTTCTTGAAGAACTCTCAAGCAATATTCACCCGGGGAATACGGCGATTATTTATATCAAAAAATTAATGAGCATGAAGGTTGAATTTGAGGAAAGCGAACTTCCGAAAACAAGGCAGGAATTTGAGGCAAGAGCTGCTCTTTTACAGTTAGTGAATGAAATGGAGAGATATTTAATATTAAAAAGTTCGTTCAAGGGGCTTAAAAAAGCGAAAAAGTTAGAAAATTGAGGGGAAAGAGTAAAGACTAGGGACTGTTCCATGGAACAGTCCCGTTTTCATTTATTTAATAAATTGTCCAATACCTAACATAATGGTTGAAGCAAGCATCGCGATCAGCATCAAGTAGACAACGATTTTTCTTGTTTTCTTTTTAGACATAATAGGTACCTCACTTAACAAAAGTAGATATTCTTATTCTACAAAAAAAATTTTTTTAAAACAATGCAATTTCTGTTCAAAATAAGAAGGAATTATGAATTTTTTAACGAATAAGTAAATTGTCGAATAAATTCTAATTTTGAAAATTGAGGGGATATTATGGTAAAAAAAGTCGATCACATAGGGGTAGCCGTTAAATCTCTCGAAGAAACCCTTCCATTTTATACGGAGGTATTAAGGCTCCCTCTTTTGGCTATTGAGGAAGTCGAAAGTGAAAAAGTTAAAGTTGCCTTCTTAGAAGTGGGTGAAACTCACATTGAACTTCTTGAGCCGACATCGGAAGAAAGTGCAATTGCAAAATATATTGAAAAGCGCGGCGAAGGAATTCACCATATTGCTTTAGGGGTGGGATCTATTGAAGATAGATTAAAGGAATTAAAGGAAAAGGGGATTCGTTTAATTCAAGAAGAACCAAAGATCGGTGCCGGCGGGGCAAAAGTTGCTTTTTTACATCCGAAAGCGACAAAAGGTGTGCTATATGAATTATGCGAAAGGAAAGGAGAATAAAAAGCAATGAGCGATATTTATGAAAAAATAAATGAACTGTATGACAAAAGACGTGAGGTAGAACTTGGTGGCGGCGATGAAAGAATTCTTAAGCAGCATGAAAAAGGAAAATTAACAGCCAGAGAAAGAATTGATCTTTTATTGGATGAAGGAACATTTGTTGAGATCAATCCATTTATTGAACATCGCAGCAGCGATTTTGGACTTGCTGATATGAAAGGCCCTGGAGATGGGGTTGTAACTGGATACGGAAAAGTAAACGGCCGTCCTGTTTATTTATTTTCTCAAGACTTTACTGTTTTTGGCGGCGCTTTAGGGGAAATGCATGCGAAGAAAATTGCGAATGTTATGGATTTAGCTGCTAAAAATGGAGCGCCTTTTATTGGACTTAATGATTCCGGCGGTGCGAGAATTCAAGAGGGTGTTGTTTCTCTTGACGGATATGGATGGATCTTCTATCGGAATTCCATTTATTCCGGCGTGATTCCGCAAATTTCAGTAATTATGGGACCATGTGCAGGGGGTGCGGTTTATTCACCAGCCATCACCGATTTCGTACTCATGGTTGAAAAAACAAGCCAAATGTTTATTACCGGACCAAAAGTAATTGAAGCCGTTACTGGTGAGAAAATTACCTCCGAAGGTCTTGGCGGAGCTAAAGTGCACAACACGATCAGCGGAAATGCCCATTTCGCATGTGAGTCGGAAGCTAAAGCCTTACAAGATGTACGCAGACTTCTTAGCTACCTTCCGCAAAACAACCAGGAAAAAACACCTATGCAAAAAGTGGATGAGGATGATTTCAACTATCGTCCGGATTTAGCGGAACTTATTCCGTTTGATGCTGTTCGTCCATATGATGTACACGTAGTAATCGATCAAGTATGTGACGAAGGCTCTTTCATGGAGATTCAAAAAGATTTTGCGAAGAACATTGTTGTTGGTTTTGCAAGAATTGCCGGCGAAACCGTTGGTCTTGTCTGCAATCAGCCAAAATTTATGGCAGGCGGGCTTGACATCGATTCTTCGGACAAAGCTTCAAGATTTATTCGCACCTGTGATGCGTATAATATTCCGATTATTACATTTGAAGACGTTACCGGTTTCTTCCCTGGTGTTAAACAAGAGCATGGGGGAATTATCCGCCACGGAGCGAAAATTTTATATGCATACTCCGAAGCAACTGTACCAAAACTTACGGTTATCTTGCGTAAAGCGTTTGGCGGCGCATACGTTGCATTGAACAGTAAATCAATCGGCGCCGACCTTGTATTTGCATGGCCAAATGCTGAGATCGCTGTAATGGGTGCACAAGGTGCTGCAAATATTATTTTTGCGAAAGAAATCGCAAACAGTGATAATCCGGAAGAAACTAGAGCACAAAAGATTGAAGAATATCGTGAAAAATTTGCTAATCCGTATGTAGCTGCAGCTCGCGGCATGGTCGATGATGTTATCGATCCGCGTGAAACAAGAATTAAGCTCATTCATGGATTAGAAATGCTTCGCAATAAAAAAGAAACCAGACCATACAAAAAACACGGAAATATTCCTTTGTAATTCGAATCACAACCCCTTGCGATATATACCGCAAGGGGTTGTTTTTCTTTACTTCCTATAAATCAGCGATTAAAGTTTTGTTCGATACGGGAGGGTAAGCTTTTATTTGAAGCCACAAACAGGGAAAGGGTATACTGAAAAGAGTACAGATATAGGAGGCTGACGAACATGATTAATCAGGAACGTCTTTTAAATGAATTTTTAGAGCTTGTCCAAATTGATTCGGAAACGAAATATGAGGCTGAAATCGCCAAAGTATTAAAACAAAAATTCTCTGACTTAGGTCTTTCTGTTTTTGAAGATGATACAACTGCCAAGACAGGACATGGGGCAGGGAATTTAATTTGTACGCTTGATGCGGTAAAAGAAGCGGTTGATCCTATTTACTTTACTTCTCATATGGACACCGTTGTGCCGGCAAAGGGTGTTAAGCCGTCCGTTCAGGATGGATATGTTGTCACGGACGGAACAACCATTTTAGGCGCCGATGATAAAGCTGGCTTGGCTGTAATGCTTGAAACGATCCGTGTGTTAAAGGAAAATAACATCCCTCATGGTACAATTCAATTTGTCATAACAGTCGGGGAAGAATCAGGACTTGTCGGGGCAAAGGAAATCGCACCAAGCCTTTTAAAAGCAAAATATGGTTATGCTTTGGATAGCGATGGGAAAGTGGGGAATGTGGTAGTTGCTGCTCCTACTCAGGCAAAAGTGAAAGCTGTTATTTATGGGAAAACAGCCCATGCCGGCGTTGCCCCGGAAAAAGGAGTCTCTGCGATTACCATTGCTGCTAAAGCCATTGCTAAGATGCCGCTTGGAAGAATTGATGAAGACACGACTGCCAACATCGGCCGTTTTGAAGGCGGGTCAGCAACCAATATTGTTTGTGACCGGGTTGATATACTCTCTGAAGCACGTTCCATTGTTCCTGAGAAAATGAATACCCAAGTACAAAAAATGAAAGATGCATTTGAAACGACTGCTGCTCAAATGGGAGGAAGAGCTGAGGTTGAAGTAGTCGTAATGTATCCTGGATTTAAATTTGGTGAGGGCGACGAGGTAGTTGAGATTGCCAAAAAGGCGGCAGCCAAGATTGGGCGCCCCTGCGAGCTGCAAAAAAGCGGCGGAGGCAGTGATGCCAATGTATTTAACGGACTGAACATTCCAACTGTTAACCTTGCCGTAGGCTATGAAGAGATCCATACTACAAAGGAGCGCATGCCGGTGGAAGAGCTGTATAAACTCGGCGAAATGACGCTCGCCATCATTGAAGAGGTAACCAATCGTTAACTGAACCCGCTAATTGCAAATAGAAATGGGGCTGTCAAAAACTACTTTCTTGACAGCCCCATTAATGGTTATTTTTTTCTTTATTACTGTTTGGAATAGATCTTAGAAAGTCTTTATTAAAGCTGGTATCCGTCCCAATGCTGTGCTCGGGATCCGCCTGATGGTGCCCGGCGTTTTCAATAATGTTTTTCCCGTACTTTTCACGCAGTTCAGAAACAGCCCTAAGCAGCGGTTCTTTTTTTGCTTCCTTCTCAAAAGAAAATAAGTCAAGCTGCTTCACCGCATGATCTTCTTCTATTAAATCCGAACCGGTAATTCCTAAAAGCCTGATAGGGTCCCCGTTCCAATGTTTAAGGAAAAGCTGCTTAGAAAGAGAGCTGATTTCTTCCTTAAAGCGGATTGGATTGTCTAACTTTTTACTTCGTGTAATTGTCCTTCTGTCTTTATAACGAATTGTGATACCTATGGCAGTTGTGAATACATTTTTTCGTTTTAATCTGGCTGAAACTTTTTCTGCCAGACGATCAAAAACTTGAAAAAGCTCCTGCTGATTGGCAACGTCTTTTGGAAGAGTTGTTGAATTGCCGATACTTTTAAATTCCACGGCTGAGTCGGGATCAACAAGTCTTGGATCATTTCCATTGGCTCTTTCTTTTAACCGAATTCCGTTAATTCCAAGCAAGTTCTTAAGCTGGACTTCATTTCCGTTTGCAAGGTCTCCGATTGTTTTAATCCCGATTGTTCTAAGCTTTTCAGCGGTTTTCTTTCCGACTCCATGCATCTCACTGGAGTCAAGGGGCCAGAGAATCTTCTTAACATCTCGTTTGCGTAAAATGGTAATCCCCATTGGTTTTTTCATGTCGGAAGCCATTTTCGCTAAAAACTTGTTAGGGGCAATCCCGATGCTGCAGGGAAGGTCGAGTTCGTTTAAAATTCTTGACTGAATGGTTTGGGCAATTTCAAGCGGGCTGCCAAACCGGTAGCTGTCAGTTATATCCATGTATCCTTCATCGATCGATACCGGCTCCACAAGGTCCGTATATTGCCTTAATAATTCAAACATTCCGATTGATGCAGCGCGATATCGGTCAAAATTAGGCGCTTTGACAATTAAGCCGGGACACAGTTTTTTGGCTTCCCACAGCGGCATCGTAGTTTTAACGCCAAACCCGCGTGCTTCGTAGCTGCAGGTCACAATGATTCCTCTGCGTTCTTCGACATTTCCGGCAATCGCAAGCGGCTTTCCCTTTAGAGTGGGGTCATAGGCCATTTCAACAGAAGCATAGAAACTGTTCATATCAACATGAAGAATCACTCTTCCATTTTTTGGATACATTTGCTGCATGCTGCCACTTCCTTCATACTGCTGAATGATGTCTTAACAAGACAGGGGCACGCGTTAACGTATATCGCCAAGGAAATCACGAACCAAATTTATTCCCTCCAACGAGTTCACAAGATTATTGGGATTCATCACAGCAACCAAGCGTCCGCTTAGGCTGGCAACCCCTTCAAGATACTCGGTTTTGGATGTTGAGATTAAACCGACTCTTTTTATGTTTTCCGAAGGGATTTCAATAATTTCCTTTGCTTCATTAACAAGAATCCCCAACATCACCCCTTCTATTTGGATCACAACGAGTCTGCTGCTTTCATCAATAGTCATGAAGCGATGGTAAAAAATAAACTCTAGATCAAGCACAGGAATGATTTGTTCCCTGATTTCAATAACTCCTTTTATATAGTCAGGCATCTGGGGAATTGGAGAAAGTCCATCTGTTTTTTCAATGGAAACAACATAATGCATAGGAATTGCGTAGTCTTCAGTTCCAGTCCGAAAAATAACCACTTGGCTCATATATGTTCATTGATCCTCCCTTAGAAGCGTAAATGTTATGTATATGACTACTATATCATGACTTGCAGAAAAAATTAGCACCCCTGCGAATAATCAAAATAATTTCAATTGTTTTCCCTTTTAAGTAAGGTAAAATATTGATAGAATCTTAACTAATTCAATTAAGAAAGAAGCGGTGTATTATGTCAAAAGAAGAACTGGAACATGTTGAAGATCATTTTACCGCATCAGATTTAATTCGGGATATTGTTATAGGAATGTCTGATGGACTTACGGTTCCTTTTGCTCTTGCTGCGGGGCTTTCAGGAGCAGTGGATACGACTGCGTTAATTCTCACGGCAGGCGGAGCAGAAATTGCCGCCGGATCTGTGGCAATGGGGCTGGGAGGGTACCTTGCAGCGAGAACAGATGCAGAACATTATGAATCGGAACTTGAGCGGGAACAAAGGGAAATCGTTGAATTGCCGGATAGAGAAGAAGAGGAGGTACGGGAAATCTTTCAGGAATACGGCCTGGAGGAGGAGCATATACAATCGATTATTGCCACATTAAAAAAGCACCCTGACAAGTGGGTTGATCTGATGATGAGATTTGAACTCGGCCTGGAAAAACCTGAGCCAACCAGAGCGCGAAACAGCGCGTTGACAATTGCAATTTCATATATTTTAGGCGGGTTTATTCCGCTGCTCCCATACTTCTTTTTCATGAACGATCCAATTTCAGGATTAAAAGTATCCGTCGTCGTAACATTAATAGCTTTAGCTATCTTTGGTTACATAAAAGGTAAATTCACGGGGACACCGCCTTGGAAGAGCGCCTTCCAAACAACCATTGTGGGCGGATTGGCAGCGGCCGTTGCATTTGGTCTTGCACGGTTAATATCATAGAAAAAACATAAGAGCTGTCTGAAAAGCCCCTGGTCAAGAAGATGGAGAAAAACTCTTCAATTTTCTCCATCTTCTTTTATTATTAATAGTGGTTTAGTTTCAAGGAGCTATTTATATACAATAATCTTCTACTTCTAAGTCTGTTACCGGCCACCAGAAAAAACCGTCCTTTTTCAACAGTTCATCAGCTGCGTTTGGACCCATGGATCCCGAGCTGTAGTTTGGAAAATGTTCTCCGGATGTTTTCCATTCAGCGGAAATTTTATCAACAAAATTCCACGAATAGGCTACCTCATCCCAGTGGGTAAAGTTTGTTGCATCGCCCCGCATGCAGTCATATAATAGCTTTTCATATCCTTCGGGAGTATTCATAGCGTTAATTCCCCGATTGGCAAAACTTAATTTTACCTCGGTGGCATCAAGATGACCGCCTGCTTTTTTCGCATTAAGATGGAGGGTAATCCCTTCTTCGGGCTGAATATGGATGACAAGAAGATTTGGATTGAGCATTGTATCAGTTTGATAGTATAAATTCATCGGAATATCCTTGAACTGAATCACAATTTTAGTCGTTTTCTCCGTCAATCTTTTTCCTGTGCGAATATAAAAGGGGACGCCGGCCCAGCGGAAATTATCGATCAAGACTTTTCCGGCGACAAATGTTTCTGTTTTTGAATTTTTGTCAACCATTTGCTCATCCCGGTATGCCGGGACACCTTCTCCTTCCACTTTTCCCTCCCCATATTGCCCGCGGACAAAATAATCATTTACTTCGCTTCCTTCAACATTGCGGATTGCCCGGAAAACTCTGACCTTTTCTGAGCGGATTTCCTCTGTTGTTAAGCGGATGGGAGGTTCCATCGCTAAGAGAGCAACCATTTGCAGCATATGGTTTTGCACCATATCCCTTAGTGCTCCGCTTTTTTCATAATAGCGCCCTCGTTCCTCAACACCTAGTGTTTCACTCGATGTGATTTGGATATTGGAAATATAACGGTTATTCCAAAGCGGTTCAAAAATAGCATTCGCAAACCGGATTACTTCGATATTCCGTACCATTTCTTTCCCTAAGTAGTGGTCAATTCGATACACTTCCTCCTCAGAAAACGCAGCTGTTATTTGTTTATTCAACTCTTTTGCTGAAGGAAGATCATGCCCGAATGGCTTTTCGATGACTAATCGCTTGTAGCCTTTAACGTCGGTTAAGCCATCGGATTTTAAGTGCAGCGCAATGGTTCCAAAAAATTCTGGTGCCATCGCGAGATAGAAAATTCGGTTTCCTTCCAAACGGTAATGTTGGTCCAGGTCATTGGCGATTGTTTTAAGAGCCTGATAGGAGCTTGAATTTGTTACATCGTGTGAATGATAATAAAAATGAGAGGAAAATTCATCAATATTGTCTTTGTTTCCTAACGAAGCCGTGACAGACTCTTTTATTGAAGCCTGAAATTCATCATTTGAAAGCGGTCTTCTCGCCACACCGATTACAGCAAATTGTTTTGACAATCTGCCATTTTCAAATAAACGATATAAAGATGGAAACAGTTTGCGTTTTGCTAAATCGCCCGTTGCTCCAAAAATCATAATTAATGAAGACATGTTGCCAGCTGATTGTTTCACGTTAAAATACCTCTTTTCAAGTAGGAGCTTAACCCTGAATATGTAATTAGGTGTCTTGTATCTTTAACAATAGATTTAACCATTCTTATCTAAAGCATGTATGAACTGTCTCGCTTAGCACCTGTTATTGTAAAAAACAGCAATGTTCATTATGTGTTATATTAAATACGATAATCGGTTTGAAAGGAGTTTTGATGTGGATATTTTTTTTCTAGGAACAGGGGCTGGTCTTCCGGCAAAGCTTCGCAATGTAACCTCAATCGCCTTAAAGCTGCTGGAAGAAAGAGGAGCTGTTTGGCTGTTTGATGCAGGGGAGGCAACACAGCATCAAATTTTACATACCACGATTAAACCGAGAAGGATTGAAAAAATTTTTATTACCCACCTTCATGGAGATCATATTTATGGGCTCCCGGGTCTGCTTTCAAGCCGTTCTTTTCAAGGCGGAGAGTCAGAAGTAGTTTTATATGGTCCGAAAGGAATTGAAGAATATATAAAAATCAGTTTATCGGTCAGCCAAACTTTTTTGAAATATCCTTTGAAGGTCGTTGAAATTGAAGAAGGGATTATTTTTGAAGATGAGCAAATAATAGTCGAGGCGATTCTTTTAGAGCATGGCATACCTTCTTATGGATACCGAATTGCCGAAAAGGACCGGCCTGGTACTTTGCTGGCTGATAAACTGGCTGCTGAGGGGATTAAGCCGGGCCCAATCTATAAAAAGATAAAAAACGGAGAAACGGTTGTTCTTGAAGATGGAAGAACGCTGGATCCTCAAAATTTTCTCGGCCCGCCGCACAAAGGGAGGGTTGTAGCGATTCTCGGGGATACCCGTTATTGTGATCAGGCTGTTTATTTAGCGGAAAATGCGGATTTGCTGATTCATGAAGCAACATTTGCAAAGGATGAGGAAAATTTAGCCTTTGAATATTATCACTCCACAACCGCTCAAGCAGCGCAAATCGCTAAAAGAGCCAATGTAAAGCAGTTATGCTTAACCCATATCAGCGCGCGCTATGACCGTAATGCTTGGAGGGAGTTAGTTAATGAGGCAAAGGAAATCTTTCCTGACGCCGAGATTGCTGAAGACTTTAAAGAAATATCACTCTCTTTAAAACAAGATGATTCATAATCATACGAACAAAAAATGACGGCGCTGTGCCGTCATTCTTTGTTCGTTATACCCATCCTCTTTGATATTGTTTTGGACCTTCAAGGTCGACACCGAGTTCTTTGGCTGCTTTGCGAGGCCAGTAAGGATCGCGGAGGAGTTCGCGCCCAAGAAAGATTAAATCTGCTCTGTTGTTTCGAAGAATCTCTTCCGCGTGCACCGGTGAAGAAATTAAGCCAAGGCCGCTTGTATCGATATCTGCACCATGTTTAATTTCTTCAGCAAACTTTACTTGATATCCGGGATAGACATCGATTCGAGCCGGCACGACTGCACCGGAACTAACATCTATAAAATCCGCGCCTTGTTCTTTCATCCATTTCGCGAATGTCACATAATCGTTGGCGGTAAGCCCTCCCTCGAGATAATCATGTGCGGAAACCCGAACGAACAACGGACCGTCCCAAACCGTCTTGACGGCATCCATGACTTCGCGGAGGAAACGGTAACGGTTTTCAGCAGAACCTCCATATTCATCATTGCGATTGTTTGAAAGCGGCGATAAAAATTCATTGATCAGATATCCGTGGGCAGCGTGCAGCTCGATGATATCAAATCCGGCTTTTTTAGTACGCAACGCCGCTTCTTGAAAAGCAGCGACCGTTTCAGCAATATCTGCTTTACTCATTTCATTTGGCCTTTTCGAGCTGTCATTAAAAGGCACTGCTGACGGGGCAAGAATTTCCCCGGCCAATTCCGCCTTTCGGCCGGCATGAGCAAGCTGAATTCCTGTCTTTGTCCCGTGTTCTTTCATAAGCCCGACAAGTTCTTGCAATCCTTCGATCTGCCCATCATTCCAAATTCCTAAATCATACGGGGATATTCTCCCCTGAGGAGTAACGGCTGTTGCTTCTATGATAATTAAGCCGACCTGGCCCACCGCCCTTGAAGCGTAATGAATCCGGTGCCAGTTTTGAACTTTTCCATCTTCGTTGTGGCTTGAGTACATGCACATTGGAGACATCACAATCCGGTTCTTTAAGGTAACATTTTTCACCGTGTAAGGTGTAAATAATTTTGCAGTCATTTTCCAACCTCCTATTTCTCTCTTTTTTAGTATGCCAATTGTTTTGCATGGAAAAGGGGCGGAGCTCCGCAAAGATTCATTTTATCCAAGTGAAGGGAAAAAATACATTTTGCGACTTTATAGCAGTGATGTTTAGCTTCGCTCACACCGCCTTTATTGGCAAGGATGGTTCTCTGAACATTTTTCATAATAGACCGTGGCATGGAACGCCATAGGAGTTTTGCAGGGCTATTTGCTTGTGTGGAGTTCGGCGCCAAAGGCTGCCCCCATTTTTTGCGATTTAACTGCAGCCGCTTTTATGCAGGCGATGACCGCTTCGTTTACCCTGGTTTCTTCGAGAACTTGAATTCCCGCTTCTGTTGTTCCTCCTGGGCTGGTTACTTCTTTTCGCAGCTGCTGTGCCGGCTTTGGTGAAATTTTCAGCATTTCTGCTGCCCCCAGTAAAGTCTGGACAATCAGTTCTTTAGCAATGTCTTTTTCAAGACCAACTTCAAGAGCGCCTTTTTCCATCGCCTCGACGAGATAGTAGATGTAGGCCGGTCCGCTGCCGGATACACCTGTAACAGCATCCAGCTGCTCCTCGGAAACAAACACCGCAAGGCCGATTGTTTCAAATAATTTTTTGATTTCTTCCATTTGCTTCGGTGTAACCAAATTATTAACCGCAATCCCTGTCGCCGATTTTCCGACAGCCGCAGATGTATTTGGCATGGCTCTCGCAATGGAGAGTTCTTTTCCTGACAATTCCTTAAGTGTATCGATGGAAATGCCGGCAAGCACTGAGATGATCAGCATTCCATCGGTTAAATAGCTTTGAATTTGTTTGATCGCAGATACGGCATCCTTTGGCTTCATTGCTAATACGACTGCTTCAGCTCCGGCAAATAATGTGTTTAAATCATAAGTTGTGCTCACACCGTATTGCTCGTGAAGTTCAGCTAGTTTTTGCTGGTTCGCCTTGTTTGTTACCCAAATATTTTCCGGAGCCAATAATTTATTTTCAACGATTCCTGACATCATCGCTTCTGCCATTGACCCTGCACCGATAAATACTAATTTTTTCATGATCTTCCTCCTTGATAAATAAACGTATGTAGCCGTTTTTAGAAAAGAATTTATATTCGCAAACGATTGCGTTATGTTTATTTTAGCATTTTGCAGTTGAAACAACAGCAAAGCTTGACTAATTTGAGACGATAGGGGAGATTATTAGTAGAAAATCAGCCCCGTGTGCGCTTTTAGTTAACATCCGGGGTCTGCCTGAGGTGGTCTTTTATTTTATGGAACTGTTAAATGGAAAAAACATTGTCATTACGGGGGCATCAGGCGGGATCGGTGCTGAGATGGCTAAGCTTTGCGCAGCCCGCGGCGCGAACCTCGTTTTACTTGCCAGGAGCTTTGACAAGCTGCAGCAGCTGAAGCAGGTATTGCAGCTGCAATTCAATACTCAAATTGATATTTTTCAGCTTGATGTTTCCGATCCGGAAAAGGTTCGGGAAGTTTTTCAGCAGATTTTTGCGAAAATTGGCCATATCGATATCTTAGTGAATAATGCCGGGTTTGGAGTTTTTCGCTCGGCCCATGAAGTGACAATTGAAGAAATCAAGGGAATGTTCAACGTGAATGTTGTTGGTTTAATGGCCTGCACCAGTATGGTGCTGCCAAGCATGCGTGAGCGGCGTTTTGGCCATATCATCAATATTGCTTCACAGGCCGGAAAGATTGCCACCCCGAAGTCGAGTGTTTATTCAGCCACAAAGCATGCCGTGCTCGGGTATACGAATGCGCTGCGATTGGAGCTCTCTGATTACAATGTGAAGGTAACAGCGGTGAACCCCGGCCCGATTGCGACCAATTTTTTCACCATTGCAGATGAAAAAGGTACCTATGTCAAAAATGTTCAAAGGTTCATGCTTCGGCCGGAATTTGTTGCCCGCAAAGTAGTTGACTCGATGTTGACTTACACAAGGGAAATTAATCTGCCCCGCTGGATGAACATGGGAAGTGTCCTCTTTGCGCTGTTTCCGCGCCTCTTTGAGCGGGTTGGGAAGCGTGCTTTCGATAAAAAATAAAGCCTCTGCGAGTGCAGAGGCTTTATTTTTTTTTGAAGGTCATGAACCATGGATCCCAAAAATTCTCATTGAACACGAACGTATATTCGCTTAAAATAAGAATATAATAAAAGAACTAATGTTCGCTCCTGGCGTAAAAAAGGCATTTTTGGAGGAATCATAATGGTTGATTACAGCACCTCGCCGAAGAATAAAATTTTGTGCGTGGATATGAAAAGTTTTTATGCAAGCTGTTCCGCGGTCATAAACGGGCTTGATCCTTTAAATTGCTATTTGGCCGTGGCCGGGAATTTAGAAAGAAAAGGAAGCGTTATTCTGGCTGCATCACCGCTCCTGAAAAAGGAGTTTGGAATTAAAACAGGCTCAAGGCTTTATGAGATTCCGAATGATCCGCGAATTAAAGTGGTTGAACCGAAGATGGCGACTTACCTGCGGATTGCAACGGAAATTTCCCGCGTCTTTAATCGCTATGTTCCGAAAGAAGCGATTCACACATACAGCGTGGATGAAAGCTTTATAAAAATTGACGGAACTGCCGGACTGTGGGGGGACACGATTACCATTGCCGAAAAAATAAAGGACGACATTGAGCGGGAATTTCAGCTGCCCTGTGCTGTCGGAATCGGGCCCAACATGCTGATGGCAAAGCTTTGCCTTGATCTTGAGGCAAAGAAAACAGGGATTGCTGAATGGACTTTTGAGGATGTTCAGGAAAAACTTTGGAAGGTTTCGCCACTGCGTGAAATGTGGGGAATCGGCCGGCGTGTTGAAAAAACACTAAACAGCATGGGCATTTTTACCGTCGGTCAGCTGGCCCGTTTTGATCTGGAAATACTCGAAAAGAAATTTGGAATCATGGGGAATCAGCTTTATTACCATGCCTGGGGCGTGGATTTGTCTGATTTGGGAGCGCCTTTGATCGAAGGGCAAATCAGCTTTGGAAAAAGCCAGATCCTACTTCGGGATTATAAGAAAGAAGCGGAAATTAAGCAGGTGATCCTGGAAATGTGTGAAGAAGTGGCCCGAAGAGCACGGAATCGACGAAAAACGGGGAGGACCATCAGCCTTGGGATCGGTTACAGCCATGACGATTTTGGGGGAGGTTTTCATCGTTCGAAAACGATTGATCAGCCGACAAATGTGACGATGGAGCTTTACCGTGTCTGTCTTGACCTGTTTCAGCAGCATTATAATGGCAAAACGGTCCGAAACATTTCGATCACGCTCGGCAATATTGCAGATGATAAAGAGCTGCAGCTTAGTCTTTTTGATTCAGGTGCAGCAAAAAGAAGGGAACTGGGCTATGCTGTTGACCGCATCCGCACCCGTTTCGGCTCCGGTGCTTTGCTGCGCGCTGTTTCTTACACGGCAGCAGGAACGGCAAGAGAACGGGCTAAACTGGTCGGAGGGCATAAAAGATAAAAGCGCCGAGTGGACATTGAAAAGAGGTGAAGCAAGTGATACGCGACCGAGGAAGGATAAAATGGACGGCCATGATGCTTCCTGAACATGTGAAATTACTGAGAGACTGGGTTAAGGAAGATCGATATGAACAAAAAATCAGCGTTGATGAACAGCAGCTTGAAGTAATGAACGAAATATTAATGGAAGCAATTGAATGGAATCAGTTTGTGGCGGTTACCTATTATCAAAATCACAACTATAAAATCGTGGTTGGGAAAGTTCATAATTGGGATGATCTCACTCACAAATTGCATATCATGGACCGTTTTCAAGAAAGTCATTGGATATCAATCGCCGACATTGCTGATATTCGGCTGATGAAGGTATAATCATCCTATGCGAAATGAGGAGGAGTAAAGACGATGGAGATTATCATGACAAAGCCGGCAGCTGAAAGAATCAACGAAAAAACAAACGGTAAAACCGGTTATCTCAAATTAATATATGACACAGAGGGCTGCGGCTGTGCCGTAGATGGAATTGCTGCATTGAGATTTGTTTCGGAATTAGACGACGATGATCTTTTAATTAAAACAAATGACAGCCCTATTTATATAGAAAAGAGAAAAATGATTTTTTTTGATGAGAAAATGACGATTGATATTTCTCAATCAACGAATTGTTTTATGTTAAAAAGCCCGCAGCAAATATTAAATGGATGCATGAGCTTGGTGATCGCCTAAGATGCTTGAAAAGGTATAATCAAGCACGCTCAGGGGAATCCTGTTATTAGCTGCTATGAGTTTTGTTCGCTACAGGGGAAGTATAAATTTGCTGAAAATTTATACTTCCCCTGTACGCATAAGTGCACTAAGGAACGCTTCGTGAGAATAATCATCGCAGCCGAAATGCTATGCATTTTGGCGAACTACGCCTCTGTCTTCACCTTTAAGGCTTGCCAATCGGCGAGTTTACTTTACCAAAAGAAGCAGACTGATTTTTCAGTCTGCTTCTTTCTTAATTATAGATCGTTTTTTTTCGGCAATAAAATGCATTTTTGCCCAATCATTTACCATTTGTCATAAATGGTAAAAAATAGTCTACGACTGTTCAGAGTTTTGACTCTTTGTGGGGTGAAGCGCCTTCTCCATTTCTTCAGCAGCCATCATTCTTTTCCCTCCACCGCCAGAATCCGCATAATTTTTTCCTTTTTGGCTGTAACCCTTTTCGCGTTTTTGGCTCATTATTTTTATCTCCCTTCAGTAGTAACGATCATTTCTTAAGATGGACCAAGATATAACAGCTTATTCGGACCGCACAACTATCTATAAAATGCCAATATGCGACAAAATCCAAGGGGATATGACGACAAAATCCAAGTGAAAATGACAAATTATTTAAAAATAAAAAATATTTAAAAAATTTTAAAAAAATAGAAGGAAATGAAATGAAAAAAGAGAATTATGTATATGACAAAAGTTGAGAAAGGGAGATAAAAAAACATGACTAAAGAAGTAGTAATCGTAAGTGCAGTCCGCACAGCAATTGGGAATTTTAACGGGGGATTAAAAAGTGTTCCAGCAGCTGAACTTGGCGCAACTGTTATCAAAGGTGCTCTTGAACAAGCAGGGGTAAAACCAGAACAAGTAGACGAAGTAATTTTAGGAAACGTTCTTCAAGCTGGTGCCGGCCAAAACCCTGCACGTCAAGCTCAATTAAAGGCTGGTATTCCTGATACATTTACTGCAATGACAATCAACAAGCTTTGCGGTTCAGGTATGAAGGCGGTACATCTTGCAATGCAAGCGATCCAAACTGGAGATGCTGAAATTGTTGTTGCAGGCGGTATGGAAAGCATGACACAAGCTCCATTCGTATTAAAAGGTGTCCGCGATGGTTACAAAATGGGCAACCAAAAATTATATGATACAATGATTGATGACGGTTTGACTTGCGCATTCAACAACTACCATATGGGAGTAACTGCTGAAAACATTGCTGAAAGATACGGCTTAACAAGAGAAGAACAAGATGAGTTCTCTGCATGGAGCCAACAAAAAGCAGTTAAAGCAATTGCCGACGGAGTATTCAAAGATGAAATCGTTCCGGTTGTTATTCCTCAGCGCAAAGGCGACCCAATCGTAGTCGATACAGACGAATTCCCTAAAGCAGGAACAACTGCTGAAAGCTTAGCAAAATTGCGCCCAGCGTTCAAAAAAGACGGAACAGTTACTGCAGGTAACGCTTCCGGTATCAATGACGGTGCAGCAGCATTAGTTCTTATGAGCAAAGAAAAAGCGGAAGAACTAGGCATTAAGCCGCTTGTTACAATCAAATCAACCGGCGCAGCAGGCGTAGATCCAGCTGTAATGGGTCTTGGTCCGATTCCAGCAGTTAGAAAAGCATTAGAAAGAGCATCTTTATCTATCGAAAATATCGATCTAATCGAAGCTAACGAAGCATTTGCTGCTCAAGCACTTGCAGTAGGTAAAGATTTAAACTTCAATAAAGAAATCCTAAATGTCAACGGCGGTGCAGTTGCCCTGGGACATCCAATCGGAGCTTCCGGTGCACGTATCATTGTTACTTTAATCCATGAAATGAAGCGCAGAGAAGCAAAAACCGGTTTAGCTACACTTTGCATCGGCGGCGGCCAAGGTATTGCTACAATCGTTGAATTAGCATAATTTACGATTACTATAACAATCTCCAATTTGAGAAAAGCAGTCTGGAACTTCCAGACTGTTTTTTTGTTATAATACAAGCAGGCAATGTTAGAGGAGTGTGAGCAGGATGAAAAAACAGCCAAAGCAAAAACCAAAGAAAGACGAATCTGCAGTAACACTT
Source organism: uncultured Bacillus sp. (assembly GCA_964484065.1). Classification (GTDB taxonomy): domain Bacteria; phylum Bacillota; class Bacilli; order Bacillales; family Cytobacillaceae; genus JAEVLT01. Next base: position 212,782 of record CAZAEW010000002.1, read on the forward strand.
GGGGATCGGCTTCATGGCGATATATTCAAACAATTAAAAGATAAACAGCAAGAGCTAAAAGCAGCAGAAGAAAAAAGAAAAGAAGCAGAGGAACAAAAAAAGCGGGAAGAGCGCAGATTAAAAGAAAAAAACAAATCATTTGAAGAACTTTTGAAAGAAAGTAATATGAATTGGAAAGAATTTAAATAAAATGAAAGAAGGGGAGCAGTAATGCTCCCCTGTTCTTTTTTATCGATGCTCTTTATAAAATGTAAGCTTAGAAATCTCTTGAATGAATAAGACCTCTTCTTTTGTAAGAGAATGGTTTCGTACCGCTTTAGCATTTTCTCTAACTTGGGCAGGGCTGCTTGCCCCGGCGACAACTGAGGCAACAGCGGGAGCAGCTAAATTATATTGCATGGCTATTTCTGTAAGCGATCTCGCTGATGCCGCTTTTTCTTTAAGCAAAAGCAGGGTGTTATTCAACTCATGCCAGCTATAATCCAAGTAGCCATTGTTTTTAATTGAATCGGATGCTTTATCAAGCATTCTATTGCTTAATAATCCTTTTGCCAGCGGTCCGCGGGTTACGACGCTGATGCCATGTTTATTCAGAAGCGGCAAAACTTCTTCTTCAGGACGCCGGTCTAAAATGCTGTATTGCATCATTACCGAAACAATTGAAGATTTTTTTATATATTCACGGATTACATTTGGCCGGATTGATGAAATACCATAATAGCGGATAAAGCCTTCTGTTTTCAGCTCTTCGAATGCTTCGATTGTTTCATCGATTGGATCTTGAATGGTTCCTCCGTGGAGCTGATATAAGTCAATATAGTCAGTCCCCAGTCTCTTAAGGCTATTTTTTACTGCTTCTTTTATGTAAGACTTTGAAGGGTCCCAGGACCACCCGCTTCCGTCCGGATTCCATCTGTTTCCCGCTTTTGTTGCAATGACGACCTTATCGCGAATATCTTTTAAAGCTTGTCCAACCATTTTTTCATTTTGGCCATGATCATAAAGATCGGCAGTATCAAAATAATTAATTCCTTCTTCTAAAGCTGTATCAATTATTTTTCTTGCTGTTTTTTCGTCGGTACCAATCGACATACATCCTAGTCCCAGCTCAGTAACAAATAATTCTGAGTTTCCCAGTTTTCTTGTTTTCATCATTCGCCCCCGCTTCTTTTTCCCTTATTTTACAAAAAACCTTAACGGCAACAAAGTATAAAGGTTATTTATTTTTGGATTGTGTTATGAATCCATTCAGATATGGAACAATACTTTTTGTTCAATTCTTTTAACTTTTGCACTACTTCCCGGCCCTTTCCAACTAATAGAATGCCCTTTTCATGTGCGTATACTTTCATGCCATACTCCCCCTAATAAAGTATGGTAAAATGTATGAGCAAATCATATCGGATTAGAACAGGAGTGAGCACGTTGAGCACACTTGAAGAAAAAACGATTCAAACACAGGAGATTTTTTCAGGAAAAGTAATCAGTTTACATTTAGCAGAAGTCAAACTGCCAAACGGGAAAACGGCAAAGCGGGAAATTATCAAACACCCTGGTGCTGTAGCGATTATTGCGCTGACAGATGAAAATAAAATCGTTATGGTCGAACAATATCGAAAGGCATTGGAACGAACCATTGTTGAAATTCCGGCCGGGAAGCTGGAAAAAGGGGAAGTACCGGCTGATTGCGCACGACGGGAACTAGAGGAAGAAACAGGGTATGAATGTAAAAGTCTTGACCTCCTTGTTTCCTTTTATACATCCCCAGGTTTTGCTGATGAAATTGTACATGTCTTTATGGCAAAAGGGTTATCAAAAAAAGAGCATGCGGCTGATCTTGACGAGGATGAATTTGTCAATCTCGAGGAATTGACGCTTGACGAGGCCCTTCAATATGTAAAAGAGCAAAAAATTTATGATGCAAAAACGGTGTTCGCGGTTCAATACTTGCAGCTGCATGAAGCATTAGAAAAAAAATGAACCGGTTCTATGTAGATTTACATATTCATATCGGCCGCACTTGGGCCAACAAACCAGTAAAAATAACCGCAGCCAAATCACTGACCTTTACGAATATCATCAAACATGCGCGAAATGAAAAAGGGTTAAATATGATTGGAATCATTGACAGCCATTCACCGGAAGTCATTTTGGAAATAGAGAGTCTTATTTCAAGCGGAGAGATTATGGAGCATCAAGATGGCGGGCTTATTTACGGGGCTTTAACGATTATACCGGGATCAGAATTGGAAATTTACGATAAAGATACAAATGGGCCGATCCATTTACTTTGTTATTTTCCGAATTTGACCATTATGAGGGAATTTTCCGGTTGGCTGTCAGGTCATTTAAAGAATATAAATTTAAGCTCGCAGCGCATCTATACAACAGGCAGAAAATTGCAAATAAAGGTGAAAGAACTCGGCGGATTGTTTATCCCAGCCCATGTTTTTACCCCATTTAAAAGTTTATATGGAAAAGGGGTTAACCAATCATTAACTGAGGTACTGGATCCAAACTTAGTTGATGCAATTGAGCTTGGATTAAGCTCAGATACACAAATGGCTGATCAAATTAAAGAATTGCATGACTTTCCCTTTGTCACGAATTCAGATGCTCATTCTTTAACGAAAATCGCCAGAGAGTATCAAGTCATGGAAATGAGAGAGCCGACTTTTCGGGAACTGGAGCTGGCCTTAAAACAAATAGACGGCCGAAGGACTGCCGCCAATTATGGGCTTGATCCATTGCTTGGAAAGTATCACAAAACCGTTTGCGCTCATTGTTTAACCTATGTTGGCAGGGAAGCGAAAAACTGTATCCATTGCGGAGGAGAAAAAATAATCAAAGGGGTTGCTGACCGGATTTTGGAGCTAAAAACGGCGGATAAAGGACCGGACTGCCGCCCTCCTTATGTACATCAAGTTCCTCTTGAATTTATCCCGGGTCTAGGGCCAAAGCTCCTTGACCGCCTGCTTCAGCACTTTGGTACAGAAATGGCCATTTTACATGAGGTTCCGTATGACGCGATGAAAGACGTTATTCCGGAAAAAATGGCCGGACTGATTATAAAGGCTCGTGAAGGGAAAATAGATCTATCTGCCGGAGGAGGAGGCAAATACGGGAAAATTGCTGAGTAAGGCTGGAAAAATAAATAGCAAAAGCTGCAACGGCTGCCAATTTGGCAGCCTTTTTTTTTATAAGTAAAAAAAGTATAAAAGTTTTGACTTTGAGAATTGTCCAGCTTCAGCGCCTAGCCCCTCAGGGTCAAATAACCTTCGGCCCCAAAAGTCAAAGTGCGGACTTTTGGGGCCGAAGAACATTTGACCATCGGGGCTGAGCGAGGCGCTTGCGCTTTTCTTATATTGTTAGTCATAGACAAATGGGACAAACATACAATTTAATAATTAGGTTTTAGGAGGAAAACAATAGCGATGAAGAAACGAATGTACCAGAACATTGCCACCAGTTATTTCTATGAAAATTCCTCAATTTTTGTCTTTGTTGTCATTTTGTTCTTAATGGGTGTTATATTTGGCGCAATCGTCGTCAATAGCATGGGCTATTCACAGAAACAGGATTTATATTTTTATTTATCACAATTTTTTGGCGATGTATCAAATGGAAAATTAGCGGCATCGAATGAGTTATTTTTGCAAAGCCTTTTTCACAACAGCAAATTTATTGGGCTCATGTGGGTGCTGGGAATATCGATCGTCGGGCTGCCGGTCATCCTGATTCTTTTATTTATAAAAGGGATGGTTATAGGTTTTACAGTGGGTTTTTTGGTTAATCAGATGAGCTGGAAGGGATTTTTACTCGCGTTTGGATCGATCCTACCGCAAAATTTAATTATCATCCCGGTGTTTATTATCATGGCGGTCATGTCAATGTCGTTCTCATTAATTATGATTAAGAAACAGTTTATGAAAAAATACGGACAGCCGATCATGCCGGTATTTAAACGGTATATTCTTGCCTTGATTCTTTCAATCTTGTTTATTCTTGCAGCATCGGGAATTGAAGCATTTCTTTCACCCGGATTAATGAAAACGATTGTGCACTCAATTAAATGAAATAATTATTATATAATAATAATTATAGAATCTTGATTATAATAATTTTATTTTGATTCTCTCTAGTCATCTGTTATAATGAGAATGAGCATGGCGAGGGAGGGACTACGGTTGGAGACCAAAATTGAGAAAATAAAAAAGCAGCTGCATTCATCGAGTTATAAGCTGACACCGCAGCGGGAAGCAACTGTGCGCGTTTTACTGGAAAATGAAGAGGATCATTTAAGCGCTGAAGATGTTTACCTCCTCGTAAAAGAAAAATCGCCTGAGATCGGATTAGCTACCGTTTATCGAACGCTGGAATTGCTGACTGAATTGAAAATCGTTGATAAAATTAACTTTGGCGATGGCGTTTCCCGCTATGATCTTCGTCAGGAAGGAGCGGTACACTTTCATCATCATCTCGTCTGCATTGAATGCGGTTCAGTGGATGAAATTCAGGAAGACCTCCTTGAAGATGTTGAGGCGACCATTGAAAAGAAGTGGAAATTTAAAATAAAAGATCACCGTTTGACTTTCCATGGTGTTTGTCACCGCTGTCAGGAAAAAAGTCAGCACTCCTAAACAGAAAAGCAAAAAGCCTTTTAGAAAAGAGGCTTTTTTTCGTATTCTCTTGCCTCGAACAGGTATAAAACTTGTCCAAACTGGCATACCTTTTACTAGATGCCATACGGTTTGGGGGAAGAGGAATGCAAGATTTTATAAAGCTTGTTCTGCATACGTTAAAGGTTTTTATTCTTTTCACCGGATGCACGATTCTCTTTTATTATGCTATTATGTGGGTAAATGAAGAATATCAAAATTATCAGCGTTATGAAGAACCAAAGGGAGCCGCATTAAAAGTATCGAACACAGCCCAGGAAACGGGAATATCATTGTTTAACAGGCTAGTATTGTTTTATTTAAATGGGGAGTAATGAGAGCATGGAAGATCAACTAACAGACTTTATCCATTTTTTAATTGTTGAAAAGGGACTTTCAAAGAATACCATTATATCTTATGAGCGGGATTTAAAAAGTTATCTTCAATATTTGCAGCAGGTTGAAACCCTTTCAGGGCTGAATGATGTACAGCGGGTCCATATTGTTCACTTTTTAGGATTTTTAAAAAACACGGGGAAATCCTCTAAGACATTGGCCCGTCATATTGCTTCCGTTCGAGCCTTTCACCAGTTTTTACTAAGAGATAAGGCAGCGGATCATGATCCTTCTGTACATATTGAAACTCCAAAAATGGAGAAATCTCTTCCTAAAGTTTTAAATTTACAAGAGGTGGAGATTCTTTTAGATTCACCGAAACAAAATGATCATTTTGGAATTAGAGATAAAGCAATGCTGGAACTGCTTTATGCAACCGGAATCCGTGTCAGTGAGCTGATCGGGCTGAATTTAGGCGATATTCATTTAGCAATGGGATTTGTCCGCTGTATCGGAAAGGGGAATAAAGAAAGGATCATTCCAGTCGGCAAGACTGCCTCCGCTGCAATAGAACGTTATTTGGAAAGAGGCAGGCCGTTTTTTGCAGGGAAGAAGCAGAGTGAAGAAGCTCTGTTTCTAAATCATCACGGAAAGCGGTTAACGAGACAGGGTTTTTGGAAAATACTAAAAAGGCTTGCAAACGAGGCTGGAATCCAAAAAGAGTTAACCCCGCATACATTACGTCATTCTTTTGCAACACATTTGCTGGAAAATGGCGCTGATCTTCGAGCTGTTCAGGAAATGCTTGGGCATGCGGATATTTCGACAACACAAATTTATACACATGTATCAAAAACAAGACTAACAGATGTTTACCGTCAATTTCATCCTCGTGCTTAACCGTTTTTAGGAACTAAGTTTCATCTGATGTTTTTGTCAAAAAGCCGCCATATTTATTAGGTGGCTTTTTCAATAACCTTTTCGGTAAAATGAGGATGTCAGACATCTGACCAAAGATTGAAGATTAATCAAAACCAATGAAGGTAAACCTAGTATGAGCAGTCTATAGTTTAGAACATTTACGATCGGAGGAGGCAGCAGAAAAATGACTTCAGAAGTATTTCAACGTATTTTTATAATTGTGATGGATTCAGTTGGAATTGGGGCGGCACCTGATGCAGATGCATTCGGAGATAAAGGTGCGGATACATTAGGACATATTGGGGAAAAAATGAATGGCCTACATATGCCAAATATGGGCAAATTGGGTTTAAGCAATATTCGAGAGATAAAAGGAATCGAGAAAGTAAAGAATCCAATGGCTGTTTATACGAAAATGATGGAAGCGTCAAACGGGAAGGACACGATGACAGGTCATTGGGAAATGATGGGATTGAATATTCAGACACCATTCCGTGTTTTTCCGGATGGGTTCCCAGATGAGTTAATAAATGAATTGGAAAAACGGACAAACAGAAAAATAATTGGCAATAAACCGGCAAGCGGAACGGAAATCCTTGATGAACTTGGCGAGGAACATATGAAAACAGGGAACCTTATAGTCTATACATCCGCTGATTCTGTCTTGCAAATTGCGGCACACGAAGAAATTATCCCCCTTGAGGAGCTTTACCATATTTGTAAAATTGCCCGTGAATTAACGCTTGATGAAAAGTACATGGTCGGCAGAGTAATCGCAAGACCGTTTATTGGAGTGCCCGGCAGCTTCAAGCGTACAGCCAATCGCCATGATTATGCATTGAAGCCGTTTGGAAAAACGGTAATGAATGAATTAAAGGATGCTGGCTGCGAGGTCATTGCAATCGGAAAAATTAACGATATTTACGATGGAGAGGGTGTTACCAAGTCAATTCGCACTGTTTCGAATATGGATGGTATGGATAAATTGCTGCAAACGTTCGATGCTCCATTTTCTGGAATAAGTTTTGTGAATTTAGTTGACTTTGATGCACTTTATGGGCATCGGCGCAATCCGATTGGTTATGGAGAAGCATTGGAGGAATTTGACAGCCGTTTGACAGAAGTTTTTGCAAAAATGACAGAGGGAGATTTGCTGCTGATAACCGCAGACCACGGAAACGACCCTGTCCATCCAGGGACAGATCATACCCGTGAATATGTCCCTTTGATCGCTTATTCAAAAAGAATGCAGTCAGGTAAGGAACTTCCGATCAGAAAGACGTTTGCCGATATAGGTGCGACAATTGCCGAGAACTTCCATGTAAAGATGCCAAAGTATGGAGAAAGCTTTTTAAATGATTTGATCTAAAACTTGGTGCTGTGTAAGCAGATGAAGGGGGAAGTAAAATGGACTTTGAAAAAATCATGAGTGCGGTTCGTTTTTTGAACGGCAAATACAATTATAATCCTAAAATAGGCCTGATCCTCGGGTCAGGACTGGGGATTTTAGCAGATGAAATCGCCTCTCCGATAAAAATACCATATGGTGAAATTCCCTATTTTCCGGTTTCAACGGTCGAGGGTCATGCCGGTCAGCTTGTCTTAGGAAAATTGAACGGCATTGAAGTAGTAGCTATGCAGGGCCGGTTTCACTATTACGAAGGCTACAGCTTTGATCAAGTCACTTTTCCAGTGCGGGTTATGAAAGCGATGGGAGTGGAAACACTGATCGTTACGAACGCTGCCGGCGGAATTAACGAAAAATTTTCGCCGGGAGATTTAATGCTGATAACGGATCACATTAATAACATGGGATCAAACCCATTAATCGGTCCCAATGATCCCCGCCTTGGCGTCCGTTTTCCAGATATGTCAAATGCATATTCAAAAGAACTTCGGGATATCGCTAAGAGAGTCGCACTTCAAATAAAGCTTGATCTAAAAGAAGGAGTTTATGTAGGAAATACCGGCCCTTCCTATGAAACACCTGCGGAAATAAGAATGCTGAGATCAATGGGAGGGGATGCAGTTGGAATGTCAACTGTTCCAGAAGTGATCGCTGCATGCCACAGCCGTTTAAATGTACTTGGCATCTCCTGTATTTCAAACATGGCTGCCGGTATTCTTGATCAGCCATTAAACCATGAGGAAGTCATCGAAACAACAGAGCGTGTAAAAGCTAACTTTTTGTTGTATGTGAAGGAATTAATCAAGGCAATATCAGAATAGCAGGAGGGGGGATTATTGATGAGAATGGTCGATTTGATTCAAAAAAAACGGGATGGGGGAGAATTCACCGCTGAAGAAATCAATTTTATCATCAAAGGATATACGGAAGGCACTATCCCGGATTATCAAATGAGTGCTTTAACAATGGCCATCTACTTTAAAGGAATGACCCAGCAGGAAAGGGCAGACCTGACAATGGCTATGGTCCATTCAGGTGATCAAATTGATTTATCAAAAATTGACGGGATTAAAGTTGACAAACATTCAACCGGCGGAGTCGGAGATACGACTACATTGGTTTTAGGACCGCTGGTTGCCGCGGTCGGGGTGCCGGTTGCAAAAATGTCTGGCCGCGGCCTTGGCCATACCGGTGGAACGATTGACAAATTAGAGTCAGTCACAGGTTTTCATGTTGAAATTGAAAATAATGAATTTATTGAACTCGTCAATAAAAACAAGATTGCCGTTATTGGGCAAAGCGGCAATCTGACACCTGCAGATAAAAAACTTTATGCCTTAAGAGATGTCACAGCAACGGTAGATAGTATTCCTTTAATTTCCAGCTCTATCATGAGCAAGAAAATTGCTGCAGGTGCCGACCGGATTGTGCTTGATGTTAAAACGGGCGCCGGAGCATTCATGAAAACGCTCGAAGATGCCCGCGACTTGGCAAAAGCGATGGTTCAAATCGGCAATAGTGTCGGCAGAAAGACAATGGCTGTCATTTCCGATATGAGTCAGCCGCTTGGTTTTGCTGTTGGCAATGCCCTTGAAGTAAAAGAAGCGATTGATACATTAAAGGGGGAAGGACCTGCTGATTTGACAGAGCTGTGTTTAACACTTGGAAGCCACATGGTCTTTCTTGCTGAAAAAGCAGATTCCCTTGCAAATGCCAGGAAGCTACTGGAACAGGCTATCCAAAATGGAACGGCACTGAAAAAGTTTAAGTCTTTTTTGGACTCACAGGGAGGTGACGCCTCCATTGTTGATGACCCTGAAAAGCTTCCTAAAGCAAAGTACATAATTGAACTGGAAGCAAAAGAAGCTGGTTTTGTCTCGGAAATCATTGCAGATGAAATAGGGACGGCTGCCATGCTTTTAGGGGCGGGAAGGGCAACTAAGGAATCAGAAATTGACTTGGCCGTAGGGCTTGTTTTACGAAAAAAAATCGGTGACCGGGTTGAAAAGGGGGAATCCCTGGTAACTATTCACAGTAATTTTACGGAGATTGAGGATGTAATGGAAAGGCTGTTTAATAATATCAAAATCTCTGCGGCAAAAGTAGAACCCCCAACTCTTATCTATGAAGCCATAACTCAATAAAAAATAAAGATCCAATAGTCCGAGAAATTTTTCCGGACTATTTTTTATTTTGTTATAGGAAATTATTGTATAAAAGTGTTCTTTTTGGAAAAAATGGAGGTTATAAAGAATGGAGGGTTATGTGAATGAAACGACTGGTAACGATATTAATACTGCCTTGTATACTTTTATCTTTCTTGACTCCATCCGCTTTTGCGGCAGAAAAAAAGAACACAGACCTTGTCAGCAATGTAAACTCGGCCATTTTAATGGAACGTGATACAGGCAAAGTCTTGTATGAGAAAAACAGCAAAGAAGAACTTCCGCCTGCAAGTATGACCAAAATTATGACGATGCTTCTGATTATGGAAGCAATCGATCAAGGAAAGCTCAAATGGAATGAAAAAATCAGAACGAGTGAATATGCAGCATCAATGGGCGGTTCACAAATCTTTTTAGAGCCTGGCGAAGAAATGACAACAAAAGAAATGATGCGAGGAATCGCAATTGGTTCTGGAAACGATGCTGCTGTTGCGATGGCGGAAAGAATTGCCGGTTCTGAAGATGCTTTCGTTGAAAAGATGAATGAAAAAGCAAAGGAATTAGGATTAAAACATACTCATTTTAAAAACACAACAGGTCTGCCGGTCGACGGTCATTATAGCACAGCATATGATATGGCAATCATGGCAAAGGAACTACTTAAATATGAGGACATTACAAAATATACAGGAATGTATGAAGCCTATTTACGGGAAAATACGGATAAAAAGTTTTGGCTTGTCAATACAAATAAACTCGTTCGTTTTTATCCGGGGGTTGATGGGCTGAAGACAGGATTCACCTCTGAGGCGAAATATTGTTTGACCGCAACAGCGCAAAAGAATGGGATGCGTGTTATTGCTGTCGTGTTCGGAGCACCAACATCAAAAGACCGGAATGCTCAAGTAACGAAAATGTTAGACTATGCATTCAGCCAATATGAGACACACCCAATGTTTAAACGCCATCAGCCAGTTGGTAAAGCGCGGATTAGCAAAGGAAAGGAAAAAACCGTTACTGCTTTAACAAGTGAACGTCTGTCTTTATTAACGAGAAAAGGCGAAAAGACAGCCGGAGTTGAACAAAAAGTCATTTTACAGAAGCATTTAAATGCACCAGTGCACAAAGGTGACAAGATTGGAACACTTAAATTAATTAAAGACGGCAAAGTGGTGCTAGAAAGTCCGCTTGTTGCGGGAACTGATGTTGCTGAAGCAGGATGGTGGGCACTGTACAAACGTGCCTTTGGTATGTTTACAAAGGCGGGAGAATAACATTCTTGGAATGGGGAACGGACAGGTGTCGAAATGTTAACGTCACCAACTATTTTTAGCGAATCATAACTAGTTTTGTCTCTGGAGAAGGAGATTGGATAAGATTTACCGAATTGACTCACTATACCAGAATAAGGAGGCCGGGGATAGTGAGTCTTGACATAAAAATGGAAATCAAACATAACATTTTATGCATTCGTTTAAAGGGCGAATTGGATCACCATACAGCAGATGAACTTCGCGAAAAAGCAGCTAAGGTGATCGAAACCAAAGAGATTCACCATATTGTTTTGAATTTAGAACAACTCACTTTTATGGACAGCTCGGGAATAGGAGTTATTCTTGGCAGATATAAGCAGATTAAGCAGGTACATGGCGAAATGATTGTCTGTGCCATCTCCCCAGCCATTCAAAGATTATTCGATATGTCGGGATTATTTAAAATCATTCGATTGGAGCCGACGGAAGAATTTGCTTTGCAAAGATTGGGGGTTGCATAAAGATGAAAAATGTAATGAACTTGCAATTTAGTGCAATAAGCCAAAATGAATCATTCGCCCGTGTGGCTGTAGCTGCTTTTATCGCCCAGCTTGATCCGACAATGGACGAATTGACAGAAATAAAAACAGTTGTTTCAGAAGCGGTTACAAATTCAATCATTCATGGTTATGACAATGATCCAAATGGAATCGTTTATATAAATGTAACGATTGAGGATCATATTGCGGAGATAACGATTAAGGATGTTGGGATAGGCATTAAAAATGTGGAAGAAGCTCGTCAGCCATTATTTACAACAAAGCCGGAGCTGGAACGTTCCGGAATGGGATTTACAATCATGGAAAATTTCATGGATGAAGTTGAGGTTTCCACGCAGCCGGGTAAAGGAACCAAGGTCAAATTAAGAAAGCACTTATCAAAGAGCAAATTGCTGTGCAATTAAGGAGACTTGCCTATGGATGTGGAGGTCAAAAACGAAAAAAGTCAAACCTATTTAAAAGATCATGAAGTAAAAGAACTCATAAAAAAAAGCCAAGAGGGCGACCAAGAAGCAAGGGACGTTATTGTCGAAAAAAATATGCGTCTTGTTTGGTCCGTTGTCCAACGCTTTCTTAACAGAGGATATGATCCCGACGACCTTTTTCAAATTGGATGCATTGGTTTGTTAAAATCGGTAGACAAGTTTGACCTATCTTATGACGTTAAATTTTCAACATATGCCGTTCCAATGATTATTGGTGAAATCCAACGGTTTATTCGCGACGACGGAACAGTAAAGGTCAGCCGCTCTTTGAAAGAGATGGGAAACAGAATAAGAAAGGCAAAAGACGAATTATCGAAAAACTTAGGAAGAATTCCTACTATTAATGAAATATCAGCCTATCTTCAAATTTCTCCTGAAGATGTCATTTTGGCACAAGAAGCAAGCAGGACGCCTTCATCGATTCACGAAACCGTTTATGAAAATGATGGCGACCCCATTACCTTATTAGACCAGATTGATGATGGAAATGAAGGGAAATGGTTCGATAAACTTGCTTTGAAGGAAGCCATCCTTGAATTAGAAGAACGGGAGAGGCTGATTGTTTACCTACGCTATTATAAAGATCAGACCCAATCGGAAGTTGCCGTGAGACTTGGAATTTCTCAGGTACAAGTGTCAAGATTGGAAAAAAAAATATTACAGCAGATGAAAGATCGTATGGATCAATGAATCCATACGGTCTTTTATTTTTTTGTTGTCAATTCATAATAACCCCACTTATTATCCATACTACATTTACGAGGAAATCCATGTTTGGGAAGTGAGTGTTTTGGAAAATACCATTTACATTCGCATGCGAAATCGTGTTCAAGCACGCCTGCACGAAAAAATTCAATTAGATGCGGTTGCGCAAATTATTGCACCAGAGTCAATCTTGCCAAGCTTGCAAAAGCTGGTTATTCACGAAGTAACTGAAAAAGATAAAAGTATCGTGGTAATCGATGTAATGAAGGTGATTAATCAAATTTCTCAACATTCAACCTCCGCAGATATTCAAACGATTGGCCCGGCACAGACAATTATTGAAGTAGTCTTAAAGGAAAAAGGAGTGAAGCTGCCTTTTTTTATTCTCATATGGTTTCTGTTATTTTTCGGGTCTGCGATGGCAATTATGAACTTTCATGATGATGTTAGTATGAAGAGTGTTCAGGAAAAAATTTACACGGTGATTACCGGAATGAAAAAACCGAAACCGCTCCTTTTTCAAATTCCTTATTCTATCGGATTAGGGCTTGGGATGATTTTGTTTTTTAATCATGTATTTCAAAAGCGAATCAATGAGGAGCCAAGCCCGTTAGAAGTTGAGATGTTTAATTATCAACAGGATTTAGATAATTATGTGATAATCCATGAAAACAAAGAGAGTATGAAGAGGCTCGATGATCATTAAAATTCCTGCAGTAATATTTATCGGCTTTGCCAGCGGACTTGCTGTTGGTTCTGGTTTTGTAGCGTTTCTCTCGGTTCTTGGCATCATTCCAAGACTGACGCAGCTATCGAAAACCATGAGCAAAATTCATTCATACGAATGGGCCGTTGTAACCGGTGCTGTCATCGGTGTAATTGGCAGTTTGCGGGACCCGGTACTGGGCCTATCAGAATATTTTTTAATTCCTCTTGGTTTAACAGGCGGGATATTCATCGGAATGGTTGCAGCTGCATTAACAGAAGTATTAAATGTCCTTCCCATTTTGGCAAAACGGGTTGGGATAGACAGGAAAATCCTTCCGCTTCTAATGGCACTTGTTTTAGGGAAAATTTTCGGATCACTATTTCAATGGGTCTATTTTATTCATCAATAATGAAAACTTCGCCGTGAAAGGACATCAAAGTATGAGTAATCGCAGGCGTGTTATCTTAATTACCGATGGTGATGATTATGCAAGACGCTCTGTCGAAATTGTTGCAAAACAAATAGGAGGAAGATGTATTTCGATGTCACATGGAAATCCATCAAATTTAACAGGTCCTCAATTGGTGTCTCTAATAAAAAAGGCTTCGTATGATCCGGTTTTAGTCATGTTTGATGACAGCGGTTTAATGGGTGAGGGGATAGGTGAAAAGACTTTAAAATATGTGGCGCAGCACCACGAAATCGAAGTGCTTGGAATCATTGCGGTAGCATCCAATACCAACCAGGCTGAATGGACAAGAGTGGATGTCTGTATTGATCGAGATGGAGAATTAACTCCGTATGGAGTAGACAAATTCGGGATTCCTGAAATGGAAATCGGCAGAATGAACGGCGATACGGTTTATTGTCTTGATGAACTTGATGTCCCTATTGTGGTTGGAATAGGAGATATTGGAAAGATGTCGAAGCGGGATCATTATGACAAGGGGGCGCCAATCACAAAAAAAGCAGTTGAACTCATTCTTGAAAGGAGCGGTTTTTATGACCGTGAATACTGAGCCTAAATGGCCGATCCCTGAGTCGGTTAATGAAGTAGAACATTATATGAAACAAAGGGTTGGTTTAGGAATTAGCTTTGATATCAATCTTCGAAAATTACATATTTTAAAAAAAGAAGTGCACATTTATGCGGTCAGCGGTTTAGTTGATACCATCTACGCCATTCAACTCATTAAAGAATTGGTTGATTTAAATAACTTTGAAAAATTATCGACGGATGTATTTAAACTGGTCGAAAACAGACTTGTTAACCAATCCGTACAGCCGGTTGAAACATTAGAAGAAATGGTTGATAAGGTTTTGTCCGGCTTAATTGCGGTTGTTGTCGATGGAGAAAGCACGGCTTTTATTGTTGATGTTAGGAGTTATCCTGGACGCAGTCCGATGGAGCCGGATACGGAAAAAGTTGTCCGCGGTGCCCGCGATGGTTTCGTTGAAAATATCATTATGAATACTGCATTGATTCGAAGAAGAATTAAGGATGAGCGCCTTCGCATGGAAATCCTCCATATTGGGAAACGCTCAAAAACAGATGTTTCCATCGCTTATTTGGAGGATGTCTCAGACCCGGATTTACTGAATATTATTCGGAAAGAGCTCAAATCAATTGATATTGACGGCATTCCAATGGCAGATAAAACGATTGAAGAATTTATTGTTAACCAGGGTTTTAACCCTTATCCGCTTGTCAGATATACGGAAAGAGCAGATGTGGCTGCGGCGCATATTCTCGAAGGACATGTGGTGATCATTACGGATACATCGCCAAGTGTGATTATCACGCCAACTACTTTTTTTCACCATGTACAGCATGCTGAAGAATTTAGAGAATCGCCTGTTTTGGGGACATTTGTCCGCTGGACACGGTTTCTTGGAGTCTGGGTATCGGTCTTTTTGCTGCCATTATGGCTGTTATTTGTCTTGGAACCTTCGCTGCTCCCGGAAAAATTGTCTTTTATCGGACCAAATTCGCAAACCAATATTCCAATCATCGTTCAGCTGTTTTTAGCGGATTTTGGGATTGAATTTTTGCGGATTGCCGCCATTCATACCCCTACACCGCTTTCAACCGCAATGGGTTTAATTGCTGCGGTCTTGATCGGTCAAATTGCGATCAGTGTCGGCTTATTTGTGCCTGAAGTGATTCTTTATGTTGCGGTAGCGGGTATTGGTACTTTTACAACCCCGAGTTATGAATTAAGTATTGCCAATAAAATCGCCAGACTGAGTTTATTGATTTTAGTTGCTCTCTTCCACACCCCGGGGTTTGTGGTCGGCTCAACCGTATTTTTTATTTTCGTTGTATCAACCCGTGCTTTTAACACTCCATATTTTTGGCCGTTTCTTCCTTTTGAACCAAAAGGATTTTTACAAATTTTAATCCGCAGAGCTGTTCCTGGTTCTTTGCTGAGACCGAGTATCGTACACCCAAGAAATCGTTACCGTCAGTCGCCTAATCAGCGGTAGGAATATCAATTGCAGATTTCTTCATGTTATGCTAAAGTATTTTTAACTAAATAAAGGGATAAAGGATCAAGAATAGGCAGTATCTTTCCGAGATTCTGTCTATTTGTTTTTATCTTTCAAAGAATGTTTTAACGAAGTGAGGAATGGCAATGTTTTTACATGGAACGACAAGCGTAAATCAGAAGGGGCACTTGGAAGTTGGCGGAGTGGACCTGATAGAATTGGCTGGTGAATATGGCACGCCTTTGTATGTATATGACGTCGCTTTAATCAGAGAAAGAGCACGGGGATTTAAGAAAACCTTTGAAGAAGCGGATGTTTTAGCTCAGGTGGCTTACGCAAGTAAGGCATTTTCAACCGTTGCAATGGTCCAGCTTGCAGAGGAAGAAGGTTTATCGCTGGATGTAGTTTCCGGCGGTGAATTATTTACGGCGATTACGGCCGGTTTTCCTGTTGAAAGAATCCATTTTCATGGGAATAATAAAAGCCGTGAAGAATTAGAAATGGCTTTGGACTCCAAGATTGGCTGCATAGTGGTTGATAATTTCTATGAACTGAATCTGTTAAAAGAAGTTTGTCTCGAAAAAAATACAACGGTTAAAATATTGCTGAGGGTGACTCCGGGCATTGAAGCCCATACTCATGACTACATTTTAACCGGTCAGGAAGATTCTAAATTTGGGTTTGACCTGCAAAACGGCCAGGCAGAGACGGCGCTAAAAACGGCACTTTCGGATTCATGTTTTGATGTCCTTGGGCTTCATTGCCATATTGGATCGCAAATATTTGAATCTACCGGTTTTCTTTTAGCTGCCGAAAAAATATTTGCAAAATTGGCGGAGTGGCAGAAAAAGTTGTCATATGAAGTCAAAGTATTAAATTTGGGCGGCGGCTTTGGAATCCGATATACGAAAGAAGATGAACCGAATCAGCCTTCCCAGTATGTAAAAGAGATTATTGCCGAAGTAAAAAAATGGGTAGAGCATTATTCCATTGACATGCCGGAAATTTGGATTGAACCGGGCCGTTCACTTGTCGGCGATGCCGGAATTACACTCTATAGTGTCGGCTCGTCTAAGGATGTTCCCGGGGTAAGAAAATACTTAGCTGTAGACGGCGGTATGAGCGATAATATCCGTCCGGCATTGTATCATGCAAAATATGAAGCCGTGCTTGCCGACAAACCGTTTGATCCAGTGAAAGAGACCGTTTCGATTGCGGGAAAATGCTGTGAATCAGGCGATATGCTGATTTGGGATCTGCCATTGCCGGAAACAGGAAAAAATGATATTTTAGCCGTATTTTGTACTGGTGCCTACGGGTATTCGATGGCGAATAATTATAACCGTCTTCCCCGTCCTGCTGTTGTTTTTGTTGAAAATGGCCAGTCAAGGCTGGTTGTCAAACGGGAAACATACGAAGACCTGGTCCGCCTCGATCTTTCAATAAAATAAAAGAAGCTTCCAAACGGAAGCTTCTTTATTTTGCAAAGAGAGATTTGATCGAATCGATTAAGCTTGAGAAAAATTGTTTTAGTTTATCAAGAAAGCTTTGGCCTTGATCGGATTGAAGAAATTTCGTCACTTTATCCTTTGCTTTATTAAGCTGATCGCTGACTTGGTTCCAGTTAATGTTTAAATTCTTTAGCTTGTTAAACAGATCCATCAGTCTTTGAATTTGATCCTCATTCAGCGTGATTCCTAATTCCTTTGCTGCATTTTCAATAATCGCACGAAGTTCTTGGTCATTTTGAGGTTTATTTTTCGCAATATCCTCTTTAATTTTGGCCATTAAAGCGGCGGCATTTTTGTCGCCAATCGCATCCCCCAGCTTGGCTGTTTCCACCATTTCCTGGTTGGCTGCTTGTTTTACATCCTCAGGAATCGTTTTATCAGCTGAGATTTCGTACGCCTTTATAATGCCGGTCAGCGCCGCTGTTCCCGAAACAGGGATAGGGGCGGTAATATAAATTTTTGCATCTTTTACCCCGGCGGTTATAAGCGCATTAACGTACATTTCATTGGTTACCCATGTAATATTTTTTGTTTTGACCGTGATTCCGGAACCGGCGGGAGCAATTGTAATCGCTGAAGATGAAAGCGCTTTTGTTCCAATTTGTGAATTGGAAACATATTTCCCTAAATATTGATGTTCCTCCTGATTAGATACAGTAACCGTTTGTACATCTTTTGGTGCATTCATTTCTGCTAAAAGCATATTTTTTTGCTGTTCGGTTAAATTTTCTCCCAGTGTCACAATCATGTCACCTTCTGCAGCATCAGCAAAACTGCGAATAGGTTGAATGAGCAGGACAGATAACAGAACCAGGATAATGATTTTTTTCATGATGAAAAATTTTCCTCCTTAACGACGGCCTCGACAATCCATTTCCATTAACGGCACTTATCAGACCGGTTGATTCACTGCATTTTTTCAATAAACGTACACTTGAAACTGTAATAGATGTTAGCTTTTCTTGCAAGAGAAATGGATAAATTCTTGGATTTAGTGTAGAATGGATTTTATTAGCTTCCTCATCCGAATCTAATTTAATTAAATTTTTTTGAAAGGAAGCGGTTTGCGGGTTAACTTGTTTTTAGGAGCGAAAACCACCAAGGGTATAAAAAATTGATGAAATCCGCCAATTTAGGTATGATTAAGTTTAGCGAAACATCAAGCAATTATTTACATAAAATAAATGATGGTTATTTAATTTAATGAGGGGTCTATATGTTAATTCGATATAAAAAAACTTTTGAAAAAATTGCGATGGGCCTATTATCTTTTATGCCAAATGAAAAGGATTTGAAAAAACTCCAGCAAACAATGAAGCAATATGAAACGGAGGAGGACTGGCAGCTTTTTCTCTGGAAGGAAGAAGACATTATCGGGCTGGTTGGGATCCTGTTTCATAATCAATCGATGTTAGAAATTCAGCATATTTCTGTCAATCCATCGCACCGCCAGCAAGGAATAGGTAAAAAAATGGTTAAAGCTTTACAGGAGACCTATCCTGATCTGCAAATAACTGCAAACGAATACACATCCGCATTTATTCTTAAATGTGAATTATGCCAAAAAGTCCAAAAAGGCAGCGATTAAATTATGTCGCTGCCTTTTTTTTGTAAAGCTTTTATCCGTTCAATAATTACATCTGTCCGGTCCCGTGATTTATGGCGGTCAACCAGCTCGAGATTTTTAAGATCGCTTGGTTCCCCCCATTTTAGGCCCATCTCTTTGCATTTCTCCTTGCAGCGCTCCATTAATGAACCATCATTAATCGGTAAATGATAGCTTTGATATGGATTCTTTTGTTCAATTGCCGCTAAACGTTCCTTTACGAGAGAAATGAGCCGGGTTTCATCTAACCCCAGATGATTGATTGCTTTGTTTTCCTTTAAAAGGATTGTTAATGCTTTGTTAAGCGTTTTTTTTGCTCCCTCGAAATTCTGGCGGCGATGGTGATAACAGGAAACAGCAAGCTGAATAAGCCCGACCCAGATCGATTCTTTGTTTCTATTATGAAGAGATTTCCAGTACTCTTCAAGAATTTCGTGACATTCAAAATAGTCTCGGTCACTATGGAAATGCACTAAATAGATAATATACTCATTAGGATACAATCAATCACCCCGCTAGGATTCGTTTATGTATCGTTAGTTTAGCATACCAGGGATCCTATCAGCATGTACAAAGCCCGCCAAGCGGCGGGCTTTGTCTATTCATTTAGTAAACCCAGGCTGCACCTACAATGATTAATAAAATAAATAAAACAACAATTAACGCGAATCCTCCGCCGAATCCCCAAGCTACTCCATCTGCCATTTGAGTACCTCCTATTTTGTTTTTATGTCATTACCTTTTCATCATATGTAAAGAACCAGATTGTGTTATAGGCCAATTTCATGTTTTTACGATGGAACCAGAAGCGGGTTTAATTTTCTATTGGATAACTATTATGATTCCTCTATACTATGAATAAGGATAATTTTAAGATGAAGCATGGTGAGAGAATGCAATACAACGTAAAGATTGAGGCATTTGAAGGACCGCTTGATTTACTCCTTCATTTAATCAACCGCTTGGAAATTGACATCTATGATATACCAGTTGCGCAAATAACAGAACAGTATTTACTTTATATACACACGATGAAAGAATTACAGTTGGACGTAGCCAGTGAATTTTTAGTAATGGCAGCAACGCTGCTTGCGATAAAAAGCAAAATGCTGCTGCCCAAACATACAGAAGAAAATCTAGACGAGGCGGAAAACTTTGAATATGAGGAAGATCCTCGAGAGGAATTAGTCGAACGTCTGATTGAATACCGAAAATATAAAGAAGCTGCCAATGATTTAAAAATAATGGAGGAAGAAAGAAGTTTAATGTATACAAAGCCTCCGAGCGATTTATCTGAATATGCTAAGGATATAAAACCGGAAAAGACAGAGCTGAATGTTTCCCTTTATGATATGCTTGCAGCATTCCAAAAGCTATTGCGGAGAAAGAAGCTGCAAAGACCAATGGCGACGAAAATAACCCGTCAGGAAATATCGATCGATAAAAGAATGGTCGAAATTTTAGATGAATTACGTTCAATAACAGGCCAGATGAGTTTTTATGAATTATTTCCACATCCCAGTAAAGAACATATTGTTGTTACTTTTCTTGCCATTTTGGAGCTCATCAAAAGAAAAGAGATTGATATTCAGCAGGATGAAAATTTCAGCGAAATTTTTGTTGAAGCCATAGGGGAAGGAGAAAAAAGGGTTGGAAATTATTAATTGGAACAGCATTGTCGAGAGTTTATTGTTTACTGCTGGAGATGAAGGTCTGACGTTAAAGCAAATAGCTGAAGTCATTGAAGAGGAAGAACATCTCGTCAAAGATATTATCGAAAATCTGAAGACTGAATATGAACAAGACCCTCAAAGGGGAGTAACGATTGTTCAGCTGGCGGGGACCTACCAGCTTGTCACAAAAAAAGAAAATGCCATTTATTTAAAAAGGCTGATTGATTCGCCGAGTACTGCAACCCTGTCACAGGCGGCATTGGAAACCTTGGCAATCATTGCTTATAAACAGCCGATTACACGAGCTGAAATTGAAGAAATCCGCGGAGTGAAAACGGAACGTCCGCTTCACACACTATCGTCAAAGGTATTAATTAAAGAGGTGGGCAGGGCGGAAGGAACCGGCAGAGCTATTTTATATGGAACGACGAATGAGTTTCTTGATTATTTTGGATTAAGAAGCATTAAAGAATTGCCTCCGCTTCCTGATAAGGTGAATGAGGAATTTGTTCAGGAAGAAGCCGATTTATTTTTCGAGAGATTTCAAGAGACAATGGAGTCCTAGTTTTCAAAACCTTAGCCATTTGTGTTAAAATAAAAAATGTATAAATAGTGATTGGATATCTGGCTTAAAGGAGAGGAAATCGGTTGAGGATTATCGAAAGCAGAGGTTATGAACTGGAAAAGGAAAAATCAAATACTTCTGAAGACTTTTTCAATAGAAGTGAAGTCACTTTTAGTGAAAACGGAGAAGAGAAAACTCTACATGTCCTGTATGTAAGATACTTTGATGAAATTTTTAATGAATTCACTCCTTTTAAACAGGATCCGGTGTTTAGTGAAGGTGGAAGAGATGTTTATTTTAAGGATATAGTCGCACTTGTTTGTCTGCTGAAAAATCCTGGATTACGGCAGCGAAAACGCCTTTATTTAAATTCAAAGCAAGAATTTGCAGCATACTTTCAGGATATCGATTATAATAAATTACCTGAAATATTTCAGTCTCTTCAACAAAGCAAAGCTTATGAACTTCGGTCACCGCTAGAGTTCATCTTACAGCCAAAATAATTTTTTTGTTAACAATATGGGGGTGAAATCGTGGGAAATACATTAGTGAAATCCCAGTTAAAAGAAGTAGAAGAATTTCTAACAAGTACAATAGGTATCATTGAAGGATATTTAAATGAAACAACTCTTTCACAAATTAATGCAGGAAACAAAGAAGAACTTCCTTACCATAAATTAGTACTGTCTAATTTACGGAAGTTGCTGGTTTTTAGTGAAGAGAGCTTAGATGCATGCAAAATCATTTTACAGAGTGAACCATTTCCTAAAGCGGCCGCTGAAAAAACACTTTATCGGATTTATCATCAATGCATTGTGGAATTTTTCTCTCCAAAGAATGATGCATGGTATGAGGACAGCCGTTCAGCTTATACAGGAAGAAATTCGATTAAATTTTATAAAGAAGTACCCGACAGCTTACGCCAATTAGTAAAAGGGCTGGAAGGGGAGTTCCAAAGAATTCGGGAAGACCTTGAATTCTATGAAACTGACTATCGCACCAAAATCATCCAATCTAAATAAAAATACAGCTTAGGCTGTTCCTTGCAGAATTAAATTCTGTGGGGAACAGCCTTTTATTTTTTGATGATGCAATTGCTGCAAGTTTGTTGTGCCTTTTTGTGTGAATATTATAGCCGTTCCCTCATACCTTTAAATGTGATTTATTGGGATTTTAAAAAACGTAAAGAAAAGAGGGGGAAAATGGATCGCTTTGAAAAATATGTAAATCAATTATTCGGATGGAATGAGGAAATGAAAAAATTTCTTAGATCGGAAAAAGTGGAGGGAAACTCTGAATTATGGGGAGAATTAAATCATTTTTCAGACCTCCTGGATAGTATTTCATCCCCTCTAACAGATGAGGAACTTCTTCATTTGCAATCAAAGGCTGACTTCATTCACGAGGAAATGGAGGACTATTTTAGGAGAAAACAAACGATTGGGGATATTTGGAGTGACCGGTCCTCCGTTCTGCCCGGGAAACATACCCTTCCTGAGCTTTCTTATCCCTATAACGCTCTTGAACCGTTTATATCAGCCGAAATCATGGAGCTGCATCATAAGAAACACCATCAATCATATGTAGACGGGTTAAACAAGGCTGAGCTGGCCTTAAAAAAAGCTAGAGAAGCAAATGATTTTTCCTTTGTTAAGCATTGGTCAAAGGAACTGGCATTCCATGGCTCAGGGCATTATCTCCATTCGATATTTTGGAGCAACATGACTCCAAATGGACCGGGCGTCCCGGCAAGCCACTTATTAAGAGAGATAGAGAATTATTTTGGAAGCTTTTCTGCATTCCAAAATCACTTTTCTGAATCAGCTAAACAAGTGGAGGGCGGAGGCTGGTCACTTTTAGTATGGTCTCCCCGGTCGAGACATTTAGAAATATTGCAAACGGAAAAACATATGGAATTAACACAGTGGGATACAATTCCCATCCTCGTTCTTGATGTATGGGAGCATGCCTATTATTTACAATATAAAAATAACCGGGCTCATTATGTGGACAATTGGTGGAAGGTTGTAAACTGGAACAACGCAGAAATGCGTTTCGATAAGGCCCGCGAATTAAAATGGCAGCCATTATAAACAAAAGAAAACAATCCGTGTCTCTTAGGCTTTTTAGTCATATCCATTCTTTGCCCGCATAAACTTGTACAAATAGGACAAGGAGACGGTTATCGAATGAGAGTAGTTTCAAGGATGTTTACTTTTGCCTTCATCGTCTCAATTTTAATTGCTGACATTCCTCAGAAGGTGAATGCCGCTGTTTCCGTAAGTGCAAAAAGCGCCATCTTAATGGAACAGGAATCAGGACGCATTCTTTTTGAGAAGGATGCATATACGAAAAGAAGAATTGCCAGTATTACGAAAATCATGACGGCAATATTGGCCATTGAATCGGGAAAAATGAATCAATACGTTAAGGTAAGCGAGCAGGCTGTCCGCACAGAAGGTTCGTCCGTTTATTTAAAAGCAGGAGAAAAAATCAAACTAGAGGACCTCGTTTATGGACTCATGCTCCGCTCAGGAAATGACACTGCTGTTGCCATCGCTGAATTTGTGGGAGGTTCAACAGATGGCTTTGTCTATCTTATGAATCAAAAAGCAAAGCAAATTGGAATGTTAAATACTCATTTTTCCAACCCGCATGGACTCGATGACAAAATGAATCATTATTCAACTGCCTATGATATGGCATTGCTGACACGATATGCGATGAATAACCCGCTGTATCAGAAAATTGCCGGTACAAAAGAATACCGGGTGCCAAATCCTACGGAAGAATGGGACAGGGTTTGGCGGAACAAGAATCGGTTGCTGACGAAGTACAAGTATTGTACTGGAGGGAAAACAGGTTTTACAAAACTGGCCAGGAGAACGCTGGTAACAACCGCCAAAAAAGGTGAGATGAGTTTAATTGCTGTCACGATTAATGATTCCGATGATTGGAATGACCATATCAACATGTTTGAAAGCGGATATAAAAACTATGATATGGTCGAAGTCCTTTCAGAAGGAGCAATCAAGATTGGCAAGAAGTATGGCTATAATGGCCGCCTATTCGTGAAGAGCTCCTTTAGTTACCCGGCATCACTGGGAGAAGAAAAGCAGTTTCGAATTAACTATAAAATTAAAAAATATTCCTCAGATGGTAAAGAGGGGGTTGCAGGGAAGGCTGCTGTCTATTTAAAAGGAAATTTAATCAGGGAAGTGCCGATCTATTTTCAAAATAAAGAAGAAAATAAACAGAGTATTTTTGGCTTTGCAAAACAAGTTTTTCTGTCCGTTGTTGGTGTGAAAACAGATGGTTAATTATATTTGGGTTGCTATGACAATCATCGGAATCGTTTTTGGTCTGATCAATGGAACAATGGAAGAAATCAATAAAGCAATATTCATTGGAGCTAAGGAAGCTGTAACTCTATGTATTGGTCTGATTAGTGTCTTGGTTTTTTGGCTTGGCATGATGCGAATTGCTCAAGAGTCAGGTCTTCTTGATGGCTTGTCCAAGTTATTTCGTCCAATGGTCAGGCGGCTGTTTCCGGAGGTTCCTCCGGAACACCCTGCAATGGGGTATATCCTTTCAAATATGATTGCCAATATGTTTGGTTTGGGAAATGCTGCAACACCGCTCGGCATTAAAGCGATGGAGGAACTGCAGAAATTAAATGGCGGAAAAAATACAGCCAGCAGGTCAATGGTTACTTTTTTAGCGGTAAATACCGCAAGTATTACATTGATTCCAACCACGGTCATTGCAATAAGGATGACTTATCACTCTTCTTCTCCAACTGAGATTGTGATCCCGACTTTAATTGCAACAATATTTTCAGCCGTGGGTGCTGTGCTGATTGATCGTTATTATTATCATCGTCGAAACCGTAAAGGATGAAGTCTCGTGGAAATACTTTCAATTTTATCGCTTGGATTTATTCCTGTGTTGATTGGCTTTATATTGATCTATGGAACATATAAACAAATCCCAACTTATGAAAGCTTTGTTGAAGGCGGTAAAGAAGGAATTAAAATTGCTTTTTCCATTATTCCCTATCTTGTTGGGATGCTTGTGGCGATCTCAGTATTCCGGGCATCAGGGGCATTAGATGCACTCACAAGCTGGTTTCGTCCTGCTATGAGATTCCTGGGTGTTCCTGCCGAAATTGTTCCATTAGCATTTATCCGGCCCATTTCGGGAACAGCGGCACTTGGAATGACAAGTGATTTAATCGCTGTTCATGGTCCTGATTCATTTATCGGCCGATTAGTGTCTGTATTACAAGGAAGCACAGATACCACATTTTATGTATTAACGGTCTATTTTGGTGCTGTCGGGATCAAAAAAATGGGCGATGCGCTAAAGGTAGGCCTAATCGCTGACATTTTTGGCATTGCCGTTTCGATTTTGGTTGTTTCATTAATGTTTGGAACGAAATAATAAAGAAGAAATTACCGAAGCAGGTGCGAATGCAAGGAAGCAGACAAGCCTGCTTTTTCATGTTTTCTTTTATGCTCCGCTTTGAAAACAAAAAAAATTATGTCATAATTCTAGGGATGGAAAGTTTGGGAAAGTATACATTGAGGTGGTTTATAAATGGAGAGATTACAAAAGGTTATTGCTCAAGCAGGTATAGCATCAAGGAGAAAATCTGAAGAGCTGATAAAAGAAGGAAGAGTAAAAGTAAATGGCAAAGTTGTTACTGAACTCGGTACGAAGGTTTCTTCTTCGGACAGAGTAGAAGTAAATGAAATACAAATAGAAAGGGAAGCGCCGGTTTATTTTCTTTTATATAAACCTCGCGGAGTCATTTCAAGTGTCAGTGATGATAAAGGCAGAAAAACCGTTACGGATTTCTTTTCTGATTTAAAAGTAAGAATTTATCCGGTCGGCCGGCTTGATTACGATACATCAGGATTGCTTGTTTTAACAAATGATGGGGAATTTGCCAACTTGCTGATGCATCCGCGCGGAGAAATTGAAAAAGTGTATGTTGTCAAAACAAAGGGCATTCCTGCTAAAGAAAATTTACGAAAACTTGAAAAAGGAATCAAGCTTGAAGACGGAAAGACAGCTCCTGCTAAAGTGAAATTGATTTCATTAGATAAGAAAAAAAATACGGCCATTGTTGAAATTGCCATTCATGAAGGCAGAAATCGCCAGGTGCGCAGAATGTTTGAAGCAATCGGGAATGAAGTAATGAAATTAAAAAGGGAACGTTACGGTACACTGACTTTAGCGGGATTAAAGGCGGGGGAAGCAAGAGAACTTACACCGCATGAAGTCAAGCAATTACGAGCATTGGCTATGCAGGCAAGCTATAAAAATTCATAAAATTCAAAAAATAACATCCTCTTTTTTACTATTGTAATGCTAAAAATGGTATAATTTTGTACAAATGCTTTGCAATTCATAGGAGGGTCCTTATGAAAAAACGGCGTTTATTCATTAGAACGATCATTTTAGTATTACTTGGTGCTGCCGTCGCCTATACGCTCTATCAAAATTTTACGAAGGATCAGAAATTACAGGTGGCGATTGGGGAGAAAGCCCCGAATTTTATTTTGACCGACCTAAAGGGGAATAAACATAAACTTTCTGATTTTAAAGGTCAGGGAGTATTCCTGAATTTTTGGGGAACCTGGTGTAAGCCCTGCGCAACGGAAATGCCCTACATAAACAACCAATACCAACAGTTTAGAGATAAAGGGGTACAAGTTCTGGCAGTAAATGTTGGGGAATCCGATCTTGCTGTCAGCAAATTTGCAGAAATTCACGGCCTGGATTTTCCGATTGTGATTGATAAAGATGGTCAGGTGCAGGCAGCTTATGGTATTGACCCTCTTCCGGCAACTTTTTTAATAGACAAAAAAGGGAATGTTGTAAAATACTATACTGGCCAATTATCGGAAGACACAGTCAGGGATTTAATGAACCAAATTAAGCCTTAATGTGCAGGGAGTTTTGCGAATGAAAGATGTGAAATGTGAATGCGGTCATGTGAATCCTCATGGGACAGTGTTTTGTGAGTCGTGTGGAAAAATACTGGATCATGAAGAAAATGAAAAACAAGTTATCGATATGCGATACGAAGGAAGCGCACGGCGCTCTCAGACGTACAATAAAACCTTGATAGACAAACTGTGGAATTTTTTTTCTTCCGTTAAAGTAGGTATTTGGTTAATTGTCGTTACTTTAATTGCTTCTGCGCTCGGAACTATTTTACCGCAGCAAATGTATATTCCGCAAACTGTCTCCCCGCAGGAATACTACCAAGAGACTTACGGATGGATTGGCAGCCTTTATTATCAATTGGGCTTTGAGAATCTTTATAGCTCATGGTGGTATTTATTATTAATGGCATTAATTGGCATTTCGCTTGTTGTTTGCAGTCTTGACCGGGTGATCCCATTATATAAGGCTTTAAAGGTACAAAAAGTAACAAGGCATGAAGGGTTTCTTAGCCGGCAAAGACTGTTTAGCGTTTCGGTAATTAACCCGTCCAATCATTCATTGTTAACCATTGAAGAGCGCTTACGGGCAAAACGGTATCATCTCCGAGAGGAAAATGGAAATTTATTAGCGGAAAAAAACCGGTTTAGCCGCTGGGGGCCATATATTAACCACGTCGGGTTAATTATTTTTCTAATCGGAGGAATGCTTCGTTTTGTTCCCGGAATGTATGTTGATAAAATGCTGTGGATTCGTGAAGGGGAAACAAAAGTAATTCCTGAAACCAATGAACAATTTTTTCTAAAAAATGATCAGTTCATTAAGCAGAACTATGATAAAAACAAGGATAATAAAGCTTTTGGAGCAGCGATTGACCGTGCCGGCATGGTGCCCAAAAACTATCAATCAAACGTCACTCTTTATCAGTCGGAAGGAGGGACGATTACCGGGGAAAAACCGCATCTAAAAAAAATAAAGGATTATAAAATTCGTGTTAATCAGCCATTGTCATTTAATGGTTATTCTTTATACCAGGTAGACTATAAATTGAACGAGCTTAATTCGATGTCATTTTCTTTAATCAATAAGGAAACGAACCAATCATACGGTGATATTACGATTAATTTATTTGATCCAAAACCGAAATATGATTTGGAAAATGGCTATTCTGTTGAAGTATTAAGTTATTTCCCTGATTTTGAACTTTCAAAAAGCGGGGAACCGTTGACTAAATCGAGAATTCCCAATAATCCAGCCTTTATTTTTCGAATGTTTGCCCCGGATAAGCCCAAGGGAGAGTCAAGCTTTGTAGCGATTAGACAGACAATTGAGCCGGAACAAAATAAAAATGAATATAAAATGAAATTCAGAGGGATTGCCACTAAAAATGTGTCAGGTTTGACCGTCAGAAAAGATAAAACCATTTGGGTCATTATTTTAGGCGGGATCATTTTCATGATAGGGGTAATCCAGGGGGCCTATTGGAACCACCGCAGAATTTGGATACAGCCAAAAAATGAGGAAGTTTGGATTGCTGCCCATACGAATAAAAATTGGTTCGGCCTGAAACGGGAAATGGAAACTATTTTTGAGGGAACAGAATACACCATGCCAAAGGATCAGCTTCAAAAATCGAACGATGGATAAGGGGGACTCTTGTTGGTAACATTAAGCAGTAACTTATTATTTATCGCATTTATCCTTTATTTAACCGCTACTTTATTTTTTGGAGGTGCGATAAAATCTAAAAAGGAACTCGAAGAAAAAAAAGGAACAAACCGCTGGGGGAAAACTGCAGTATTTTTCACGATAATGGGTTTTATCTCACAATTGGGCTATTTTATAACGAGATGGATCGCAGCTGGACATGCTCCTGTCAGTAATTTATTTGAGTTCACCACATTTTTTGGTATGGCGCTTGTTGGTGCTTTTATCATCATCTATTTTATCTATCGCACACCTCTTCTCGGGCTGTTTACAATGCCAGTCGCCATTTTGGTCATTGCTTATGCCAGCATGTTTCCAAGGGATATTACTCCATTAATTCCAGCATTGCAAAGCTATTGGCTGCAGATTCATGTTACGACAGCAGCCATTGGGGAGGCGATACTCTCTATCAGCTTTGCCGCTGGTCTGATTTATTTAGTGAAAACGATTGATCAATCAAGACCTGGAAAAAGGACGTTGTGGCTTGAAATCATCATGTTTGGTCTTGTCATGACACTTGGATTTGTCTTGGTATCATCTGTTTTTACAGGAATCGGCTATCAGGAAAGATTCAATTGGGTTGATAAAAACGATTCACCTGCGGTCGTAGAATATACGATGCCGGCAATCGTCGGTCCGCATGATGCGGAATTAACGACGAAAGGTAAATGGATGCCGCTATTAAAAATGCCGGCGATCATAAATGCCAAAAAATTAAATACAGTCATATGGTCCTTTATTGGAGGAGTGCTGCTGTATACAGTTATTCGCTTAATCTTAAGAAAACGAATGGCAGCTGCGCTTCAGCCGTTTGTGAATAAAATTAATTTGGATTTGGTCGACGAAATTAGCTACCGATCTGTTTTAATAGGGTTCCCCGTTTTTACTTTAGGAGCCTTAATATTTGCGATGATTTGGGCCCAGGTTGCTTGGACAAGATTCTGGGGCTGGGATCCGAAAGAAGTATGGGCGCTAATTACATGGTTGTTTTATGCAGCATTTTTACACCTGCGTCTTTCAAAAGGCTGGCATGGGGAGAAATCGGCATGGCTGGCTGTCATTGGATTTGTTATAATCATGTTTAACTTAGTTGCGGTTAATTTGGTGATCGCGGGTCTTCATTCTTACGCTGGCTCATAAACATCCGAATCGTTTTTTGCCATAGCAGTCACAAAAGAACTAGTACTTTAAGCAGATAACCAAAAAAAAAGCAAGTTTTTTGTTCGGATTTATCTATTTTTATGGTAAAAAACAGGTAAATATGTATCGTTTTTGTGAAAACTATCGCGGCTTTTTTAAAGCGGTTACCTGAAAGCGTAGCAAAATTCGACACCATTTTGTAAAATAACACCATGGGGTGATTTATTAATGGAAAAAGACGTAAAAATCTTAGTAGTAGATGACGAAGAAAGAATACGACGTTTATTAAAAATGTATCTTGAACGTGAGGAATATTCCATTGATGAAGCAGAAGACGGCAATGAGGCTTTAGCAATGGCAACAACAAATGATTATGATGTCATTCTTCTGGATCTGATGATGCCTGGAAAAGATGGTATTGAAGTATGCCGGGAGCTCCGTGAAAAGAAAGCGACACCAGTGATCATGCTTACAGCCAAGGGTGAAGAAGTTAACCGTGTCCAAGGCTTTGAAGTTGGAACGGATGATTATATTGTAAAACCATTCAGCCCTCGAGAAGTGGTGCTGCGTGTAAAAGCATTGCTTAGAAGGTCTTCGCAAACAAGTTATTTACAGACGGATACAACTACGAAGGATGTTATTGTATTCCCGCATTTAACAATTGATAACGATGCACACAGGGTAACGGCTGATGCAAAAGAAGTGAGTCTTACTCCAAAAGAGTATGAACTCCTATATTTTCTTGCTAAGGCCCCCGATAAGGTTTTTGATCGTGAACAGCTTCTTAAGGAAGTTTGGCATTACGAATTTTTTGGTGACTTAAGGACCGTTGACACACATGTTAAACGGCTTCGCGAGAAACTAAATAAAGTGTCTGAACAGGCGGCCAGGATGATTGTAACGGTATGGGGTGTGGGTTACAAATTCGAGGTTGTCAATGAATGATTTTATTACGCAGTGTAGTTGGTAAACTTTGGGGTACCATTCTTTTATTGGTTTCCTTTATTTTATTTATTTTAACGGTAATGCTTTTAGAGTACTTTGATAACTACAACATTGACCAAACAAAAACGAATTTGAAAAATACAGCAGAAAAAATTGCTGTCGTATTAGAAGATCACGGAAAAAATAATTTCCCATTGGGTTTAGAGATTTCTTGGGACATTGTCGATGACGTAACGAAAGTAGTTATTATTAAAGATAATAATCAGGCCTACTATTCTCCAAATACAAGAGGGAATAAAAAGTTAACAGTTTCCGATATTCGCAGGGATAAAGAGCTTTCCAAGGTATTCAATGGGAAATCAAGAGTGGTGAAGGTTTCAACCCTTACACCAGGCAATCAACAAACCGATGCCAGCTATTCGATTGTAGGAGTACCTTTTCAATTATCGAACGGTAAACATGGCGGGGTTTTTGTTTATCAATCATTAACAGATGTTAAAGCTACTTCCCGCAACACTACCAAATTTATTTTGCTTGTTGCAGGCGTTGCCATCATTCTGACCACTATTTTTGCTTTCTTTCTGTCAACACGGATTGCCGCTCCGTTAAGAAAGATGCGGGAAGCGGCTTTTGAAGTGGCCCGGGGAAAATTCGATACAAAGGTACCGATTT
Source organism: uncultured Bacillus sp. (assembly GCA_964484065.1). GTDB lineage: Bacteria > Bacillota > Bacilli > Bacillales > Cytobacillaceae > JAEVLT01. The sequence goes on from CAZAEW010000002.1 coordinate 244,246, forward strand.
TAACTCATGATGAAATCGGTGAACTTGCGACAGCTTTTAATCAGATGGGAAGACAATTGAAATTTAATATGAATGCACTGAGTCAGGAAAAGGAACAGCTTGCCAGCATTCTTAGCAGTATGGCCGACGGGGTCATTACCTTTAATCGGGATGGGACGATCCTGATTACAAACCCTCCTGCGGACCGTTTTCTGCAGTATTGGTATTATGAGAAAGGTGAAATTAGCTCCAATACAGAATCAATCCCATCGAAAGTAAATGAATTATTCCAGCAGGCAGTAGATACGGAAAAGGATCAAATAGGAGAAATATCTCTTCAGGGAAGGCACTGGGTGATTCTTGTCAGCCCTCTTTACAGCAATCAATTTATTCGGGGAGCTGTGGCTGTTATTCGAAACATGACAGAAGAACGGAAACTGGATAAACTGCGTAAAGATTTTATCGCTAATGTGTCGCATGAGCTAAGAACACCCATTTCAATGCTCCAAGGGTACAGTGAAGCAATTGTCGATGACATTGCCGAAACGGAGGAAGAGAAAAAAGAGATGGCCAGAGTGATTTATGATGAATCACTGCGAATGGGCCGGCTCGTCAATGAATTGCTTGACCTGGCAAGAATGGAGGCGGGGCATATCCAGTTAACCATTGAGGAGGTAAATCTATCAGCCTTCATTAATCGGATTGTCCGGAAATTCCAAGGAATTGCTAAAGATAATGAAATTAATCTAAGTGCAAATATCAGTGAAAGTGAAACAAGTTTTTCTTTTGATCCGGATCGGATTGAACAAGTACTGACTAATCTGATTGATAATGCAATCAGACATACGCCAAAGGGCGGGTATGTGACATTAAACATTATTCATGAAGAAAAAGGACTAAAAATGGAAGTTACCGATTCTGGGTCGGGTATTCCAGAGGAAGACTTGCCGTTTGTATTTGAACGGTTTTATAAAGCGGACAAAGCCAGAACGAGAGGCAGAGCGGGAACCGGGTTGGGACTTGCGATTGCGAAGAATATCATCGATGCCCATTTTGGTACGATTTCCGTTCAAAGTATGCTAGGGCAGGGAACGACATTCTCATTTTATCTTCCACGAAAATAGATTCACGATGTTCTTGATTCGCAGAAAAAATGAATTAGATATACAATCAAAAAAACTCATCCAACAATACGTTGGATGAGTTTTTTGCGTCAAATATAGAAGTGGGCAAGCTTGAGAAAAAATTAAAATAGATGAATAAAAACACAAAAAACTCCAAATTATAACAAATATGTTTTACTACCCCCATACATAGAATTTTTAAAGCAAAAAATTACACCATACATATAAGAAGAAAAGGGCAAGTAATAAGGAGGATCTTAATGCGTAAATACATAAAGAAGTTATCCATTGCAGGAATGATAGCCATTTGTTCGGGAATGTTTTTAGGGGAAGGAAAACTCCTAAAGGCGAGCGCCATTGCCCCCGCCGAAGACAGAGAAGAGTGGATTTGGCCGGCCGATGGTGTCATTTCTGATACTTTTGGAACGAGGATGGGTAAGCATAAAGGGATTGATATTGCAGGAAGCTTAAATTCGCCCATTTTAGCTGTTGATGCTGGGGTTGTTGAGAAATCCTATTATTCTGACAGCTATGGTAATGTGATTTTTATTCATCATCCAGCGAGTTACGTAACGGTTTATGCTCACCTGGCCTCGAGGCTTGTTTTTGAAGGGCAATCTGTCAGGAAAGGGCAGATAATTGGGAGAATGGGAAGTTCGGGGCAAGCCACCGGCGTGCATCTTCATTTTGAAGCACATAGAAAGGAATGGAGGTTCGATAAAAAATTTGTATTGGACCCGGAAGGGCTATTAGGAGTAAAAAAATTAGGGGAAGTGGTACAAGCTGGTAAAGTAAATAGGGAAGTGAATGCATTAGAAGCAAGTACCCGCTTTCATCCTCAGGAAGAAAATAATCAGCATGTTCAAACGGCAAGCAGATTTAATCATACATATATTGTAAAAAGGGGAGATACTTTAACTTCCATTTCTCTACAAAACCAATTAACAATCGAGGAACTGAAACGAAAAAATGGCCTATCTTCAGAATTAATAGTGCCCGGGCAAAAACTAATCGTTCGCTAAACGTTCTTCCCAAAATAACCGCTGACTAAGGGATCAGCGGTTGTGCTTTTATTTACGGGAAATTTGTACAAAGAAAATCCCTCTCGAGGTTGAGAGGGACTGAAATCTTATTCGAATTTTGCAGGATTTCCATCAAATGGTTCGTCAGCAACCTTGATAGAATCAGTTGGACAGCCTTCAAAAGCATCCATCATGTCATCAACTAATACTTCTGGGATCTCAACGATACCTTCATTTTCATCAAGTGTTACAAATGCGATACCTTCATCATTATAATCATAGATATCTGGTGCTGCTGCGCCGCATGCTCCGCAAGCAATGCAAGTTTCTTGGTCAACAATTGTGTACTTAGCCATGAAAAAAACTCCTCCCAAAATTAAAACAAGTATTGTGCGTACCTGTTTCCACTCACAAATATGGAAACCATTTCACATTCCTATTGTAAAACTGAATGGCTAACTTTTCAATAGAAAATTGCGTTTCTCTGCCCGTTAATTCATAACGATTCAGCATAATTCCACATTTAAACCAACTATCCTCCCAGTTTCATGCTAAAATAAATACAGAAAAAGTCAGTGTCGGTTCAAATATGTCGTACGAGGGTGGATTGAATGTCATGCTTTGAAACACTAATTCTCCATTTGATAAAGCAATTAAATGGCGAGAGGACGATCTATTCCATTTATCACCTGCTTAAAGGGAAAAAATCCTCCCAAACCATCCAAGATGCTCATTTGTATAATATATCCAGATATTTCGGGATTTATCAACGCGTTTCACGGGAATCTCTGGAAAAAACAGTCCGGCAGGCAATGACTGGCAATAGGATTGTCCTCTGCGGCGATCAGCGATATCAATTAACTCAAAGCGGCGCCCATCTCCTTGCTGGCTCTATCAAGAATATTTCTGATTTGAAGTATATAAATGGATGGAAGTATAATCAAATGGACATCCAATTTTGGGAGAGACTGTCAGTTTTCACCCAGGTAGTATCGAATCTTGTTCATTATGAACCGCACTACATCCCCGTTCAAAAAGATAAACAAACACTTAGGTGGTTAAAATCCTTTTTTGAAAAGAATCAGATGTCAAGAAGTTTATTGGGAAGGACACTTTTTTCCGAATTAATGGATTGCTTGCAAAAGGCAGACAATATTGATCCTTCCATCTTCGTTTTTCGGCTAACAGGTCATAATCAAATCGGCTTAACAGCGCAGCAGACGGCAGAAAAATTCGGTATGGAGCCTTTTCGGTATCACTTAGAGTTTTTAAATATCATCCATTATTTTTTGAGCCAATTGACTTTTGATAATGGCCGCTTTCCGCTGCTGCGTTTACTTCTGAGCGATCAAGCGCAAAATGAAGCTTTAACGAAATCAACGCAAAAAACATATGAACTGCTTAAAAAAGGGTTTTCGATTGAGGAAATGGCTGGATTGAGAAATCTGAAAATGAATACGATTGAAGATCATATTGTTGAACTAGCATTAAACATGAAGAACTTTTCTATTGATGGTTTTGTTGATAAGCAAAAGGAGCAAAAAATTTTGCATGCTGCCCGCCTAACAGAATCAAAGCAATTGAAAAAAATAAAAAATTTGGTGCCGGCAGTGAATTATTTTGAAATCAGATTAGTGCTGGCTAAACATGAGGGAAAGCAATGGAACTAGAAAGGCTGTTAAAAAAGCACTTTGGTTATTCCAATTTTAAAACGGGACAAAAAGAAGTGATTGAATCCATTCTAGCCCGGAAAGATACGCTGGCAATGCTCCCTACGGGTACGGGGAAATCGCTCTGTTATCAGCTTCCCGGTTACATATTTCCCGGATCGATCGTCATTGTTTCACCATTATTATCCTTAATGCAAGATCAGGTCGAACAGATGATGAAATTTGGTGAAAAAAGGGTTGTGGCACTAAACTCCTTCTTAACACCCTATGAAAAAAAGAACGTTCTTCAAAGAATAAGTGAGTATAAATTTATTTTTATCTCTCCGGAAATGCTGAATAATCCAATTATCATTGAAAAATTGAGGGAATTAACGATTTCGTTATTTGTTATCGATGAAGCACACTGTATTTCTCAATGGGGCTATGATTTCCGCCCTGATTACTTAAAATTGGGAGAAATTCGCGCCAAATTAGGGAACCCGCTTACATTAGCATTAACGGCAACTGCAACGAAACAAGTGCGAAAGGATATCATTTCCTCACTTAACATATCCAGCATCAATAAAGTAGAATCTACGGTTGACCGTCCCAACATTGCTTTTTATCTTGAACAATTAAGCGGTTATTTGGAAAAACAGGAACGTCTGGTGGAACTGGCATTGAACCTTCAAAAACCAGGAATTATTTATTTCTCAAGTAAAAAATCAGCGGAACAAATAGCTTCATTATTAAAAGAAAATGGGTTAAAAAAAACGATGGCTTACCATAGCGGAATGGATCAGGAACAAAGGATTTTAATCCAGCAGCAGTTTATTCAAGGACAGTTGGATCTCATTTGTGCAACAAGCGCGTTTGGAATGGGAGTAAATAAGGAAAATATTCGCTTTATTATCCATTTTCATATGCCCTTGCAAATGGAATCATATCTTCAAGAAATTGGCAGGGCCGGACGGGATGGAAGGTCCAGTCTAGCTGTTTTATTGACTTGCCCGGGAGATGATCAGCTGCCCCTGCAGCTGATCGAAACAGAATTGCCGACTGAACAGCAAATGGATTGGCTTTATAACCAGCTTAAGATGCGGGATTCAAGTTTAGAGTTGGATCCGGCCTTACAGGAGAAAGGCGGATTTTCAGAAATACAGTGGCGGATGGTTCAAGAATTTGCTATCCAACCTCCCCGTAATGAATCAGAGTTGGAAAAAAACATACTGAGCTTCAAAGAATACACCCAAAAACGCCGCGAAATAAAACGCAGCAAATTATTTGAAGTTCAAAAATGGATTCATTCAAAAGAATGCAGGAGGAATGGGATTCTCGAATACTTTGAAGAAACGGCAAAAGGAATACAAAATCAAAACTGCTGTGATCAATGCGGACTTGACATTTTGCCGTATGTAGTAAAAGAAAAAAATCCCCCTCCTGAAGAGTACGAAGTGGATTGGAAAGAGTATCTTGAGAAAATTCTTCTATTGTGAGCGATCATATGAAAAAAAATAAACTGAATGATCAAATCAATTCTTTAACCGATAAAGAATTAGTACAACAGCTGTATATTACCCAAATCTTTTTATTAATCCTATCAGTTGTACTCAGCCGATTCCTATTTAAAGGGAACGATTTTTGGAAGCTGATCAATTGGTTTGATGTTAAAATCATTTCAATTGGAATAACAGCTGGAATAACGGTAGTGGTTATTGATTTTTTCTTCATGAAATGGCTCCCGACGGATTATTATGATGATGGAGGCATTAATAAAAGGATTTTTCGAAGTCAAAGGCTTTATCAGATCGTATTTATTGCCTTATTCGTATCATTTAGTGAAGAAATGCTTTTTCGCGGAATTATTCAAACAAAAATAGGACTCATTGGAGCTAGTTTCATTTTTGCAGTCATCCATTATCGGTACTTATTTAATTGGTTTTTATTTTTTAACATTGTTTTATTGAGCTTTATTATAGGGGTTATTTTTAAGATAACCAATAACCTTGCGGTAACGATCGCCATGCATTTTGTCATCGATCTGTTATTAGGATTCCAAATTAGATGGGAAAATATTAAAAAGAGCCAGAAAGGAAATTCTAATGAATAAAGAAGAACCTTACCGTAATCAAGCAGAGAAAACAAAGCAAAAAATCGAAAAATTAAATGAACAAAATTTGGATCCAACCACTCTTCCTCCTCGGAGTCAAATCCATCGGGATCGGAAAAAAAAGACAAAATGGAAAATGAAATATCCTTTAATTCGCTTATTGGCGCTGTTTTTTATTCTTTTGCCGATTACGATTTTCAGTATCTACTCTTATCTGGGATCCAGACATTTCAATTCACAAAAGGTTTCCGTCTCCTCTAACAAAGGGTATGAAACGGTTGATTTTCAGGGTTCTAAGAAAACACAAAGCAAAAAAGACGGGAAAAACACGGGTCTAAAAAGCAAAAGCAATAACGATGCAGAGGACCAACTGGCTGGAAGCGAAACAAAACAAGCCAGTGTACCGGAAAACCAGGCTGCGGCACAGGCGGCAGAAAACACAACAGCTGTCCCGGCAGGACCTGCAACAGATAAATCCAATGCTCCTGGTGACCAGTCAAACACGGCATCGATTCCAAAGATGGAAAATAAGGTTCTTTACCACACCGTTCAGCGTAAAGAAACACTCACGAGCATAGCCAGGAAATATTATCAATCACCTTCAGGAGTAGAAACCATCAAAACGGCCAATCACCTGCATAGTGACACCATCTCTGTTGGGCAGGTTTTAAAAATACCTTTAAACAACTAACCGGTCATGAAAAAATGGCTGGTTTTTTTATTCATATCAAAAAGGACAAGAACATATGGATAATAAGGAAATGGGGGGACTTCTGATGGAATGGACGTTGGACAAAAATACTGACCCGGTTGCAAAACGAATCTTGGAGAATGTCATAAAGAGAAAAAGTAAATATGACTTGCTTAAAAAACGTCATAAAATGGCGGTTTGGCTTACACTGACACTTGGAATTTTATTTTTTATTTATATGTACTTAATGATTTTCCGTACCTACTCTTATTCTTTTGAAAAGATGTTTTCTGTGTTTGTAAACAATAAAAATAATTTGACCTTTTTAATCGTTACCATTGGAATGTATGGATATATGAACTTATTAAAAGGAAAAATGGAAAAGGCAGAAAAAGAATTTCATGAATTAAGATGCGAAATCATTGATCGCAGTAAAGATTTATGGAGCAGACAAGATGAATGGGAAAACCGCCATTTTGTTTTTGAAATGATGAAAAAAAATTATGACATTAATCTTTACCATGAAAAAAAATAATACAAATAAATTCAAATCCCCCCTAAACCAACTTTGCTTGAGAAAGGTGCAGATAAGTAATTGGGTTTAAAGGGGGACTTGATTTAGCCGGAAGCGTTAAAAAACCTTCTTCTGGTCACGATCTTCTTTTAAGATCTCCACAGCCTCCTGAAAGCGCTGTGAATGAATAATTTCCCGCTCGCGCAAGAAGCGAAGACCATCATTCAAATCAGGATCATCGCTTATATTTATCAGCCATTGATAAGTTGCTCTTGCTTTTTCCTCTGCTGCAATATCTTCATATAAGTCGGCAATGGGATCGCCTTTCGCTTGAATATAAGCTGCTGTCCATGGATTTCCCGCCGCGTTATGGTAAAATATAGCCTTATCATGGTCAGCATAATGGTCGCCAAGCCCTGCGGCTTTTAATTGATCCGGCGAACAGTCTTTTGTTAATTTATAAACCATTGTAGCAATCATTTCGAGGTGGGCAAATTCTTCTGTTCCGATATCTGTAAGGAGACCGATCACTTTATCGGGAATCGTATAGCGTTGATTTAAGTAGCGCAAGGCAGCGGCAAGTTCTCCGTCTGCACCGCCATACTGTTCGATTAAGTATTTTGCCAGTGTTGGATTGCAGGTGCTGACGCGCACAGGATATTGAAGCTTTTTTTCATAAATCCACATGGTGTTTCCTCCTTATGCGAATTATACCTGCCATGGCCAGGGAGCATCTTTCCAATTCCATGGGCAGTCTGAATAGCTGTTCCCGTATTGTAATAATGGGCCAAATTGACTTTCAAACGCCTTCTTTACTTGTTTTCGGTTTTTGGAAAAATGATTAAATTGGTTGAGAGCCTCTACATCATCAGGATGGGTGTCTAAATAAAGAGTCAGTTCTACGAGAACAAAGTCAATTGTTTGAAGCTGCTCCATTAATTGATAGTATTCGCCAGGCATTTGTTTCATCCAGGGTCTCCTCCCTTTGCCAGTTCATGAGGGTTAAAATATGGGTCATAAAGCGGCTTCCACAAGGTACCTGCCTTAAGAGCCTCTCCCGGGGAAAATTGCGGAAGATTTGCAGGTTGGTAGCCAATATAAAGATGGGGCGGGGTGGAATACGTTTTTATTTTAATAGGCGGACAAGGATCAAATGGGCTAACATAAGGATAATACTTTTTATGGTGTGTGTTCATAAGAAACCTCCCTTTGTCAACATCAGTTCATTTTATGATAAAGATTTTTGTTCATGACATAAACCTTTATGTCTGAACGGTATTTTCCAGCGAAACAGAAAATGGAATTGGCAGGGAGAATTCCTCAATAGGAGGTATGGATAGGGTGATTTATTTTTTGGTCATTTTCTTTGGGATACTAATGCTATTAGCCTGGATGAGAAGGGAGGCTGCCTTAAATAAGGTGGTATACCAAGAGTTAGATTTTGTTTCTTTTCCGGAGACTTTTAAAAAGGTATCAATCTTTTTTATTTCGGATATCCATCGCCGTGTTATTTCTGACAATATCATTGCAGATGTTGTTGGAAAGGCCGATATGGTTGTGATTGGAGGGGATTTAACAGAAAAAGGAGTCCCACTCAAAAGGGTAGAGGAAAACCTAAAAAAATTAAAAAAAATTGGACCTGTCTATTTCGTATGGGGAAACAATGATTATGAAGCCGATTTTCATGAATTAGATGCACTTCTATTAGATAACGGAGTAAAATCTCTTGATAATACTTCCGTTATTTTTGAATCTGAGGAAGGTGAAAAGTTGAGTTTGCTGGGGGTAGATGATTTAAAACAAAATCGTGACAGGCTTGATCTTGCATTGCTTGATGCAGAAAAAGAAAGCTTTAAGATCCTTGCTTGCCATTATCCCGACATTACTAACAAAATTCTCCCGGAACACAACATCAGCCTGGTGTTAAGCGGACATACACATGGGGGACAAATACACATTTTAGGGTATAGTCCATACCAACGGGGAGGGATTCGCCGGGTTGATCAGACCATTGTTTTAACAAGCAATGGATATGGGACAACCGGGATCCCTCTTCGGCTGGGTGCTCCAGCTGAATGTCATTTATTAACGATTCAAAGGGGAATGCAACAGGATAAAGGCAATCGTTGAAAGTAAGTTAGACAATTCACCATCGCACTGTTGTCACATACACTGAATTTAACAGTGATGTCACGGCAGGGGGCAAAAACATGCGTTTAGAACGCTTAACAGCTAATAAAATTAAAATATTTCTAACCTCTGATGACTTGTTTGAAAGAGGCCTTTCTAAAGAAGATATCTGGAAAGATTCGATAAAATGGCATCAGCTTTTCCATGATATGCTCCAGGAAGCCAGCGAAGAATTAAATTTTGATTTCCGTGGTGCAGTGGCAGTTGAGATTTTTTCCATTCAAGCCCAAGGAATGATCATGATCATAACAGTGGACGATGCTGCTGAAGGCGATGAGGTCTTATATGATGGTTTTTTAGAAATGCAGGTACAAGTTGAAGGCTCTGATTTCTTATTGTATCAATTTGATACTATTGATGAAGTGATTGAACTGTCAAAAAGGTTTATCTCGATGAGAATTAGCGGCGGAAGTTTATATGCTTTTCAAAAATATTACTATTTGCTGATGAAGAATTTAGAACCTGCTGATATTGAAAAAGCAGCTTCCGTTTTATCTGAATATGGGAATATATCGATTATCAGTCCGCATGTCTTAGATGAATACGGAAAGAAAGTAATTGAGAAAAATGCGGTGGAAACTCTTTTTTATTATTTCAAGTGAAAAAGAGGTTTGCCGCTTCTCTTTTTAACAGTGGTTTATTCCAAAATCAATAACGGTGTTTTTTTATGGTTTAACCCCGCTGATTATTTTGATAGCGTTTTCATACAATAAACAAAACGATTGCTTTTGTTCTTGCATCTAGAATGGAAACGTGTATACTTGACACTGAAAACGGACAATATTCGTATAAGTGATTTCTTTAGGAGGATTACATATGTCAGCCGAGAATCGTAATGATCAGACGAATCACGAAAGAAAACACGATGTGTTAACATCAACACAAACTGTCATTCATAAAGCACTGCAAAAGCTTGGTTATCCAGAGGAAGTTTATGAATTACTCAAAGAGCCGTTACGTTTGCTAACCGTTAAAATTCCTGTTCGGATGGACGATGGATCAATTAAGATTTTCACTGGGTATCGCGCACAGCATAATGATGCTGTCGGACCGACAAAAGGCGGGATTCGTTTTCACCCGAGTGTTACGGAAACCGAAGTGAAAGCATTATCAATATGGATGAGTTTAAAATGTGGAATTGTCGATCTTCCATATGGAGGCGGGAAAGGAGGAATTGTCTGCGACCCGCGGGATATGTCGTTCCGGGAGCTTGAACGCTTGAGCCGGGGTTATGTCAGAGCGATAAGCCAAATTGTTGGTCCAACAAAAGATATTCCGGCTCCGGATGTTTTTACCAACTCGCAAATCATGGCATGGATGATGGATGAGTACAGCCGGATTGATGAGTTTAACTCTCCAGGCTTTATTACCGGTAAGCCGCTCGTCCTTGGGGGATCTCATGGCAGGGAATCGGCAACAGCAAAAGGTGTAACCATTTGTATTCGCGAAGCATCGAAAAAGAAAGGTATTGAATTAAAAGGGGCCAAAGTGATCGTTCAAGGATTTGGAAATGCCGGAAGCTATCTGTCTAAATTTATGCATGATGCAGGAGCAAAGGTTGTTGGTATTTCTGATGCATACGGTGCATTGTATGATGAAAACGGTTTGGATATTGATTACCTTTTAGATAGAAGAGATAGTTTTGGCACAGTAACAAAACTATTCAATAATACCATTACCAATAAAGAACTGCTGGAGCTGGATTGTGATATTCTCGTTCCGGCGGCAATTGAAAATCAAATTACCGAGGAAAATGCTCACAACATCCGAGCCAAAATTGTTGTTGAAGCCGCTAATGGCCCAACAACACTTGAAGCAACGAAGATTTTGACGGAAAGGGGAATTTTACTTGTTCCCGATGTCCTCGCTTCTGCAGGGGGAGTAACCGTATCCTATTTTGAATGGGTACAGAATAATCAAGGTTATTACTGGACAGAACAAGAAGTGGAGGAAAAACTGGAAAAAGTCATGGTTAAATCCTTTAATAATATTTATGATACTGCCGTGACTCGCAGAGTTGATATGCGCCTGGCCGCTTATATGGTTGGAGTCAGAAAAATGGCAGAAGCAAGCCGCTTTAGAGGCTGGATTTAATCCTTAAAATTGAAACATGACTTAAAATCTCCTATCATAAAAAATGGCAGGGGATTTTTCTGTTAAATAAGCCATGTTTTTTTGGGCAAGGAGTGAAATATATGCAAAACGAAGAGGTTATTATTGTTGGAGCGGGACCATGCGGCTTGTCTGCGGCTATATCCCTTAAACGGCTGGGGAAAAATCCGCTTATATTTGATAAAGGAAATATCGTAAATGCCATTTACCGTTATCCAACACACCAAACTTTTTTTAGCACAAGTGAAAAATTGGAAATTGGGGATATTCCATTTGTTACCGAAAACTATAAACCCAAAAGGAATCAAGCCCTGGTCTATTACCGGGAAACAGCGAAACGAAATCAACTGAGAATTCATGCTTATGAAACCGTATTAGAAATACATAAATCTAAAAATCTTTTCCATGTAAAGACTGATAAAGGAGAATATACGGCACCTTACGTGGTAATAGCAACTGGGTATTATGATCATCCAAATTATATGAATGTCCCCGGGGAACATCTGGATAAAGTGTCTCATTATTTTAAAGAGGCACATCCTTATTTTGATAAAGATGTATGTGTAATTGGCGGGAAAAATTCCAGTGTCGATGCCGCAATTGAACTGGTAAAAGCGGGGGCCAGAGTAACGGTACTGTACCGGGGAAATCAATATTCTGAAAACATCAAGCCTTGGATTCTTCCTGAATTCGATTCTCTCGTGAAAAAAGGGATTATCCAAATGGAGTTTGAGGCAAATGTCGTTAAAATAACGAAGGATACCCTTGTTTATCGAAAAAATGGAGAAACAGAAGAAAAGGTATTAAAAAATGATTTTGTTTTTGCTATGACAGGCTATCATCCGGACCATGAATTGTTAAAAACAATCGGGATTGAGATCGAAGCGGAAACGGGAAGACCTATTTATCTTGAAGAGACAATGGAAACGAACATAGAAGGAGCTTTTATCGCCGGAGTAATCGCTGCGGGAAATAACGCAAATGAAATATTTATTGAAAACGGAAGATTTCATGGGGAATTAATCGCAGATGAAATGATGAAAAAGGAAAAGGGGGAACGGTCCTAATTATTTCTTCCAATCAGTCAGCCGGGACGAAAATTTTCTTTTGATTTACCCTGTTTCCGTGTTACCATTAAGAAAATGGACTGAAAAGAGGATTTAAATGTTGGGGATATTATCTGCCGGAATTGCCCCCGGCTTGGCATTATTAAGCTATTTTTATTTAAAAGATGAGTATGAAGCCGAGCCAATTTCCTATGTATTAAGAACATTTATATATGGGGCTCTGCTGGTATTCCCGATTATGTTTATTCAGCATGTATTAGATACAGAAAATATCATTAAATCCGAGCTGGCAGATGCTTTTTTATCATCGAGTCTGCTGGAAGAATACGTGAAATGGTTTATTCTATATTATGCCATTTACCAGCATGTCGAATTTGATGAGCCTTTTGACGGGATTGTGTACGGTGCCTCGGTTTCCCTTGGCTTTGCAACAGCTGAAAATATATTTTATTTAATTGGCAATGGCATTCAGCATGCACTCTCAAGAGCGCTTCTTCCTGTATCCAGTCACGCGATGTTTGGTGTGATCATGGGTTTTTATCTAGGGAAAGCCAAATTTACAGATAAATTTAAGTATAAAGGCATTATAATCGCATTAATCCTTCCTGTTTTCCTTCATGGGATGTATGATTATATCTTGATTTCTCAAGAAAATTGGCTGTATCTCATTTTACCATTCATGGCTTTTCTGTGGTGGCTGGGCTTAAGAAAAGTAAAAATGGCAAAAGTACTTAGCGCCAAACATTTTAATAAGCCATTGCCCATCCAAAAAACCCTTCATTCGTGAAGGGTTTTTTGATTTTATTGGCTTCTTAAAGTACTTCCTCTTTTCTTTTTTTGAATAAAATTTCCTCCAAAACAAAAAATAGGGTTAACGTTAATTTCATCTGGAGGTTACTTTTACATGAAGAAGAAAAAAGTACTTATAAAATCTCTCATCCTAATCTCCCTTTTTATATTTCCTATTTCTCTTTTTGAAGAAAATCGATGGGTACACGCGTTTTCCGGGCAAGTGATCCAGCGCGGTGCAACAGGTGATGATGTTATTGAACTGCAAGCAAGATTGCAATATATCGGTTTCTTTCACGGAAAAATCAATGGTGTTTTTGACTGGGGCACGTATTGGGCACTTAGAAACTTCCAGCAAAAATATGGATTGCCGGTAGATGGTCTTGCTGGGAGCAGTACAAAATCCAAATTAGTAAAAGCAAGCAAATATAATGCCCAGTATGTTAAAAGTATGGTAAACAGCGGAAAAAAATTCACCTATTACGGCGGGGTTCCTTTGAATAAACAAAGTCAAGCATCTGGAAGTACGGGTGCTGCAAAAAAAAACACGGCACCTTCATCAAGACCTTCGAAGCCGGCTGCAGCCAATATTCCTTCAGGCTATTCACAAAATGATATTCAATTAATGGCAAATGCGGTCTATGGAGAATCGAGAGGAGAACCGTTTATCGGGCAGGTAGCTGTAGCAGCCGTGATTCTTAATAGGGTGCAAAGTGCATCGTTTCCCAATACTGTTTCAGGGGTTATTTTTCAGCCAGGCGCTTTTACTGCGGTTTCTGATGGACAAATCTGGCTCACACCAAATGATGTATCGAAAAAGGCAGTCATTGATGCGATAAATGGCTGGGATCCTACCGGCAACGCAATATACTATTTTAATCCTGCCACTGCCACAAGCCCGTGGATTTGGGGAAGACCGCAAATAAAAAGAATTGGGAAACATATTTTTTGTAAGTAGGGGTGAAAAAATTGATAAGAGGTATAGTCATTACCGTTTTAGCTCTTGGTGTGGCCGGGACTGCATTTTGGGGATATCAGGAGCATCGTGATAAGAATGCTGTTCTATTAAACGCGGAAAACAACTATCAGCGTGCCTTTCATGATCTTACTTACCAAATGGACTTGCTTCACGATAAAATAGGTACATCTTTGGCGATGAATTCCCGCCATACACTGTCCCCTGCATTAACGGATGTATGGAGAATTACTTCACAGGCTCACAGTGACGTTGGGCAATTACCGCTGACATTGCTCCCTTTTAATAAAACAGAGGAGTTTCTATCAAACATCGGTAATTTTAGTTACCGGACAGCTGTCCGCGATTTGGACAAGACCCCGTTATCTGATAAAGAGTATGAAACGCTTAAGGTACTTTACAAACAATCGGAAAGTATTCAAAATGAGTTGCGAAATGTCCAGAAACTGGTCCTTAAAAATAATCTGCGCTGGATGGACGTGGAAATGGCTTTGGCAACAGGAAAAGAAAATGCGGATAATACGATCATTGATGGATTTAAAACGGTTGAAAAGACCGTATCCGGTTATGATGAAACAGACATGGGCACGGCCTTTATGACGATGCAAAATAAGGATGAAAACTTTAAAAATATTCAAGGAAAAATTATTTCACGAAATGAAGCAGCCGCAATAGCCAAAACATATATAAAGTTAGGCGGGAAAATAATAGTTAAGGTTACCGAGAATGGAAAAGGGTCGAAATATGGGTTTTACAGTGTTTCTCTAAAAAAGGTAAATTCTAATGAAGAAGCCAATATGGATATTACGAAAAAAGGAGGATTTCCAATTTGGTTTATTCATTCTCGGCAAATCGCAGCGCAAACCTTAAGTTTGCATGATGCCAGTAAAAAGGCGGCTTCATATTTGAAAAATGCAGGGTTTAAAAATATGGATTTATATGAAAGCAGTCAATATGATACAATTGGTGTTTTCAATTTTGTTTCAACCAAGAATCATATTAGAATATATCCAGAATCCGTCAAGATAAAGGTGGCACTGGATGATGGAAGCATTGTTGGCTTTTCAGCTGACGATTATTTGCAAACACACTACAGCCGAAAAATACAAAGTCCTGTCATTTCAAAAGAGCAGGCAATGACAAAAATTAATCCTAATTTAAAAATTATGGAACAACGGGAAGCCGTCATAAAAAATGATCTGAAACAAGAGGTTTTATGCTATGAATTCCTTGGGGTAATGGGGGAAGATACGTACCGAATCTTTATAAATACCCAAAACGGACGCGAAGAAGAAGTGGAAAAACTGAAAAATGCGGAAGCAGTTTCTGCAGATGTCATGTAAGGAAAAGCAATAAGTGCTTTTCCTTTTTTTTATATCGTGACATAATAATAGTAATTATATAGGCTAAAAGGGTAAAGGAAGTGTTTAGACTTGTTACAGATCGGTGATATCATTACACTTGAACTAAAGTCTTCTCATGAAAAAGAAACATATAAATGCAGGCTTGTCGACCGTAACGGAGATCATTTTTACATAGATTATCCGATTAGTTTAAAAACCAATAGAACGGCTTTTTTACTGGATGGTACAAAACTAACGGCAACATTTATCGGCCATGACGGATCATCTATTTACTCATTTGAATCTGAAGTTGAAGGAAGAATAAAAAGGAACATCCCTATGCTCATGATTTCCTATCCAGGCGATAAAAACGTAGTCAAGATCCAACGGCGTCAATTTGTGAGAATTGATACGGCTGTTGATATAGCCATTCATCCTCTTGAATATGAATTTGCACCAGTCACGGCTATTACCATGGATATCAGTGCTGGAGGAGCAACCGTTTTAACACCTGCAGAAACTGGACTTAAAGCAGGAATGACTGTTCAAACATGGCTTGTATTAATTATGCAAAATGGAGACTATCATTATATGAAACTCCAAAGCAGAATTGTCCGGAACACTCCATATAGTGAAACAAGAAACAAGGTCTCACTGCAATTCATTGATACCACCAGCGGGGAAAAACAGATGCTTTTACGTCTTTGTTTTGAAAGGCAATTAGAAAATAAAAAGAAGGGGCTGTCTGTATAGCATAAAACAGTCCGATCACTCAAATAATAGGCATATGCAGCCTGTAGGAGTGATTTAATGAAAGCGTTTGAGAGGATTTTGATCAAAGCAGCCATTATCCAATTGATATTCCTTCTTCTTTCACAATGTTTTCTTCACAGCTTTCCTGCGTATTCAAGATTGAAGCCCATTACAAAATACGAAGGAGTTTATAAACACAAATTTATAAAAACAACAGAAACAATGAGCAATCATTGAAAGCAGGCACTTTCCTGCTTTGTTTTTGTTAAAAAGCAAATAAAAAAAGAATAGGCTTTTATGGTACAATATATAATAGTAAAATTCATGCATAGACTGCTAGACAGGCATTAGGAGGAAAAATGAACAAGAAATTATCGATTGCCATTGACGGACCTGCAGCTGCCGGGAAAAGTACAGTAGCAAAAATTATCGCGGAGAAATTGTCCTTTGTATACATTGATACGGGGGCAATGTACCGTGCATTAACATATAAAGCTTTATTAAATCATGTTGACCTTGAAGATGAACAGGCACTGGCGGCTGTTTTATTAAATACAAGTATCAGGCTGACTCCATCTGAAAGTGGACAATTGGTCTTCGTTGACCAGCAGAATGTAACGAGTGAAATCCGTTCAGCAGCCGTTACAAATTCTGTATCCATTGTATCGAAACATCAAAAAGTACGGGAAGAAATGGTGAGAAGACAGCAGGAGTTTGCATCTGGAGGCGGAGTTGTAATGGATGGGCGTGATATTGGCACCCATGTAATACCAGATGCAGAAGTAAAAGTTTTTCTTTTAGCCAGTGTTGAAGAGAGAGCCTTAAGACGGCATGCCGAAAATCTCGAAAAGGGATTTACATCCAACTTGTCTCAATTAATGGAAGAGATTGCACGTAGGGATAAAATTGATTCAGAAAGAGAAATAGCGCCATTAAAAAAAGCAGACGATGCAATTGAAATGGATACAACCTCATTAACAATAGAAGATGTCGTAGAAAAAATTATGGATCTTGTCCATGAAAGGATGGAAAGAGTTTGACGTTTTATAGATTTGCAAAAGCGGTTGTGAATTCGATTTTTAAACCGCTATACAGAATTGAAGCAATCGGATTGGAGAATTTTCCCGAAGAAGGGGGAGTATTGCTCTGCGCCAATCATATTTCTAATTTTGATCCAATCGTCGTAGGTATTTTGCCAAAAAGAGATGTCTATTATATGGCAAAAGAGGAATTGTTTAAAGTTCCT
Source organism: uncultured Bacillus sp. (assembly GCA_964484065.1). Taxonomy (GTDB): domain Bacteria; phylum Bacillota; class Bacilli; order Bacillales; family Cytobacillaceae; genus JAEVLT01. Next base: position 261,811 of record CAZAEW010000002.1, read on the forward strand.
GTTTTTGGGAAAATCGTCGCCATGTGCAATGCATTTCCCGTGAAAAGAGGAATGAGTGACCGGGAGGCTCTCCGTAAAGGGCTGAGCGTTTTAAAAGAAGGCCATGTTCTTGGACTTTTCCCGGAGGGACATAGAAGTAAAACAGGGGAACTTGGTAAAGGTTTAGCAGGCGCCGGATTTTTTGCATTAAAAACAGATGCTCAAGTAGTGCCATGTGCGATTATCGGACCATACCGCACTTTCCGAAAATTAAGGGTTGTTTATGGGAAACCAATGGACATGACAGATTTGCGAAAATCAAAAGCTTCAGCTGAACAAGTTACTGAATTAATTATGGCAGAAATCCATAAACTTATTAAAGAGTATAAAGAGTTTTCCGCTTGACAAAACAGGCTATTTATAAGAAGTTAATAAAAAGAGACTTTTTTCAAGCTTAATTGGTTTCCTTATCTTGTTTTTACATATGGTGTTGGTGACTGACACTATATTTTTGCAGTTAATGGATTAAGGAGGAGTACATATGTCAGAAGATATGAATCAAGTGGAAGTAAAGAATTTCGAAGTTGGAGACAAAGTAACAGGGCAAGTTACAAAAGTGGAAGAAAAACAGGTTATTGTTGACATTCAAGATTGTAAACTTGATGGAATTATTCCGATTAGTGAGCTTTCAAGCCTCCATATTGAAAAGGCTTCAGATGCTGTTTCCGTTGGGGACGAACTGCAATTAGAGGTTTTAAAAGTGGAGGAAGAAGCTTTAATTCTTTCAAAAAGAAAAGCGGATGCAGAAAAAGCATGGGAAAATCTTGAAGAAAAATTTAAGAATGGTGTAGTGTTTGATGCAGAAGTAAAAGACGTGGTAAAAGGCGGTCTTGTGGTCGATCTTGGTGTGCGCGGCTTTATTCCGGCATCGCTCGTTGAAGCACACTTTGTTGAGGATTTCTCCGATTATAAAGGTAAGACACTTTCTTTTAAAATTGTTGAGTTAGATAAAGAAAAAAATCGTCTTATCTTATCTCACCGTGCTGTTATTGAGCAAGAAAAGGGAAAGAAAAAACAAAATCTGCTTGATTCTCTGTCCGTAGGACAAGTACTTGAAGGTACAGTCCAAAGGATTACTGACTTCGGAGCATTCGTTGACCTTGGCGGGCTGGATGGTTTAGTTCATATTTCACAATTGTCCCATCAGCATGTGAATAAACCGTCTGAAGTGGTTCAAGAAGGCCAAAAGGTCAAAGTAAAGATCTTGAATGTTGATCGTGATAACGAACGGATTTCGTTATCCATCAAAGATACTCTTCCTGGGCCATGGGCTGATATCGCAAACAGGGCACCAAAAGGCAGTACATTAACAGGTGTTGTAAAAAGATTGGTTTCTTACGGCGCTTTTGTTGAAGTCTTTCCAGGTGTAGAAGGTCTTGTTCATATTTCACAAATTGCCCATAAGCATATAGCCACACCTCATGAAGTTTTAAAAGAAGGACAGGAAGTTCAAGTTAAAGTATTAGATGTAAATGAAGCTGACCAGCGGCTTTCGTTAAGCATTAAGGAGCTTCTGGAAAAAGATGTTGAAGAAAACCTGGATTATCAGCTTCCTGAGGAGTCAAAGGGTTTTCAGCTTGGAGAAGTAATTGGTGATCAATTAAAGAATCTTAAAAAGTAATGGTGATACTTAGTGTCTAGATCGGAACGAAAATGGGAGCATATAAACCTTGCCCTTGAAATGGGACAAATGTTGGGAACAGCTTTAGAAGATATCCATTTCATTCACCAAAGCTTACCGGAAATCAATTTGGATGACGTTCAATTCGAACATTCACTTGGCGAACTTTCTTTGAGTTCGCCAATTTTTATCAATGCCATGACAGGAGGCGGCGGTGAAAAAACGTACCGGATCAATAAGGAACTTGCTGCTGTTGCAAAACTAACGGGAGTTCCTATGGCGGTGGGATCCCAAATGGCTGCAATAAAAGACCCTTGTGAGCGCTATACTTATCAGGTCGTGCGAAAAGAAAACCCTAATGGGGTTATTATTGCCAATTTAGGAAGTGAAGCAGCCGTTGAACAGGCAATGGCAGCCATTGACATGCTTGATGCAAATGCCTTGCAGATTCATTTAAATGCTGTTCAGGAACTAACGATGCCTGAAGGGGAACGTGAATTTTCCGGTGTCTTAAAAAGAATAGAAAAGATAATGAACAAAGTGAATGTGCCTGTTATTGTGAAAGAGGTAGGCTTTGGTATGAGTCGCGAAACGGTTTCCGCCCTTGCTTCAATCGGTGTTTCAATCGTCGATATTGGGGGATTTGGCGGTACAAATTTCGCTGAAATCGAAAATAAACGCAGGGAAGAATCATTTCCCTTTTTTAACCAGTGGGGGATACCAACCGCTATTTCAATTATTGAAGCAGCCAGTACTGCAGTCCCTAACTTGAACATCATTGGATCTGGAGGGATTCGAAGCAGTCTTGACATTGCCAAAGCCATCAGCATCGGAGCAGATGCCGTTGGAATGGCGGGTGTTTTCTTGAAGACTCTTTTGGAAAAAGGAGCTGAATCCTTGCAGAAGGATATTGAAAGACTTCATAAAGAATTAGCAGTTATTATGGCAGCATTAGGGGCAAGGACGATTGCACAGCTGAAAAACGCCCCTTTAATCATATCGGGAGAATGCAATCATTGGCTAACACAAAGAGGGATTGATACGAAGTCATTTAGTCAAAGAAAAATTAGATAGTAACAACAAGGGAGCCTGAAACTTCAATACTATGGCATATGTTGATATGCTCGCAGCTTGAAGAAATCAGGCTATTTTATTAGTAGGAAACGAAAAGCTTAATCATATTTAGAGTCATTAAGAGATCTGGCTTCTTCCGGGCTTTGCAGTTTAGCTGCGCCGGGATAATGCAATGCCTGATCCCGGTCAGATTCGACTCTCCTGCTTGCTTTTAATTTTTTTTCTTGACGGTCCTTTCCCATGTCATAACACCTCCTCTTTTTAAGATAATACATTACGAAAAGTTTATACGAATGAAGTATGAAACCTCCTTATATGTACCGATAATGCTTGATGAGGAGGGAGCGGTGAGCTTGAATGGATCAATGTTTCTTTGGATTTTTTGGACATTATGGGTTTACACAACATTCATTTTAAAAAAGAATCATCCTTATCGATTAAAATTATCGGCAGCGGTTCTTATTGTCATTATTTTGGCCAATTTTCATTTAGCCGTTAGGGGCTTTGATATTTATACAGGCGGGTTATTTTTATTGATCATCTCCTATGCTTCTTTATTAAAATCTAAAAGAAGAGTCGTTTTTTATTATTTCATCTGTTCCATGATCGTTACGATTTCCTATGCTGCTTTTCATTTATTTGAAATCTATGATCCCGCGTGGCTAATATTTAACAAAAAATGGATGGTTGGAATTTTAATCGGATATTTAGCAGTGCTCCTTCAAAATTCGCTGCAAGGCAGAATGTTCATTATCACCAGTGGTACGATGCAAGGGGAAATTCTGTATGCTTTCATATTACAAAAATATCACTTTCCCTATCCCATTGGTTCTTTTGAATATTTGGACATATTTGCCTTAACGGTCGTTTTGGTGGCGGGCTGGAACTCCGTGGAAAATGCAAGTGCTTTTTTTGAGAATTATCTTCACTCAAGCCAAAAAAATAAACAAAAATCATCATAAATCGTTTTGAACTATTGGTTACCATTGCAGTAAAGGTTTAACATTTGTTAAGATAATTGAGTTAGACCCTTCAAGTTAGGAGGGTTTCTTTCCGTATGACTCGTTATTTGCTGTGCAGAGCAGCTGGTAATAAAACAATATTTATTTCACATGAAAGGGTGATAAAAATGGTGAAACCCGTAATTGCAATCGTTGGCAGGCCGAATGTGGGGAAATCGACCATCTTTAACCGAATTGTAGGAGAACGAGTATCTATTGTGGAGGATGTTCCAGGAGTTACCCGTGATCGGATCTACAGTTCAGGCACATGGCTGACTCACGAATTTAATATTATTGATACGGGCGGTATCGATATTGGAGATGAACCGTTTTTAGAACAAATCCGCCAGCAGGCAGAAATAGCAATGGATGAAGCGGATGTGATCATTTTTTTAACAAACGGCAGAGAAGGAGTTACTGCTGCTGATGAAGAAGTAGCAAAGATTTTGTATAAAACAAAAAAACCGGTTGTTTTGGGTGTGAATAAAATTGACAATCCTGAGATGCGCGGGCAGATTTACGATTTTTATTCACTGGGATTTGGCGAGCCGATTCCGATTTCAGGTTCCCACGGTTTGGGGCTTGGTGATTTATTGGACGAAGCTGCAAAGCATTTTTCAAAGCAAACTGTGCAGGAATACGAAGAAGATATGATAAAATTCAGCTTAATAGGGCGTCCGAATGTGGGGAAATCTTCATTAGTCAATGCGCTCCTCGGCGAAGAAAGGGTTATCGTAAGCGATATTGCCGGTACAACAAGAGATGCCGTTGACTCTGTTTATACGTTTAACGGTCAAAGATATGTCATTATTGATACGGCTGGAATGCGCAAAAAAGGCAAGGTATATGAAAGTACCGAAAAATACAGCGTTTTAAGAGCTTTAAGGGCCATTGAACGTTCAGATGTAGTGCTTGTTGTCTTGAATGGTGAAGAAGGAATTATCGAACAGGACAAGAAAATAGCGGGATATGCACATGAAGCTGGACGGGCCGTTGTTATCGTTGTAAATAAGTGGGATGCTGTTGAAAAAGATGAAAAAACAATGAAAGAATTTGAACAAAAAATCCGGGATCATTTCCTGTTTCTTGATTATGCTCCAATTGTTTTCTTATCTGCAAAAACAAAAAAGCGAATACATACTTTATTGCCTATGATCAATCTTGCAAGCGAAAATCACTCCATGCGGGTTGAAACAAGCGTCCTTAATGATATTATCATGGATGCAGTAGCGATGAACCCAACTCCGACGGATAAAGGAAAACGCTTAAAAATCTATTATGCAACACAGGTTTCTGTAAAACCGCCGACATTTGTTATTTTCGTAAATGAACCTGAATTATTGCATTTCTCCTATGAACGTTTTCTTGAAAACCGGATTAGAGATGCTTTTGGCTTTGAAGGAACGCCAATTAAAATATTTGCTAGGGAAAGAAAATAAAGAGAAGGTCGTGAAGGATAATGAAACCGAAGGCAGAAAAAATAGCTGTGATTGGTGCTGGCAGCTGGGGGACAGCTCTTTCTATGGTGCTGTCCGATAATGGACAGCAAGTAAAACTGTGGAGTCACAACGAAAAGCAAGTCCATGAAATCAATGAATATCATACAAATAAACGTTATTTGCCAGATATTACACTTCCTGAATCAATTGTTGCTTTTTATTCCCTTGCTGATGCTTTATCAGAAGTGGAAACGATCATTTTAGCTGTCCCAACAAAGGCAATCAGAGAAGTAGTTGGTAAAATTCGCGAAATTCAAAAAGAACCGCTGACGATCGTCCATGTCAGTAAAGGAATTGAGCCTGATTCGCTGTTAAGAATTTCGGAAATGATCAAGGAGGAAATGCCGCAGCATTTGTTAAAGGATCTGGTTGTCCTGTCCGGGCCAAGCCATGCTGAAGAAGTAAGTCTGAGACATCCGACAACGGTAGCCGTAACCTCTGAAAACATGAGAGCAGCTGAAAAAATCCAAGACTTATTTATTAATCAAAATTTCCGTGTATATACCAATCCTGACGTAATTGGGGTTGAAATTGGGGGAGCATTAAAAAATATTATAGCTTTAGCAGTTGGAATTACGGATGGACTTGGATATGGGGATAATGCCAAAGCGGCCTTAATTACTCGGGGATTAGCAGAAATCGCCAGGCTTGGAACAAAGATGGGTGCCAATCCGCTGACTTTTTCCGGCTTAACTGGGATTGGTGATTTAATTGTTACATGTACGAGTGTTCATTCCCGTAACTGGAGGGCCGGGAATATGCTTGGGAAGGGACAAACCTTGGAGGAAGTACTTGATAAGATGGGAATGGTCGTAGAAGGTGTTCGGACGACTAAAGCCGCTTATCAGCTGGCTGAAAAATATCATGTTTCAATGCCGATTACAAAGGCGCTTTATCATGTCCTGTTTGATGGAGGCAATCCTAAAGAAGCCACAGATGTGTTAATGGCACGCGGCAAAACTAATGAAATGGATGATTTAATCAATATTTTAGGAGAAAGACTTACCGAAGAGGAATAATAATGATAAATAGTCATGAAAATTAGGCATTCGAGGATACGATTTTTACTGTCTTTGCATACAATGCATCGAAACAGCCTTGTAAAATGAAATGGGAGTATGGGTTGTATAGTCGTCATTAGACTGAAGAAAGAGTCTCGCCCCTCTTTCTTCAGTCTTTTCTTTTGCTAAAAGAATCAATTTTTTAGCAAAATTTATTCTGTCCTTATATGTGTAAGGTCAACAAAGATCTTTTCTGCGATTTTAGGCTTGCCTCATCCGACCGGTTTTCTATATAACGAACGTATGGTATAATTACTTTCATAGAAAAGGGGGGCTGTTTATGTCGCCAGCCATGTTAAAAATGTGGATTTCAATAGCTGGAATGGGATTAATGTTTCTTGCAATTCTAATGATTTATTTAAGCCGATACAAGTCAAAAGGCATACTTAAAATCCTCACGGCAGCAGTTGCCTACCTGTTTATGATTATCTCCGGCCTCTCGATTATTATTGTTCTTTTTAGTTGATCACTACATAAAAAGGATTGATTGCATGAGGATAAAGATTGTTCTCTTGATATTCATTTTTACTTCAATTTTTCTTACAGGCTGTATGTACCCTAAAGCGAACCTTGCTAAAAATCAAATACCTTACAAAGATCAATTACAGTCTGTGCAAACGGCTGTCGATAGTTTTAGGAAAGAAAACGGAGGTATTCTTCCAATTAAGACAAAGCCTCAAGACACGCCAATTTATCAAAAATATCCAATTGACTTTAACAAACTGATTCCCAAATATTTAGCTGAGCCTCCTGGAAACGCATATGAAAACGGAGGGATTTTTGAATATGTTTTAGTTGATGCTGAAACGAAACCAACCGTTAAATTATTTGATCTTCGAATTGCTCAAACCATTCAAGAAATAAAATTGAGAATAAAGGCAGGCGGATATCCGCCCTACAAAAAGCGGCTGTCTAAAAATGTTTATTCTCTCGATTTTAAAAAGCTGGGGTATAATGAAATACCTTATGCTGTCAGTCCGTATACCAAGCAAAAACTCCCGTTTGTAATATCAGCGGATACAGAAGTATATGTTGATTACCGGGCTGATTTAGAAAAAGCGCTAAAGCAGCAAGGAGCTTTTTATGGAAAATTCGGAGAGGATATCCGTCCGCTTTTAGTGAAAAATTCTATGTTTGTCCCAGCGTATTCCCTGCCTTATACTTTTGAATCTCAATCGAAAAAGCCCGTCTTTTTGGACCAACAGAGCAAGTAGAGGATTCTTTTCAAACTCATCAAAGTGTCATAACCCTTTTCTTACGAAATATATTGTAGGAGAAGGGTTTTTTCTTTAAATCCTCGCTTGTTAAATCCTTAAATTGGAAAATAACATAATGAAAATCCGCTCATTTTTAATAAGGAGGTAAATAATTTTTCAAAATTGTCATATTAACATAGGACAACATCATAAACATATAATGTCCAAAAATACCTAATAAAGGATATTATTATCCCACTAACTCATGATCGGGAGGGGATCATTTGGAAAAGGTAGATATTTTTAAAGATATTGCCGAAAGGACTGGCGGTGATATTTATTTAGGGGTAGTAGGTGCGGTTAGAACGGGAAAATCCACGTTTATAAAAAAGTTTATGGAATTAGTGGTGCTCCCCAATATTGATAACGATGCGGAAAGAAGCAGGACACAAGATGAACTTCCACAAAGTGCCGCAGGAAAAACAATCATGACAACGGAGCCAAAATTTGTCCCTAATCAAGCAGCGACCATTCATGTCGATGATGGCTTAGATGTAAATATTCGTCTGGTGGATTGTGTTGGATACACGGTTCCAGGTGCTAAAGGTTATGAGGATGAAAACGGGCCAAGAATGATTAATACACCTTGGTATGAAGAACCCATTCCATTCCATGAGGCAGCTGAAATCGGCACTCGCAAGGTGATTCAGGAGCATTCAACCATAGGAGTGGTTATTACCACGGACGGGACAATCGGAGAGATCCCCCGAAGTAACTATCTTGAAGCAGAGGAAAGAGTAATCGAAGAACTCAAGGAAGTTGGAAAACCGTTTATCATGGTAGTAAACAGTGCCCAGCCGCATCATCCAAATACAGAGTCTCTTCGGGCAAGCCTTGCCGACAAATACGATATTCCCGTCATATCCATGAGCGTGGAGAGCATGCGAGAAAGCGACGTCCTAAACGTCATGCGGGAAGCGTTATTTGAATTTCCGGTTTTGGAGGTAAATGTAAACCTGCCAAGCTGGGTAATGGTATTAAGAGAGAATCATTGGCTTCGTGAGAGCTATCAAGAAGCTGTAAAGGAAACCGTTAAAGATATTAAAAGGTTAAGGGATGTAGACCGGGTTGTTCAGCAATTCAGTGAATTTGAATTTATTGAACAAGCAGGTCTCGCGGGCATTGAAATGGGGCAGGGAGTTGCCGAAATTGATTTAACGGCACCGGATGAATTATACGATGAAATTTTAAAAGAAATTGTCGGAGTCGAAATCAGGGGAAAAGATCATCTGTTGGAATTAATGCAGGATTTTGCCCACGCAAAAGCCGAATATGACCATATCTCAGATGCATTGAAAATGGTTAAACAAACCGGCTACGGTATTGCTTCACCATCGCTCGCTGACATGAGCCTGGAGGAGCCGGAGATCATCAGGCAGGGAGCACGCTTTGGTGTCCGTCTGCGGGCAGTTGCTCCGTCGATCCATATGATTAAGGTGGATGTTGAATCGGAATTTGCACCAATTATCGGAACAGAAAAACAAAGTGAAGAGCTCGTTCGGTATTTAATGCAGGATTTTGAGGAAGACCCTCTTTCAATCTGGAATTCTGATATATTTGGGCGCAGTTTAAGTTCCATTGTCCGGGAAGGGATTCAAGCCAAGCTTTCACTCATGCCGGAAAATGCGAGATATAAACTGAAAGAAACGCTTGAGCGGATTATAAATGAAGGATCCGGCGGATTAATTGCTATTATTCTATAATGTCTTAGACTCCAAAAAGGGGTCTTTTTTTATAGAAAATAGCGAATATATTACAAATCTGTTGCTATTTAAGAAAAGATTACCATTATTTCATGAAATTTTCTTGATATGCAGAATTGATTATGATAATCTTTTTACAGAATTAACGTTATAGGTCGAAAACCTTTATATGATAAGGGTTTGAAGCATCCCTTAGTTGAATTTCCTTTTTTTGTATAAAAACCGACAGATTGGAAACAAAACTGGACTATGACGTATAGAAACAAGAAAAATTGTTTAGAAATGTAGATAAGAATTTGTTTTCTACTAGGTATGATTATATCTTTGGGAGGAGGTGAATAGCATGAACAAGACAGAACTTATTAATGCAGTAGCAGAAGCAAGCGAGCTTTCTAAAAAAGACGCTACTAAAGCTGTTGATGCTGTTTTTGATTCAATCTTAGATGCTTTGAAAAATGGTGATAAAGTGCAATTAATCGGATTCGGAAACTTTGAAGTCCGTGAACGTGCTGCCCGTAAAGGACGAAATCCTCAAACTGGTGAGGAAATCGAAATTGGAGCAAGTAAGGTACCTGCATTTAAACCAGGCAAAGCGCTTAAAGATGCAGTAAAATAATTACATAGCAACATGCTTTTTTTAGAAAGGGTCATGGACAAAATCCATGGCCTTTTTTTATAAAAAGTGAAATCGGATCTTCTGTCATTCTGATAAAGTATCGTTAAAAAAGGCTTTGGTTTTGCCTGCTTTGAAATGGTTATGCTAAGATGTATTTGACATTTAAAGCAGACTGATATTTTTTAGGAGGAAAGAGCATGACAGAAGTCAACCGTACCCAAATTGAAGAAGCGGTGCGTTTAATATTAGAAGCCATTGGTGAAAACCCTGGAAGAGAAGGCTTGCTGGATACGCCGAAACGGGTTGCTAAAATGTATGAAGAGGTTTTCAGCGGTCTTAATGATGATCCAAAACAATATTTTGATACAATATTCAGCGAGGACCATGAGGAAATAGTCCTGGTTAAGGATATTCCTTTCTTTTCAATGTGTGAGCATCACCTTGTACCTTTTTTTGGAAAAGCGCATGTAGCTTACCTGCCCCGCAATGGGCGCGTGACAGGGCTTAGTAAGTTAGCAAGGGCTGTTGAAGCAGTTGCAAAGCGCCCACAGCTTCAAGAAAGGATTACTTCAACGATTGCCGATGCTATCATGGAAAAATTGGAACCCCATGGTGTGATGGTCGTTGTTGAGGCTGAACATATGTGCATGACGATGCGAGGGGTTAAAAAGCCTGGATCGAAGACTGTTACGACTGCTGCCAGGGGCGTCTATCAAGAAAATGGAGAAGCTCGTTCTGAAGTACTGACACTGATCAAAATGTAACAAGTGAAACAGAAATACCTTGAATACTTTGGAGTGAGAAATGTGGAAAAAAAAGGGATACAAAATAATGATTATGTTGTTATTAAGGCAATAGATGATGGTGTTAGTGTGATTGGGTTAACAAGAGGCTCTGACACCAAATTTCATCATTCCGAAAAACTCGATAAGGGCGAAGTGATGATCGCTCAATTTACGGAACATACATCGGCCATTAAAATAAGAGGGAAAGCAAAAATTTTCACTTCTTATGGCGAAGTGGAGAGCGAAAAATAAAATTTTTTTGTATCAAAAAAAGCAGATTTACCATACAAAATGGAATTTGTGAAATCTTTGGTCATTTGCGTTTATTTTTGATTTTTTGCTTTTGAGAAAATCTTTTTATGGTATAATTGTGACTGCCTTGTTTTATTAGGGGAACACTATCAAAATAAAATTAATTTATTCGGGGAAGCAAGGGTGATAAGTTTGCAGGATATTCGCCAAATATTATCTGATATAAAAGGGCAGGTGGAACGAAAGGTTCTGCATCCATATTTGCTCAAATTCATACAAACACCATTTATTGATGAAGACAAGCTCCTTCTTTTTATTTCTTTAATGGAACAGCTCAAATTACCAGGCAGGAAGATGAATGACTATGCACTGGCAGCGATGCTGATTCAGATTGCCCTTGACACCCACGAGCATGTTACAACGGATCCAATTGAGACTGATAACAAATACGGAATGACAAATCGTCAATTAACAGTCCTTGCAGGGGATTATTACAGCGGTTTGTACTATAAACTGCTTGCCGATATTGATGATATTGCAATGATTAAAGTATTAGCAAGTGGAATTAAAGAAGTAAATGAACACAAAATAAAGTACTATCAGAAGGAATTCGAGGGAATTGATACACTAATAGCCAGTGTTAAAATAATTGAAAGTTCATTGTTTGCAAAACTTGCTGACTATTTTCAATTAAATGCCTGGATGGAGTTCATACCCGAATTCCTCTTAGTTAAAAGACTGAACAGTGAAAAAAAACAATTAATTCATGCCGGCACCACGCAATTTTTCGAAACCCTAAAAAATACAATATTCCCTAAACATGTTGGCAATTATCAGAATCTATCGATGGAACAACAACAATATTTACTGGTGATTTGTGACCGCTATATTGAATTCTCAATCAAGATGATTGAAACCGGAATGAAGAAACTGCCCCAAATCAATGATTATGCTGAGGAAAGAATCAACACGATACTAAGCCAGCATCAGCCAACAGCAAAAACATTTGTGGAAGAAGGTTAAGATGAATGCATGAGTCGAAAGAAGAACGTGTCCACCATGTATTTGAAAAAATATATAAGAACTACGACAAGATGAATTCTGTTATCAGTTTTCAGCAGCACGTAAAATGGCGCAATGATACCATGAAAAGAATGGCTGTCCAGCCTGGGGAAAAAGCGCTTGATGTATGCTGCGGAACGGCAGATTGGACGATTGCATTAGCTGAAGCGGTTGGACCAAACGGGGAAGTAACCGGATTGGATTTTAGTCAAAATATGCTTAAAATCGGCCAGGAAAAGGTAAATAAATTAAATTTGAAGCAAGTGACGTTGATTCACGGCAATGCGATGGAACTTCCTTTTCCAGATGCTAGTTTTGATTACGTGACAATTGGTTTTGGGCTGAGGAATGTACCGGATTATATGCAGGTTCTAAAAGAGATCTACAGGGTATTAAAGCCGGGCGGAATTGCTGTTTGTCTTGAAACTTCGCAGCCGACGATGTTTGGCTTTAAGCAGCTATATTACTTTTATTTTCGTTTTATTATGCCGTTATTTGGAAAACTTTTTGCTAAAAGCTACAAGGAATATTCATGGCTGCAAGAGTCTGCACGCAATTTTCCCGGTGCAAAAGAATTGGCAAAAATGTTTGAAAAAGCAGGCTTTAAAAATGTATTTTACAAACTCTATAATGCCGGTGTAGCAGCTGTTCATATCGGCCATAAATAAAAAGATAAATGAGTGTAGACAGGATGAAAAAGTCGGGTGAATACAAAATGAAATTAAAAATGATGTATTCATTTTTGAATTCAGATATTGATATTATTGAGAAAATGCTTGAAGACACGATACAGGCTGATTCTCTTCTTTTGAGACAAGCTTCGTTGCATACATTGCAAGCCGGCGGAAAAAGAATTCGTCCTGTTTTTGTTTTGCTTGCGGGGAAATTTGGAACCTATGATATCCAGCTCCTAAAACATGTAGCGGTGGCTCTTGAATTGATTCACATGGCTTCATTGGTTCATGATGATGTCATTGATGACGCTGAGCTTAGACGAGGGAAACCAACGATTAAAACAAAATGGGGCAATAAAGTTGCGATGTATACCGGTGACTATATTCTTGCTTTGTCATTGGAAATTATTACAAGCATCAAACAGCCGGAGGTTCACAAAATCCTTGCAAATACAATTGTCGAGGTATGTATCGGGGAAATTGAGCAAATCAAAGACAAATACTGCTTTAACCAAAATTTTAGAAATTATTTGCGTAGAATCAAAAGAAAAACGGCTCTTTTGATTGCAACAAGCTGCCAATTAGGGGCAATTGCCGCAGGTGCAAGTGAATCGGTCCATAAACAATTATTCCGCTTTGGTTACTATGTAGGAATGTCTTATCAAATTATTGATGACATTTTGGACTTCACTTCCGATGAAAAAACACTTGGCAAGCCTGCCGGCGGCGATTTGCTGCAAGGAAATATTACAGCACCTGTACTATTTGCAATGGAAAATGAGGATATCCGCAAAGAAATTGAAAAGGTTAACGAAAATATGACTCCATTGCAAATTAGTAAAATTATTTCGATTATAAAACAATCTGGCGCAATTGAAAGATCCATGGAACTTAGCAATCTGTATTTGGATAAGGCGCTGCAAATTGTAGAGGGATTACCGCAAAATTCGGTAAAAAAGACATTGCGGGATATTGCAAAATTTATCGGCAAACGAAAATTTTAATAATCCGAAAATCCTGCGGTGTTGCGAAATCTTCAAAACAATGATACTATTTTCGTGGATTGGTCATTATTGACAATCCTTATACATAAAGGTGCAGGAGTGATTTTTCATGGAAAAAACATTTTTAATGGTAAAACCAGATGGTGTCCAAAGGAATTTAATCGGTGAAATCGTTTCCCGATTTGAAAAAAAAGGGTTCCAATTAGTAGCTGCAAAGTTAATGTCCATTCCGACAGAACTAGCCCAGGAACATTACGGGGAACATAAGGAACGTCCTTTTTTCGGTGAACTGGTTGATTTTATTACATCCGGACCGGTATTTGCCATGGTTTGGCAAGGAGAAAATGTCATTGCAACTGCAAGACAAATGATGGGGGCAACCAATCCTAAGGATGCGGCTCCAGGAACAATCCGCGGTGATTTTGGCGTAACAGTCGGGAAAAATGTCATTCATGGTTCTGACTCTGCGGAGAGCGCAGCACGTGAAATTGGGCTCTTTTTCAATGAAGCTGGAACAATCGAATATAAAAAGTTAATTAACGAGTGGGTTTATTAACAGGAAGAAAGGGCACTTGTATTTACCATACGAGTGCTTTTTTGCACACGCTTTCAGATTCAGATAAAAATAGAATCGTGAAGAGCAGGGGGATACGAAAATGTCTCTGGATTATCAGCAGTTTATCCAAAAAATAAAAATGAAGACTGGTATTGATCTTTCCCTTTATAAAGAAGCTCAAATGAAGCGCCGTCTCACCTCCTTGTATGAAAAAAAGGGGTATTTATCTTTTCAAGAATTTTTTAACGAGATGAATCATAATCAACAGCTTCTAAATGAATTTCTTGATCGGATGACGATCAATGTTTCAGAGTTTTATCGCAATTATAAACGATGGGAAGTATTGGAGAAAAAAATATTGCCGAAAATTCTTCACGAGAACAGCCGGCCAAAAATATGGAGTGCCGCTTGTTCAACAGGGGAAGAAGCATATACCATTGCGATGATTATGGCTGGACACACCCATCTTTCGGATTTCCAAGTCTTAGCAACCGACATTGACGAGAATGCTCTTCGTATTGCCAAAACAGGTGTATACCTTGAAAAATCGTTAAATGAAGTCCCTGAGAATATAAAGAGAAAGTATTTTAAAAACAACGGAAACACTTATTTTGTTTCTGATGAAATAAAAAAAACAGTTTCGTTTAAAAAACATAATCTTTTGGCCGATCCATTTGGCGGCCCCTTTGACTTAATTGTTTGCAGAAACGTACTGATCTACTTTACTGAAGAGGCAAAGCATTTGCTGTATAAAAAATTTAGTTCCTCATTGAGAAAGAATGGGATTCTTTTTGTTGGGAGTACAGAACAGATTTTTAATCCAAGCCTCTATCAGCTGGAAACGGAAGATACTTTTTTTTATCGGAAACTGTAAAAAAACAAAGGGCCTATTCGGCTCTTTTTTAGCGAATGCTGCCATGTTTTGAATAACAGTATCCGTCAAAAGTTGACATAAAATTATAATTTTTTAAATTATTTTACTATGTTTCTTGATGTTCATATGTTATATTGATACAAAATATCCTTTAATGAGTTGAAGGGGGAAAGAGTATGAGATATTTAACAGCGGGAGAATCTCATGGACCGCAGCTGACTACTATTTTAGAAGGTTTACCTGCTGGCATGCCGATCGAAGCTAGTGATATTAACATAGATTTGGCAAGAAGGCAAATGGGTTATGGCCGTGGAAGAAGAATGCAAATTGAAAAGGATACAGTTGAAATTTTATCTGGAGTTCGGCATGGCCAAACACTTGGCTCTCCCATTTGCTTAGTAGTTGAAAATAATGATTGGAAACACTGGACAACGATTATGGGTGCCGATCCATTAACCGAGATTGAAGAAGATCAAATGAAGCGAAAAATAACCAGACCGCGTCCGGGACATGCAGATTTAAACGGAGCCATTAAATACGGCCATCGTGATATGAGAAATGTTTTGGAACGTTCATCAGCACGTGAAACAACTGTCAGGGTAGCGGCGGGAGCTGTCGCCAAAAAATTATTGTCCCTTGTTGGGATTCAGATTGTTTCCCATGTTGTGGAAATTGGCGGAGTAAAAGCATCTCCTGACCAGGCTTTGTCTTTTGAAGAACTAAAGGAACGGACAGAAAATTCACCTGTCCGCTGTGCAGACCCATCTGCTGAAGCAAAAATGATGAAGGCTATAGATGATGCGAAAGATAATGGGGATTCCATCGGCGGGATTGTTGAAGTAATTGCAACTGGAATGCCTGTCGGTGTTGGAAGCTATGTACATTACGATCGTAAACTGGATGCAAAGATTGCTGCTGCGGTGGTAAGTATTAATGCTTTTAAGGGTGTAGAATTTGGTATCGGATTTGAAGCAGCAAGCAGACCGGGCAGTGAAGTTCACGATGAAATTACTTGGGAGCAGGGAAAAGGTTACTCTCGCAAAACAAACCGTCTGGGTGGTTTTGAAGGGGGAATGACAACGGGTATGCCGATTGTTGTAAGAGGAGTAATGAAACCAATTCCGACCCTATATAAGCCCCTACAGAGTGTTGATATTGAATCGAAGGAACCATTTTCGGCCAGTATTGAAAGATCGGACAGCTGTGCCGTTCCAGCAGCTGCTGTAGTTGCTGAAGCAGTTGTCGCATGGGAATTAGCTGCTGCATTGGTAGAGCAGTTTAATAGTGACCACTTCCCAACCTTGCTTGAGGAAATTAATCGGCATAGAGCGGCTGCGAGGGATTTTTAATGGAAACCATTCATATTAAAACTGAATCAAAAAGCTATGATGTCATGATTGGTGAGGGTGCTCTTTCCCAAATCAAATCATTCCTTTTTCATCATTTTGAAAAATTTACAAAATTGATGATTATAACGGATGAAAATGTGGCTGATTTGCATCTGCCTAAATTGTTAGACGAACTAAAGGATTTAAATCCAGTAATTTTCATAGCCCCTGGCGGAGAAAAAGCAAAGACGTTCGATGTATTTTACAATGCACTTTCCACAGCTCTTGAAAATCATTTGGACCGCAAGTCGGTGATTCTTTCCTTGGGCGGCGGCGCTGTTGGCGACCTGGGTGGTTTTGTGGCGGCTTCCTTTATGAGAGGCATACCATTTATTCAAGTTCCGACAACAATCTTGGCTCATGACAGTGCTGTAGGCGGTAAAGTAGCCATCAACCATCCGCTTGGAAAAAACATGATTGGGGCTTTTTATCAGCCTGAGGCCGTTTTTTATGATATCAGCCTGTTATCAACCCTTCCGCCTGCAGAGATTCGATCGGGGTTTGCGGAAGTGATTAAACATGCATTGATTTATGATCAGGAATTCTATGTGTGGCTTTTATACAATGTGCATGATCTGCGTTCTTTTACAAATGAGCAGTTACTTTTCATCCTTTCAAAAGGGATAAAAGTAAAAAGAGAATTTGTTTCAAAAGACGAAAAGGAAAAAGGGGTTCGTGCCTATTTGAATTTTGGCCATACTCTTGGTCATGCGATTGAATCTGAGATGGGATACGGAAACTTTACCCATGGAGAAGCAGTCATGATTGGCATGGCATTTGCCCTTGAGCTAAGTCAAAAAATGCTTGGCTTGAATGTTAATCTTGATGAATTTTCCCAATGGGTTACTAGTCTGGGGTATCAAATTCATTTGCCGCAGAAAGTAATCCAATCAAAATTGATTGAAAAAATGAAACAGGATAAAAAATCAATTGGTGAATCCGTTCAATTTGTGCTATTGGAGGAAATTGGAAAACCAGTTCTGAAAAAAGTGAACGATGACAAATTAATGGAAAGCTTGAATGATTATAAACAAAGGGGTGTTTAAAAGTGATTCGAGGGGTGAGGGGAGCAACAACAGTCCAAAATAATACAGAGAAAGAGATTATCGTTGCTACGGAAGAACTTTTTGCTAAAATGAGCGAATTGAATCAAATAAAGTCAGAAGATGTTGCATCGGTTTTTATTTCGACAACAGAAGACATTGATGCTGTTTTTCCAGCTAAAGCATTGCGTAAGTTTGATGAATGGAAATATGTGCCGGTAATGTGCATGCGTGAGATCCCAGTGGTAAATTCATTAAAGAAGTGCATCAGGGTCATGCTGCATTTAAATACTGATAAAGCACAGAGTGAAATTGTTCATGTTTATTTAAATGAAGCACACGTATTAAGGCCGGACTTAGGAAGATAAAAGAGTAAGCGGAAATCTATAACATACGCGAATAGAATTTCAGTACTAAACTCTTATGGATGGAGTGGATTCATGATGAGATGGAAACAACAACTGCTGACATTAACACCATATCAGCCTGGAAAATCAATCGAAGCAGTAAAAAAAGAATTTAATTTAGAGCATATCGTTAAGTTGGCGTCAAACGAAAATCCATTTGGCTGTTCAAAAAAAGTCCTTGCAGCTATTGAAAACTATCAAAAAAGTTATGCCATCTATCCTGATGGCTATGCCACCAATTTAAGGGAAGCCTTATCTAAGTTTCTCAATGTTGAGCAGGAAGAACTTATTTTGGGAAATGGATCAGATAATCTAATTCAAATCATAGCCAGAGCGCTGCTTGATCAAAACTCCAGCACAGTAATGGCCGTACCAACCTTTTCCCAATATCGCCATAATGCGGTTATCGAAGGGGCAAACATTAAAGAAGTCCCTTTAAATAATGGAAATCATGATTTGAAAGGAATGCTCGCAGCTATCGATGACCGGACCAATATTGTTTGGGTGTGCAGCCCGAATAATCCGACCGGTACATACATTCCTGAGAAAGAACTTGTTGACTTCCTTGAGAAAGTTCCGGCAGAGACCCTTGTTGTTCTCGATGAAGCCTATCATGAATATGTCGATGCAGAAGACTATTATGATTCCATCAGTCTGACACGCCGCTTTGATAATTTAATCGTACTCCGTACTTTTTCAAAAATATATGGTCTTGCTTCTTTAAGAATCGGTTATGGAATTGCTAATCCGGCAATCATTAAAGCTCTTGAACCTGCCAGAGAACCATTTAATGTGAATTCTTTCGGCCAATTAGCTGCTTGTACTGCGCTTAGTGACCAAGAATTTATCCATCAATGTAAAAAAACAAACCGAAAGGGTCTTGAACAATTTTATCAATTCTGTGAAACGAACCAATTAACTTATTTTCCTTCTCAGGGAAATTTTATTTTAATAGACTTTAAGGTGGATGGGGATAAGGTATTTCAATATTTGCAGCGAAAAGGATATATTGTGCGCTCAGGAAAAGCACTTGGTTTCCCTACATCTGTCAGAATTACCGTTGGATCTTTTGAAGAAAATGAAGGCGTCTTAAAGGCAATCAGCCAATTTTTATCTGAGCAATAATCAAAGGGCGCTTTATGTTTAAATGGGGGATTTTTAATTGATGGGCCGTGTTTTTATTATCGGGTTAGGTTTAATTGGAGGCTCTTTGGCTTTGTGTATAAAGAAAGAGCATAAAGATGCTGTTATCATCGGTTATGATGTGAATCAAGAACAAGCAAAGCTGGCAAAAGTTCTTGGTGTGGCTGATGAAATAGTGGAAACGATTGCCGAAGGAGCTGCTGATGCGGATTTAATTGTTATCTCAACGCCTGTAAATCAGGCGAAAATGATCTTGAATTTACTTGAAGAACTCCCCTTAAAACAGGGCGTGATCGTTACCGACACAGGGAGTACGAAAAGGACAGTAGTTCAATCGGCAGCTGGTCTAATAAAAAAAGGAATTAGCTTTATAGGCGGACATCCGATGGCGGGTTCGCATAAAAGCGGGGTAACGGCTGCCAAAGAAATTCTGTTTGAGAATGCCTTTTACTTATTAACTCCAAATTCATGTGTTTCAGAAGATAAAGTAGAGTTATTAAAAGCATGGCTAATTGGGACAAAAGCGAAATTTATAACGATTACCCCGGATGAGCATGATTATTTTACAGGAATCGTCAGTCATTTTCCACATATAATCGCTGCTTCAATTGTTCGCCAAACCGAAAAACTGGCGGGTTCGCAAAGTCTGATCCCTCGTCTGGCTGCCGGCGGATTCAGGGATATTACGCGTATCGCCTCGAGCAGTCCGGAAATGTGGCGCGACATTCTTCTGCAAAATAAAGAAGTTTTGTTAGATTTACTCAAACGTTGGCAGGAAGAAATGAAGTTAGTTGGTTCTTTGTTAGAAGCGGAGGATGGTCCGGCAATCCTAAACTATTTTTATGACGCAAAACAATACCGCGATGCTTTGCCGGTTAAGGAAAAAGGAGCAATTCCGGCTTTTTATGATTTATTTGTCGATATACCGGATGTTCCGGGTATCATATCTGAAATAACCGGATACTTAGCTAAAGAAAGAATCAGCATTACCAATATTCGAATTCTAGAAACACGCGAAGAAATCTATGGGGTTCTTGTCATTAGCTTTCAAACAGAAGAGGATCGGCATAAAGCGGAACAATGCATTCAATTCTACACAGATTATGCAACATTTGTTGTATCTTAAAATGACACAGCTGGAGAGAAGGGGATTAAATGGAACCATTAAAATTAAAGACGAATATTTTAGGGCTATCAGGTTCAGTTGATGTTCCGGGAGATAAGTCCATTTCACACCGTTCCGTTATGTTTGGAAGCATTGCAGAAGGTGTAACGACTGTAACCAATTTTTTGCCGGGTGACGATTGTTTAAGCACCATTTCTTGTTTTCGGAAATTGGGAGTAAAAATCGAGGAACTGGGTAATGAGATTCAGATTACCGGAAAAGGTTTTGACGGTCTTGAAGAACCAAATGAAGTCCTAGATGTCGGCAATTCTGGAACTACGATACGTCTTATGCTCGGAATTCTTTCCGGAAGACCATTTTTTTCTGCTCTCCAAGGCGATCATTCCATAGGTAAGCGGCCGATGACAAGGGTGACGGTTCCGCTAACAAAAATGGGAGCGAAAATCGATGGGAGAAAAAAAGGTGAGTTCACTCCGTTAGTGATTCGGGGCGGAGAGCTGCAGCCGATTCGTTATGAAATGCCGGTTGCCAGTGCCCAGGTAAAATCAGCTCTTTTATTTGCTGGACTTCAGGCGGAAGGTGAAACGGTCATCATAGAAAAATCGGAATCCCGAGATCACACAGAAAGAATGATTCAGCAATTCGGCGGAGAAATCAACAAGGAAAATGGAACGATCACTTTAAAAGGCGGTCAAAAGTTAAAGGCTGCCAGGGTCCATGTTCCAGGGGATATCTCTTCAGCAGCCTTTTTTCTTGTAGCCGGAGCCATCATACCTGACAGTGAAATCATATTAAAAAATGTCGGTTTAAATCCAACCAGAACCGGGATTCTTCATGTTATGAAAAACATGGGCGCGGATCTCGAGGTATTGCCGTATGAGAACGGTTCTTCTGAACCTGCAGGGGATTTGATTATTAAATCTTCCCGGCTGAATGGAACGGTTATTGAAGGAGATTTAATTCCAAGATTAATCGATGAGATTCCAATTATTGCCTTGCTTGCGACTCAAGCAGAAGGTGTTACGGTTATCAAGGATGCACAGGAACTAAAAGTAAAAGAAACAAACCGGATTGATACAGTTGTCCAGGAGTTAAGAAAACTTGGGGCAAAAATCGAAGGTACAGATGATGGAATGATTATTTACGGGAAAACAAGTCTAACAGGCGGGACCGTATCAAGCCATGGAGATCACCGAATTGGGATGATGCTTGCCATTGCAGCTGCGATTTGTTCAGAAGAAGTATATCTTGAAAATCCATCGGCAATCTCGGTATCTTATCCAAACTTCTTTACACACTTAAATAATTTAATAAAATAAAAAGCCGTTTATATGATACGGCTTTTTATTTTTTAGATTTTCAGCATTACTTACCTAAAAACAAAGAAATCAAGAATCTTGATGCTAATGCTTTATTTGGTTATCATGATATCATAAAGGTAAAATCAGCGGTATTTTGTCCAAAAAAGAAAAAGTCATCATGGCAGGGCAAGCATCCAGATACAACGTATTTTTTTATAATCAAGGAGATTTTGGAGAAGAGGATTAATAATGGACAAAGTAAAAAAAATACTAAAAATGCTTGAAAATGGTCAACATAAACAAGCAAAAATTGAATATAATGAAGTATTAACTAACGGCACACCCGATGAAAAATTTATCTTGGCAGAAGAAATGTTTCAATACGGATTTTTGGAAGAAGCCAAATCGCTGGTAGAAAGCCTTCTGAAAGTCTACTGTGATGAAGGCGAACTCCTTGTTTTACTTGCAGAAATTTTAATTGAAGCTGGCAGTGATGAACAAGCAATCCTTGTGCTCGAACGCATTTCGGCAGATGACCCCGCATTTGCCCAGGCATTATTAATTCTAGCCGATTTATATCAAGTCCAAGGACTGTTTGAGGTATGTGAACAAAAATTGCTGCAAGCCAAGAAGACCCTTCCGGATGAAGTCGTCATTGATTTTGCACTGGGTGAATTTTACAAAGATCAAGGAGAAGTGGCAAAGGCACTGAAAGCTTTTAGAGATGTTCTTAAGCAGCAAACGGAAATAGCAGGAGTTAATATCAATCAGAGAATTGCCGAATTGCTCAGCACATCAGGAAGTTTTGAAGAGTCACTGCCTTACTATGAAAAGGCTCTCGATGGAAAATTGGAAATTGATACTTTATTCGGGTATGCTTTTACTGCTTTTCAAGGCGGTTTTTATCGCACTGCAATTGAAAGGTTCCTAGAATTAAAAGAACTCGACCCGGAATATCATTCTCTTTATCTTCCGCTTGCAAAGGCTTATGAACATGAAGAAGAATTGGAAAATTGCATTGATGCCGTGCGGCTGGGAATCAGGCAAGATGAGTTTAATAAGGAATTATTTTATTATGGCGGAAAAATTTTGTTGAAACTTGGCAAAGAAGATCAAGCAGAACAGTATTTTCGTGAAGCACTTGCATTAGACCCGGGATATACTGAGGCTGCGTTAACATTAAACAAATTGTTCCTTAAGCAGGAGCAGTACAGACAAGTTATCGAACTGATAAGTTCACTGGAAACACTCGGTGAGGAAGAACCGCAATTTTTATGGGACGGGGCATATGCATACCAAATGCTCGAGGAATATCCAAAGGCATTAGACAAATATGAAACAGCATATACTTTTTTTAAGAATAATGAAGTATTTTTGACAGATTACGGATATTTTTTAATTGAGGAAGGAAAAAACGCAAGAGCTGCCGAAATTTTTAAACAACTATTAAAAAAAGATCCTTCAAACGAAGAGTATCTGGATTTGTTACAGCGTTTGATTGACATAGAGCTCTAAATAAGCTGAATAACAGAGGAGGGAATCGATTATGGCAACCCCTGTTTCTGTCAACGAGAAAAAGGACTTTATTCGCTGGTTTTTAAATCATTATCAACTAAAGCGCAGAGAATGTGTTTGGATCTTAAATTACTTAATGAGCCATGATCAGTTAATGGAAAAAGTTCATTTTGTCGAGCAAGCGCAATATTGCCCTAGAGGGTTAATAATGTCTACTCATTGCGTAGATAAAGTGCCGTTTCGTTTTTATAAAGAAAACGTAATGACAACGGACGCGGAAAAATCCTTCCATGATATTCGCCTCAACAGAGAAGAAGATATTTATATTCAACTAAACTTTCATGCTTCAAATCAAAAGCATCAATATGCAGCAGTTCTTGAAGATAATCCATTTATACCAAATCATTTGCAAGTAAACGAAAAAGACGGAGCCATCGCTGAGCAATTTTTAAACTACAGTATCGAACGATTTCAGCAGGAAAAGCTATTGGCATTAATTGATGAAGCGTTGGATAAACAAGACCGTGAAGCGTTTCAAGCTTTAACTGAAAAGTTGAATCATCTTAAGATTTCTGAACAGCATGGGAGCCTGCATTAAGCAAGCTTCCTTTATTTTTGCAGACATAAATATATCTGGAATAAATGGTAATATTAATAATCGGAGTGATGAGTGTGAAGTGGATTCCGCAGGATATTGAAATGTATATAGCAGAAAAAGAATATGTGGACACAGCTGTTATTCCTCTTCTTCCTGTATCTTTTGGGGATGACATGAAACAGACGGCTTCAATGGCGGAATTTATTACGTTGATTGCCGCTCTTCTTGAAAGACAATTTACGGGGCGGATTTTACTCCTTCCGCCATTTACCTATTTAGCTCAGGATAATCGTGAAGTTAGAATGGATGAGCTCCTGAGATGGACAGCCGGTTTAAAAGAAAACAATTTCAGCCACATCTATTTCCTGACAGCTGACAGTGAATGGAAAGACTACGAAAAAAGATTGAAGGAAACCCTTATTTGGATTCCCTCCATTTCACTGGAAAACTTAGAAGGTTCTCAAAGTAAGTCAATTATCGACAGTCAAGTAAAACAACTGTTAACATTATTTACCCGGAAATGGCATCAGATTCAATAATTGTCAAGGTTTCTAATATGTCAACAGTATATTGACCTTGACAAGAGATTGATATATCATGATTTTAAAATGTTTAGGAATGTCCGCTTGACTTAACTACAAATCAGAGGGGGGAAAGGATTGAGTAAGGAACGAGTTTCACGACGTCAATTCTTAAGCTATACTTTAACAGGTGTAGGCGGTTTCATGGCCGCAGGAATGTTAATGCCCATGATTCGTTTTGCAGTTGATCCTGTTTTACAAGCGGATCAAGGAGGAAACTTCATTGCAACCAAGCAAAAGGTTTCTGAATTAACGAACGAACCGGTTCGTGTTGACTTTACCTTTAAGCAAAAGGATGCTTGGTATGAATCAGATGTTACCAATACCGCCTGGGTTTACAGGGATAAAGCGACGAATAAAATTGTTGCTCTCTCCCCCGTATGTAAACACTTAGGCTGTACGGTTAACTGGAATACTGACAAAGCGCATCCAAATCAGTTTTTCTGCCCATGTCATTATGGGAGGTACACAAAAGATGGTACCAATGTTCCCGGAACACCTCCGACGGCACCTCTTGATGTATATCCATACAAAGAAAAAGACGGATATTTGTATTTAGGAAAAGCCGAACCACGGAAGGGAGCGTAATCATGTTAAACAAAATTTACGACTGGGTAGATGAGCGTTTAGATATTACGCCGCTGTGGCGGGATATCGCTGACCACGAAGTTCCGGAACATGTCAATCCGGCCCATCACTTTTCTGCATTTGTATATTGTTTTGGCGGTTTAACATTCTTTATTACAGTTATCCAAATTTTATCAGGTATGTTTTTGACGATGTATTATGTTCCTGACATAAAAAATGCTTGGGAATCTGTTTATTATCTTCAAAATGAAGTTGCTTTTGGACAAATTGTCCGGGGAATGCATCATTGGGGCGCAAGTTTAGTACTTGTTATGATGTTTTTACATACATTGCGCGTCTTTTTCCAGGGCGCATACAAAAAGCCCCGCGAACTTAACTGGATTGTTGGAGTCCTTATTTTCTTTGTTATGCTTGGTTTAGGATTTACAGGTTATTTATTACCTTGGGATATGAAAGCACTGTTTGCGACAAAAGTAGGTTTGCAGATTGCTGAATCAGTGCCATTTATCGGTTCTTATGTGAAAGTTCTGCTGGCAGGAAACGAGCATATAGTTGGCGCACAAACATTAACCCGTTTCTTTGCTATCCATGTCTTCTTCCTTCCTGGCGCACTGCTTGGATTAATGGGAGCTCACTTCTTAATGATACGTAAACAAGGTATTTCCGGACCTTTGTAAAAAGTGTGTTTGATTTTATCCAATGAGTTTTATAGGAAAAGGAGGGGGATTTCTCAATGCATCGCGGTAAAGGTATGAAGTTCGTAGGTGACTCCCGCGTTCTTGCACCTTCTGAACGCAAACCCAATATTCCAAAGGATTATTCGGAATATCCTGGTAAAACAGAAGCATTCTGGCCTAACTTTCTTCTGAAAGAATGGATGGTAGGTGCGGTATTTCTGGTTGGCTTTTTATGCTTAACGGTTGCCCATCCGGCCCCGCTGGAGAGAATTGCGGATCCAACCGATACAGGCTATATTCCATTGCCAGACTGGTACTTCCTATTTTTATATCAATTGCTTAAATATTCTTATGCATCTGGTCCATATACCGTTATCGGTGTAATTGCAATCCCGGGACTTGCTTTTGGAGGATTATTATTAGCTCCATTTCTTGATCGCGGTCCGGAACGAAGACCGGTTAAACGGCCGATTGCTACCGGTGCAATGTTATTAACATTAGCAGCAATCGTTTTTTTAACTTGGCAGTCTGTGGCAACACATGATTGGAAGAAAGCAGAAGAGCAAGGAAAGATTGTTGCAAAAGCTGATATTGATAAAACAAGTGAAGGCTATAAAGTATTTAAAGACCAAGGCTGTATTGCCTGTCATGGCGACAGTTTACAAGGCGGCGCAGCTGCCCCGACTCTTGTCGGGACTGGATTAGATGCAAGCCAAGTGGCAAACGTTGCTAAAAACGGTAAAGGAAAAATGCCTGCCGGTATTTTTAAGGGCAATGATGCACAGCTGAAAGCTTTGTCCGAATTTATTGCAGGACTTGGTAAAAAATAATCATAAAAAGCTGGCGAGGCTCATTTCGTCAGCTTTTTTCCGTCGATTGAAGTTGGATAGAAAAGAGGAGTCAAGATGAAATGGATTTATCCCTTTTTAGCAAACCGGTCATTCTTAGTCCTGCTGCTGCTTGTTAATATTGCTGGAACTATTTATGGTTATTATTGGTATGGTTGGCAGCTGGCTGAAACTCCAACTGTTTTTCTGCCCTTTGTTCCCGATAGTCCCACTGCCAGTTTATTTTTTGTTTTTGTTATTATTGCTTTTTTACTTAATAAAAATTGGCCTCTTGCAGAAGCATTAGCGGTTGTTACATTATTTAAGTACGGTATCTGGGCGGTGGTCATGAATTTGCTTGTTTATTTTGTACAGGGGGAACTTGATATTACTGGATGCATGTTAATGGCATCCCATTTTGCGATGGCATTACAAGGCTTGTTGTACGCCCCTTTTTATCGCTTTAAACAAGCCCATTTATGGGTTGCTGCAGTCTGGGTCTTACATGATATCGTGATTGATTATGTTTTTGGTATGATGCCAAGTTATCAGATGCTGGACCGGTATACTCGGCAAATAGGGTATTTTACTTTTTGGCTTACGATTTTATCAATTGGGATAGGGTACGTTGCCGGCATCCGTAAAGGGCGTTTCCAATTGGATTTAAAGTAGTTTTTCCGCTTTAGAAAAGTGGTCTATCCTTGTTTTCCTTTTCATACATTTAAGTAGAGTGAAAGGGGGGACAAGTTTGAAGGCAAAATGGCAATGGTTATTTTTGTGTATTTTTTTCTTAATGCCAATCAGTGTAAACGGCGAACAGCAAGAGCCCATTTCAAAACTTGATGATATTTCTGATGAAGCTCTGCAAATGGTTAAATTCCATAGATATGATGATGCTAAAAAGCTTTTAGACTATTTTACTGTTCAGTTCTCCACTATTACAAAAAATGAACGGCCGCTAACATCCGATGAAGTTAGAATTGTAACGATATCCAGGGATGAAGCAATGGAGGCTGCTGTCAGTTCCGATATGAACGACCAGGAAAGAATCAGCAGATTAACGAAATTTCGGCTTGTCATCGATGCTGTCACAACAAAGCAACGACCTTTATGGACCGAAATGGAAGGCAGGATTCTTACAACTTTTCATCAAGTGAAGGCTGCCGCAAAAAATGGGGATAGGAGCCAATTTAATGCTAGTCTCAATTCCTTTCTTTCACTATATAATATGATTTATCCAAGTATGAAAATTGATGTGCCGGTAGAAAATATTCAAAAGCTGGACACTAGAATAAATTATATCGATGAATACCGTTCTGAAATTCCCGCGGATACAAAAAAAATAACAGAACTTGATGGTTTAGAAGCGGATTTAAAAAAGCTCTTTGCAGATATGGATGAAGATCAAACAGACCCTTCTTTATGGTGGGTTATCATCTCTACAGGGAGCATAATTATCATGACATTATCCTATGTTGGCTGGAGAAAATATCAAGCTGACAAAAATCTGAAGAAAGATCGTTCGCATGAGTATAAAGATTGACACACAAATTCAGCTTGCATACAATATAGACCATTAGAGCTGAATTGGAGGTCTAGTTATGTTTTACCTTGTTTATTTTGCGATCATCATCCTGATCCCAATATGGGCGCAGATGAAAGTGAAAGGGACATTTGCCAAGTTTTCACAGGTTCCGTCATCGACCTATCGAAGAGGTGCAGAAGTTGCAAGGGAAATCTTAAATTCGAATGGCCTATATCATGTTGGGATTGAAGAGGGAAGCGGTTTTTTAAGTGATCATTATGATCCTAGAACCAAAACAGTCAGATTATCGCCCGAAATATTTCACGGTCAATCGATTGCAGCTGCAGCAGTAGCATCGCATGAATGCGGACATGCCATTCAGGATGCAGAAGGATATGCATTTTTGCGGTTTCGCCATGCCTTAGTTCCTGTCGCAAATATCGGCTCAAAGGTTTCATGGGTCTTGATCATGATCGGAATTTTTGTTCATCTTAGCGGTATGCTGCTATTAGGCATTGTATTTATGGCTGCCGCAGTGCTGTTTCAAGTCATTACTCTTCCAGTGGAATTGAATGCTTCTAATCGTGCTATGAAACAGGTCGTTTCATTAGGAATCATCCGAGGTAATGAAGAAAAGCAAACGAGAAAGGTGTTAACTGCAGCGGCACTGACATATGTGGCAGCCGCAGCGGTAGCTGTGTTGGAATTAGTCAGACTTCTTCTTATCTTTACGGGGATGAATCGGAATAATGATTAATTCAATGAACATTCAGGGCTCTTTATTTACAGAGCCCTTTTTACTGTCTTTTAGCAGTGCTATTCTTAGATTTCTATCGGTTTTTTGTTTTCGTCTAATGTAAAGCCTTCTCCGTGAACATCATGGACAACAGATATGGAAATAAAGGCATGAGGATCAATGGACATGATTAAGTTTTTAAGGCGAAAAATTTCGTTTTTTGCGACAACACAATAGAGCACTTCTCTGTCGCTCCTAGTATAAAAACCATAGCCCTTTAATACCGTTACCCCCCTGTCTAATTCAGCCATTATTTTTTCGCCGATTTCCTCGTTTTTGTCAGAGATAACCATTGCCCCCCTCGCTGAATAAGCACCTTCCTGCATAAAGTCGATTACTCGCGCCCCAACAAATACGGCAACGAGCGTATACATTGCCTGCTTGTAGTTGAGATAGGTGATAAGAGATAAGGTGATGACACAGGCATCGAAGATGAACATTGTTTTTCCCATGTTCCAGCCGGCAAATTTATGAACAAGACGGGCAATGATATCAACTCCGCCAGTTGTGCCTCCATTGCGGAAAATAATGCCAAGCCCAATTCCAGTAAATACTCCGGCAAATAAAGCTGCCAGTGTCAGATCATGATTTAGCGGCATATCAATGGCATTTCTTTGAAAAATCCATAAAAAGACGGAAACGGCAAGTGTTCCAATGATCGTATAAAGAAAGGAGCTTTTTCCAAAAGATTTCCACCCGATGATAAAGAGAGGGATATTTAATAGTAAGTTGGTATAAGAAGGATCCCATTTGAACAAGAAATAAAAGAGCAGAGTAATTCCCGTAAACCCGCCCTCCGCTAATTTGTTCTGCATATTAAAATTGACCAAACCAAATGACATAATTGCGGCGCCAATTAGAATAAACAATACATTTTTTATTTTAAGATGAATGAACATTGTTTCTCCTCCTTTACCATATATTTCTCTCTTTTTGCGGTTTTATTATATAGGATTAACTATAGGAGAGCAATTGAAGAAGAATCTTAAACGAAAACATTTGTAAAACGTTCATATTTTAGCTAACATGAACAATAAGCAAACTTTTAAGAGATCGTATCAAAGAGGTGAGAATTTTGACAGAACGTAAAACCGTTTATGACCTTCAAACGGAAGTAAATACATATATCAGCCAGTTTAAAGAAGGCTATTTCAGTCCCTTGGCTATGCTTGCGAGAATGACAGAAGAATTAGGGGAATTAGCCCGGGAAGTCAATCATTATTATGGTGAAAAACCAAAGAAAACAAATGAAGCTGAAAAAACAGTAGAAGAAGAACTTGGTGATCTTTTCTTTGTACTTATTTGCTTTGCAAATTCATTACATATAGATTTACAAAAAGCTCACGATTTAGTGATGCAAAAATTTGCTGTCAGAGATAAAGACAGATGGACAAAAATAGACCAAGAAAGTGTGGAGTGATCCGGGGATGGAAAAAATAAAAGTGGTTATTGCAGGACCGCGCGGACGGATGGGCAGGGAAGCCGTTAAGCTGGTGAATGAAACTGAACATTTTGAACTTCTTGCCGCTGTGGACCACAAATATGACGGCATGAAATTAAGTGACATTGAGGGTTTTTCGAATATAGATGTGCCGATTTTTACAGATTTGGAGAAATGTCTGCAAATGGTAAAGGCGGATGTATTAATCGATTTGACAACACCAGAAGTGGGAATGGTTCATACAAAAACAGCATTGCAATATAATGTCAGGCCTGTTGTCGGAACAACCGGGTTTTCAAAAGCTGATTTAGAGGAACTAGAGTCGATTTGCAGAGAAAAAGAATTGGGATGTATTATTGCTCCTAACTTTGCTATCGGTGCTGTATTAATGATGAAATTTTCACAAATGGCAGCCAAATATTTAGAGGATGTCGAAATTATTGAACTTCATCATGATCAAAAGCTGGATGCACCGTCGGGAACGGCTGTCAAAACGGCAGAAATGATTGCGGAGGTTCGAACGGCAAAAAAACAAGGACATCCAAATGAAAAAGAAACGCTCAAAGGGGCAAGAGGAGCGGATATTGAGGGAATGCGTATCCATTCCGTCCGGCTGCCGGGGTTAATTGCCCATCAGCAAGTATTATTTGGTTCAGATGGACAAACCCTTACGATTCGCCATGATTCGTATAATCGCGCTTCTTTTATGTCAGGAGTTAAAGTTGCTGCAGAAACAGTGATGAAATTAAATACATTCGTATATGGTTTGGAAAATATATTAGAATAGGAGTTTTGTCGATGAATATTGCCTTAATCGCTCATGATAAAAAAAAGGATACTCTTGTACAATTCGTTACAGCCTATAAATCTATTTTCGAAAAACACTCTCTTTATGCAACAGGGACAACGGGACTGCGAATAAATGAAGCAACTGGCCTTGATATTCATCGTTATCAATCGGGGCCTCTCGGAGGAGATCAGGAAATTGGGGCGAAGATTGCCAAAAATCAAATGGACGCTGTTTTTTTCTTCCGGGATCCTCTGACCGCGCAGCCCCATGAACCGGATGTTACGGCCTTAGTCCGTCTCTGTGATGTTTACTCCATTCCGCTTGCAACCAATATGGGAACTGCAGAATTGCTGATCAGAGGCTTAGAAGAAGGCCTTCTTGAATGGAGAGAAATTGCTAAAGAGGAACGTGATGAATGAAATGAACAACAGCCAAGTTGATATACTTGCCTTTGGGGCACATCCTGATGATGTTGAAATTGGGATGGGCGGAACAATAGCAAAATATTGCGATAAAGGAAAGCGAGTAGCGATTTGTGACCTGACGGCTGCCGATTTATCATCCAACGGCACTGTTGAGATAAGGAAAGCGGAGGCAGGAGATGCGGCTGAGATTCTTGGTGCGGATAATCGTCTGACTCTTGGTTTTCCTGATCGGGGCTTATTTATGAAAGAGGAGTACATTAGAAAAATTGCTGCCGTCATTCGAAAGTATCGGCCTCAAGCCGTCTTTGCACCGTATTTTGACGATCGACATCCTGATCATGGGAATTGCAGCCGTCTTGTTGAAGAGGCTGTTTTCTCTGCTGGAATCAAAAAATATCGTACCGATGAAAATGAAGCTCCGCATCGCGTTGGAAAAGTTTATTTTTATATGATTAATGGATTTCATACACCTGATTTTGTTGTGGATATTTCCTCATATATGGAAACAAAGAAAAAGTCATTAAACGCCTACAAAAGCCAATTTGAAAAAACAGACTTAAGCTTTGACACACCTCTTGTTAATGGTTATATCGAAACAGTGGAAGCCAGAGAAAGGGTTTTTGGAAAGCAGGCAGGTGTAAGCTATGCGGAGGGATTCAAAGCGAAACTTCCGATAGTATTGAATCGGGATTTGTTAGGAGAATAAGAATGAGGAAATTAAAGATTGGCATCACTTGCTACCCTACTGTCGGGGGGTCTGGTGTGGTAGCAACAGAACTGGGCAAAATGCTGGCTGAAAGAGGCCATGAAATTCACTTTATTTCATCAAGCCTTCCATTCAGATTAGGGAAAATGTATCATAATATTCAATATCATCAAGTAGATGTCAACCAATATTCTGTATTTCAATACCCACCATATGATATAGCTCTAGCCAGTAAAATGGCCGAGGTTGTAAACAGGGAAAAGCTGGATCTGCTTCATGTTCATTACGCCATCCCGCATGCGGTTTGTGCGATCCTGGCTAAACAGATGAGTGACCATCCCATTAAAGTGGTCACTACTTTACATGGAACCGATATTACCGTACTCGGTTACGATCCCTCCTTGGCGGATGCGATTAAATTTGGAATTGAAAAGTCGGATATTGTAACAGCAGTCTCTTATTCACTAAGTAAACAAACGATGGATTTAATTAATCCTGATAAGTCCATTGAAACCATTTATAACTTTATCGATGATCGTGTTTATCAAAAAAGTGACGCATCGCATTTAAAGGAAGAATTTGAGATAAACGAGAATGAAAAAGTTGTGATTCACGTTTCAAATTTTCGCCCAGTGAAAAGGGTTAGTGATGTTATCAAAACATTTGCGAAAATTGCCGACAAGATGCCGGCAAAACTGTTATTGGTGGGAGACGGGCCTGAAGTCAGCAGCGTCTGCAAACTGGTAAATAAGCTTGGTTTAGAAAAAAAGGTGCTTTTTCTTGGAAAACAAGATAATCTGGAAGAATTATATTCGATTAGCGATTTAATGCTCCTATTATCAGAAAAGGAAAGTTTTGGATTAGTTGCTCTCGAGGCGATGGCGTGCGGCGTCCCATGCATAGGAACGAATATCGGCGGAATACCAGAGGTAATTGCTGATGGGGAAACAGGCTATATTTGTGAACTTGGGGATATCGAGCAAATAGCGGAAAAGGCCATCGGGCTTTTAAGGGATCCGGCACTCCGGAAAAAATTTTCACAGGAATCCGTTGAAACGGTGAAAAGGAAATTCTGTGCTGAATCTATTGTCCAGCAATATGAACAATTATATTTTAAGTTAGTGGATTAAGGTGATCGATGTGATTGAACCATTTTTATCAGCTGTTCCTGTGCTGAAGAAACTGGAGGATGCTGGATTTGAGGCTTATTTTGTAGGTGGTTCAGTCAGGGACTTTCTCCTAAATAAACCTATACACGATGTCGATATTGCAACATCTGCCACTCCTGAAGAAATGAAGCGGATCTTTCCGAAAACAATTGATATTGGAATCGAACACGGAACAATTCTGGTTCTTTATCAAAATCAATCCTATGAAATAACGACGTTTCGAACGGAGTCGGAATATGTTGATTATCGGCGCCCAAAGGAAGTTTCTTTTATTCGGTCGTTAAAGAAAGATCTTGAACGAAGAGACTTTACCATTAATGCGATGGCAATGGATCTGCGTGGTAAAATATATGATCTTTTTGATGGAGAGATAAGCATTCAATCCAGAGAAATTAAAACGGTTGGAAACGCGCACGAAAGGTTCCAGGAGGACGCGTTAAGAATGATGAGGGCTGTCCGGTTTGTAAGCCAGCTTGACTTTACTATTGAAGAAAAAACAATACAATCTCTAATGGAACTTGGCTATTTACTGGATAATATTGCCGTTGAGAGAAAAAGGGCAGAATTTGAAAAACTGATGACCGGACCCAGCAGGGCTAAGGCATTGAAAATCATCATTGATACCCGGTTATTTGAATTTTTACCGGGATTAAAAAATCAAAAAGATGCACTGGAAAAATGTCTCCGTTTTCAATGCATGCATCTTAGTCTAAATGAAATGTGGACGCTGATATTATATTGTTTGAGGCTAAACGGTAAGGCTGCTGAAAGATTTTTACGTCTCTGGCGGCTTCCTGTAAAACAAATAAGGGATATTCTATTCGTTTTGAAGTTTTTCTATATGAAACTGCAAAAAGAATGGACAAATGATTCCTTGTATTCAGCAAACCTTGAAGCAGTAAAATCTGTTGAAAAACTCTATCTTGCTATCAATAACAGCAATAAGGGAGAATCAGTCGGGTTTTGGATCTCTGCTTATGAGAATCTCCCAATTAAGCAGCGCTCTGACCTGGACTTGATCGGAAGCGACTTGAAGGAGTGGCTTAATAAACCAGGCGGTCCGTGGATCAATGAGTGCTTCCGCACCATCGAGCAAGAGGTATTGGAAGGTAAGATTGAAAATAGGAAACTAAAAATAAAGGAGTGGCTCCTGAAGTGCAATCAGAAATAAGAAAAAAACTGCTGGATGCCTTCACAAATGCTGGTGAATCATTCCTATCGGGCCAATATTTGGCGGAAATTATTGGTTGTTCGCGCACGGCTGTATGGAAGCATATCGAGGAATTGCGCAAGGATGGGTTTGAATTAGAAGCGGTTCGAAAAAAAGGTTATCGGATTGTTCGTACCCCTGAAACGGTAACGGATGATGAAGTCAGGCTTGGATTGCAGACAAAATTCATTGGACAAAATATTTTCTATCAAGAAAGCGTTCCGTCAACTCAAAAAATTGCTCACAGGCTCGCAAATGACAGCGCTCCCGAGGGGACTGTTGTGATCGCCGAAGAGCAGCTGTCCGGAAAAGGAAGGATGGGGCGGGAATGGCACTCGCCAAAATATACGGGCATTTGGATGAGCTTAATTCTCCGCCCAAATATATCCCTTTCGAATGCGCCGCAATTAACATTATTAGCAGCTGTTTCAGTCGTACAGGCAATTGAAGAAACAGCCGGTATACGTCCTGAAATAAAATGGCCAAATGACTTGCTGTTAAACGGGAAAAAAATAACCGGAATCCTTACTGAACTTCATGCGGAAGCGGACAGAATCCATTCTATTATTATTGGAATCGGGATTAATGTGAATCAGCAGCTGTCTGATTTTCCGGATGAATTGCATTCAATTGCCACATCATTAGCAATTGAAAAAGGGGAAAAAGTTTCCCGGGCTGCTTTAATCAGGAGTATTTTTAAACATTTTGAAAACCTGTATGTTCTTTATCTAGAGGAAGGATTTGCGCAGATAAAGCAGTTCTGGGAAACATATGCAGTCAGTATTGGGAAGCATATAAAAGCTCGTACACTAAATGAGATCATTGAAGGAAAAGCATTGGGAATTACTAATGACGGGGTATTACAAATTCAGGACTTAAACGGCAAAATCCATCATGTTTATTCAGCGGATATCGAAATATGAAAGTAATTAGAATTTTCTGATAGCCAACAATGAATTTCTTTGCTATAATTCTTTTGGGCGGTATCACTTAAGAACTGCACCTTTGCTAATAATAACAAAACAAGGTTCTGCCTAGATCCGCACTACGGACCGGGACAGAGGGATGAAAGATGTAATGAGTATCGGGATCCTCTGCCTTCAGAAGGATCCTTTTTAAGTATAAGAAAGTATAAGCTGGGACTTTGAGAATTGTCCAGCTTCAGCGCTTTTCTTAATAGGAACAGCTCATTAGATCGTTTTATTTCCTCTCTATTCACTATTAGGAGGGAAAATATGAAACAGACTACCGATTTTTTTAAAATGAAACAGAATAATGAAAAGATTGTGATGTTAACAGCCTATGATTTTCCGGCAGCAAAACAAGCTGAGCAAGGCGGAGTTGATATCATCCTGGTGGGAGATTCTTTAGGAATGGTCGTCCTGGGTTATGACTCAACGATCCCGGTAACCTTGGATGATATGATTCATCATACCAAAGCGGTTAAACGGGGAGCAAAGGATACCTTTATTGTTGTTGACATGCCTTTTTTGACCTACCATTTATCGAAGAATGATACCTTAAAAAACGCAGGCAGATTAATTCAAGAAACAGGTGCTCATGCTGTAAAAATTGAAGGAGCCGGTGAAGTGCTTGAAAAAATAACCGCTCTAACAAATGCAGGTATTCCAGTTTGTGCACATTTGGGGTTAACACCTCAATCTGTCGGTGTTTTAGGGGGATATAAAGTACAAGGCAAGG
Organism: uncultured Bacillus sp.; assembly: GCA_964484065.1. GTDB lineage: Bacteria > Bacillota > Bacilli > Bacillales > Cytobacillaceae > JAEVLT01. The sequence continues at coordinate 297,845 of CAZAEW010000002.1, forward strand.
ATGCTGAAGCAGCAAAAAAACTTTTAGAAGATGCCAAGAAATGTGAAGAAGCTGGAGCATTTATGGTCGTCCTTGAATGCGTTCCAAAGCAGCTGGCTTCAGAAGTAACAAAAGCAGTTTCGATTCCAGTAATCGGTATCGGCGCAGGAGCTGAGGTGGATGGACAAGTTCTTGTGTATCATGACATCCTAGGCTATGGTGTTGACCGTGTGCCTAAGTTTGTAAAGCAATATCATTCTCTGAATCCATTTATTTTAGAATCGATTCAGTCCTATGTAACAGAAGTGAAAAATAAACAATTCCCCAAGGACCAGCATTCATTTACGATGAAAGAACAAGAACTAAAGGGATTGTACGGAGGCATACAATGAAAGTCATTACATCGGTTAAGGAACTGCAGGCAAAAGTAGCGGAAGGCAGACTGCAGTCTAAATCAATCGGATTTGTTCCAACAATGGGCTTTTTGCATGAAGGCCATTTAACCTTAATAAAAAAAGCAAGAGAAGAGAACGATATCGTGGTTTTAAGTGTTTTTGTAAACCCGTTACAGTTTGGGCCAGAGGAGGATTATGAAACCTATCCCCGCGACTTTGAACGGGATCGTTCTCTCGCAGAAAGTGAGAAAGTCGATTATCTTTTTTATCCTTCAGTTGAGGAAATGTACCCAAGCAATCCGCCTTCCGTAACCGTAATAGTTAATGAGAGAACGGATGTTTTATGCGGGAAATCCCGGCCGGGTCATTTTGACGGAGTTGCCACTGTTTTAACGAAATTATTTAATATCACAATGCCTGATCGAGCCTACTTTGGAAAAAAAGATGCTCAGCAAGTGGCTGTCGTTCACGGATTGATTGATGATTTTAATTTTCCAATCAAGCTGATCGCAGTTGATATTATCCGGGAAGAAGACGGTCTTGCAAAAAGCTCGCGCAATGTCAAGCTTCTTCCAGAAGAACGGAAACAGGCACCAGAGTTATACCGAAGCCTTCAATTGGCAAAAGAAGCAATCGATCAAGGTGAACGAAATCCAGCTGAAATTATGAATCTGATTACCAAGAAGATTGATCATGATACCGATGGTCAGGTTGATTATGTTGAAATTTACAGCTATCCGCAGTTAAAACCTTTGAAAGAAATAACCGGAACGATAATTATTGCCATGGCAGTAAAATTTTCGGGTGTACGGTTAATTGATAATCTTATCTTAGATATCACAAAGTAATGGAATTTTAGGAGGAAAAAATCTATGTTTCGCACCTTGATGAATGGGAAAATCCATCGTGCCACTGTTACGGAAGCAAACTTAAATTATGTTGGCAGTATTACCATTGATGAGGATTTATTAGATGCAGTAGGGATGGCTGCGAATGAAAAAGTGGCGATTGTCAATAATAACAATGGGGCACGTTTAGAAACCTATATTATCCCTGGAGAAAGAGGCAGCGGTGTTGTTTGTTTAAACGGAGCGGCTGCCCGCCTTGTTCAGCCGGGGGATATCGTCATCATTATTTCTTATGTTTTAGTACCGGATGAAAAAGTTAAAGACCATAAACCAAAAGTGGCCATCATGGATGAAAACAACCGGATAAAAGAACTTCTTTATGCTGAACCTGCTCATACCATTCTTTAATCCCCATTTAATGGGGATTTTTATTTTCCAAGTATGATTAAAAAGATATAAATTCAATAGATTCTTTCTCTTTTTACCGATTTTATGATACCTTTTGTTATGTGAAGGTAAGGTGCTTAAACATGTTAAATCGATTTGTTGTTGTTGATTTAGAGACAACAGGAAACTCGCCCAAAAAAGGCGATAAAATTATTCAAGTGGCAGCGGTAGTGGTGGAGGACGGGCAAATTACGGAGACTTTTTCATCGTTCGTGAATCCCTGCCAGCCAATCCCTGCTTTTATTGAGGAATTGACAGGAATTAATGATGAAATGGTCAAGAATGCTCCGCTTTTTTCTGAAATTGCCCCAAAGGTCATGTCATTATTGGGAGATACCTATTTTGTCGCCCATAATGTTTTATTTGATTTATCATTTCTTCAGAATGAATTGACCCAGTCTGGCTATAACGGATTTTACGGACCCCTTCTTGATACTGTTGAAATGGCAAGAATCCTTTATCCGACTGCAGATGGCTATAAGCTTTCTGATTTAGCAGTACAGGAAAACTTGATGCACGACCGCCCGCATCAAGCGGATAGCGATGCCTTAGTAACGGCTGAGCTCCTTTTGCTGCTTTTAAATAAAATATCACAACTTCCCAGGAAAACATTGTCACAGCTTGCAGAGCTTTCTGGAGGATTAAAAAGTGACTTGCAGCAATTATTGTCGGAAATACTGTTGCAAAAAGAAAAAACAGTGGAAGAGCTGAACGCGGAAATCGAAATTTTTCAAGGGATAGCTTTAAAAAAGATTCAATCCAGGGACATGGGGACGGTCAAGGAAGCAGTTGCCAGGTTTCCTTTTTTAGACCAGGAAAAAATTGAAATTCTTGAAAAGGCGTTTAAACCTTTCGAAAAGAGGCAAGGACAATTTGTCATGATGGACGGGGTATACAATGCTTTTTCAAACCAAAGCCATTTGATTATTGAAGCGGGGACAGGAGTAGGAAAATCGATTGGCTACCTGCTGCCTGCAGCCTATTTTTCTCATCAAACGGAAACTCAGGTCATTATTAGCACACATACGATTCAACTGCAAGAACAGCTAATACAGAAGGAGATTCCTGTATTGCAAAGGATTGTTCCATTTCCAATCACAGCAGTCCTTTTAAAAGGAAAGGAACATTATATAAACTTGGAAAGGTTTAGTCAAACCTTATACGATGATAATGATAATTATGATACAATTTTAACCAAAATGCAGATTCTCATTTGGCTTTTAGAAACAGGCACCGGCGATAAAGATGAACTAAATCTATCGAGCGGTGGCCAAATTTACTGGAATAAAATCAAATTAGATAACACCTCCCGTCAAACAAAAACATGGATGGAGAGAGATTTTTATCTCAGAGCCAAAAAAAAGGCAGAACGGGCAAACTTGATCATTACCAATCATTCCTTATTATTAAGCGATCTTAGCACCCAAAATTCAATCTTGCCACAATATAGCTATGCCATTATTGATGAAGGCCATCATCTCGAAAAGGCAGCTGCAAACTATTTTGGCCGTAAGCTGGATTACTTAGGTTTACGATTGTTTTTTAGCCAGATTGGGCTTTACGAGCAAAAACAGTTATTTTTCCAACTGGAGATGCAGGTGGAAAGACTTCAGGATGATCGGGATGAACTGATTCACTCTTTTGAGCTAAACCGGCTGATGGGCGAACTTTTTTACGAGGTGGACGAGTTTTTTAGACTTACCTCTCTTTATGCACAAAAAAGCCCGGCAAATAAAAAACAACCCCAGCGGTTAAGGGTTCGTTTCAACCCCCGCAGCAAAGAATCATCTGCCATGATTTTTTGCGCAGAACGATTGGTATTTTTGCTGAAAGACGTTCATGATCATTTTCAAAAAAGAATCGGCTTAATGGAGAGATATATTCGATCCCTTTCGGAGGAACAAAAGAAGGTTCTGATCCAAATGGGTTCCATTTTAGCTGAAATCAAAGAAATTTGGGAAACATTTCAGGAAGCCATCTTAACAGAGTCGGATAACGTGAAATGGGTGGAGATGGATCTCAGGGCACCGCAGAATGTTACAACCATCACAATGATGCCGCCTTCTGCCGCACATTTTCTTAAAAAGGATTTGTTTGGAAGCAAGAAAAGTGTCGTGATTACGTCAGCAACCCTAACGGTCAATCAATCCTACCATTATGTTCTCAAAGAATTAGGCTTAGCGGATGGTTCCATTCATGAATTGAGTATACCATCGCCTTTTAATTATAAAAAACAGGTTCAGCTCCTGATTCCAACGGATTTACCGGAAGTAAATATGGTAGAATTGGACGAATATGTCATTGCGATAACGGAACATATTATTTCAATTGCAGAGGCAACAAAAGGAAGAATGCTACTGCTTTTTACCTCACATGAAATGCTTAAGAAAACCTATGAGCTCATTAAAGAGAGCGGCTTTTTAAATGACTTTGCCATTATTGCCCAAGGAATCACAAGCGGCAGCCAAACGAGGCTGACAAGAAATTTCCAGCGCTATGAAAAGGCTATTTTGCTTGGTACAAGCAGCTTTTGGGAGGGAGTCGATATACCCGGAGAAGATTTATCCTGTTTAGTTATTGTCAGACTGCCGTTCAGTTCTCCTGATGACCCATACACAGAGGCTAAATGTGAATTAATTAAAAAACAAGGCGGGAACCCTTTTATGGAGTTTTCCCTGCCTGAGGCCATCTTAAGATTTAAACAGGGATTTGGAAGACTGATTCGAACAGAAAAGGATCGTGGAATCATCGTCGTTTTTGATAAGAGAATTGTTTCCACAAAGTATGGCTATGCTTTTTTTAAATCAATACCAGATGTCCCCGTAAAAAAAGGGGGAATTGATGAATTAATTCGGGTCATACAAGAATGGTTATGTTAAAATGGGTATCGTTATAAACATCAGGATGGATGAATCAGCTGCTCACGTACTGAAAATCAAATCTTTCCAAGAAAATGATTCATTAAATGGACAAAAAGTTTGATAAATCAGTATCTTTAGGTAGCCAAATTGTTTTCACCTGATATAATGTTTTAGTAGCATCCTTTGTTAACCAAGCAGCTTACTTAAATTATTATGTAATTAAAGGTGGAATTTTCTATATGGAAGCGAATATTGAAATTCTTTCAACAGTTAAAATCCAGAATAACCCCGATTTATATAAAATTGTGGATACTTTAAACCGAACCTTAAATGAAAAAAATCTCAAGTTTGGTCTTGCTTTAGATCACGAAGACCAAAATAAGGCGATTTTTACCATTTATCATACATAGAGAAGTGTAAAAAAATGAAAAAATGGATTATTTTAATCAGTGGAATCGTCATTATAATGGCCGGAATTTTAATCAGCGTATATTTACGGGCCATCGAACCAATTAATAATGCTGAGAAAAAAGCGGTAGCCATGGCCGAAAAAAAAGTTCATATTCGCAAAGTAGATAAATTTCACGTCTATCATGGAAATGAAACCGTTGATGTGATTGAGGGTAAGGATAAAAAGGGTAATAAAATTATTGTTTGGATACCTGAAAAAAGTAAGCAAGTGATTGTTAAAAAAGCAAGCAGCGGCTTAACAGAGCAGGAGGCCATCGGGAAGCTTGAACAATCTGTTCACCCCAAAAAAATTATTTCCGTCCGCCTAGGAATGGAGAAAAATATTCCATTTTGGGAGATCTACTACACCTCTGATAATAATTTAATAAATTATTATTATATACATTTTCAAACAGGCGAATGGTTAAAAAAGATTGAAAATTTATAGTATTTTTTAGAGAATGGAGGAATTTAGCATGGAAGTTAAACTAGCGAAGCGGGTATTGTCTCTTACCCCGTCAACCACTTTGGCCATAACAGCAAAGGCAAAAGAATTAAAAGAGCAAGGAGTAGATGTGATCGGTCTTGGAGCAGGGGAACCGGATTTTAATACACCTCAGCATATTATTGAAGCGGCATATAAATCAATGATTGAAGGGCAGACCAAATATACTCCGTCTGCCGGGCTGCCAGCCTTAAAAAAGGCTATCATTAAAAAATTCCAGGATGACCAGGGAATTGAGTACCAGCCGGGTGAAATCATTGTCGGCAACGGAGCAAAACATGTTCTGTACACATTATTTCAGGTGATCCTGGATGAGGGCGATGAAGTCATCATTCCGACCCCGTACTGGGTAAGTTATCCGGAGCAGGTTAAATTAGCCGGAGGGAAGCCAGTTTATGTAGAAGGAATTGAAAGTAATCACTTCAAAATTACTGCTCAGCAATTGAGGGAAGCTATAACCGAGAAAACAAGAGCTGTCATTATTAATTCACCTAGCAATCCTACTGGTGTTTTGTACACGTCAGAAGAATTGCTTGAATTAGGTAAAGTATGCCTTGAAAAAAATATTTTGATTGTCTCGGATGAAATTTATGAAAAGCTGATCTACGGCGGTAATAAGCATGTATCAATTGCACAGTTGTCTCCTGAATTAAAAGAACAAACGATCATCATTAATGGTGTGTCAAAGTCTCATTCTATGACAGGCTGGAGAATTGGTTACGCTGCTGGTAATGCTCAAATTATCAAAGCGATGACGAATCTTGCCAGTCACAGCACATCAAACCCGACAACTTCTGCCCAATATGCGGCAATTGCTGCATATACCGGTTCACAGGAACCGGTAGAAGAAATGCGCAAGGCTTTTGAACAACGATTAAATATTATTTATGATAAACTGGTTTCAATTCCAGGTTTTTCATGTGTTAAACCGCAGGGTGCTTTTTACTTGTACCCTAATGTTAAGGAAGCTGCAAAATTAACTGGATTTAATACCGTTGATGAATTTGTCGGAGCACTGCTCGTTGAAGCAAAAGTGGCGGTTGTACCTGGTTCTGGATTCGGTACTCCTGATAATATTCGCCTTTCATATGCGACTTCATTGGAGCTTTTAGAGAAAGCGATTGAAAGAATCCGCACGTACGTAACTGAAAAAATGTAAAAAATAAAAAGTCTGCCTCTGCAGGCTTTTTATTTTACAATTTCTTTCACCTTAACCGGAAGTTCATGTTCATGGTATACTGTAATGGAGGTGTTCTGAAGATGAAAACTTATTTTTTAGCCTGGCTTCAGGAAGGGAACATCACCATTCCTGCTTTTCTTGTTTCCCATTATAGAAATATTGGGCTTAATGAATATGAACTTATGCTTATGATCCATGTGCTGTCATTCTTAGAAAAAGGCAATGAGTTTCCTACACCGAAAGAGTTATCTGCCCGGATGACGATTTCTGATTCTGAGTGTACGGACATTTTGAGAAAACTTATCCAAAGTGGATTCATTGAAATAATAGATGGTTATACAACGGAAGGGATTCGCTGCGAAAAATACTCCTTAAAACCGTTGTGGGAAAAATTGGCCGAGCAATTTTTGGCAGAACAGCACACAGAGCAAAACCAACATCAACAATCAGAGGAAACCGATTTATACTCCTGCTTTGAAAAGGAATTTGGACGGCCATTATCTCCGTTTGAATGTGAAACACTTGCGATGTGGATGGATGATGACCGCCATGATCCCGGGATTATAAAAGCGGCATTGCGTGAAGCGGTTATGTCGGGTAAATTGAATTTTCGTTATATTGATCGTATCTTATTTGAATGGAAGAAAAATGGAATTAAAACTATTGAACAAGCAAAAAATCAAGGAAGAAAATTCCGCCAAAAACAATCGCAGGGCAGGAAAAATCAGGAGGATGCACAGCCCTCAACGCCTATTCCTTTTTATAATTGGCTTGAACAATAGTTTGAAAGAAACGAGAGAAAATGTTTCTCTCGTTTTCTAAATGAATCGAATGATTTTTGATAACGATTGCAGGTGATATGATGTTAAACAGCACACAAATCCGTTTTTGCCTCGATAAAATAGGAGAGATGTTTCCTGAAGCGCATTGTGAGTTAATTCATTCAAATCCTTTTGAATTGGTGATTGCTGTGTCACTTTCGGCACAATGCACGGATGCCCTTGTTAATAAAGTAACGAAAGAACTATTTAAAAAATATAAAACGCCTGAGGACTTTCTAGAGGTTCCTCTTGAAGAATTGCAAAATGATATTCGGTCGATCGGTCTTTATCGGAATAAGGCAAAAAATATCCAGGGACTTTGCAAGCTGCTCTTAGACGAATATAACGGCCAGGTTCCCAAGACCCAAGATCAATTAACAAAGCTCCCGGGTGTGGGCCGTAAAACAGCAAACGTAGTCCAATCCGTGGCATTTGAGATTCCTGCCATTGCTGTAGATACCCATGTGGAAAGAGTCAGCAAGCGGCTTGGAATCTGCCGCTGGAAGGATTCCGTTTTGGAGGTTGAGAAAACCTTAATGAAGAAGGTTCCAAAAGAGGAATGGGGGATTACGCATCATCGGCTGATTTTTTTCGGCCGCTACCATTGTAAAGCCCAAAATCCTCAATGTGAAATATGTCCTTTACTTGAATTATGCAGGGAAGGGAAAAAAAGAATGAAAGGGAAGGTACCTGCAAATGGATGATTCTCTTTCAAAATTAATGGATACATGGCATCAAGTAAAAAGGGAAATAGAAGAGCTGCATCGGCAGCGGAAAAAAGAAGGAACAGAGGAAGTTACAAAAAAAGGAATTGATTTATTTATTCAATTTTTGTTTTTAAGCAATGACAAGCCGTACAGTTTTCACGATTCACCTCCCCTCGATGATTTAGAGGTTAAGCCTGTTAACTTAAAAGAACGGTTGGATTTTATTCTAGCAAGGCCAAGTCTGTTCCCGTCATATATTCAATTATGTGAATTGATGGTGGAGCAGGAAAAACTGTTTGCCAAAAAAATGATTAAAAAAAAAGGCGTCTAATCCAATGAAGGATTAGACGCTTTTTCTATCTGGTAAAGTACCGGCTGATAATTCCGGCGGCTCCAGTTTGGGTAGTTGTATTATTCGTGTTTGAACCGTTTTGGCCATTCTGTGTATCCGTTCCATTGCCGTTACCTCCCTGAGTAGCCCCTCCTCCAGTACCAGCGCCAGGAGTTGTTGGTGTTCCACCAGTATTCCCTTGAGTTCCGGTATTTTGATCCGTGTTTGTATTGGTCTTGGAATTATTCCCTTGATTGTTATCTGTCGCCCCCGGGACAGCCACGCTGGCTGTCGCAGGGTCGCTAGTGTTTCCGCCACTGATAGCTGTTATCGTGAATGTATATTTTCCTCCCGCTTTCGGATTGGAAATCTTCAACCCGGTTTCCGTTGTTGTTGTAAGCTTTTGTGCTGCCCCGCCATCAACCGAAACGCTGACATCATACTGAACATTCTTTCCTGTCGTATTGTTGTAATTCCAAGTGAGCGTGATTTGATTTTGAGCTTGATCATAGCGCGCTGATGCATTGATTGGTGCACTTAACTTGGAATACTTGGTTGAAACATTAGTCGGTGCATGGCCTTTTACGGCGTACTCAATTTGCACTTCACTGTCAGGTGTGTAATCACTTGCCAATACAGGCGGCATTGATCCTTTTTCAATTCGAACCTTTTGTACACTTTTAGGCATTGTAAAATCAGGTGTGTTGGTGCCTTTTGATACATATGACATTAAGTTTTTGAAGATCAATTGGGCAATCTTTTGATTATCGCCTTGTTTGATCGGAGTCTTTCGATCAGGATAACCCGTCCAGATCGAAGCCGTGTAATTGGTTGTATATCCTGTAAACCAAGCATCGGGGACATCCTTGCTGTTTCTAATACCCCATTTTTTCAATTCATCGTCAGAGTAATTTGTCGTTCCGGTTTTACCGGCAATGTTTAACCCGGGTACATTCGCTGATACACCTGTACCAGGAGAAACAAGGACACTTTTTAACATATCCGTAATCATAAAGGCAGTTGAATCTTTCATAGCAAGCTTCGTTTCTGGAGTTGTATTGATTTCTGTGCCGTCACGAAGCTTAATCTTTTTAATGGCATATGGTTTTGTATAGAAACCGTTATTTCCAAATGCGCTGTAGGCGCCTGCCATTTCAAGCGGTGACACTCCGTCACGGAGACCGCCGATTGCATATGACTCAAATACCTCTTTAAGCGGAATGCCTAAATTGTTGGCAAACGTTTTGGCTTTGTCCGTGCCAACCTGCTGCAAGGTTTGAACTGCCGGTGAATTTCGTGACAGCTGCAGGGCAGTACGAATGGTCATTTTACCCATGTATCGATTGTCCCAGTTTCCAAAATCGACCCCTGAAGAATACTTAACCGGTTTATCATCAATCATTTGGTAAGTGCCCCAATTTAAGTACTCGATGGCAGGACCGTAGTCCAGGATTGGTTTGATGGTGGAACCCGGCTGGCGTCTCGTATCAATCGCATAGTTGAACCCGCGTTGTACCTGCTGATTTCTTCCTCCGCCGATCGCGCGGATTTCTCCTGTTTTTGTGTCAAGGAGGGTGATACCGGCTTGAAATTGTTCATCCGGATATTTGATATAATTATTCGTATTTAGAATTTGGTAAACTTGTTTTTGCGCATTTGAGTCGACCGTTGTATAAATGGTTAATCCATCGGTAAAAATATCATAGTCACTGGTTTTTTTCACTTCATCGATCACTTCATCAACAAAGGAGTCAAACGGTTTTTCATCTATCTGACTTTCGTTAACCAGCCCGTCGGTAACAGGGACTTTTATGGCATTTTCATACTCACTTTTTGAAATAAAACCATGCTGGTACATTAAACTGAGTACAATGTTCCGTCTTTTTTCAGCTAATTCCGGAGATTTTTTTGGATTATAATTATTAGGGCTTTGCGGCAGCCCAGCTAGCATTGCTGCTTGCGGGAGTGTCAGCTCTTTTAAAGATTTACCATAATAAGCCTTGGCTGCGGTGGCCACACCGTTGCTGTTTTCAGAAAAATAGATCTTGTTGACGTACATTTCAAATATTTGATGCTTCGTATATTTTTGTTCGAGCTGATAGGCGAGCCATGCTTCTTCGACTTTCCTTCTTAACGTTTTTTGCGGTGATAAAAACGAATTTTTTACTACCTGCTGCGTAATCGTACTGGCACCTTCACTGCCAAAGCCGTGTTGAAAATTGGCCAATACGGCGCCGCCAAGTCGGACAAGGTCGATCCCGTGGTGCTGATAAAAGCGGTAATCCTCTGTCGCTAAAAAGGCGTCTTCTACAACCTTTGGAATATCTTTATAAGCTACATATTCTCTATTTGCTGCCCCAACTTCTGCAATTAAGTTTCCATCTTTATCTAAAATCTTTGATGAGACAGGGTCTTTCAATAATTTTGGATCAAGCTTGGGAGCATCTTTAACTAAATAGGCGAATGATGCCACTCCTGCTAACATACCGACGATTCCTAATGCGACAAGAGAGAGCAAAATCTTTTTAAACATGCTGAGAGATTTTTTCTGGCTCTTTTGCTGTTTATTTTGTTTGCCAGCGTCGTTGAGCTGCTTGCGGCGCTCCTCTCGTGTCTTGTATTGATCTGACATTATTAAGTTCCTTCCTTTCTAAACCTGTCGAAATCCATTATGAAAAGCAATAAAGTTTGTCTATTATTTTAATATAGTCAATTCTAGGCTGAAAACCAAGGGGGATAAAATGAGCCTTTTGTTCTATTTCTGCCTTTGTAATTGATTTTCTTCCCCCGTTATCCATTCTGTCCCAAAAGTGCAGTAAATCCGACGCTTCGAGAAAAAAAACTTGATCACTGCTCGTAAAGCGAAGGATGACAAAACAAATCCCATTTTGCTTTAAAACGGCATCCATGTGCCGGATTTGATGTGCATGGAAATTTTTTAAAGGAAAGGAAGTAGGATTTTGTGTTTCTTTTGCTTCAAAGTCGATATACCTTCCTTTATAAATTCCATTATAGTCCGTTGTTGATGCTTGCTTAAAATAGGCTTCTTTTATAACGGCAGCACTCCGTTTAGGATAATCCACTTGAACAATCTGAATAGGGGTAGGTTTCTTATGAATGACAGCTATGTTCCTATTAAGATAGAATTCATTTGTATGATTAAGATCTTCTTCAAGTGTCATTCCCCTGTTGCTAAAGGAATCGTTGGGCTTATTTACACGGTTTGTGTTGAACTCATTCTCCTTAGGAATATAACGTTTACCATTCGGATAGTGGAAATACATTTTTTGCACCTCACAGACTACACCTATCATATCAAATTTATACAAAATAATCAGGAATAAAAAAAGGAATCCAATACATTTTAATGATTAGAGATGTTTTTTTAGATGGAAATGTCGAAAAATACAGGGATGGCACCATATGAATCAGCTGACACAACAGGAAAAGGAGTTTATAAAAACAATTAACGAGGTAACAAAAAAAAATAACATAGACAATATCTCGAGGACAAATGCTTATTTCCGTTATTTTCAAAAGCATCCGGATATGATCTGGTCTTTTCTGGCCAGCATGGTTTCTAGAAATGGGGGCTGGAATATGTGTGATCTGGAAGGCTCCATATTCCCGCAGATATTGGAAGCAAGGACAAGAAAACAGCTTTTCTTAACATATGAGCGTGCAAATTGGCTTATTTTTCATGATGCATTCCCCCAGCTTTTGGTTTATCAATATTCAGCGACTGTAAACAAACCGCTTTTTTATTTACTTCCTTATTTTAGTGTTTCTGAATTTATCCAAAAAGAATGGGAGAGATATTGGCAGGAAAATGATCAATACCGTCTTATGACCGCTCTGATTATAAATGAGCAAAATGTGATTCAAACCCCGATCATCGACCATCCTGTTTATAAGCATAAAGTATTTCATTCGCTAATTTTTGCTTTCCAGGATTGGCTTCATTTTAGCTGTGTTTTATTTCCAACCTGCGGCGGAGAACTTTATGGGGCAAGTGTGTGCGGGTTTCGCACATTGTCAAAACGGATTAACCTCGGAAAAAGTCTTGCTGACATCCTATTTAATAAAAGGCTTTTTCCCTATTTCTATGAGTTTGCAGAAACGACTGCCCATACTGGTTCAAGGTATGACTATGAACAATATTTTAAGGTCCCTCAATTTAAAAAAAGAGATACCCCTTTTTTACGAACAACCTTTCCTGTCATTGAGCACCATCAGCATCATCATGAAGATTGGAGTTTATCAAGGCGTATTTCCCCGGCGTGGCTGCTCTTTAAACCGCATCAACGGCATAATATCCATCTTACGGATTGGTATTTTGCAAAGAAAAACCAGCTTTATCTTTTGATGCACCTCAAAGAGGCTTTTCATATCGACCATAAAATGTAAAAAGCAATGGGAGAAGCCCCATTGCTTTTCTATTCAGCCGGTCTGTTTTCACCTTCGAGCTTTTTATCTCCGAATCCGGTCTTTTTTTCAGGAGCGCTTCGCGGCTGGTTTTTGGTTTGTTTGTTCGCTTTTGACATTTCTATAACCACCTCCAATAGTAGCTTGTGCGGAAATACATATTTTCATTCCGATTCAGACGATGTCGAATCAAGCCGGGCATCATTAAGACAAAAGCACTATCTTTGGCGAATCCCTTCTTGTTTTGTCAAGAGGGAAGGAAGAAGGAAATTTAGAGAGAATCTTTCTATAAACACAAACTGAAGGAGGTATATATAATGAATGGAGCAATCTTTGAAAAAGATAATGTGTTAACAGCGTTAACGGAAATCAATCATCAGCTTGAAGAATTGGAATCCTTACTTGAGGAATCTTTTTCAGACCTTCGCGGCCAATGGTATTGTGAAGAAAAACAGAGACTTGCCGCATGTGAGCAAAAAATTTCCTCCCTCGAAAATCTGACCGAAACAATCATCCAAAACAAGGGAATAATTTGGGACTATAACCATTTTTCAATGAGAAATAAAAACTTATCTTCACTAAAAATGGAACTGGGTTTTCAATAATAAATAAAAAAAAGGGGCTGCAGGATGCAGCCCCTTTAAGTATCCCCTTTACGTATGATCTTTTTAATTTAAACTGTTGATGAGGGAGTTGTCAGTATCGCTGTCCAGCGGCATAAATGCACCTCTGGCTTCAAGATCACGGACAAGAAGGCTGTATTCTTTGATGTTAATCTCGTTATGAATGTAAGCTTTCCTGGCAAAATCCAATAATTCATTAACATTTTCAGTTGAATAGTCCTTGCTTTGTGTAAACAAGCTTTTTAATTGGCTAATGTTCATTTTTCGTCTCCTCCTTCACCGTTTCTTATATCGTACCATGAAAAACTGATTTTTTTAGTTTTTCAAAAATTAAGACTTCCGACACTTTATGCCAATAAGTGACACTAATCTTTAAAATGAGAGAATCACCCTTTAGCTTTCATCCACATAAAGTGTAGTGATGAAAAGCAGAGGAGATGTTTGCCCATGTTTAATAGAAGGAGAGGGATTCCTTATTACAATCATGGATATTCGGGGCAAATGATGCACGGGAATCCGCTGCAGCTGCGCATGTATCAACCAATAGTCCGTCAATATCCATATCCGCCTCCCTTTGAGAATCCTGAGTGGCAATTATATCAGCCGCAGAATCCCTATTATCCTCAACAATACCAGCCATTAAACCAAGCCTATCAGCCAATTGTTCAGCAGCAGTACTATCCGGTCCATTCTCCTGCACAAAAGGACACACAATTTCTTTTCAAAAACCCCCTTCAGCCGCAAGAAGAAGTATATCCTTCTCCTCAACCTTATCCAATGGCAGGCGGGTTTATGAATCCATATCCGAAACCGAATCTGTTTCCAAAGCAGCCGGGAGGGATGCAGTCTTTAATCAATTCTTTCAAATCGCAGGATGGCTCCGTGGATTTTAATAAGATGGTGAATACAGCCGGGCAGATGATGAATGCTGTCTCCCAAATGACAAACCTTGTGAAAGGTCTCGGGGGAATTTTCAAAGTTTAATGACAAGCAAATAAAAAACAAGACGGCGGCCGCCGTCTATTATTTTTTGTCAAAATATATTAATCATCAATATGAATGGTTTTTCCTTTTTCGAGCGGGATGCGGATTTCCAATAGTCCGTCACGGTAAGTGGCTTTTATTTTTCGATCATTTATTTTTTGAGGGAGAGAAATGGTTCTTGAGGAATGGTGCCGGGATTGGACGCTCCGAAAGATTTGATTGACATCGTCCTCTTCTAATTCCAGTTGTTGATTCTCAACAGAAATCGTCAAAAGATTTCCTTGTACATTGAGCTGAATCTGCTCTCTTTTTATACCAGGAAGTTCTGCTTTGACAATGTATTCTGTTTTGTTTTCGGTTGTTTCAACGGCAAATCCGGGTACATTTGGAAAAGGAGCTTTAAAAAAATCATCAATCGATTGTAAAAATCCTTTAATGGGCTTTTCGTTTAAAAAGCCCTGCATCGACCGAAAGAACTCCCCAAACGGCGGTTCCTGATGGTTTTTATTATTTCCTTTTTGATTATTAGGAAGCATTTCTGACATGGTTTAACCCCTTTCAAGAGAAAATTCACACCATATCATATGTGTCAAACCAAAAGTGGGTTCCTTTCATCATTATTTCATTTGTTTGTGAACAAATTTTTACAATTAAAAATGTGTGATTTAGGTCACTAAATTCACGTGATGAACTTAGTATGCTGAATAAGGAAATTAAATGAAAGCGGGGAAAATCAATGTTCTGTTATCAATGTGAACAAACACCAACTGGTGGTTGCAAAGTAGTGGGTGTTTGCGGTAAAGACGAAACCATTGCAAGTTTACAGGATACGATTATTTTTGGATTAAAAGGAATTGCGGCTTACAGAACTCATGCCAATCAGCTGGGATATACAGATCCATTTGTAGATGCGACAACACATGAAGCACTTTATATGACATTAACCAATTCCAATTTTAATGTTCAAGAGCACATTGAAATGGCGATGAAAGTGGGACAGTCAGCTGTTCGTGTAATGGAAATGCTTGATGAAGCACATACAAAACGACTTGGTATTCCACAGCCAATTCGTGTCAGCCAAAATAAAATTGAAGGCAAATGTATTGTTGTAACTGGCCACAACCTATTTGCTTTAGAAGAATTGTTAAAGCAGACAGAAGGTAAAGGAATTAATATTTATACACACTCCGAGATGCTTCCTGCACATGGCTATCCTGCATTGAAAAAATATGCTCATCTCAAAGGGAATATCGGAAAAGCCTGGTATGATCAGCGCCGATTATTTGAAAAATTCCCTGGAGCGATCCTGGCAACAACAAACTGTGTAATGCCAATCAAAGGTACGTATGCTGACCGCATGTTCAGCTATGAAGTAGCCGGTTTAGAAAATGTCCAAAAAATCACAAATGATGATTTCACTCCATTAATTGATAGAGCTTTGGAATTGCCTGAGGCAAATATTGAGTCTGATGAAACGCTATTAACAGGCTTCCATCACGAAACGGTTCTTGGTCTTGCTCCTGAAGTTATTGCAGCTGTAAAAGAAGGGAAAATAAAAAGATTTTTCGTAATCGCTGGCTGTGACGCACCTGGTACAGGCGGAGAATATTACCGTGAACTAGCAACATCTCTGCCTCCTGAAACCGTTATTTTAACAACTTCCTGTGGGAAATTCCGCTTTAACGATGTGGATTATGGTACTGTACCAGGTACAGACATTCCTCGTTATATCGATTTAGGGCAGTGTAACAATTCAGGTTCAACTGTTAAAATTGCAAAAGCACTTGCGGATGCGTTTGAGTGTGAAATTAACGAACTACCGGTTAGCATTGTATTATCATGGTTTGAGCAAAAAGCAGTGGCCATTCTTCTAGGTCTTTTCAGCTTAGGAATCAAGGATATCCGAATTGGGCCAAAAGCTCCTGAATTTATTTCAGAAGGTGTTTTAAATGTTCTTGTCGATACATTTAATTTAAAATTAATCGGCACAGCACAAGAGGACATGAAAGAAATGCTTTCATAATAATCAAAGTATAAAAACCGCATCTTCCAATAGATGCGGTTTTTAAAATGAATTTTAGATGATTTCATCCAATAGTTTTTCTGGGTCAAAGATCATATTTCCGGAATCGTCTTCTTCAATTAATTTATCCTTTTTCATCTTTGTAAGCGTACGGCTTATCGTTTCCCTCGTGGTACCGATCATATTTGCCAAATCGCGATTGGTAAATTCCCCCTTTAGGAAAAAGGTGCCATTATTAAGGGCTTTGCCGTGCTTGTTGGCAAGACGGATCAGCAATTTGATGATTTGCTCATACGTATTGTTTAATATTTGCTCCTCCAGCCGATTTTGTAAATCAATAATTTTTTCCCCGAGAACCCGAAATACTTTCATGCTCAGCTCAGGATTATCAATCAAAACCCCTTCAAATTTGGAAATGGGGATCGCGATTAAGGTTGAAGACTCCAGAACTTCGGCATTGGCAGGATAATCCCCTTTTCGGAAAAAGCCTACATGCGGGAACATCTCACCTTTTTTCATCATATTAACGATTTGCTCTTTTCCGTTAATATCACTCTTGTATATTTTTATTTTTCCATCAAAAATAAAATAAACATTTTCGAGCGCATCTCCCTGCAAAAAAACATGACTATGTTTTTTCCAGACTCTCGTAATCGCAATTGCGGCGATTTTGCTTAATTCATCATCTGTTAATTCTCGAAAAAGGGTAAATTCGGACAGAACTTTTTTTATATCTTCTATCTTCATAAAATCACCTCGGTTGATAGTTAATAAGCCTGTTCCTATTTTAACAAACAATCCACTCAGAAATGAATGCAAAAATAAATTGTTGGAAGATTAACCCGTTCAAATTCGTATTCAATTCGAAAAAAAGCGGATTGGTACTTTTTTTGCGAACGCTTATTCGCTAAAATAATAGTATTGGGGTGAGCGAAAATGATAAGAAAAAAAAGTTTGACCGATATATTGGAAGAATTGAAAATAAATGAACAATATAAAGAGAACATTGTCAGCTGGCGTACCCTTGATGAAATGCCTCCGAAAACAACCCCTTTCCCGGAAGATCTGCATCCTTTTATAAAGGCTGCGCTCAATCAAAAAGGGATCTGCGAGTTGTACACACATCAAAAGGAAGCCTACGAAACGGTTATGCAGGGAAACAGCATCGTTGCGGTAACGCCGACAGCTTCCGGAAAAACGCTTTGCTATAATTTGCCTGTTATCCAAAAAATCCTGCAAAATCCAGAGGCAAGGGCACTTTATATCTTTCCGACCAAAGCTTTAGCGCAGGATCAAAAAAGTGAAATCAATGAAATTATCCAGAGTGCCGGGATGAATATCAATAGCTACACATATGATGGGGATACGCCAGCAAATATCCGCCAGAAGGTTCGCAAAGCAGGTCATGTTGTCATCACAAATCCGGATATGCTTCATTCAGCCATTCTGCCGCATCACACGAAATGGGTCTCGTTATTCGAGAATTTGCATTTTGTTGTCATTGATGAGCTCCATACGTACAGGGGCGTATTCGGGAGCCATGTCGCTAATGTGATCAGACGGTTAAAAAGGATTTGCCATTATTATGGGAGCCGTCCTGTTTTTATTTGTACATCGGCGACAATTGCGAATCCGCTGGAGCACGCTCAAAACTTAACAGAGGAACGAATGCTTTTGATTGATAATAACGGCGCCCCGAGCGGCAGAAAGCATTTTCTCTTTTATAATCCGCCTGTCGTCAATAAACCGCTGAATATTCGCAGGAGTGCCACGCTGGAAGTTCGCAATCTGGCAGGAGAACTGCTGAAAAATAAAATTCAAACCATTGTGTTCGCCAGAAGCAGAGTCAGAGTGGAAATTATCTTAACGTACCTTCAGGAATTAGTAAAACATGAACTCGGACCAAAAACGATTCGGGGATATCGGGGTGGATACTTACCGACGGAGAGAAGGGAAATTGAAAAAGGGCTTCGCTCCGGAGAAATTTATGGCGTCGTTAGTACAAATGCCCTTGAACTCGGCGTTGACATCGGCCAGCTTCAGGTTTGCATAATGACCGGATATCCTGGTACCATTTCAAGTTCTTGGCAGCAGGCGGGAAGAGCGGGCAGACGTCATGGGGAAGCATTGGTTATCATGGTGGCCAGCTCAAATCCGCTTGATCAGTATGTCATACAAAATCCTGATTACTTTTTTAATAAAAGCCCGGAGACAGCCAGAATCAATCCAGATAATCTGATTATTTTGATTGATCATATGAAATGTGCAGCATTTGAGCTTCCCTTCAAAAACGGAGAGCAATTTGGAAATGTCGGAACAGAAGAACTGTTGGAATATTTAGCTGAGGAACGGATTCTATACCGAAACGGTGATAAGTGGTATTGGATGAATGACTCTTTTCCTGCTCATAATATCAGCCTCCGTTCTGCGTCCCAGGAAAATGTGGTCATAATTGATCAAACGAATGCCGCAAATGTGAAAGTGATCGGCGAGATGGATCGTTTCTCGGCGATGACGCTGCTCCATGAGGAGGCAATCTACTTGCATCAGGGCCGTCAATTTCAAGTGGAAAAGCTTGACTGGGATGAAAAGAAAGCGTTCGTCCGTGAAGTTGCTGTTGAATATTACACGGATGCCAATCTGGCTGTTCAATTAAAGGTATTGGAAGTGGACAAGCTTCTGGAATCCATGAAAGCAGAGAAAGGTTACGGAGATGTCAGTGTCCGCGCAATGGCGACCATTTTTAAAAAAATAAAATTCGAAACTCATGAAAATATCGGTTCCGGACCGATTCATCTCCCGGAGGAGGAGCTTCATACAAATGCAGCGTGGATTTCATTAAAAGATTCATTGGCAGAATTAGGCCACGAAAGGCTTGAGCAGGGGCTTGTCGGAGCAGCACATGCATTAAACCATATTGCACCATTATTTGTCATGGCTGATCCCCAGGATATTCATGTTATTCCTCAAGTAAAAGCAGACCATAATGAAAAACCAACCATCTTTTTTTATGACCGCTATCCTGGAGGTATTGGCTTAAGTGAAATGATTTACGGTGAAATGGAAGCGGTATTGATCGAAGCAAAAAAAATGCTGGAAAGGTGCCAATGTGAAGAAGGCTGCCCGTCGTGTATCGGGGCCGAAACGATCGGAGAACATGCAAAGAAGGATGCGCTGCGGATCATTATGTCCTTTTTGCAAAGGGCTAAAGACGGAGGAAGTGGTTGATGATGCTGAAGAATAAGTTATCTCGTTTGAAGCCGCATTTATCCTCGCCGGTTCAGGAAAGGAGGAATCCGGCTCCGGAAACGAAATTTGGGGAGCTTCCATTTCAAGAACGCTGGAAAAGGGAAAACGTCCATCCATACTTTTTAGATCAGCAATATTGTTTTATTAGAGAAACCGTTTATCCGTTATCTCATAAACACGGAATTTACCAATTAAATGAATTTATAAATGCGGTTGATCTATGGAATGACAATTCTGTTCAGCACCCTTTATCTGCCGCAGGCCATAATCCTGAGGAGTTATTTTTCTTTGATACTGAAACGACAGGTCTGGGGGGAGGCGTTGGGAATACCATCTTTTTACTTGGATATGCGAGCATTAAAGAAGATCATCTTGTATTAAGACAGCACTTTCTGCCTAATCCCGGAGGCGAAGTAGCATTATATTATAGTTTTTTAGAAAATGTAAATTATAAAACACTTGTGACATATAACGGAAAATCTTTCGATTGGCCCCAGGTGAAAACAAGGCATACTCTTGTGCGGGACCATGTCCCAAAACTGCCTCAGTTCGGACACTTTGATTTGTATCATGCAGCCAGAAGGCTGTGGAAGCATAAGCTGGAAAGGTTAAAATTAACTGTCGTTGAAGAAGAGATTCTAGGCTTTCAAAGAAAGGATGATATTCCGGGGTATTTGGCGCCGATGATTTATTTTGACTTTGTTGAGAGTGGGCAGCCGGATGGAATGCTGGGTATTTTAAAACATAATGAAAATGATATCTTATCCTTAATCACTTTGTATACCCATCTTACGTACCAATTGAACGGGAAAAGCGGTGCAAGAACAAGGCTTGAATCCTACGAAGTTGGACGATGGTATGCCGCTTTAGGGGAGCAAAATCGGGCCGAAAAACTATTTACATCTCTTGTAAATGGGACAGATGCCGCATCTGAGCATGCCAGGCTGTCACTTGGATATCAATATAAAAAGGCAAAACAATGGGACTTGGCTTTATGTTTTTTTCAAGAGGTTGCGGATAACGGAAGCCTTGATCGGGCAATTGAAGCTTGTATCGAAACGGCAAAACTATTAGAACATAAACAAAAAAATATTGATCTTGCAATCCATTACTGTGAAAAAGCTTTAAAAGCGGTGAAACACACGGATATGAAACGGAGTCCGGCTTTTTTTCAGGAGTTAGAGAAAAGGCATACCCGTCTTTTATGTAAAAACCATTCATTTCCCGGGTAAGCGCAAAGTTCTCCATTTTTTATCATTGCGACAAAATTCGATTTTTTGTAACAATTTCCTTAGGAAAGGGCCTTTTTTTGACAATTTAAAGATTGTTAAATTCGATTGGCAGGAGTAGAATTATTACTTGTGTTGATTAATTTTACACTTTAAATTTTTATGGAGCTGGTAAGATGTATAAAGCAATTTTCTTTTTATTTTTTGTTGTTATTTGTTTAACAGCGGTCATGTTCACAAGTCTAAAAGATAGCTTTTATGCGATTCTATAAAGAAAACTCGCCGATTGGCAAGCCCTTCAGGGAAGACAGAGGCGTAGTTCACCGAAAAGCACAGCTTTTCGGCTGCGATGCTTATTCTCACGCATCGTTCCTTAGTGCACTTTCCAGGCTCGTAGACGCCACATCCTTTGGCACTCGCCTGACGAGGACTTCCTGTCCGTCGTGCGTATCCAGAATTTATGAATATAAATTCTGAATAGCTAAAAAATAGGTATTTTCATTAGTACAAGATTACTCCTTTCGACATAGGCTGTTAATGTAAACATAAATATTCGAAAGGGGAGCTATAAATGTATCTTGGAACGAATATTACACCGCCGATTATTCATCCGACACAGCAATTTGTGAATCATACTTTCTCTACAACGGTGGTGCCGCACATTCACCCAACGCATACTACAACAATCAATCATCACATGTACCAACATAAACACTACTGTACGAATACTGCTTCGTGCTGTAATGAAGCGTGCAATCAGCACCTAAACTGCTGCGGACCTGGTATGATGCCGGGACCAATGGGCCCGGGGTTTGGCGCAGGACCATATTGGGGATAATGAACTCTTACAAGGGCGTACAGCCCTTGTTTTTTCTATTAATTAGTATATAATATGCTCTTTAGGTTAAAATGTTTGTCCTATTTTTTTGAAATATATATATATTTATATTGAGGGGTATATCTTGTTGAAAGTACTGGCAGTTTCAGGATATAAAACGTTTGAATTGGGTATTTTTCAAAAAGACCATCCGGGCGCAGCGTATATTAAAAGAGCAATAAAAAAAGAATTGATCCGATTTATTGGGGAAGGTTTGGAATGGGTGCTGATCAGCGGACAATTAGGCGTTGAATTATGGGCGGCAGAAGTTGTCTTTGATCTGCAAAGCGAATACCCAGAAATAAAGCTTGCTGTCATCACTCCTTTTTTAGAGCAAGAAAAAAATTGGAATGAAAAAAACAAAGAATGGTATGAATCAATCCTTGCTCAAGCTGATTTTATCGATTCCGTCACAAAAAAAGCGTATGAAAAGCCGTTGCAGTTTCGATTAAAGAACCAGTTTTTTATTGATAAAAGTGATGCAATGCTGCTGGTTTATGATCAGGAAAAAGAAGGGAGCCCAAAGTATTTTTATGATATGGCATTGCAGTACCAAAAGAAAAGAGATTATCCAATTTATTTCATTACGTTTTATGATTTGCAACTGACGGTTGAAGAAGAGGCAGATATCCACTCTGAGTATTAAGAACGAGGGAACATCTGCTAAAAAATTTCAATAAAGCTATTAAAAGAAAAATTGACAAAAGCCGTTATTTTTGAAAAAATAATAGGTAATGATTGGCGAAACTTGAGGTGATTTAGATGCTATCTGATAAAGTCAAATTAACAGCCAAAGATATTTTAGAAAAAGAGTTCAAAACCGGTGTCCGCGGATATAAGCAGGAAGATGTTGATAAATTTTTAGACCTAATTATTAAAGATTATGAAACGTTCCATCAAGAAATTGATGAACTTCAGCAAGAAAACCTCCGTTTAAAAAAACAGCTGGAAGAAGCTGCGAAGAGGCAGCCTGTTTCTCAACCTGCGGGTACAACGAATTTTGATATTTTAAAACGTCTTTCTAACCTTGAAAAACACGTTTTTGGCAATAAACTTTACGATTGACAATAACTGCTTGTTTTTCCTGGCATAAATGATTGCTTAAATTTGCAAAGATACATATAATAAAATATGTCATTAATACGTTCGGGTAATCGCTGGAGCATTCGCATGAGAATGCTCCAGAGGAAAGTCCATGCTCGCACGAGCTGCGATGCTCGTAGTGTTCGTGCCTAGTGAATTCATAAGCTAGGGCAGTCTTGATAAGGCTGACGGCCGGGAAAATACCTAAGTCCGAATCCGGATATGGTATGAATACCTATAAAAGTGCCACAGTGACGTAGCCTTTTCAGAAATGGAAAGGGTGGAACGAGGTAAACCCCGCGAGCGAGAAACCCAAATTATGGTAGGGGCGCTTTCTCTGAGGAATTGAACAAGGAGAAGGACAGCTTTTAAAGCTGTAGATAGATGATTACCACCAATGTACGAGACGAGAGTCGCTTGCAGTACAATGGTACAGAACATGGCTTACAGGACGTTATTAATGCTATTGATTAAAGTACAAGGCTCTCCTTGATGGAGAGCCTTTTTACGTTAAGAATAAAAAGGCTATAATGTAAATAGGGTATTAAAGACAAATTGAAGCCGAAAAAGAATTAAGGGTGAAAAAATGGGTAAATATGAATTGGTTGCCACTGCTGCGATGGGACTTGAAGCGTTAGTAGCGAAAGAGGTTCGCTCCCTTGGCTATGAGTGTAAGGTGGAAAATGGAAGAGTTAGTTTTGAAGGAGACGAATCTGCAATTGCTCGTTGTAATATGTGGCTGCGCACCGCAGCAAGAATCAAAATAAAAGTCGGTGAATTCAAAGCCTATAGCTTTGATGAACTGTTTGAAAAAACAAAAAGCCTGCCATGGGAGAAATATTTACCGGAAGATGCGGAATTTCCCGTAACAGGCAAATCAGTAAAATCAAAATTGTTTAGTATTTCCGATTGCCAGGCCATTGTAAAAAAAGCAATCGTCGAACGAATGAAAACGTATTATAAGCGCAACACTTGGTTTGAGGAAAATGGACCTTTATTTAAACTAGAAGTCTCATTGCTAAAAGATGTTGCTACAATCACGATTGATACAAGCGGGCTGGGGCTTCATAAACGCGGTTATCGTGCCGACCAAGGCGGAGCGCCCCTTAAGGAGACGCTTGCAGCAGCCATGATTATGCTGACTAATTGGAATCCGGAGCGCCCTTTTTGGGATCCGTTTTGCGGATCCGGGACTATTCCGATTGAAGCTGCATTAATTGGACAAAATATCGCGCCCGGCTTTAACCGGGAGTTTGTATCAGAAGGCTGGGGATGGATCCCGAAAAAGGTTTGGGAACAGGCTCGACTTGAAGCGGAAGACCTTGCAAAATACGACCAGCCACTCGACATAACGGGAAGTGATATTGACCACCGTATGGTGAAAATTGCCCAAGAAAATGCCTTTGAAGCTGGATTCGGCGATATGATCAATTTTAAGCAAATGCAGGTTCAGGATTTTTCCAGCAAAAAAGAATACGGTGTGATTGTCGGAAATCCTCCTTATGGGGAAAGATTAGGAGAAAAGAGTGCGGTTGAACAAATGTACCGAGAAATGGGTCAGACATTTGCTTCATTGGACACTTGGTCCATATATATTCTAACTTCTAACGAAAATTTTGAAGAGTTGTACGGAAAACAAGCTACAAAAAAGAGAAAACTTTTTAATGGATTTATCCGCACAGATCTTTATCAATTTTGGGGTAAAAGGCCGCCCCGGGAGGAAAAAAGTGAAAATAGGGATTGACAGCAGGATTTATTAAATAAATGAATTCAAATCAATAAATGATGCAATAGCAGCGTCTATACTAAAGGCGCTGTTCTTTTTGCCTTTTTAGGAGGGGATTTAATGAATAATCGACTGCCATTTACAATTTCGAAAACGGAATCATTCTATGAAAAGCTAAGCGAGTGGATAGGAGATATTTTTTATGATATTTTGCCTGAAGCGGGCTTCGAACTGCGAGACGAACAAATCTTTATGGCGTTTCAGCTCGAAAAAGCGTTTAAAGAAAAAAAGACGATGTTTGCTGAAGCTGGAGTGGGAACAGGAAAAACGCTCGCTTATCTGCTTTACGCTATTTCATTTGCCCGATATACGAACAAGCCTGCCATTATTGCTTGCGCCGATGAAACGTTAATAGAACAGTTAGTAAAAAAAGAAGGCGATATTGCCAAGTTGGAAAAGATATTGGGTCTAAATATAGATGTCCGTTTGGCCAAATCAAGAGATCAATACTTGTGCCTACAAAAGTTGGAGAAGGGACGATTTTTGGATGACGCTGAAGAAATCGAACCCGTCTACATGTCGCTGCCTGAGTTTGTTCATTCTGGATCTTCGATGCAGTCATTTGAAAAGTATGGTGATCGCAGAGAGTATCCTGATCTTTCCGATGAAATATGGACAAAAATCGGCTGGGATTCCTTGCAGGATTGCTTTTCCTGTGAACGGAGGCATCGCTGCGGTCTGACATTGCATCGTGAATTTTACCGGCGGGCAAAGGATTTGATTATTTGTTCACATGATTTTTATATGGAACATATTTGGACAAAAGAATCAAGAAAACGGGAAGGGCAGCTTCCGCTTTTACCTGAGCACTCTTCGGTGGTGTTTGATGAGGGACATTTATTGGAATATGCCTGCCAAAAAGCATTGAGTTATCGCTTTAATGAACAAACCTTGGATTCTCTCTTAACAAAATTGATGGAAAATAACGTTCGGGATGAGACACTCTACACAATTGAAGATGTTCTTTCCAAAAACGAGCAATTTTTTACTGCTGTTTCACAATTTTCCTATTCTGTGGAAGGTTCCGATAAACAGTTTGTTAAGAAGCAATCCTTTCTGATAAAAATGGGCAGAGAATTACTTGAACTCCTGACAAAGCTGGAAGAAGAGCTTGTTTTTGACAGTGAACTCTATGTTGTCAACGATTACGACCTTAAAATTGTGGAAGAATACTTAGAGCAAATCACCTATTCTCTTGGCTTATTTCTTAAGACCGTAAACGGGATCGTCTGGTTTGAGGACCGTGAAGGGGACCGGACACTTGTGATTATGCCGAAAATGGTGCAAGAAGTGATGAGGGATGAAGTTTTTAACCTGAAAAAGCCATATGTTTTTTCTTCAGCCACATTATCGAACCAAGGCTCGTTTGAGTATATTGCGAAAAGTCTGGGAATAAGTGAATATGTGTCATTTTCAGTTGCTTCACCGTTTGATTATGAAGAAATGATGGAGGTATTTCTTCCCTCTTTTCCTGATCCAAAAGCCAAAGCGGATTATGTCGTTGAACAAATAAAAAAATCGGAAGGCCGCGCGCTTATTTTGGTTTCACAAAAGCAAGAATTATCCTTATTAAAGGAAAGACTTGCCGGGGAGTGGAATCATCCCGTTTATTTCGAAGGGGATGCCGAAATCAGCAGGCTTGTGTCAAATTTCCAAAATAATGAACATGCCGTGCTGGCTGCCATGAATCTATGGGAAGGATTGGATATTCCCGGACGCTCTCTTGAGAATGTCATCATCTACTCTCTGCCATTTCCACCCAATGATCCAGTTTTTAATGCGAAAAGGGAAGGATTGCAAAATCCATTTGAAGAAGTGGATTTGCCTTATATGATCCTTCGCCTCCGGCAGGGAATCGGGCGTTTGATAAGAAGCCAAGAAGATCGCGGGACTGTTCATATCCTAACGGAAAAGGGTATGGATAGAAATGTATTAGATCATATTATCAGGGTTCTCCCTGTGAAACCGAACTAATGAAAGGACCTGGCAATCAGCCAGGTCCTTTTTTTAGCCGATAGCGAAAGTTATACTTTCCTATCAGG